>CAVROP010000001.1:0-29673 GCA_963722675.1 uncultured Acidobacteriota bacterium
TGAAATGGGCCGGGCTCCAGAGCGCGACTTATGATAGATTGGTGCCTGTGGGCAGATTCGACGAACTCCGGCTTCGCATCCTCCAAGCGAGGTCCGATGCGAATATCGACTTCGACGAGTTGAGGCGATTGCTCGAATGGTTGGGGTTCGAAGAACGGATTCGCGGTAGCCACCACGTTTTCAGGCGTTCCGGCGTGAGAGAACTGATCAATCTGCAGCGTGAGGGAAGCGCGGCCAAGGTGTACCAGGTACGTCAGGTGAGGCAGGTCATTTTGCGTTACGGGCTTGGGCGTGGCGAGGAGTAGCTATGTTCAAATATGAAGTCATAATCTACTGGAGTACCGAAGACCAAACCTACATTGCTGAGGTCCCGGAACTGCCTGGATGCATGGCCCATGGAAGCACTCAGCAGGCGGCCCTTGCGAACGCCAATGAAGCCATTCGGTTGTGGATTGATACTGCCCGAGAATTCGGCGACCCTGTCCCCGAGCCGAAAGGCGAGCGTCTCATGCTCGCCTAGAAGAGTCAACTACCGCGGCGGCGGTAGGGAATTGCAAGAGCTGGGAGACGTACCACCAAGCCGACGGCTGCTGACAAACGTGTCAGATAATTAGAACCTGTCATCTTGATCCTGTTCGCTGTCATCCTGAGCGAGGCGAAGGATCTCCGCAGTTGACCGTAATGCTTCAACGATTGTTTCGCAGCAACGAAACGCTTGATTCACGCGGCCGGGTGCGTGTGCTAGAATGGTCACAATACCGCGACCATGACCATGAGGAGGCGGACATGAAGACAATGGGCGCTGGCGAGTTCAAGACACGCTGCTTAAAAGTTATGGATCAGGTTCGGGCTACTCGAGAACCCGTCGTCATCACGAAGCGCGGGCGGCCAGTGGCTAAGCTGGTTCCGGTCGAAAGGCGTGGCGACGGTATCTTTGGCTCTCTCGAAGGCGTGGTCGAGATTGTCGGGGACATCGAGTCTCCTGTCGTAGCGCCCGAAGAATGGGGGGCCCATCGTTGATCCTTATCGATACACACGTCGCAACCTGGGTAACGGCGAAGCCAAGCCAACTCTCATCCAGGGCTGCTGCCGCGATCCGGCGTGCACGGACCCATGATGGTGTCGCCATCGCAGCAATCAGTCTCTGGGAACTTGCTTTTCTGTTTTCGCGCGGCCGTCTTCGGGCCCCGGGGACTATCGACGCAGCGGTACGCTGGATCGTAGAGGAAGCCGGGGCGTCCGTCAAACCAATAACCTTCGAAATTGCGGCGTTGGCTGCTCAATTCCCTGACGACTTTCCCCATGATCCCGTCGATCGCCTCATCGCAGCCACGGCGCGAGCGGAAGGGATGACGTTGATAACCCGCGACGAACGAATTCGCCAAAGCCCTCTGCTCAAGACACTTTGGTAATCTCATCGGCCACGCAGAGCTTCTATTCAGAAAGGCCATTTCGACCGCTTCGTCATCTCCGCAAAAGCGGAAATCCGCCCGTAGAAACTTGGGGGCGGTTCGCGAACCGCTCCTACCAGCCGGAGTTCCGCCTCCGCCCGAATGACGAGTAAACCAAGGGGGAATCTGTGCATCGCAGAGTCGTATTTCTGGCGTTTCTCGCAGTCGCTACTGTACTGGCATCGGCGGCCTTCGTAAAGGGCCAAGGGTCACAGCCGCCAACGCCAACTGGCGCAACCTCTACCGTAACGGCCACTGAGCACTTCGACCCCGTGGCCGCGACCAACGCTTACTTGGCCAAAGTGCCGCCGGACAAGAAAGCCAAATCCGACGCCTACTTCGAGGGCGGCTACTGGCTTATTCTATGGGACTTTCTGGCTTCCTCATTTGTCTTCATCCTCTTGCTGGCGACCGGCTGGTCGGCGCGCATGCGCGACTGGGCGGAGCGCGTCACGCGCTTTCAGCCGATCCACACTTTCGTCTACTGGGCCGAGTTCCTGGTAGTCATCTCGGTGCTCACCTTCCCTCTCGGTGTTTACGAGGGATTCGTTCGCGAGCATAAATACGGCTTGGCGACTCAGACCTTTGGTCCCTGGCTGGGCGATCAGTTGAAGGGACTGGCTGTAGGTGTGGTTTTCGGCGGGCTGCTGCTGATGGCGCTTTACGGCATCGTGCGCCGCCTGCCGCGGACTTGGTGGATCTGGAGTGCGGCGACCAGCCTTGTCTTTCTGACCTTCTTCGCCCTCATTGCACCGGTGTACGTCGCTCCGCTCTTCAACAAGTACACGCGGCTTGAGGACCCGGCGATCCGCGATCCTATTCTCAGCATGGCGCGTGCAAACGGCATCTCCGCCAAGGATGTGTTTGTGCAGGACGCCTCGCGGCAGTCCACGCGCATCAGCGCCTTTGTGACCGGATTTCTGAGCACGGAGCGTATCGTTTTGAACGACAACCTGCTGAAGCGGTGTTCCCTGGCCGAAATCGAGGCGGTGATGGGCCACGAAATGGGACACTACGTCATGCACCACGCTTACAAGGGTCTGATGTTCTTCGGCGTCATTCTCGTTCTGGCTTTTGCCTTTCTGAGCAGAAGTTCCGAGTGGGCACTAAAGCGCTGGGGTGACAAGTGGCGAACGCACTCGGCCGGCGACTTGGCCGCGCTGCCCCTTTTCGCCTTTCTGATCTTGGCATTCCTCTTCGTGCTCACACCCATCGACAACAGCTACTCGCGAACCGAGGAATACGAAGCGGACATTTTCGGGCTGAATG
The DNA here is from genome assembly GCA_963722675.1 of uncultured Acidobacteriota bacterium. GTDB lineage: Bacteria > Acidobacteriota > Terriglobia > UBA7540 > UBA7540 > CAVROP01. The sequence continues at coordinate 2,721 of CAVROP010000001.1, forward strand.
CCGCCCGCGAGCCTGATGCGGAAGCCGAGGTCGATTTGAAACTCGCGGACTATCGCAAGCTTGATCCCGGCACCCTCGAAGAGATTATCTTCTACGACCACCCGAGCGGCCGGGTGCGCATCTACGCTGCCATGCGCTGGAAGGCGGAGCACTTGCATGAGTTAGGGAACAGGGAATAGGGAATAGGGAACAGTGTCACCTGTTCCCTGTTCCCTACCCAAGTAATTGCCTTGAATAACACCCCCCAAATGTGTTACTTTGCTGGTTTGTTAGGGAAAGCACTGGCCGGGGCGCACGAGGCAGCGCCAGCGGGTTGCGCCACCAGGATGGATTTCCGAGGCAGGTTCGGCCGGCCTCCGTGTGTTAACCCCGGCGGTTTCAAGTAAATGGAAGTTCGATTTCCGGAGCACGAGCGGCTTCCAACCTGGAAGATCGCTTTCTTCCAATACGCGATCGCTCTGACCTTCCTGGGGTTGCTGGTCGGATACTGGCGGATACAAATCGGCCAGCATCGCTTCTTCCTTGAACAAGCTGAACGCAATCGGGTGCGCAACCTGCCGGAGATTGCGCCGCGCGGGAGAATTCTGGACCGCGAGGGACGTGTGTTGGCGGACAACTTTCCCGCCTTCAGTGTGCTGCTGATGCGCGAGAACGCGTCTACCCTCACTCCTGAACGCCTGGAAGGAATAAGGCGAGGTCTGGATCTCGACCCTGACGAACTGCACCGCCTGATTGAGCACACCGCTCGCCTGCCTCGCTTTCAACCCATCGTGCTCAAGCAATCGGCGACTCTGGATGACATCACCTTCGTGGAGTCGCATCGCCTCGAGTATCCCGAGTTAGTTCTCAACCAGGTTCAGCAGCGGCTTTACCCGCGGAAAGAAGTAGCCGCGGCGACTCTCGGGTACGTGGGAGAAGTCTCCGAGGAGATGATCGCCAAGGCGGGCTCTCCTTATCGCCCGGGCGACGTGGCCGGTAAATTCGGAATCGAGCGTGAATACGACCAGATCCTTTCGGGGCAGGATGGTCTGAAACGGGTCATCGTGAATAGCCGGGGCGAGGAAATGGGCTCGCTCACGACCATCAATGCCACGCCGGGAAACGACCTGCGGCTGACCATTGACCTGGATTTGCAGATGGTGGCGGAAGCCGCCTTGGGTGAGAGGCCCGGCGCCGTCGTGGCGCTCGATCCGCGGACCGGCGAGGTGCTGGCCATGGTCAGCCACCCCTCCTTTGACCCCAATGAATTCGCTAAGCGGATCGACCGCGAGGAATGGGAGAAACTCGCCGACGATCCCATGAAGCCCATGATGAATAAGGCCATCCAGGCGCAACTGGCGCCGGGTTCGGTCTTCAAGATTGTAACCGCTACCGCCGCGTTGGAAACCGGGACCATCGAGCCGGACTTCACGTTGAATTGCTCAGGCGCGGTTGATATCTACGGGCATACTTACCATGATTGGGTCTTCGAGAAGCACAGAGGACATGGAAGCGTTAATCTTCACCGCGCCATCGTCCTTTCCTGCGACGTGTACTTTTACACCTTGGGAAAGCTTCTGGGAATAGAGAAGATCGACTATTTCGCAAAGCGCTTGGGGCTCGGCGCTCGGACTGGAATCGATTTGCCGGGCGAGGCGGCGGGACTTATCCCATCCCCGGAATGGGTGCAAAAGGCGTTCAAGCGAAAATGGTGGGCGGGTGAAACAATGTCCGTGGCCATCGGTCAGGGAGCGGTGGTCGTCACACCTTTGCAGTTGGCCCGCATGATTGGCGCTGTCGCCTCGAGCGGAGTTTTCAGTCGACCGCATCTGGCCTTCAAAGACCAGTTGTTAGCCCTGGGAGTAGATCCTCCTGACGAATCCGCGCGCAGCTTCCCCTTGGGCGAGAGTACCCTGGAGGCGCTAACGAGCGGGATGTGGGGAGTCGTTAACGAAGACGGAGGGACCGGCATTGACGCACGCTGCCCCGGCGTGGATATTGCCGGGAAGACAGGCACCGCCCAGGTTGTCAGTGTGGACCTCATGAAATCTGCGCAGAATGCGAGCTACAAGAACAACGCCTGGTTCGTGGGGTTTTCTCCCAGCACTAAACCGGAGATCGTGGTGGCAGCCCTTGTTCTGCGTGGCGAGCACTCGACTGTGGCGGTGCCCGTGGCGCGCGAGGTGATTAAAGCGTATTTCGACAAGAAAAACGGGCAGAAGCCCCTGGTGGCGCCGGCACAGACTCAGGAGCGAATGCTGAGCAAAGCCGGTGAGGTGCAACTTCCCGCCCCGGCGGCCGGCACGGCGGCCCGCTGAAGCCGAAGAAGGTATGAGAGAATCGACAGACTATGTCATTCCGAGCGAAGCGAGCAATCTGCTTTTGTTTGTTTTTAAGGAGATAGATGCAGATGCTTCGCGAAGTTTACCCTGAGCGGGCAAACTGCGGACCCTTCGCTTCGCTCAGGGTGACAGCGAAGGGTTCAGCATGACAGCGCGATTTTTTCACACCTTCGACGGCTGCGTGACTTTGTTCTGCCGAGGGGCGTTTGAATAAGATATGACCAAGAAGTTTCGGTTTCGCGATGTCGATTGGCTGCTGCTGGGACTGGCTATTGCGATTGCTATCATCGGAGTTATCGAGATTTACAGCACCACAGAGCACACCGTCCTTCAGGGCCAATACAAGAAGCAGATCTACTGGTTGCTCCTTAGTATTGTCCTGGCCTTAGTGATCAGCCACCTCGACTACCACTTCCTTTTGGAACAAACTCCCTGGCTCTACATTTTATCCGTGCTTGTCCTGGGAGAGTTGCTGGTGGCCGGCCATGCGATTGCCAAGACCAAGCGATGGCTGCGGTTCGCCGGACTCACTTTCCAAGTGTCAGAGTTAGTCAAATTGATTATAATACTCTGTGTAGCGGCTTATTTTGCCCAACGGAAAGGCAAATCCGCTACATGGGCCGACTTGGTCAAACTGGGGTTGGTGGCGGTAGTGCCGGCAATCCTGGTGGCCTTAGAACCGGACCTGGGCACCGCGTTGACATTTTTCGCGATTCTCGGCGCGGGCATCCTGCTCGCGGGCATTCAATGGCGGCAGGTTGCGGTGGTGTTGTTGTTGGGGGTTCTGTGCCTGCCGGTGGGATGGCATTTCCTCCGGCCCTATCAGCGCGATAGGTTTATGACCTTCTTTCACCCTTCACAAGACATGCAAGGCACAAGCTACCAAGTGACCCAAACCAAGATTGCGATTGGCTCAGGTGGTCTGCGGGGGAAAGGCATTGGAAACGGCACCCAAAGTCATCTGGGATTCATCCCTGTCTCGCAGGCAGACGCTATTTTCGCCGCCTTTGCAGAGGAGCAGGGATTCGTCGGTACGCTGATTGTTCTGCTACTTTATTTCGCGATGTTGCTCCGCCTGTTGGACGGGGCGCAAATGGCGCCAGACCGTGCCGGAGCGTTTCTGCTGGTCGGGCTGGCGTCGGTGCTGTTTTTCCAGGTAGCCATCAACACGGGAATGATGATCGGGCTCTTCCCGGTAACGGGCATTCCGTTGCCGCTGATGAGCCAGGGAGGATCTTCCCTACTGTTTACATTCCTTGGCTTGGGTGTGGCTATGAACATCCGGGCAAGGCGATTTGTGAATTAGGTGTAAGCCGTGTGACGCGGGTAGTGCCCCAGCCGAGCACACAAAAGGCTCGCGTGATCGTCGCCCCTGCAAAAACGGGGGTCGCTGGAAAGGGTGAAGAATCCGGATCCCCGCTGCGGCGGGGATGACGAGTACTGGGGGCTGGAGTTTGACTCTGAAGCTGGCTGCATTCAGGCCAGTCGGTTGCGGAAAAGGCGGGTCCGCAGTGTTGCGTGCTTCGAGGCGCGCCATCAGAGCCACTTGAGATTGATTGAGCCCGGTCTTTCCGCCGAGGAGCTTCAAAGCTCTATACGAAGGCCGGGGCAGGGAAGCTGAGGGTTGATCTCCGCAGATCGCTGACGAAGTGGCGCCCCGACAGGTCGAGGCACAGCAACTGCCGACCTGAAGGTCGGCGCTACCACGGCGCTACAGAACGCGACAACCAGCGGATGGATCCCCCGCCGACCCTGAAAAGGAGTTTTCATGCCAAAGGAGATGTATATCTCTTCGTCTCTACGCGAGACGAAGCTGGCCGTTGTGGAAGACGACCAGTTGGTGGAAGTGTATTTTGAGCGAGATACCGATGTGGGGCTGGTAGGGGGAATCTATAAAGGGCGCGTCAGCCGGGTGCTTCCCGGGATGCAATCGGCATTCGTGGACATCGGGCTGGACCGGGATGCTTTTCTCTACGTTTCGGATTTCTTTGAGGACCAGGAAGATTACGACAAGGTTCTCGAAGAGGCGGAAGCGAAGGCAATCAGCTTTGACGCGCAGTCGGCGCAGGTAGCGTCGGCCGCTACGCCCTCCGCCGAGTCGGAGACCCAGGAGGCACCGCCCCAAGTCCCGGCCGCCCCGACCGCGACAGCCCAAATCGCTGAAGCTCAGCCCGCCGAATCACCCGCAACTGATACTCCCGCAGTTCCTTCGGCGGGAGTTGCCCCTGCTTCACGCGCACCCTCGGGTGAGGCTCATGAGCCCACCCCCTTTGAGCCACGCGGCCGCCGCTGGCGGCATCGAGGGCGGAAGTTCGGCGAGCATCGCCACGCGGAACACCGGTTCGTCCCGCGCCAGGACGGCCCCGCGCCTCCGGCGTTTGAGATTCTGCCGGGAGAATCCCTGGCGAAGTACGGCCACGTCGCGCCGGAGCCGAAGGGGGCTGCTCCTGAGGCTGAAGAGGGCGAGGTTCTGGAACAAACAGAGGGCGGAAATATCGCCGACATAGCCGCAGCAGAGTCCGTGAGTGCGGAGTCGGCATTGGCAGAGCCAGTCGTTGCTCCAGACGAAGAGCCCGGAACCGAGGTTTTCTCCGAAGACTCCGCGGCGCCTGGCGAGGGCTCGGTACTGGCCGCTGCCTCTCCAGCGCTGGAGGGATCAGGGCAGGTCAGCCCGGCGGATTCCGCTTCTTCGGCGGATCTCGCAACTCCCGCGGATTTGGAACCGGAGCAGGGCGCAGTTTCCGCCCCGGAACCGGCAGGCTCCGCAGACGAGCCAAGCGCAGATCGGGGAGCGCCAGTGGCTGTTGAAGAAAGACTCGGGCTTGCGCCTTCCGGGCCTTCGATAGACTCCAAACTGCAGCCTGTCGAAGCGGAAGACGAAATTGAACCGGGTGGCACGGCGGATGCGATGAGCGCCTCAGAGGACGCCTCACCCGCCACCGCCGAAGAGCCCGAGGAAGAGATCGAGGCCGAATCCGTTTCTCCGGCCGCTGAGGCCGCCGAGGGTGTCACTGAAACCCCCGCTACGTCCGGCCAGGAAACCCAAGTTACGCAGGATCCGGCCGTTCAGTCCGCAGGAGCCGAGAACCCCGGGGCGCCCAAGGACGGAACATATACCTTGCGGGAGCCCCACCAGCGTCCACGGTTTGCGCCCCGGCGTGGCAGGAGAGGGCGTCGAGGATCGGGTTATCAGGGTCGTGGCGAGCCCCGGTGGGAGTCGCGGCCCGGCAACAATCAGCCGGTTCAGATTTCGAAGCTGCTGAAAGAAGGCCAGGAAATCCTTGTACAAATCTCCAAAGAACCGCTCGGCACGAAGGGCGCGCGCATTACCTCTCATATCGCCCTGCCCGGCCGTTACCTCGTCTACATGCCCACGGTCGAGCACATCGGCGTGTCGCGGAAGATCTCATCGGAAGAAGAGCGCCTCCGATTGAGGAACATCGTCCTTGAGAACAAAGGCTCCTTGACGGGTGGGTTCATTGTGCGCACCGCAGGCCAGGGCCGCGACGAGGAAGAACTGAAGGCGGATCTCAAGTTCCTCTCCACGCTCTGGAATGAGATTAAAAGCCGAACGGAGCGCGCCAAGGCTCCCGCGCTGATCCATCGTGATCTCGACCTGGTTCAGCGCATGCTGCGCGACACGCTCACTCCGGACTTCAAAAGCGTGCGTGTGGACAACGAAGTTCAGTACGAGCGTGTATTGGACTTTGTGAATCGCAGCCAGCCTTCCTTGGTCGGCAAAGTCAAACTTTATACCCGCGAGACACCCATCTTCGAGGAGTTCGGGATCCAGGCGGAAATCGAAAAGGCGCTCAAGCCCAAGGTGTGGCTTAAGTCGGGAGGCTACATCGTCATTAACCAGACCGAAGCCCTGGTGGCCGTCGATGTGAACACGGGCAAATACGTGGGCAAGACCAACCGGCTGGAAGATACCATTCTGAAAACCAACTTCGAAGCCGTTAACGAGATCGTCCGTCAGGTTCGCTTGCGCGATCTGGGCGGGATCATCGTCGTCGATTTCATCGACATGGACGAGCGCAAAAACCGCGCCAAGGTGACGCAGGTGCTCGAGGAGGCCCTGCGCAAAGACCGGGCGCCCACCAAGGTCATCGCCTTCCATGATTTTGGTCTGGTGGCCGTCACCAGGAAACGCGTCAAGCAGTCCTTAGAGAGAACCCTGTGCGAGCGGTGCACGTATTGTTCCGGTTCAGGGTGGGTCAAGTCCCCGACGACGGTTTCTTATGAGATTCTGGCGGAAGCTCGAAAGATGGCCGGCCAGATCGAAGGCAAGGTCATGACCTTGCGGGTGAATCCGGAAGTGGCCAAGGTTCTTAAATCTCGTGATGGAATGCTGCTTGCGGAGCTTGAATCCCTTACTCAAAAAGACGTCATCGTCAAGAGCGATGCCGCCGTGGAACAGGAGAGGTTCGAAATATTCTGAAAGCAGTGACGAGTGACGAGCCGGAAAAGCAGTGACGAGTGATGAGTGACGAGCAAGAACTGCGGAGATTCTTCCCTGCGCTCAGAATGACAGTCAAAGCATGCGAGTCACTGTTCTTCCGGCTCGTCACTCGTCACTCATCACTCGTCACTGCTTTCGAAGTATTCGCCACATGGTTCCCGCGAAGATGTTGTCCTGTGCCGACTTTGGAACCGCGCAGGTGTCGAGCATCTTGTGGTAGCGGGCCAGCGCCAGGTCAAACTCCTCCAAATCCCCGCCGAACACATCGGATCCGAACACGATCTTTTCGAAGGCGCTGGCTGCGGATTTGGGAGTGTGCGGGCTCTCCACTCCGGACCACCAGAAGATCGAATTGAAGAAAGTATAATTGTGCTGGGTTTTGATCAGGGTTGAGCCCGAAAGGTCAAAATAGAGATTGGGGTGCCAGCGGGCCAGTTCTCCGGCCCACGCGTAGTCCGGGTTGCCGAGATGCGCGCCGATGAGGGTGATTCCCGGGAAGTGTCGCGCCACGCCATCGAGAGTCGTGACGCGCATCCGTTCGATGCTCACATCAACCGGAATCGTGGGGTTTACGCGCATGACGATTCCCGTGTGGAACAGAATAATCATTCCGTACTTTTCAGCTCGCTCGTAGATCGGCCAATAGCTGGGATCGTAGAACTGCTTCAGGGGAGTTTCCATCTCGCCCAGTCCGCGAAATCCTGCCGCGTGGAACTCGTCCACGAGTTCCAGGGCGCGCGGATCGTCAAGATCGATATCGCCAAATCCGATCAGCCGGTTCGGAGCTTTGTCGATCAAGGGCTTCGCGGTGGCCAGATTGTCGTGACGAACCAGAAGAAACGCCAGCCCGTCTACAGATTCCAGCCTAGCGAGCAGTTTGTGAATGAACTCGGGATCACCATTATAGTGGATGTGGCAATCAATGAGTTTCGGGGCGACGGTTTGCGCGCTCGCCGAAGCGCAGAACAACGCCAAGGGCACAACCGCCAGAAGCCAATATTGCTTAGTCATTTTCACTCCTTCTTGCAGATCATCGTAGGGGCAACCCTTGTGGTTGCCCGCGGGCGGCCACAAGGGCCGCCCCTACGTCACAAAAACCGGGTACGCTTCCAAAGCACCCAGCCGCAAACGAAAAGGAATCCCAGCATAGCGAAGGCGAGCAGCGGCGTCCAGAGAAGATTTATCATCATGGGGGGACGATGCGCTCCTCGAGCCAGGACGAAGAAAATACCCACTGCTACTGCGACAATCAGAAGGTCCCACCAACGCCGGCCCGCCCTTTGTCCGGCTGCCTCTCCGAACACGGAAGCTTTTATGGGTTCGGAGTCGAGTTGATAGCGCTCCGCCTCACGCCTTTGGCTGGCGCGCCATGATTCCTGCTCGGAGGCCGGCGCCTCGGCCAGGCTGATGGCCACCGCCCCGGCGATCATCGTGGCCGAACCGGCAATGATCAGCCCCTGCACCGCTCCGCTTTTGCCGCCCAGTTCACCGAAAACCAGGGCGCCCCACGCCAGTCCCCAAAGCTGGTTGGTGTTTGACAGCGGGATTCCACGTCCAATGCCGATATATTTCGCCGCGTATTGCTGAAACAGGTCCCCCAGCACCCAGCAGAATCCTCCCAGGAAAAGCCAGAACAGCGCCGGGCGCGCCTGGGCAAGCTCCTTGAGAAGCGGAGTGAGGCCACCGCGAAATACCAGCGCCAGGACCGTCATGGTGAACAGTTCGCCGACTGTGAAAACGGTCACAAAGGAAAGCGGGTTCATGCCGCTGATGTAGGCCTTGCGATAAGGGATGTACATCGTCCCCCAGAGGAGTCCTGCGCCCAGCGCCGCCAAAACTCCGGCGGCGGCGCGATGCGGTGTCCCCACTCCGTGCTGCGCCGTGGCATAGGCCAGCAAGCAGGCTCCGGCTACGATCGCCGCCGCGCCGCCCAGGACCTTCGACCCTTGGCGGGTGCCGGCCCCGCGCAGTTCGTTGAACAAGAACCATCCCCAGAACAAGCCCACGAGGCTATTGATGTTCCATAACGGGAAGGCCACCGACAGTCCCACGTCGCGGATGGCGAAAACCGTAAGTGTATTTGCCACCGCCCAAAGGGCGCCGGCCAGGATCGCCCAGATCACCAGGTGGGCTCTTGCCCTGAGGTCGTCGAAGACGTAGCCAGTGCCTTTCAGAACGGTGGGCAGTGTCCAGCGCGCCACGAACACGCCCACGACCATGGCGAGTGAAATCACAAAGGGCGACACTCCCACGGTCACCAGCTTTGTCGGGGCCTCCGCCGCGCCCAACCACGCGCCGGCCGCGAGACCGGAAATCACCCCCACCCCGTGCATCGAGCGAGCCCCCGCGGAGGTTGAAGTGTCAGTTTTTGTGAGCAGGCTGGTACCCTCTTAGTGAAGATAAAAGAGAAGCAGAAGGCCAAGAATCAGCACAACCGCCGGCACCCAGAAATGACTATCGCTCAGAATGACTTTGAATAGCCCTGAATTCACGGCGCCCTGCCTCGACAAATAATGTACTGCCCCAAAAGTATAAGATTGTACACTAGCCTGTGGAATGAGTCATTGGGCCATTGAATCATTGAGTCATTGACCCATTGAAACACGAGACGTGGTGCCTCATTACGTAGAGGGGCACCGATACAATGAGTCAAAGAATGACTCAATGACTCAATGGCTCAATGATTCAATGACCCGATGATTCAATCGCTCAATGACTCAATCTGCGATCAAGGAGCTACTCATGCCCAACAAGAGTTACCGCATCGCTCTTATTCCTGGCGACGGGATCGGTAAGGAAGTGATCCCAGCCGCCGTGAAAGTCTTACAGGCGGCAGCGAGCTCACTCGGCGATCGGTTCAGCCTTTCCTTCCATGAGTTCGAGTGGGGCTGCGAGTACTATCTCCGCACGGGCCGCATGATGCCGGAGGATGGGCTGGAGCGGCTTCGTCCCTTCGACGCCATTCTTCTGGGTGCTATCGGGCATCCGACCGTTCCCGATCACATCTCACTCCGCCAACTCCTGCTGCGCATCCGCTTCGGGTTTGACCTGTACGTCAATTTGCGTCCCATTGAGATCCTCCCCGGCCTTGAGCCGCCGCTGCGAGGGAAGGCCGCCGAGGACATTCGAATGCTCTTCGTTCGCGAAAACACGGAAGGTGAATACTGCGGAGTGGGAGGCCGGTTTAAACAGGGCACGCCCGATGAAACCGCCGTGCAGCAGTCCATTTTCACGCGCAAAGGCGTGGAGCGTGTGATCCGTTATGCTTTCGAGCAGGCGCGGCGCCGCCCCCGCAAGCGCCTGGCCAGCGCCACAAAGTCAAACGCCATGGCCTACACCATGGTTTTGTGGGACGAAGTGCTCGGCGAGCTGGCCGGCGATTATCCCGAAGTCCACGTCGCAAACTACCACGTCGATGCGCTCGCTGCCCGCATGATCACTCATCCGGAGAGTCTGGACGTGGTGGTGGCTTCAAACCTGTTTGCGGACATCCTCACCGACCTCGGCGCCGCCTTGCAGGGGAGCCTCGGCCTTGCCGCCAGCGCCAACCTGAATCCGGTCCAGCGCCTCGGCCCGCCTATGTTCGAGCCTGTGCACGGCAGCGCCCCCGACATCGCAGGACGCGGCGTCGCCAACCCCATTGCCGCCATCTGGACGGCAGCGTTGATGATGGAGCATCTTGGAGAACTACAAGCAGGGGCGTGCGTTTTCGAGGCGCTCAAGAAAGTGACCGGCGAGCGGCGCGTCCGCACTCCCGACCTCGGCGGCAGCAGCAGCACGGAAGAATTTGCCGGGGCGGTGATCGCCAACCTCGTTGGATCGTCGTAGGGGCAACCCTCGTGGTTGCCCCTGGGCGGCCACAAGGGCCGCCCCTACGCGCGAAGGCTCGACGGCAATCACGGTATCGAAGCTAGCGCCTGGTCGAGGTCGTCGATCAAATCTTCGACTGCTTCTACGCCTACCGAGACCCGCACCAGACCGTCGGTGATGCCGATAGCCAACCGCTGCTCGCGTGGAACGGCCCGGTGGCTCGTGGAAGCAGCATGAACGATCAGCGAGCGTGTGTCGCCAAGGCTGGCCGCGCGTACGAAAATATTGACGCCATCCATCACCTTTTTCCCGCCCTCATACCCCCCTTTGGCCTCAAAGCTGAGCATGGCGCCGAATGCCGTCATCTGCTTCTTGGCGATGTCATGACCAGGATGGCTTGGCAGGCCGGGATAGTTGACGTGCTCCACCTTGGGGTGGTGCGCGAGAAACTCTGCAATCTTCTGCGCATTCGAGGATTGAGCGGGCAAGCGGAGGTGGAGCGTGTGGGTACCGCGTAGAATCAGCCAGGCATTGAAGGGGCTGAGGCATCCCCCGAAGTCGCGAAGAACTTCCTGATTGAGACGGCGAATGTAATCTTTGGGGCCGACCACAGCCCCTGCCATGGCGTCGCCGTGGCCGCACAAATACTTGGTGGCGGCATGCACGACCACCGTGACGCCCAACTTGAGCGGCTGCTGGAGAACCGGCGAAGCAAAAGTGTTGTCCATCATGGAGGGGATGCGATGCGCGCCAGCCAGTTGAGCGAGGGCCTCAATATCAAGAATCTCCAGAACGGGATTGCTGGGTGTTTCGAAATAGATCAACTTGGTGTTGGGGCGAATCGCCTTTTCAAACTCCTCAACCCGCGTGGACTGAACGAAAGTGGCGGTGGCGCCCAGGCTCGGAAGCATCTTGTTGAGAAAGTCGTAGGCAGCCCCGTAAAGCGACCGCGCCGCAACCACGTGGTCGCCCGCCCGGATGTATCCCAGGATGGCCGAAGAAATAGCCGCCATCCCGGAGGAAAAGACCTGGGCGGCTTCGCCGCACTCCAGCGCCGCCAGTTTTTCTTCCAGCGCGTGGAGAGTCGGGTTGCCGTAACGCGTGTACATGTAGCCGGGCTTCTCCCCTCCGTAAACGGCGGCCATCTCGTCGGAGTCGGCCGCCGCAAAAGTCGTGGCTTGATAGATGGGCGTATCCACAGCTCCGGTCACGGGGCAGGGCGACTGCCCGGCGTGAACCGCCAAGGTCGCAAACCGGTAATCGTTCTTCATCGGGCACCTCTCGTTTGCCTGAAGGAGTCAGGAGTCAGAAGTCAGGAGTCAGAATGAGCAACTGTGCACTGTTCCACCCACTGGCTGGTCAGTGATTTGACTCCGATCCCTGTCAGCGTAATACTCACTGCGCACAATGGGAAGAGCCAATTGCGTGGCCTTCCAGAAGGCCATTCTCGAACCGCTGGACATCGTTTTGGGAAATGATCTAGACTTTTCTTTGCTGGTACGAGATGACGCCGGGGGTGAGCCATGGCCTTTTGTCCCGAATGCCGAACCGCAATTGACATCGATGATGAAGTGGAAGAAGGGCAGACGATAGATTGTCCCGAATGTGGAGTTGAACTGCAAGTGGTGAACACGGATCCAGTGGAGTTGGAAGCACTCTCAAGTGAGGAAGAAGAAGAGGAGGCGTGGTGATTTGAGCGCTCGCACTCCTTTGAATCTTGCCTCGAGTACCGGGCCGGTTCGGTTGGGCCGCACGTCGCCGCAGCCGTCGTGCCGTCGCGTCCTGTGCGCCTTGTTCGCCATAGCTTGTCTTTTGCCTGCCTCCGGCCTCGCGGATAAGAAAAATAAACCCCCCACCACCAAAACGGTGACCGGCCAGGTGCAGGACCCGGCCGAGAAGACTCTTGGGGGCGCGGAGGTGACGCTCAAGGATCTTCAGACGGGCAAGACATTGGCCATCTACGCGGAAGCTAATGGGCAATACCAATTCACCGGCCTCGATCCCCACCACGATTTCGAAATTCAGGCGAAGTACAAAGGCGTCGCTTCCGAAACCCGAAAGGTCACCTCCTTCGACACGCGCTGGAAAGTTGTGATCAATCTCACAATTCCCCCCCCCAGCTCTTAAACTCTTTCGGAATGACACATTCACGTGGAGCGTCGAATGACAGTTGTCCGCCCGCGGGATGGCGCCGGCACAATTATCGGCAGCGCCCTGGGAACAACTTCGATGGCCGCGGGGAGTTCCTGCATGAATTCTCCGTCGCCGAATAGCTCCAAGCGGGAGGTGCTGTGTAAGGAGACTTTGCGGGCTTGAAAGTAGATGATGCGAGGGTGGCGCAGGTGTAGCCCGCGATAGGCGCTTGGAACCCAGCGCAGAAGTTCCCATTTCCCGATGTAAGGCACAATGCAAACGTCTAACAAGCCGTCATCAAGCCGGGCGTGCGGGGTCAGATGAATTCCGCCACCGTATGAAACGTTGTTGCCTACCACCGCGAAGATGACTTCCCCCGAGAATCCCTGCACGTCGGAAACAATCTCGAGCGGCTCGGGACGGTAGGCTTCAAGACAGCGCAGGATCGACCAGGCATACGCCAAAGAACCTTTCAACCGCCGGACTCGCTCGTTGGCGTACCGGGTCACCACCGAATCGAAACCTGCGCCGGCAATGCAACTGAAAACCGTGTTTCCGACTCGCCCCAGATCGACGCGGCGAGTGTTGCCCGCGCAGAGCACTTCCGCCGCCGCGCGCGTTTGAATAGGTATTCCCAGGCCCTTGGCGAGATCGTTCCCGCTCCCGCAGGGAATCATCCCCAGGGGAATCTCGCTTCCCATTATTCCGTTGAGGACGTAGTGCTGAGTCCCGTCGCCGCCGAGCGAAACGATAGCATCGGGTTTTTCAGCCGCGGCCTGGCGCGCCAATGCGAGCAGGTGCGGCGCGTCGCGGCTCGCCTGGACGTCGGCGCTTATGCCCTCGCGCCGGATGACCTCGAGCGCCTCGCGCAAGACCAGACGCGCTTTGCCCCGGCCCGCATTAGGATTGACGAGAACGATGAAACGCATGCGTGGGTAGCGCAGACCTGCTCTCCAAGGTCTGCGGTTCTTAAGCAACGCAAAAGCCGCAGACCTTGAGAAGCAGGTCTGCGCTACTCATTGCGTACCTTAGGCGCTGGCGGCTGGGTGTGCAGCGCTTCTGCCCCAAAGCTCTCGACGTGAAATTGAACAGCCGACTTGACATCAGCAAGTGCTGCCTCATACGTGTCGCCTTCTCCAATCACCACGCCCCCGACGCCGCATGGGTAGGCCACGTAACCGTCGCGATGTTTCTCGACAATGATCTTGAAATGACGCATCATCAAGCACCAAACACTACTTTAACCGGTGATCGCGTACCGATCCGGAAGATGACCTCGGGGTATTGACTCGGATCGAATTCCCATGTCGGGTCAGTGAGCCGTTTCCAATCCGGCTGCTTCGAGTCGCCCGCCGCCATGGCAACAGCGCCTTCTTTGATCTTCCGTTGCGCTTCGGCGTTTGATGGGAATAGCTTCAAGCCGACCAGCAGGCGAAAAAGTTTCTGCTTGCCGGAGACATGATAGGAAATCTCCTCAATTACCGACGGAAGCCCTTTGTCCCTGAACCGGGCTTCGAAGTCCCGCTGCGCCTGCGCGGCGGCTTCCGTATCATGGAAGTCCGTGATGATGCGGCGCGCCAAGGCCTTCTTCACGTCGAGCGGGTGCTCCTTACCCGAACCCACGGCCTGTTTAAGCTCCTCGATCTGCGCCGTCGTCAGATCCGTCAGCAGCAGATAATACCGCCACATCAAATCATCGGAAATGGACATCAGCTTGCCGAACATCTCGCCGGGCGGCTCGTTGATGCCCACGTAGTTGCCCAGCGACTTCGACATCTTCTGCACGCCGTCGAGCCCCTCGAGCAGCGGCATGGTCATGATGACTTGGGATTCCAGGCCGTATTCCTGCTGGATCGTGCGCCCCACCAGGAGATTGAATTTCTGATCGGTCCCGCCCAATTCGACATCAATTTGCAGCGCCACGAAGTCGTAGGCTTGAGCCAGGGGATAAAGCAGTTCGTGGATCGCGATGGGCCGCTGCTCCTTGAAACGTTTGGAGAAGTCATCCCGCTCCAGCATTCGCGCCACCGTATACTTGGAACAAAGTGTGATCCAGTCTCGTCCCGTGAGTGCGCCTAGCCAGCGGCTGTTGAAGTCCACGACGGTCTTCTCGGGACTGAGAATCTTGAAGACCTGCTTCCTGTAGGTCTCGGCATTCGCCGCCACCTGCTCAGGCGTCAGGGGCGGGCGCGTCACGTTCTGGCCTGAGGGGTCGCCGATCATGCCGGTGAAGTCGCCGATCAGAAAGACAACGGTGTGGCCGAGGTCCTGGAAGTGCTTCATCTTGCGGATCACTACCGTGTGGCCCAGGTGAATGTCCGGCGCCGTGGGATCGAATCCCACTTTGATGCGCAGCGGCTTTCCCGTCCGCGCGGAGCGGTCGAGTTTGGCCTTGAGTTCTTCAACGCGGATCGTTTCTTCCGCGCCTTTGGTCAGGTAAGCAAGTTGTTCGTCGATGGTCACAGTGGTAATTGCATCCTATCTGAGAGTGAGAGTCCAAAGAGGAATAATACCCGCCGGACGACAATCTGAGGAGAAAACTTTCGTGAATTCAAGCTCTCCCCGATGGGAGGGCAGACGGAGGGATGAGCGCGCAGGATCACTCCGCAACCGAGAACTCCAACTTGTTTTCCTCCCGGTCGACGCGCACCAAACAGACGCGGACTCGTTCCCCCAGGCGGAAGACACGCTTGGTGTTTTGGCCAACGATGGCGCGCAGACGTTCGCGGTAAACGTAATAGTCGTCTTCGAGGCTGGAGAGCGGGACAAAGCCCTCCACGAACAGGTCGGTCAGCTCCACGAAGAACCCGTGCTTGATCAGGCTGATGATGAGCGCCTCGAACTCATCACCCACGTGCTGCGCCATAAACAACACCTTCTTCCATTCGATCAACTCGCGCTCGGCATCGGCGGCGCGGCGCTCCGATTCGGAAGTTTCGAGCCCCAGGGCGTGCAGCTCTTCTTGAGCGACAAAGGCCGCGCCCGGAAGCTGCGGCCCTGGCTGTGGTGCGGGCGTCCCGCCCGCTGTCGCCCACCGTACTCTGCTCCCCGTCCCCAGTTCCCTATTCCCTCTCGCCTGTTCCCTGTTCCCTATTCCCTGTTCCCTGATCTTACGAACGCTGCCACCCTCCTGCGTCAGCGCCGCCTTCAAAATCCGGTGTACGATCAAATCCGGATAGCGGCGAATGGGCGAAGTGAAATGAGTATAGGTGGGAGCGGCCAAGGCGAAATGGCCGACGTTTTCTTCCGAGTATCGAGCTTGCTTGAGCGAGCGCAGCATCAGGTAAGAGAGAATGCGCTCTTCGGGCTTGCCCTCCAGGCGCTGGGTGAGCCGCTGATAGTTAAAGGGGCTGATTTTCAATTCGCCCTCGAGCGCCTCGTGAAAACGTGGAAAGCGGTCGCGCTCATCACGCAGCCGCATGCGAGTGCGGCGCGCGGCGGGCAGTTCAATGCCCAGCGAATAGCCGAACGTGGCCGCGATCTCTTCGAACTCGATTACTTTTTTCGCGTTCGGCTTTTCATGGATGCGATAGAGCGAGGGAATGCCTCTGCCTTCCAGATAAGACGCCACGGCCTCGTTCGCTGCCAACATGAACTCCTCGATGAGGCGGTGGGCGAAGTTGCGTTCCGAGCGCGTAATGCCGGTCATGCGGCCGTGTTCGTCGAACTCGATTTCGGGTTCGGGCAAATCGAAGTCGATCGATCCGCGCTCCTCGCGGCGGCGGGCGAGGAGGCGCGCCAATTCCTCCATGCGTTTAAACTCGAGGACCAAGGCGGCGTAGCGTTGGCAGGCGGCGGGCTCGCCGGCCAGGATGTCCCGCACTGCCGTGTAGGTCATGCGCTCGGCGCTGCGGATGATTCCGGGAAGAAGATCGTATTCCACCAGGCGTCCTTCGGCGTCGAACTCCATCAACGCAGACATCACCAGCCGATCCACGCGCGGGTTCAGGCTGCAGATGCCGTTCGAGAGTTCGAGCGGCAGCATGGGTACGGCGCGGTCGGGAAAATAGACGCTCGTGCCGCGCAGGCGCGCCTCGTGGTCGAGCGCCGAGCCCGGCCGGACGTAGTGGGCTACGTCCGCAATGTGAACGTGCAGCAGGTAATTCCCCCCAGCCAGCCGCTCCACACACACCGCGTCATCAAAGTCCTTGGCTGTTTCACCGTCGATGGTGACGATGGGCAAGCCACGAAAGTCGCGGCGGCCTTCGCGGTCGCGCTCGGGAATGTACTGCGGAGCGGCGTCAGCCTCCGCCAGCACATCGGCGGGGAATCGGTGCGGGAGGTGGAACTTGCGGATCATGATCTCCACGTCCACGCCGAAATCCTCTCGGCGCCCCAGAACCTCAATTACCCGCCCGCGCGGCAGGGTGGCCGGACGAGGAAAATTGGTGATTTCCACGTCCACAATCATCCCGTCCAGATCGCGTGCGTCCCGGTGGTCATTGGGAAGGGGATGTGGTGCGGGCGTCTCGCCCGCTGTCGCGCGTGCATCCTGCTCGCGCCCTTGACCTTGTGCCACCGCTTCCACCCGCCGTCCTTCAGATTCCCCACCGAATTGCCGGTTCCGTTGCTGGGGCGGTTCACGAACCGCCCCTGCATCGGGAATCACAATCTCGAATGGAATTCGCTGGTCGAATGGCATAACGTAGTTATAACGCGTGCCCGCGTGGAATTGTCCCACCACGGTCTTCTGCGCGCGCTCGATGACTTGAATGACGCGGCCTTCCATCCGGCCTTCGCCCTTAAAGCCCTTCATCGACCGTTGGAAGTGCACCTCGACGCGGTCGCCATGCAGTGCTGAGCCCATGCCATCGGGGGGAATGAAGATGTCGAGATCAGTGCCCGCCAAGGGAGAGTCGGGGACAACGAAGCCGTAGCCGTCGCGGTGTCCAATCAGGCGGCCACTCACCACATTGGGCGATTTCGCGGTGTGGGTAGCGCGAACCTCCGGTTTTGAGGTCCGCGGCGCTATGTGTACAGGAGGGATGCTGCGTCCAGCCGCGTCTGTCGCGGCGTGGCGGCCCTTGTACACCAACGCGTAATGGTTTTTCTTCAAGTAGACGAGTTTATTACTGCGGGCGAGATCCTTCAAAACACTCTTCAACTCGCGCGCCTGGCTCGACCGCAGCCCGAGCTCGAGCACCAGTTCGCGCAAGCGGAACGTTCGCTGCGGATCGCGCTCGAAGAGTTTGAGGACTTCCTGCTGGGACGGGAATTCGCGCATCGGGGCTCCTCGCCTAGTGTACCATCCGCCGCGGCGCTGGCCCGAGAACACTCGAAGCACTCCATAGATTAACTCACAGGTTCAAAATGCCGGGACGGGCTGCCGATCGAGAATGAAGAAAACACAAATCAGTTGATATTTCATTGCTACTTGGTTTAGAATTAGTTTAGCACAAGGAGCTTCCGACTGTGGCTGTAGCGTCCAAATCCCGTATCAAGGTGGCTGACGAAGTTTGGATAGCCAGCGCTCTGCTCCATCGGGAGCAGCCGGCGCAACCTGATTTTACGGTGGAAGAGATCGTCGATCGAGCGACGAGGGAAGGCATCGAAGGGCCGATTCGAGCCGGGGTGTACGTTCATGTCGTTCAACACTGCGTTGCCAATCGTCCACCCAACCCGGGTCGCTACCGAATGCTTTTCGAAACGATCAATGGGAGGCGTCGCCTATTCCGGAAGGGAGATGTGTATCACCCCGCCCGCGAAGGGGCCAAGATCACTCCCAACATGGAAGACATACCTTCCGGTTACCGCGGACTCTTGGCTTGGTATCGTGACTGGTGCTCTTCCGCAGTCAACTCCGCCCCTGAAACAGACCCCCTGCTCTCGCTGGCTGGTTCGGGTAAGCATTTATGGGCGGACGAGCACGCAGATGATTACGTGCGGCGGCTCCGCGAGGGTTGGGAATGAGCCGAATCTTTTGGGACACCAATCTATTCATCTATCTATTTGAGGACTATGGGGACTTTTCTGCCCGGGTGGCGGATCTTCGGCGCAGAATGTTGGCGCGTGGCGATCAACTGCTGACCTCCACACTGACGCTCGGCGAGGTTCTCGTTAAACCGGTCGAGCGTGGGGACGAGGAGCTTTCCCGAAAGTATGAGGAAGCTATCACGGCGACGGCGCTGATGCTCCCCTTTGACGCCAAAGCGGCGAGAATCTATGCTCGGCTCCGTTCTGAGCGATCGTTTCGCGCCCCCGACGCAATCCAACTGGCATGTGCTGCGGGAGCCCGGGTTGACCTCTTCATCACCAACGATACACGTCTTCAGGGGAAACATGTGGAAGGCATCCAGTTCATTGTTCCCCTTGAACGCAGCCCTTTCTGAAACTCTGCCGCTCGTGGCCTTGGACAAGCTGCAAACTCGCTTGCGCGGAGAGCTGCGTCCTGCGCCAGTCGCCGGGTGCTATTGGGCGCCTAACTGTACGAGGCTCTCAACCCAATCACGGAAATGTGGACACTCACGTCGCATGGCTTCGATGCCGACCGCGCTTGCGGCTCGCGTTCCGTCCAGAACTTTATTGTAGGAAGGACAGAGGCCAAAAACGCGTTTCGAGGGGGCCGTAACCGGACTGTCATCGATATCCTCGGGAGTGGGAAAGCATTGGCGGATGGCCTGAAATTGCGCGGTCAGATGCGACTGGGAGATGCCGTTGGCAAACGCCTCCGGATCGCTGAACAGCAACCCCTCATACTCGTGCAATTGGAGGTAAGGAAGGAATCGAGCATCAGGGCGCAGGTCAGGCACTTCTGCGATGATGTCTTCCCTCATCGCCCGCTCAAGGTGAATCACCTTGTCCACATTCGAAAGATTCGGCGGCAGAGGCGTGCCTGGAAATCCTTTTCCCAACCCATAAAAGTCAAGCATCGTGGAGCAGCAGGCCGTGCGGTCCTCTTTCAATTGCCGTAGCACGTCCTTCCTAACGCGGGCATAATTCGTTCTTCCGCCCTTGTGGCCCGGAACGCCGAGAATGGTCGGGGTCAGGTAGATTCCCCTGTTCCAGAGAACCGGGGCGAGAACTTCTTGGACGAACGATCGCTCCGTAGGTCCCTCCACGATCACGCTGACGCGCGTCACGGACGTTCGTCTCCTGTGTTCATTCCTTTTGCTTCGGGAACGGCGGCGGAATTCCCCTCATCATCCGGCATTATAGGCATGGCCTCATTTCGCGGCCCTCCTCCGAACACATTCTTCTGCCATAGCTCTCCCAGAGTGTAATCCTCGAGCCACCCCGACAGTTTCGCCGACTCCAAGCGCCGGAAAACCGACTCGCCTTGGGTCCGCTCGACAACGATCACATCCTCCGGCTCAAACTCGTTGACCAATTGCGCGGATTGGGTGGAGACAATTACCTGATGAGAGGTGCGCTTCGCTGCCTGTCGGAACAAGTTGGCCAGCAGGGTTAAGGCGTAGGGATGCAAGCCTAGTTCAGGCTCGTCAAAAACCATCGTTCCGGGCGGCGAGGGCTGGAGCAACGCCGTGGCGAGACACATGAACCGAAGCGTACCGTCAGAGAGGTGGCTGGCGAGAAAGGGATAATCCGAATCTTTTTGCCTCCACTCCAACTGAATCATGCCGGAAACCAGAGGATTAGGACGGAGTTGAAAATCAGTAAAGAATGGGGCCGCCAGCCTGACGACGTCCCGGATCCTTTCGTAACTGGCCGGGTTCTCGAGCATGAGGCGATAGAGGAAGGCGGGAAGGTTGCTCCCGTCGGGATACAAGTACCCGTTCTGGTTGATCGCGATTTGCCGGCGAACACCGGCTGTGGCGCTGGTGTCGTAAAAGTGATAGGCCATCAGCCCTGAGAGTTCATCTAGTACCAGCGTTGGCCCCATGGGCCTATAGATCCCGTGATTCTTGTAGCGGTCCTTGAGCTTGGCCTCAACATGCCCCGAGTCCAGCGAAACCATCCCTGGCGGTCCGGAAGCCTTGGCCCTGTCTGTAGTGACAATCCCGTGAGTAAGAACCACCCTCTCGGCGCCAAATACAAATCGGTTGTCCAGAGTGGGTAGTAGAGTAAACTCGTACCCACCGCCGTCATGGAAATAGACCTTACCTATGATCTGTCTTGTAACTTTTGGGCCCAAGTAAAGGAAGGCATCTGCTCCACCGGCTTGGCCGACAGTCACCTGAAGACGCTGCTCCACCAACTCCCGAAGCAGGCGGAAGAACTCAACGAAGTTGCTTTTGCCCGCACCGTTGGCGCCGATGAGGACGTTTAACGGGCGAAGCTCAAAGTCCTCCAGCTTCCGGATAGACTTAAACCCCTCAATCGTGATTCGCTTGATGGTATCACTCATAAGTCAATGGACATCGTTGCCGACTGCCGAACCGCCGAGTCCTCTGTCTCATTTCGTTAATTATCATGCCTCTTTTCGATTCCACGGGCAAGTTGTGATTCGCGCGAAAGCAGCGCCCCTTCGCGTGCGCCGGAACTTATGACCGCTACCCTTCATCCAACACCTATGGAGGTGAAACAATGTACGCCATTACAGGCGCAACGGGAAATACAGGCAGTGTGATTGCTACGAAACTATTGGCCCGAGGGAAAAAAGTTCGGGTGATTGGCCGTGACGCCAGACGGCTTGAAGACTTCGTCCGCAACGGCGCGGAAGCCTTTGTTGCCGATGTAACCGATGCGGAGGCGTTGACCAAGGCCTTCACTGGAGCGGAGGCCGCATATGCGATGATTCCCCCCAACCCAGGCGCGCCGGACATAAGCGCTTACCAGGAACGCGTCAGCGATGCGCTGGTGGCGGCGATTACGAAGGCCGGCGTGGGGCACGTCGCGCTGCTCAGCAGTGTGGGCGCGGACAAGCCGCAGAAGGTAGGGCCGGTCGTCGGCCTGCACAACTTCGAGCAGAAGCTGGACAGTGTCGCCGGGCTGAACGCCGTCTATATTCGTGCAGGCTATTTCATGCAAAACACCCTGGCCCAGATCGGGGTGATTCAGAACTTCGGCCTCTTGGGCGGCCCGTTGCGCGCCGATCTGGCGGTTGCGATGATCGCGGCGCGGGATATTGGCGACTGGGCCGCAGAGGAATTGCTTCGACTCAACTTCAGCGGCAAGCAGGCGCGGGAGCTTCTGGGCCAGCGCGACCTGACTTACAAGGAAGTTGCCTCTGTAATCGGGCAGGCTATCGGCAGACCGACCCTTGCCTATTCGCAGTTCCCGCCCGCTCTCATCAAGCCTGCCTTGCTTCAAGCAGGCATGTCCTCGAACATGGCGGACCTCATTCTGGAAATGTCGGAGGCGCTGAATTCCGGCTACATGGCTCCTCTCGAAGCGCGTTTGGCCCAGAACACCACGCCCACCACATTTGAAACATTCGTCGCTCAAGAGTTTGTGCCACGATTCAAAGGAAAGGCCGCAGGCGCATAAGTAACCCATTGAGAACTCGGGTAGGGGCACGCCATGGCGTGCCCCTACGGGGGATCTCTTCACACATTCTTTTTGCCGGGATGCATGCGCCTTAAAATCCCCCATCGCGCCTCACAGCCTGCGCGGCGCAAAGGAACGCAAAGTGCTAGTAGTATCTTTTCTTTGCGCCCTTTGCGTACTTTGCGCCTCTGCGGGAACCTTTTGTCACTATCGGCTCTTCTTTGTCACCATCGGTCCCGCTTCGGAAGCGATATAATGTCCACGTCCCCCACGCGGGATGAGGAGGAACGACCATGCATGCAGGATTGAGGGCTGCTCGAACCTCGTTGGCGTCAGCGGTTTTTGCCGCCCTTGTATTATGCCCGGCGAAAGCGGCCACGCTCCACCTGAATGCCCGCGCGATTTATGAACACGCAGTGAGTAGCGATATTACGCTCGCGAAAGACGGCTCGGCGCTGCAATTGCTTTCCGGCGAAGTCATTCAGGATGACGGCCCCGCTTCCGGCTTCTCTTACAAGCCAAATCAGGAAAAACTCTCGCCGGGCATCGAGATTCGCAAGCAACTGCTGATCTCCGATCCTCGAGCGAGCAAGGCGGTCCTGATGGTGGCCATCGGCGGCAACCTGAACGTTGCGATAAACGGCCACCCACAGAAGCTTGGCGCGCCGCAAAAGACAGGCTGGGAGTGGCAGGCTTACACGATTGATCCCGCGGCGCTTAAGCCGGGTTTGAACGACATCGTCATCTCGGGAACGGGGATGGTCAAGATCGCCCGGGCCGACGACTCTTACGCACCGCTGCCGCACCGAAGCGCGCGCAGCACCGACGGCGGCAAGTCCTGGTGCGTCGACCGCCTTGGTCCCTCCGGCGACATTGCGGGAGAGTATTACGTCCGGCTGTACCTCGAGCACTTCAAG
Source organism: uncultured Acidobacteriota bacterium (assembly GCA_963722675.1). Lineage (GTDB taxonomy): Bacteria > Acidobacteriota > Terriglobia > UBA7540 > UBA7540 > CAVROP01. The sequence goes on from CAVROP010000001.1 coordinate 25,751, forward strand.
CCTAGCGGGTCTATCCTTCTGCCGGTGATGGATGTTGCCAACCTGGAGGGAAAACCCCTCGCCCCGCCTCTCACGGCTCCCGGTCCGCTGCGAGTGTCCGTTTCCGCCGCGCCCGACCCAAAGAGCGGCTTGACTCTGCGCGTGCGGTCCGGAACGTCTTACGTCCCGAAGCCGAAAACGTGGTCGGAGTGGATGCCGCTTGACCGCGATGGCTGTTTGAAGGCCCCGCGCGGTCGTTTTATCCAGCTCGAAGTAAAACTCGCCGCCACAGATCCTCGGCTAACTCCCAAGTTGAGCGAACTCGCCATAAACACTGAGCCTGTCTTGGCGAACGACTGGACACGCTCGCTGAAGTTGGTGGATTCACACAACGAAGTAATTGTGCGGACTTCAATTCCATTCCGCTACGAGCCGTTCACGCAGCCCAAGCTGAAGGAACTGCGCGCTCGTTACCACCTCGACCAAGTGGTTGGCGGCGCGAAGACGGATCTCGACATCATCTCCAAGCTGGCGGCCTGGTCGTCGCGCAATTGGCCGTGGCAGCAGTGGCACCTGGACCAATTTTATCCTTCCTGGGATGCGCTCGAAATCCTGAAGAAACTTCCCGACGGCAAGCCGGTGGGCGGTTTCTGTCAGCAATACGACTTGGTTTTCCTGCAGGCCTGCGAGAGTTTCGGATTCGTGGGCAGGGATATTTCCATCGACAGCGGAACCCTGGAACGCCCGACCGTCGTGGGCCACGAGCCGATGGAAATCTGGTCGAACCAGTTCCACAAGTGGATCTGGATTGATGGCACGGCAGCCTATTACCCCGAGGACCCTGCCACCCATACGCCGCTTTCCTTGTACGAGGTGCGGGAGCGGCAGCTTCGCGTGTTGCGCGGCGAGCAACCGGAGCCCATGCGCGTCGTGCACATCGTGGACTCAGTTCTCAAGTGGCGCGGCCTGGATGTTGATATGTCGTTCGCGGAAATGCGGCTGATCCCGAGGAGCAATTTCCTGGAGCAGAAGTATCCCATACCGCTCAATAACGGCAAAGGGCCTTGGACCTGGAACGGATTCTATGTCTGGTCCGACGCGGAGGCGACCCCCGAGCTGGTCCATCCCAATCTGGTCACGCGCTACGGCAATTTCGAATGGACACTCGACCAGGCCCACTACGTGCTCGAACCCACCGCGACGGATGGCGAGTTTCGCGTTCACCTCGATACCGAGACACCAGGCTTTGAGACATTCCTGGCCCAGATCGACGGGGGCGAGCAATCACCGGTCGCCGCAATCTTCCCCTGGAAATTGCACCCCGGGCGCAACCGCCTTAAAGTGTGGCCCCGCAACAACGCCGGTCGCGACGGGATTGCCAGTTGGGTTGAACTCGAGATGCCAGGTAAGTGATCTCGATTCGAGGACGGAATGACCGGTTTCACGCCAAGGCGCAAAGGGCGCCAAGGCCGCAAAGCAGATTCCGCGTTCTCCCTCTTTCTTTGAGAGCTTGGCGCCCTTTGCGCCTTGGCGTGAAACCGGTATTTGCTCCTACTCCACCGGTGGAATCCGCACCAAATCCGCACGCCGTTGTTTGCCTGGGATATCGGTCAGGCAATAGACCGCGCCATCTTTCCCTACCGCAATTGAGTTGACGAGCCCGGGCCGCGCGCCGTCGCTGAAGAAGACCGCGCCGTGGTCCGTGTACTTCGCGGCGGGAAGATCATAGGTTATCAGGTGCAGGTCCTCGATTCGATCTCCGCCCCGCCCGCGCTTGACCACGCGCTTTCCATTCTCAACGATGGCGCCTTCCTCGAGGTAATAGAGCGTGTGCCCATCCGGCCCCAAAGATAAGCTGAGATGACCATAATGGAACTCGTCGTACATGCCGCTGCGGCGGGTGGGTTCTGAGGCGAGGCGCTCGAGCACATCCACGTGCTCCGACACCGGGTCGAAGCGGAGCAGATAGGAAGACCGGCCGTGGATTGCATACACCGCGTTTTCAGGCGCGTACCAGAGCGCCTGCCGCCAGCCGTAGCCAAAGTCTTGCCCGGTTAAGGGATTCCAGGTTCCGAGATAGTCTTTGCGCAGGTTGTCGCCTTGCACGGTCTCAATCGCGTCGCGATCGTAGCGGTAGCGCAGGATGTCGCCGTCGGCGTTGGTGAAGTAAACGGAGCCGTCCCGCGGGTCGATGGGCAGCGCGCGGCAGATGACCCGCTTCGTCGGGTGCCCGCCCTCCCCGTCTCTGTAGAGCGGGCCGAGGTTTTTCAGTTCTCCTGACTTCAGGTCGTAGCGCAGAAAGTAGCCGGAGGGCCAGGTCAGACCGTACATTCGGCCGCGCTGAGTATCCATGTTCATCGAGATGATTCCCTGGCCTTCGGGCGCTTTGGCGAAGTTCTCGAACTTCCCCGTGGCCATATCGTAGGCAAGGAAATGCCCGCCCGGATACGGCTTGTACCCTGGCGGTGGGGGGGCCATGGATTCCAAATCATTCTGCACGGTGTACCAATCGACGTGGGTGGCGAAATAGAGCTTGCCGTTCGACTCAACGAAGCTGACATGGCTTTTGCCTTGTGGGACAGCCTTCAGTCCCTTTTCCCTGCCGCCTCCGTCAGGTCGCCCAAGTGCGTGATCTTGTCGGTGGCGGGATCGTACGAATACATCTGCGCGCCGGTGTCGATATTCTCAGCGCAGAGCACGTAATAAATCTTGCCGTCGCTCGCCGCCAACATGCCGTTGAAGGTTCCGTTCGATAACTCGAATCCGGAATCGAAGCTGCGGGCCGTCAGATGTTTTACTTCCTGAGCGCGCAGGGCGGAGCCCCCACAGTAACCGCACAGCGCCAGAATAACGGTCATTAAGCCCCACCTTCGGGGCGAATCAGTGTTTCCTCGGACCATGTCAATTCCTCCCAAAGCTGCTCGTCGGTGAATGTGTCAAGTGGCCGTCAATTCTATCACCGAATTCTGCAGAGTAGGGGTGTCCCATGTGGCCACCTTCAAGCTCACGAATGCACGCTACAAGCAGTTCCACTCGTCTGAACCTATGCCCCGAAGCAACAGGGCCTCGACTTCGCGGATCATCATGCGTAATTGTGGGACGGAATACTCGGTGTCGGAAGGAATAGCCAGCCGCTTTAGCGACCAGACCATAAACTGGTGGCGGGTTCCCCTAAAGGGCCCCTCGAAGCCGAGCCTGCGCAGTTTGCGGATGAAATCGCCGCGCTTACACGGCGTCCACCGGCTCACGCGCAGGCTCCTTATTGAGGTCGATTCCCTGAATGACGGGCAGCGGGTGCTTCAGTTGAAGCCCCACCAGAATCCAGTCCTCGAGCGTGGACCGCAGTTCGTTCTCACACTCGCGGAGTGTGGTTCCGAAAGCGACAACTCCCGTGCAGGATGGAATACGACCTGCATAGCTTCCATCCTCGAGCTTCTCGAACGCGGCCTCCGCGAGCGCCTCAGCAACATAATCGCTTAACACATACCTCGGGGTCACCCGGCACCTCCGTTTGCTCGCCTATTATACATCAGTCGGCGCCCTTCATTTTCCCGGTCCGCAGGAAAATCCGGAGCTGGGACTTCGGTAGTGTCTCAGTTTGAAATTTTAGTGGCAAGCAACGTGCCTTGGGCCGATATTGGGACTTCATACAAGAACATGACCCGCCCAATGTTCAATCCCCAAAAGCTACATATCCCGTTCTTGGTTTCAATACCCTTGGCCCGAAAGAATCTAAACTGCCTCTTGCTAAACCCCCACACCAAATAGACCCAGCCTATCTTTAAGGCTGGAAACACGCCGAACCGGTGCGTGAGTGCTATACTCCGTGCGGAGGTGGCCATGTTAGATGTACGCCGCGTCACCCGAAGGCGAGCACCGTTACTCTCCCTCGGAAGTCGTTTCAACGGAGGTGGTGCCAGTCATCGGACGCCCCGATCCTGAAA
>CAVROP010000002.1:0-21505 GCA_963722675.1 uncultured Acidobacteriota bacterium
TCCGGTTTCAGAGTCTCCCCGGGGCGGCATCCTTCCGGAGCCGTCGGCGACAATTTCATTGGGCTCCACTCGTCGACCTGACTGGGATATTCTCGACATAACGTGGTTTCAACCACGGCAAAAGTCTTTTCCAGGTATTCATGAGCCTCCGATTCGAACGGATCACCGGATTCAAGGCAGTGAACGAAATTAACAAGCGCGGCATAGACGCTGTCTCCGCGATACCCCTTGGAAAAATCATCCGTCCAAATTCTTCTTATGCCCGGACCAGATTTCGCCGAAATTAGATATCCGGATCGATCCCGAATCACCTTCGAACCGTGCCTCGTCCAGGGATGGCCCCGTATCGTCAAAGGCCGGCCGAATCCACTCGCGCAATTCCGTTCTTCCGTGGAATCGCTGGGGCTCGGCGTGGCGACCGTCGGCGACACGGGTTTCCACATCCGGGCGGGAGCCGGACACGGTCCGTCCTTTGGCACGTGGCGTTCATCTCCGCCGAGCGGCGCCGCACGGCCCGGCCCCCGGCTTCTTTGGAGGCTGCTCCCCGGACCTGGCCGTTGAAGTCCGCTCCCCGGGCGACTGCGAGGGGTACTGGAGATGAACTTTGGCCGGAAGTCATCAGCATTGATATATCTCTTAACCACAAAACTATTCACGTTATAGCTGAATCTGATACTTTCGTCAATCATTGTAGAACCCTTTCTCAAGCCCGATTAGAAATGCATCGGATTTTTAACAAATTATTTCGTGTTCCCTGCCAAAGATATTTCTCCATGTCTATTCTCCAGCCATCATTGATTCCCACCTGAATGATGCGTATGGCCGTATCTTAATATCTGAGCATCGTCCGGTTTTTGCCGGAGCCGGAAGCGAAAGGCGGGGGACACCAGATAAAGCAAAGGCGCGGAGTCGCCGAGTTCGATCCCCAAAAAGTAGCCGAATTTCTGAAATTGGCCCCGCTCTTGCAGCCACTTGACGCGCAGCCAGAGAGTCCAGACCCTGGAGAGGAAGGTTGATATCCTCCTGCACTTTCAACTCCAGCACGGCAAGGCGACCACTTCGCGTTGCCAGGAGGATATCAATGACTCCCCAATCCATACCCGAAAACGCCTGCACCTGGGGAACAATACGAGAACTGAACGAGTTGGTGCGCCCAGCAGGACGTATTGCTGCATGGCGTTAAAGAGGCCGGCAGGACGCCAGGGATTACGCCGGGGATCATCAGGAACTGCCGGAGGGGCAGCGACTGGCGCCCCAGCGGATTCGGCCTGGTCGGAGTCCTTCCTCCACTGCTCAAGCTGTGCAGCGTAGTCCTGGAAGCCTTTGGGGTAAGGCGAAAGCAACTTTGTTCCCGCCTCCAGGATGGATTGGTAGGCGGGGTCGGATTCGAGCGTGCCGCGGCTCGTCCACGCTTCCGCCGGAGTTCCGCCCCAGGAACTGTGAATCAGTCCTACCGGCACCTTCAGAACCTTAAGCAGCTCGCGTCCAAAGAAATACCCGACGGCTGAGAAGTCGGCCACCGTCTGCGGACGCGCCGTTACCCAATAGCCTTGAACATCCCGCTGCGGCTTCGCGGCCACGGCCTTCTGAACCGTAAACAAGTGGAGCATGGGTTGATCGCCATGAGCGACTTCATCCTGGTAGTTGACCACTCCGCTTCCCCATCCCTGCACCGGCATTTCCATGTTGGACTGGCCGGAGCAAACCCAGACTTCGCCCACCAGCACGTCGTGCAGGGTAAGGGTATTCTTGCCGGCAATGGTCATGGTGAAAGGCCCGCCGGGACTAAGCGGCCCCAGTTTCACCTGCCACTGGCCGTCGTTGTCGCCCGTGCCGCTCGTGCGCTGATCTCCTAAAGTGACCGTGACCTGCTCACCCGGGTCGGCGGTTCCCCAAATGTTTACTTTCATTCCTTGCTGAAGCACCATGCCGTCCGAGAGCAGACTGGGCAGCTTCACGTCGGCTCGCAGACTGAGCGCACTGAGAAAGAAAGCGCTGAAGCAAAGCGCTGCGGTTAATCTGGCTTTGAGTGTTGTGTGGTACACGGTTGTCCTCCCGTTGAATGTGTCCTAGGGCTGGAAAAGCCAGCATTGTATGCCAAAGTTCGTCTTCACGGCGAACAAAAATCATCGACGCCAGGAAGCGTGGTGCGGGCGTCCCGCCCGCAGTCGCGCGGGCATTCCTTCGCAGCGCTCAGGACAGGCTCTGCCCGCCGTGGTGCGGGCATCCTCCCCGCGCGCGTGAGCGAGACGCTCCCTCGACAGCGGGCGGGACGCCCGCACCACAAGGAGTTTTTGCCCAACCTTGGCCGCCTCCAGTATCATGAAACTATGGCCACTGCAAGTGAAGATGGGCAGGGGCATCCTGCCATCGCCGCGCCGCAAGCGAAGGACGCGGCGCCGGGCGAGGCGCAGAGCCGCGTCCCGGCGATGTTCCGCGCCCTGCGCTACCGCAATTACCGGCTGTTCTTCAGCGGCCAAATCATCTCCCTGATCGGCACCTGGATGCAGTCCGTGGCGCAATCGTGGCTGGTTTACCGCCTGACGGGTTCCTCGTTGCTGCTGGGCCTGGTAGGTTTTGCGGGGCAAATCCCGGTTTTCCTCCTGGCTTCGATTGGCGGCATGGTGGCAGACCGCAGAAGCCGCCATCGGATTGTCATCGGCACCCAGACCAGCGCCATGTTGCTGGCGTTGATCCTCGCCGCGCTGACGCTGTTGGGCCACATCAAGGTGTGGGAAATCATGGTGCTGGCCTCGTGCCTTGGCCTGGTGAACGCGTTCGACATTCCCACCCGCCAGGCCTTCGTGGTCGAGATGGTGAAGCCGAAGGATCTGGTGAACGCCATCGCTCTGAATTCCGCCATGGTGAACGGGGCGCGCATCCTGGGGCCTGCCGTGGCGGGAGTAACGGTGGCGGCGATCGGGGAAGGCTGGTGCTTCTTTGCCAACGGGGTCAGCTACATTGCGGTGATCGTCGGGCTGTTGCTGATGGTCGTAACGCCCCGCGCGCGGGACAAGCAGCGCTCCGGACTGCGCAGTGTTGTGGAGGGATTCCACTGGGCGGCTCGCAACGCGCCCATCCGCGCCCTGCTGCTTCTGCTCGGCCTGGTCAGCCTGACCGGCATGCCTTACATGGTGCTGATGCCGATTTTCGCGGACCGAATCCTGCACAGCGGAGCGCGCGGACTGGGGCTGCTGATGGGCGCTGCGGGAATGGGGGCGCTGGCGGGAACCATGGCGCTGGCCACGCGCCACGGCGTGCGTGGCCTGGGACGATGGATCATGTTCGCGGCGATGGGGTTCGGCGCCTCGCTCTTCCTCTTTTCCTTTTCGCACAGGTTCTGGCTTTCCGCGCTGCTCGTCATGCCTGCCGGGTTTTGCATGATTCTGCAAATGGCCTCCTCGAATACTTTGATCCAAACCATGGTCCCGGATGAATTGCGCGGCCGCGTCATGGCCGTCTACTCGATGATGTTCATGGGCATGGCGCCCTTTGGCGCGTTGCTTTCGGGAGCGATCGCGCAGCACGTGGGCGCGCCGCTCACCGTCAGGCTGGGCGGAATCGTCAGCCTGGCGGGAGGCGTGGCGTTCGCGTTGGCGTGGCCGGGCATGCGCGGCGAAGCTCGCCGGCTTATCCTTGCCCAGTCGCTGGCAGGAGGCGATCCGCCCGAAGAAATGACCGGACAGGCAGTTTCAGTGAACCCCAACCAGGAAGGAGAATTGAATGGCGGCAATCAAAACTGATTGGATCACCCTGAAGGTTGGAGACGGGACAGCGATGCGCGTCTACGTGGCCCGTCATGAAGATGCGAACCCCTACCCCGGCTTGCTGGTGTATCACGAAGCCTTCGGGGTCAACGCCCACATTCGGGATGTTACGGAACGTTTTGCGCGCGAAGGTTACCTCGCGCTTGCCCCGGACCTGTTTCATCGTACCGCCCCCGGCTTCGCAGGAACCTACGATCAGTTCGATTTAGCGAGGCCTCATGTGATCGCATTAACTCATCAAAACCTTGAAGCTGACGTTCGCTCCGCTTACGAATGGCTGCGCGAGCAGCCTGCGGGGCAGGGCAGGCAGATCGCCTGCGTGGGCTTTTGCATGGGCGGGCGCGTGGCGGTTCTCACCAATGTGGTTCTTCCCGTGAGTGCGGCCATCTCCTTTTACGGCGGCGGGATCGCCCCCAACCCCTTCAGCCCCGGCCTGCTCGATCGTGCCGGCGACTTGCACGCTCCGCAGATGCTCTTCTGGGGTGGCTTGGATAGGCACCTGGGCCCCGAAGTGACGCGCGCGGTGACGGAAGCAATTCGCGCGGCGGGTAAGCCATTCGTGAATGTCGAATTCTCGGACGCCGATCACGGATTCTTCTGCGACGCGCGCTCGAGTTACAACCCCAACGCCGCCCGGCAGGCGTGGGCGCTGGTGCTGGCGTTTCTGAATATCTACGCTCGCCCCAGTTGAATAGCCCTCTCCCTTGGACAGAGGGTTCTGCTTGAAATGGGAGAGGGCTTGTCACCAACGTTTGGAGTCGCGCAATTTGGCGAGACGGAAACCCCGCAAGGGTGTAAAATGACACTATTGGGCTATTGAACATCACAAAACAACCAGGAGGCATTTCCGCATATGCGACGCATCATCGACAACCATCCGCCCGGAGCTTTTTGCTGGCTCGAGCTTTACACCACCGATCAGAACGCCGCCAAGAGCTTTTACAACTCACTATTTGGCTGGACCGCCAATGATATGCCCATGGGTCCAGACGATTACTACACGATGTTTCAACTCGAGGCACGCGACACCGGCGCCGCGTGCACGCTGAGACCTGAACAGAAGGCTCAAGGCGTGCCGCCGCACTGGATGCTCTATATTGCCGTGGCCAATGTAGACGAGGCCGCCAACCGCGTTGCGGGGCTTGGGGGCAAGGTAATCGCGGGGCCGTTTGACGTCTTCGACGCGGGGCGGATGGCCGTGGTGCAGGATCCCGCGGGCGCTTTCTTCAACCTCTGGCAGAAAAAGACCCACAGCGGGCTGGGAATCGCCGGCGTCTACGGCACACTGTGCTGGGCCGATCTCATGACGTCCGATACCGAGCGCGCCAAGTCGTTCTACGAAGGACTCCTGGGCTGGAAGATCAGCAAGAGCGAGAATGATCCCTCCGGATACCTGCACATCAAGAACGGCGAGGAGTTCATCGGCGGGATACCTCCTTCGCAGTTCGCCCCTCCTAACACTCCGCCGCACTGGATGGTCTACATCTATGTTGCGAACTGCGACGAGACCACGGCCAAGTGCAACCAACTGGGCGGAAAGACGCTCATGCCGCCCATGAATATCGAGAAGGTGGGCCGCATGTCCATCCTGGCCGATCCGCAGGGCGCAGTTTTTTCAGCCTTCACACCCTCGGGTTCGCCGGCATGAAGCGTCTGCGTGAAAACCTCCTTCGGACGGTCATTCCGACTCTTCGCTGTCATCCTGAGCGAAGCGAAGGATCTCCGCTCTGGGTGCTCAGGAGATTCCTCACTGCGCTCGGAATGACAGGGCTTGGTGATTTTTCTCAAACGTTCTCCCGCCGCCCGCACCACGGCAGAATCCAAATGAGAGCAAGCGCTTGCAAGACCGAACTCGAAAACATTCAGCCGCTTCGTGCCCTGCATCTCCAGGAAACGAATTTCCAGATTCGGTATAACGCCTGCCACGAGCGCGGCTGGACCGACTCGTATCTTTTGGCCATGGATGATCTGACGGTCGGCTATGGCTCCATTAAAGGCCAGGAACGCGACGACCGGGACACGGTATTCGAGTTCTTTGTCGTTCCGCCGTTCAGGAGGAAGGCCAGCGAACTGTTCCGGCAGCTACTTCTGGCCTCAAGTGCGGGGTTGATCGAGTGCCAAAGCAACGACCTGCTGCTTTCTTCCATGCTCTACGAGTTCTCAACCTCTGCGCGCGCCGATGTAGTGTTATTCGAGGATCACTCGGTTACTAAGTTGAGTGTTCCGGGCGCAATCGTCCGCCGCTTGCGACCCGGCGATCAGATCTTCGGACACACCTCCGAGCCCGTGGGGGATTACGTGGTGGAGTTGAAAGGAGAGGTCGTCGCCAGCGGCGGTTTCCTGCTCCACTACAACCCGCCGTTTGCAGATTTGCACATGGAAGTTCGCGAGGACTGCCGCCGGCGTGGAATTGGAAGCTTCCTGCTGCAAGAGGTTAAGCGAGAGTGCTATCTCGCCGGCAGGGTTCCGGCCGCCCGAACTGGCATCCGCAACGTAGCCTCACGCGCCACGTTGACCAGGGCCGGCCTAAGAGTGTGCGGGTTTATGTTGAAAGGCGAGGTCGCCTGAGAACCAAGGCGTGACTCCTGCCTGACTCCTGCCGGTTTGAGTCTTTTCCGGCAAGCCGATCAAAGTAGCCCCATCGGCTCCAGGCCGATCGTCTGAGCTGTGTTGGTTCGGCCCGATGCGACCCTACTTCAACTTGTTTGAAGTGCCAAAGTATTCTTTGGCCACTTCCAGGAGGCCGACATCGGCCATGACGCCATACTCGATGCGGGGCTTTCTGCCGGGTGCGATGAGGTAATACCCTACTTCCACTTTGACCGGCCGAAATGTCTTCAGCTTCTTCCCGATGCGCAATTCAAAAGAGCGGGCGTACAACTCATGGAAATCGATCCCTAGCTTCCTCAGCGGTTCACGCAGTTTTGCCGAATAGAACTGGAAATCGGACAACGACTCGTTCGTGTCGGGGTCTTTCTGTAATTCCGCATCCGTCACCGGCGGGAAGAAAGCCACAACCGTGGGACCACGCACAACCAGCAAGGGATGGTTCTCTTCTGCCACGACGGTGGGCAGTCGGTCGGCAAGAACGTACACAGCCACACATGCGGTCGCGAAGGCCAGCCTTCTCGAACAGACTGTGTGCGCCAACGACGAGCCAACTCCCGGCACACTCGAACTTGTCTGCAATCGCAGCTCAAGAGGCTCAGTTTTCCCAGTTTCACTCATGTCCTTCATGGCGTTTATGGTAATCTAACTACAGATTTTTTGCATGAGTCGTAGCACACGGACCGGTTAGTGCACCTGCTGTCCTAAAGGTCAGCGCTACTCTGAGAGCATGCCAGGAAAGAGGAGATAGCAGAATTGGACCAAGAGATCCCCAAGGTTTATGCCCCCGAAACCATCGAGCCGCACTGGGCGCGGACCTGGATTGCCCAAAAGCTCTACCGTCCGTCCGACGACCCGACCCGCCCACGCTTTTGCCTGACGATTCCTCCGCCCAACATCACCGGCATGCTCCACATGGGCCACATGCTCGAGCATACCGAGATCGACACCCTGATGCGCTGGCATCGCATGAGCGGCAAGGACGTGCTCTGGTTGCCGGGCACGGACCACGCCTCCATTGCGACCCAACTGATCGTCGAGCAGGACATTGGCCGCCAGGCATTGCCCAATCTTGAACCCGATTCCGCCGGGCGTGCCGCCTGGCGCCGGGAAGGGCAGCGCCGGCGCCTGGAGATGGGCCGGGAGAAATTCCTTGAACTCTGCTGGAAATGGAAGGAGCAGAACGGTGGAACCATCCGCCGCCAGATGGAGCGGCTGGGCGCGTCCTGCGATTGGACTCGCGACCGCTTCACGATGGATGCGGACTACACGCGCGCCGTGCTCGAGGTTTTCGTCAGGCTTTACCGGGAAGGGCTGATTTATCGCGGCAAGTACATCGTGAACTGGTGCCCGCGTTGCGGCACCGCCGTCTCTGACCTGGAAGTCGTTCATGAAGACCGCCCGGGGCACCTGTGGTATGTCCGCTATCCGTTCGAGGATGGTTCGGGCTCGATCAGCGTGGCGACGACGCGCCCTGAGACTATGCTGGGGGATACGGCGGTGGCCGTGAATCCCGCCGACCCGCGCTACCGGTCGGCAATCGGCCGCAAGTTGGTGCTGCCGCTTTTGAACCGCGTGATTCCCGTCATCGCGGATTCCTTCGTGGACCCGCAGTTCGGCACCGGCGCCGTAAAAGTGACTCCGGCTCACGATCCCAACGACTACGACATGTCGCTGCGTCACAATCTGCCGCGCCTCGAGGTGATCGACACCTCGGCCCTCATGACGGACGAAGCCGGCCCCTACAAAGGTCTGGACCGCTTCGCGGCGCGGGAAAGGGTGGTGCACGATCTGCGCGAGCAGGGTTTGCTCGAGAAGATTGAAGATTACCCACTCAGCGTGGGCACCTGCCAGCGATGCAAGACGGTGCTCGAGCCGCTGCTCTCCACGCAGTGGTTCATGAAGATGCAGGAACTGGCCGGCCCGGCCATCCGCGTCGTGGAAGAAGGCCGCATCCGTATTACACCGGATAATTACAAGAAGATTTACCTTGACTGGATGGGTAATCTCCACGACTGGTGCATTTCACGGCAGCTTTGGTGGGGGCATCGCATTCCCGTCTGGTATTGCGATGCCTGCGGCGAAGTGATCGTGGGGCACGAGGCGCCGCGCGCCTGCCCGAAATGCGGCGGCGATAAACTGCGGCCCGAGATGGATGTCCTGGACACTTGGTTCAGCTCCGCCCTCTGGCCCTTCGCCACGCTCGGCTGGCCCGCCCAGACGCCGGACCTCGCCCGCTTCTATCCCAACGACCTGATGATCATGGGCTTCGACATCCTGTTTTTCTGGGGTGCGCGCATGATCATGATGGGCATGAAATTCATGAACGACGTGCCTTTCCACGAGCTTTACATTCATGCCCTGGTGCGTGACGCAGAAAAGCAGAAGATGTCCAAGACGAAAGGCAACGTGATTGACCCGCTCGAGATCACGGAAGAGTACGGCACCGATGCCGTGCGCTTCGCCTTGGCCATCAGCGCCGCCCCCGGCACCGACATTGCGTTCAGTGTGGAGAAGATTCAGTCCTACCGCGCCTTCGCTAACAAGATTTGGAACGCCGGCCGCTTCATCCTGATGAACCTCGAGAAGCTGCCGGAGGCCTGGCGCGACCAGCTTGGGGAGGCGTTGCGGCCGGTCGCGGAGCTGGGTTTCAGCGCGGTAAATTCGCTCGAGTCTTTGGCGCTGGCCGACCGTTGGATCTTTTCGCGCCTGCAGGCAGTGACCCGGAAAATAGAGGCAGCCCTGGCCGATTACCGCTTCCACGAGGCAGCGTACGAGGCCTATCACTTTTTCTGGCACGAGATTTGCGACTGGTACCTCGAGTGGGTCAAACCGGAAATTACACGTCCCGCGGAGGCAGCGAAAGTTTCTCCGGCCTGGATCAACCTGGCGCGCGTCTTTGAATCCGCGCTCCACCTGCTCCATCCCTTTATGCCTTTCATCACCGAGGAACTCTGGCAACGGCTGCCGCATGCGAGTCGAGAGGTGTCAATTTCTTTAACGCCTTTCAACCTAGTCAACCAACACGCGGCGGACCCGGTGTCGGAGAAGCAGTTCGAATTGATCCAGGAACTGGTCGTGTCCCTGCGGAACGCCAAGGCCGAGATGGGCCTGCAAAAGGTGAAGCCCAGCGCCCAGGTGGGGTGTGAAGACTTGCGCTGGCTGGAACTATTCCGCTCGCACCTCGAGACGATTCTGCGCCTTTCCACTTTCCAGGCTCTCACTTTCAGTCGCGAGCCTTTGGAGGCGACAACGCCAGGCGTGCGTAGCGGGCCCCTCTTTACGTTGCGAGTTTTCTACGAGCAGCCCGTGGATCACGACGCGGAGCTGGCGCGACTTGAAAAGGAGAAGCAGAAGACCGAACAGGCATTGGCACAGGTGCAGAAGCAGCTCGACAATGAACACTTTGTGACGCGCGCTCCGCAAGAGGTCGTGCGCTCGGTCACGCGCCGGCGCGATGAACTGACGGAACATCTATGCAGAATTCGGGAATCGCTCGGCACCTCTACCAGGAGCCGGCCGCTATAGCGGCAAGCTACGCTTCAGCGAACCTGGCCACGACGTTAGTTCAGATCATGGCCGCCGATGTACAATAGTTGCACGGGGAGTGGAATCATGCAGGATTACGAATTCACCGTGGTGATTGAGAAAGATGAGGACGGCCGATTCGTGGCCATCTGTCCCGGTCTGCAAGGCTGCTATACCGAGGGGGAAACCGAGGCCGAAGCGCGCCGGCTCATTGAAGACGCCATCCGGCTGCATGTGGAAAGCTGCATCGCCAGGCATGAACCGATATATCAGGAAGTTGGCTCCCACCGCGTACGGGTCGCACTGTGACCTCGAAGCTTCCTTCGGCCAATGATGAAGAGTGAGGGAAGATGGGCTATCTCAGGCCTCTCAACCTAGGCGATCTCTCCGGTCCGCTGGACCTTTCTTCCGCAGAATTGCGCGATCTGGTTGAGCGGGCGCTGGCGGAGGACCTTGGCGAGGGCGACTTGACAACCTCGGTTACGGTGCCGCCCGAAACGCTGGCTTGCGGGACTTTCCGCAGCAAGCAGAGCCTGGTTGTCGCGGGGCTTCCCGTAGCCGCCATGGTGTTTCAAGTCCTCCAGCCGCCCGCGGAGTGGATTCCCACGCTCGAGGACGGCACGGAAGTTGCCCCGGGAACCGAGTTGTCGCGCGCCTGCGGTCCCGCCGCCACGCTGCTGGCCGGCGAGCGCGTGGCGCTCAATTTCCTACAGCATTTGAGCGGCGTGGCCACCTACGCGCGGCGGCTCAAAGAAGAACTGGCGGGAACCCGGGCCGAGTTCCTCGATACGCGCAAAACCACTCCCGGACTTCGCACCCTGCAGAAATACGCCGTGCGCTTGGGAGGCGGCCAAAACCATCGCCTGCGCCTGGATGATGGAATCCTGATTAAGAACAATCACCTCAAACTGACCGGCGGAATCCGCGCTGCGGTCACGAACGCCAAGCGGCAACGTCCCGCGGGCTACCATATCGAAGTGGAAGTAACCAGCCATGCTCAATTGGAAGAAGCGCTCGAGTGCGGCGCCGACGGCGTGCTGCTCGATAACATGACCCCCGGCGAAGTCCGCCAGTGCGTGGAACGCGCGGCAGGGCGGATTCGCTTGGAAGTCTCGGGTGGAATCGACGCCACGAACATCCGCGCCTACGCCGAGACCGGCGTCGATTATATTTCGGTGGGAGCGCTGACGCACTCCGCTCCCGCCGTGGACATCAACTTTCGTATCGACCCTGTGTAGAACTCCCGTCCTCGCTGAAGAGGGGCGGGGGTGGTGGAGAATTCCACTCATGCTGGTGCCGAGTACCGAGCACAAAATCGACAGGATGATTGACCTGCTGGTGAAAAACGCGACGGTGGTCGTTCCGGGACCGAAGATCGCATCACAAATCGGGGCGACGCGTTTTGCGGTCAGCAAGTGGGTGAAGCGGCTGCGCGGGCTGGGCGTGGAGATCAGGGGCCACATGGGCGCCGGCTATCAGCTTGTGAAGATCCCGGACATCCTCGTGCCCAGCTTGATCCAAGGCGAATTGGGCGGCAGTGAGATCGGCCACGCCATTCACCACCACTTCCGGATTGACTCTACGAACACCGCAGCCATGGTCCTGGCGCAGGAAGGCGCGGCGCACGGAACGGTGGTGGTGGCCGAAGAACAGACGGCCGGGCGCGGCCGCTTTGGCCGCGAGTGGTACTCGGAAAAATCCAGCGGGATATATCTCTCCGTGATACTTCGTCCGCCCTTCTCACCGGCGGCGGCTCCCATTCTTACCCTGATGGCCGGCGTGGCGGCTCAACAGGCCGCAAGCGCTCTGACGGGACTGCGTGTGGACATCCGCTGGCCCAACGATTTGCTGGTGAATGGGAAAAAAGTTGCCGGCATCCTGACGGAAATGAACGCCGAACTGGGGCGGTTGCACGCCGTCGTGCTGGGGATTGGGATCAACGTCAATCACCGCGAGATGCCCGCCGAATTGAAGCCCATCGCTACTTCGCTGCGCATCGAAAGCCAGCGGCCCTGGTCGCGCGTCCAGATCTGTGTCGCCCTGCTGAAAGAACTGGAGAGGCACTACCACTTGCTGATCGAGAAGGGAAGCGCCGCCATCGCCGAGCGTTGGGCCGCCGCCTCCTCCTTTGCCTGCGGGAAGCGCATCCGGATTGTGAGCGGCGAGGCCGAATCCTTGGCCACTACCCTCGGCGTCGACCCCAGCGGTGCGCTTCGGGTGCGCTATGACGACGGACGCGAAGAGGCGTTGGTGGCGGGAGAGGTGGCGGAAGTGAAGTGATCAGTCGTCAGTTTTCAGTTCTCAGTAAGAGCATCGCGTGCGAAGGTTTAACGGTGAACTGTCAACTGTCGACTGTGAACTGAACTACCGACTGTGGACTGTCAACTGTAAACTGAAAACTGATGACTGACAACTTGCTTGTTATCGACGTAGGAAACACCAACACGGTTCTGGGCGTCTTCGAGGGAAAGGACCTGCGCGCCCAGTGGCGGCTGAAGACCGACAAGTCGCAGACCGCGGATGAATACGGCATCCTGACCCGGAACCTTTTCATGCTGGACGGCATCCAGGCGGAACAGATCAGGGGCATCATGGCGGCCAGCGTTGTTCCGACGTTAAACGGCGTGCTGGAGGAAATGGCTCGGAAATACTTTCACCTCAAGCCCCTCTTCCTGACTCCCGGCACGCGCACCGGAATGGCCATCCACTACGACAACCCGCAAGAGGTGGGCGCGGACCGCATCGCCGACGCGGTCGCCGCCTTTGAGAAATATGGCGGCCCTTGCATCGTGCTGGACTTCGGCACCGCCATCACCTTCGACGTGGTCTCCGAGAAAGGGGAGTATTTGGGCGGCGCTATCGCGCCCGGCCTGGGTATTTCAGCGGACGCGCTCTTCGAGCACGCTGCCAAACTGCCCCGCGTGGAGATCCGCGAGCCGCAGCATGTGATCGGAACCAATACCGTGGCGAGTATGCAGTCCGGACTCTTTTATGGCGCGGTGGGCTTAGTCGATGGAATCCTCGACCGCCTCTGCCAGGTGCTCGGCAAGAAGACCACGGTCATCGCTACCGGCGGCCAGGCTTCGCTGGTGGCCGGCGCCTCGAAATACAAGCCTCCCGTCGAGCCCTGGCTTACGCTCGAAGGGTTGCGGATCATCTACGAAAGAAATAGAAAGAAGTAGTCAGTTATCAGTTATCAGTCGTCAGTAAAAGCAGGGCAATGATGCGCGTAGCGCCTTGGAGTGCGACACCGAAGCTGCCGCCATGGAATCCGGACACGACGGCGGTAGCTGGCGCTACCGCACTCCAGGGCGACCGGAGAATTGTGGAAGCTGGCGGCTGCGGGCTTTAACTGAGAACTGACAACTGACGACTGACAACTAAAAAGTTCGCTCTTGGAAAACTACTTCAATTATTTCACCGAAATCGAAGAGTGCTACCAGAAATGCCGTGGCACGCGGACACTCCTCTCGTCTCTCGATTGGGCCTTGATTGAATCCTGGAAAGACGCCGGCCTTCCGCTCCAGGCGGTGCTGACGGGTATCGCGCGTGCTTTCGAAAAGTACCAGGCACGCCAGCGAAAATACAGAATGGTCAACGCCCTGGCGTACTGCACCCAGGAGGTTCTGCGCGCCGCCGAGGAGGCGCAGGCGGGCCAAGTGCAGAGCGTCGGGCGCAAAGATTCGCCTCCCCCTTTTACCGCTGAAGAAATTGTCCGTTTCCTGAGTGGCAACGCGCAGAGTCTGGAGGCGGCCTCGAGAAAGGCCCGCGCCGAGGGGCAACAGGTGCTCGCGGACGACTTGGCTGCCCTATCGCCGGAACTTCACGCCATGTCCGCCGAGGACCCCACCAAGCTGCTGGCCAATCTGGAAGGACTGGAAATACGCATGACGGCTCTCGAGGAAAAGCTGACCGCTTCTCTCACTCGCGCCGCTTCCGTGGAGCACATGGCCGGAATCCAGGAACAGGTTGAACGCGGCCTGGGGCCCTATCGCCGGAAAATGACCGGGCCACAAATCGAATCGCTGGAGCGGCAGTTCCGCAAGCGATGCCTGATGGACTATTACCAGATTCCCAGGCTCAGTCTGTTTTACATGTAAGACGGAAAATGGAAACTGGAAAATGGAAAATAGAAACTGGAAATTGGGCGCAAATAAACGTGGGTGGCGCAGACGTGCCGCTCTTCGGCATGTCTGCGCCTGATGCGGCGCATACATCCCGACAAACTTCGTCGAGATGTATGCGCCATCCGCCGAGATTCGGCGGTTGAGTCTGTTTTACATGTAAAAAGGAGAAATGTTGTCTGTCATGCTGAGCGGAGCGAAGCATCTGCAGTACTCTCCTTGAGAACAAGCAAATACAGATCCTTCGCTCCGCTCAGGATGACAGCAGAGTGACGAATTTCGAATCTCGAATTTCCATTTTCCAGTTTCCATTTTCGCTTTTCGGTTTTCGCCATGCTGACCTTCGAACTTACCCCAACCAAGCTGGTCTACGGTGGCGATGCCCTGGGCCACCACGCGGGCCGCACGGTTCTGGTTCCGCGCGTCCTGCCCGGTGAACGCGCCGAATTGGAGGAGGTCCGCACCGCCAAGGGAGTCACCCATGCTCGGCCTCTGAGGATTTTGCAGGCCTCTCCTCAGCGTGTCGATCCGCCCTGCCCTTATTTCGGCCGCTGCGGCGGCTGTCACTACCAACACCTCGAGCCGCAACTCCAATCCGCCGGCAAGCAGGAAATCCTGCGCGAAACGCTGCGGCGATTAGGAGGCATCGACTGGAAGGGAGACCTTCCGCTGCACGCCGGACCGCCCTGGAACTATCGCAACCAGGCGCAGTTCAAGGTGGCGCACTATCCCAGCGGCCGGATCGAATTCGGTTTCTTCGAGGCACAGTCGCATCGAGTCTTTCCGGTCGACGCTTGCCTGATCGTCTCGCCGCGCTTGAATGCGGTGCTCGAGGAACTGCGCCGACCGGAGTGGGCTGCGGGGCTTGCGGGCCTTCGGGAAATTGACTTGGTGGCTGACGATCGCGATGAGGAAGTGATGATCACCCTGCAAATTGAGGGTGGCGCAAGCGTGGCCGAGCAGTTTGCGCAAAACTTGTTGGAGAGAATCCCCGGAGCCGTCTCGGTGGCGCTCGAGTCGGGCGGGGCGGGACGCTCCCGCGACAGCGGGCGAGACGCCCGCACCACGTCGAGCCGAACCCGCGTGCTGGGCAAACCCGCGCTGCATTACACGGTGGGCGACATTCGTTATCGCGTCAGCCCTGGCTCTTTCTTCCAGGTCTCGCGCTACCTCACCCCCGCACTCGTCGAGTCGGTGACAGGCGATCAGAGCGGCGATCTCGCTCTGGACCTCTATGCGGGAGTGGGGCTGTTTTCGTTGCCGCTGGCGCGGAGCTTCCAGCGCGTGGCGGCGGCGGAGGCGAATCCCCTCGCGGCCTCGGACCTCGAGGCCAATGCGGAAGCGCATGGCCTCTCGAACCTGTTTGCCGCGAGTGAGACCACGTGCGATTTTCTGCGCCGCTTCGCCCAGGCGGAGCCCGATCTGGTGGTGATGGACCCGCCGCGCGCCGGGGTCGATGCCGGCTCCCTGAAGCTCCTGGCGGCGCTCCGGCCGCGCCGGATTCACTACCTCTCCTGTAGCCCACCCACCTTGGCACGCGACCTCAAGGCCCTCGCCGCGCACGGCTACCACCTCGAGTCCTTGGAATTGTTCGACCTCTTCCCGCAGACCTACCACATTGAAGCCCTGGCCAAACTAACAGCCGCCTCCCGGCGTTAACTGCTTGAATGCCGCGGCCTGTCCTGCTGAGCGAAGCGAAGCATCGGCATTAAGCTCCTCGAAAACAAATGCAGATGCTTCGCTTCGCTCAGCATGACAGCGCGCCGGAACACCAGTCGTTGCCCGAAGGCGGCCACAAGGGCCGCCCCTACGATCTCCTTTTGCCCCAGGTGAATTTTCCGCTGGACACTCGAAACTCTTCGAGTAGAATGTGGGCCAGCAATCGGTAGTCTTTGTCGAGGTCGATTTCCTATGTGAGCGCAGCATCAGGAGGTATCTCCCCATGACAACCCGCACCAGGATTTTGCTTTTAGCCGTCGCGGTGGTGGTGAGCCTGGGGACTTTGATCGCTCAGGCTCCGAAGAAACCCGCCATTGCTTATCCCAGCGATTTCCGCCATTGGCGGCACGTCAAGTCGATGGTGATTTTCAGCAGTCAGAACAAACTGTTTGACCGGTTCGGCGGCCTCCACAACATTTATGTCAATGACACCGGCTGGCCCGCGCTCTCCAAGAGCAAGCTGTTTCCTGACGGTTCCATGCTCGTGCTCGAACTGTTTGACACCAGCAATTCGATGGGGGCCATCGAGCCTCGTCCCAATCACGAGGCCGTCTACGTGATGAAGAAGAGCGCCAAGCTGTATGCCGATACCGGCGGCTGGGGCTTTGAAGTCTTCCCGGGCAGCGATGAGAGACCCAGCCTGAAGAGCATGACCGACTGCTGGAACTGCCACAAGGAAGGGAAGAGCAGGGACTACGTGAAGTCGGCGTATGTGGAGTAGCAATCACCGTTTTGACGTTTTGAAAACGCAATAGCGCGCGTTGCAGGCGCGGCCCCGCGGCTCCCCTGGGCAGCCGCAAGGGTGGCTCCTGTCGCGCTCCGAATTAACAGAAGTGCTAGCCACTGGAACCGCAGAGGGTAATACGGCCCGCATGAGGAGTCCCCTGCTCCTCATGGCGGCCAGTTTCGCGCTGGGGATACTTCTGGTAGGGTCGGTCCACGCCGGCAGCCTGGCGGCCGCCGGGCTCCCAATCTGCGCGGGAGCTTGCCTGCTGGCCGGACTGCTCGTCCTACGCGCCGGCCGGGAGCGAGTCTCCCTGCTTCTCGCGCTGCTAGGGTTCCTGGGCGCCGGCGCGTCCGCAGGTTGCTTGTTCGCATACCGCTTCCTGCCCAATCATGTCAGCGAACTCGCGGCTCGCGGCTTTGACCTGCAAGAGCCGATTCGCCTCGAGGGCCATATCGTCTCTACGCCCCTCCGCACTGACTACGGGCTTCAATTCGACCTTGAAACGGAGCGCGCCGAAAGCCGCGCTGTCTCTCGCGACGTTACCGGGAAGGTAAGATTGCGCCTCGAGGGATCGGAGCACCCGGAATCGTGGGCGCTCCTGGACGGACTGAACCTTCAGTATGGGGAGGCGGTCCGAGTGACGGTGCGCCTGCGCAAGCCGCGGATTTACCGGAATCCCGGCAGTTTCGACTTTCGCCGCTGGATGGAATCCACCGAGGATATCTACTGGGTTGGGACGCTCCGGGATCCCCGTTTGGTTGAAAGGCTTCCAGGATTGGACCAGCGCGGGATTTCGACGCTGCCCGAACAGATTCGGAGCAGGCTGCTCCACTCCATCGACGAGCTTTACCCACGCTGGTCCGCGCAGGGGCGGTGTGGCTCGGTGCTCAAGGCAATCCTGCTCGGCGATCGGTCCTCGCTGGACTCCCAGACCATCGAGAGTTTTCGCAAGACGGGCCTGTATCATCTGCTGGTCATCGCGGGCCTTCACGTCGGATTGCTCGCCTTGCTGGCGACCTGGCTGCTGCGCTTGCTTCCGCTCGGCGAATCGACAAGGCGCTGGATCGTCCTGGCGATCCTTCTCTTCTATGCTCTCCTGGTTGAGCAGCGCGCGCCCACCTTGCGCGCCACGCTGATGATCGCGCTTTATTTGCTGGCCCGGCTGATTTACCGTAGCAGTTCCGCTCTGAACACCATCGGCCTGGCAGCCCTCATCCTGCTGCTCTGGCGTCCGGCCTGGCTCTTCGAATCGGGATTTCAGCTTTCCTTCGCAGCCGCCTTGCTGATTGTCGGGCTGGCGGTGCCCATCCTGGAGCGGACCACGGAACCCTATCGGCGCGCCTTGCGCGGGCTGGACGAGATCCCGTTGGATGCGCATCTCGCGCCGCGCCTGGCGCAGTTTCGCCTTGAGATGCGAGCGCTCATCGCGTGGCTAAAATCGCATTTCCGCCTTCTGGACCGGCATGGCGAGCTGGCAAACCCGCTGGTGCTCGGCCCAGCGCGCGTCCTGCTCTGGACGGCGAACCTCCTGCTCTTTTCGGCAATCCTCCAAGTCGGCCTTGTATTGCCCATGGCGACGACGTTCCACCGGGTGGCCGTGGCGGGCATCGGCCTCAACGCCCTGGCGATCCCTCTGATGACCTTGCTCTTGGCCCTCGCCGTTCCGACCGTCCTCGTGGGGGCGGTGATTCCGGCGCTCGCGGTTTGGCCTGCCAAGGCGCTGGCAGTGATCATGGCGGGACTGTTTGCCCTGACGGAGCTCCCGCATCTTCCGCCCTGGCTCTCGTTTCGAGTGCCCAACCCGCCGCTTTGGGTAAGTTGCGGCTTTGTGCTGTTCATCCTCGCGGCGGCCCTGGCGCTCGGTAGACGCGCCTGGGTGTTTGCGCTCTCGATGGCAGGTCTGGGAGTGATGACCGTGCTGGTGGCCACTCACCCATTTCCTCCCCGCCTTCCCGCAGGAATGCTGGAGGTCACGGCACTTGACTGCGGCCAAGGCGAGTCACTCTTGGTGGTGCTCCCTGACAGAACCACCATGCTGGTGGATGGCTCCGGCAGCAGGCAACGCAGCGCCAGCGAGGGCGCACTTCAGGGCCGGCCTTGGGACCCCGGCGAGGACATCGTTTCGCCCTACTTGTGGTCACGAGGAATCAAGAAGCTCGACATCGTGGTGCTTTCTGTTCCACACCAGGACCACCTGGGCGGACTGCACGCGGTTGCGAGGAACTTCCGGATCGGCGAGTTCTGGCACGCCAGAAACGGTTCTACCCAGGCTTATTGGGAATTCTTGCGCGCCAAGCGTGTGGTGGAACGTACGCTGGCGGCGGGTGACGAACTGGCGCGCGGCGCGGCGGCCGTGCAAGTCTTGTGGCCCCAGCGCTCTAGCCACCCCGCTGCTTCGCCTTCCAACGACGATTCCCTGGTTCTGCGCGTCTCTTACGCCGGAGGCAGCGTGCTTTTAACTGGCGACATCACCGCCAAGGCGGAGCGCGAACTGCTGGCCTCCGGGCAACGCCTGGATAGCCTGGTGCTGAAAGTGGCCCACCATGGTTCGAATTCTTCCAGTAGCAGGGAATTCCTGGCCCGCGTTAATCCGCGCGTGGCGTTAATTAGTGATAGCTCGTTCTATTCCGGCAACCTGCCCCTAGCCGAGACCCTGGCGCGCCTGAGAGATCAGGGGGTTCGAGTGTTCCGCCCCGACGTTGACGGCGCAACCACGGTCGAGATGGGCGGTAGCTTGCAGGTGATGACATTCCGTCCGTCGGCCCCATGACACAATGTACACCAGATCCGCCTTGTCGATAAGGGGGACGTATTGTCAGAAAACTCGGCTCGGTGCCTTTGCGCGCCAGCAAAGGGCAAATTTCGCAGGGTCCTTCACGAAAGCCGCTAAAAACCGCCTTCTCGTAAAATAGAGCCTACAACCCCCCACGCACCCGTCGAGGAGGCCAAATTTCGGCTCCTAACGCCGAAAAAGCCTATTCTACGATTCCCTCCGGTCCCGAACCGGGCGCAGGCCGGCGAACCTGGGGTTCGCGCTCGCGCAAAGTCGGTTGGATCGCTGGCCCGGCAGCCGGCGTCGCCGCGCCGACACCAGGCTCCCTTGCTCGCCAAGTCCTGTAGAGTGAGCGGGATACCTGGGCGCCGAAGAGCATGACCGCGGAAGAAATATAGACCCAGGTCATCAGGGCCACGACCACCCCGATGGAGCCATAAACTTGGCGGTAATTGAACATCGGCAGCAGCCGGAAAAACAGCCAGCGCACTGCCTGCCAGAAGAGGGCGGTCAGCAAGGCCCCGGGGAGAACCTGTCCAAGGCTCAGGCGACGGTTGGGCAGGCGCTCGAAGATGACCAGGAACATCAGGAGTGTGATGGCAAACGTCGCGGCCATAAAGACGCCGCGATAGAGGAGTTGGGCCAAGGGGAGGAGCGGGCCCGCGGCCCAGGTCTTGAGCCAGGCGTCAGCGTACCGGCGGATTCCCACAAGCAGCGTCGAGAGCAAGGTCAGGATGCCGAAGATTCCGGCCATCTCGAGGGCCAGAAGCCGCCGCAGCCACCAAGCCCGGCGCTTCTCGACTTCCCAGGCCTGGTTGAAGGCGCGTTCGAGGGGAAGGAAAACGCCCGACGAAGCCCATAGCAGAAGCAGGAACGACAGTATGCTGACCCTTCCGTAGGCCCGCGAGATGCTCACCAGGTTGGTCATGATGAAGTCTCGCCGGACGGGCAGGTAATGTTCCAAGACCAAAGCCAAGCGGCCGGAGAGTTCGTAGCGGCGGATGAATGCGCCGCTCACCCCTAAAAGGAGCAGCATCATGGGAAAGAGCGCGAGGAGGCTGTAATAGGCGATGGAAGCGGAGACGGCGAAGGAGTTCTCGCGAAAAAAGTTGGCAACCGCCTCGCGAAGCACCGCCTGTATTCGTCCCCAGCGCCAGGCGAGGAATAGTTTTCTTTGCGGAGTGACTTCCTTTGACATGGCTTCTCACGACCGGATTCACGTAGCGCCAATCCGCAACGCTGTCATTCCGAGCGTTCATGGGCCTGCGGCCTACACATGGGGATGAAAGCCCCTGTCATCCTGAGCGAAGCGAAGGATCTGCAGTTCAGCGGTGAGGCGACCCAATGCAGATTCTTCGCTTCGCTCAGAATGACAGCTCGGGCGATTCTTTCCATAGCCCGGGAACGCCCGCGCTACGACTGGCCAGGACTACTAGCTTATACTACAATTGCTGAAGGTGGGCGAGTTGTGGGGTCAATTTCATGCGGTACCCGTTCCCATTCGACGCGGATCTCGCCCTTTGCTCCGTCAAGTGACGGATGAACCTGCCGCCAGAAGGGGAGGGCGCCGACATGGCCAGCCAACAGGAAATCCTAGAGGAAAACCGCAAGGTGAGGCGTCTGCAATTCGTGGTGAACCTGGTCTTGAACGTGGTGGCTCAATCCGACCTTCCCGTCGAGGAAGCCTCCGCGCTGGTTGCCCACACGCGGAAGTTCGCTCTGGACCTTTTCCCCGACAAGGAATTGGCCTACGACCTGATCTACCAGCCCAAGTTCAAGCGCTTAATGGCGGAAAAATACCGAATCGTTTAGGGGCTAGGGACTGGGGACTAGGGATTAGGGGGCTGGGGGACAAGTGGACGGCAAAAGGGACGTGCCGTTTTCTCACCCCTCGTTCCTGGCGCCCAACCGTAGACGCCAGGTTCTAGTCCCTAACCCCTAGCCCCCAGTCCCTAGTCCCTACTGCTTGCCCTGGGTCACGGATTTGAGCGTGGCGGTGATCGGCCCGACGGCAATGATGAACTTGATGCGCAACGGCAGATGCTGCTCATCATTGCTGAACCAGATCAGCATCCGTCCTTTTCTTTTGAAGAGGCCGCTGAAAACCTTGGGTTCGACGCGGATGGCGGCGCGCTGGCCCAGGGGAGTTTGAATCGTCTCCTGAGCCTGAACATCGAGCGTCACATCGTAAGTCCTCGAGCCGTCGTTTACCGCCACGTGAAGGGGTTTGCCGACTTGGATATCCTGGTTGCGCAGATAG
>CAVROP010000003.1:0-16852 GCA_963722675.1 uncultured Acidobacteriota bacterium
TCGTAGGCACTCCAGTTTCGCGGGAAGAAACAATGAAGAGGCCTGCGTAGACAGAATCTTTACGATCCTCAGATTTGAGGCCGCTTCAGAACCCACCACACCCGCAAGACTATTGAGAAAAGAGAGACATTCCTTGTGCCACGCCATCATTTGCTGCTTGTCGAATCCGACATCCGTGGTCCCAATCGAAGGCCTCCAAGAGACATTAAACGGACTCCTCACTGCATCCGAGTCTGGGAAATCCCGCATTAACCGCACATACTCTGAAGTAAGTTTTCTGAGATTCGTTAACAGCCGGGTTTCACCATTGGAAAGCAGTCTTCCCTCAGCTTTCTTAAGTGCTCGATGCTCGTCCCTCCACGCTTCGAAGACGGCCCACAACAGAGTGAAGCCAACAATAAGGACGTAGACGAACCACGGAACGTGAATCCTCCAAATTCGTTCAAATACACCAAGAAGCGCGACTATAAGACTGCCCGTCAAAATCTTCCTCCATTGCTCCTTGACCGAAATGACGAAACCAAACACGTCAGACATGATACGCCTCCACGTACCGAACGCGCACATTATCGCCTAGTTCGAGAGGCGACAACAGTCCCGTGCAAGGGTTTTGGGAGGGTTCGCAACAAGACGCTAATATAGAGACTGGCGTAAAACCGCTTGACAGTCACCCGCCGAAGTGGTAGACGTCGCCCACCGTGTTCTGCCCCCACTGCGGCAAGAGCATTCTCGATGAATCGGCATTTTGCTCATTTTGCGCCAAACCTGTGACCGCCCCACCGATTACCGCTCCACCGACTACGTTCCCACTGATCACGCCCAAGAAATCGAGCACACTCGATTCCGCCTTGCGAATCATCGGAGCGGTCGCCGTCATCCTCATCGGGATAGTCATCCTCGCGGTGTACTTCAACTCGCACCCAACAGTCACACCGAACAGGCAATCGTCCCCCGCAGCGAATGCCCTGGCGGCAATAACCCACCAACCCGTCACGCAGAGCATCTTCGCAGGCCAGCTAGTCGTGGGTGCTCGCCAGTATCGCTTCTGGACCATCACCATTACCCCTCAAATGACTGACGCCCAACTCGTGGGCTCATTCCATGCAAGCGGAGGCACGGGCAACGACATCCAAGCAGTAATCACAGACCCCAGCGAATTTGAGAACTGGAAAAACGGGCATCAGGCACGGGTCTACTACGGGACGCAGCCGACCACAAATGGAAGCTTCAACGTCCGACTAGCACCCGGCACCTACATCCTCGCTTTCAGCAATACGTTTGCACTGCTCTCCCCGAAAGAAGTAACCGCAGAGATCACCCTCCGGTACGTCATGTAGACGCACCGCGTCAGGCGCCACAGATACACAGACCGGACGTTCCGAGACGTTCCCGCCCGTGGCCTTCGCTTGCCAACCGTCCCACGCAGGAGCTATGATTACCGGGAAGGAAACCGTATGAATCAGATACCAATAACCGATCTGGTCCCGGCAACCGTGCTCACAGTTCGCAGCACGATCTTCCCACTAGTGATGCATTGGGGCGTAGTTGGCTTCGAACGGGATTCACGAGACTGCCCTTGCGTCTGGCACTCACAAAAATCAGATATTCTGCGCCGTACCACCTTTGAAGAGTTTTCAAGTGGACAGCCCTGCAATCTTGAATGGGTTCCCGAAACCTCCGAGCAAGCAGACTATGTGATCGACCGTCTTCAAAGCAAAGAGGGACTTCCGTGGCACCTCACGCAAGCTAATTGCGAAATGGTGGTCCGGTGGGCCGTCGAAGACAAACCGGTGAGCCGCCAGCTAGCATTTGGCGTATTGTGTGCTCTGGGCGTCGTTGCAGTGGCAGTCGCTGCGAGATAGCCCGCAGCGCCAATAGTATTTCGATCCTCACATCCAACTTGCGTCCAACTTGACCGTCACCGCCCGTACTTTTCTGTGCTTTGACGTTGTCACGCGTGCCGCACGCTCAACGGAGTAGCGTACGTATATAGTCTACTGAGCAACTGGTCGCAGGTTCGAATCCTGCCAGGCGTACCAGCTATCCCCTTAGGAATCAATATTCAAAGGCCGCTCACATTCCAGCCAAGGTCCGCGAACTCCAGAACCCCCAAAGAGGGATTCCAGCGCTTGCGCGTTGAGGTTACAGACGCTGTGCAGTTCCAGCTTGCAAGTTCCAAGAGGCGGAGTGAGAATCAGCCCTCTCAAGGAGGACTGGTATGATACGCAAACACCCTGACGGCACTTCCTGGGCTTTATTCATCATTTCTGCGTCTTGCCTGCATTTGTCCCTTGCGGAAGCAAGAGCCGCCGGGGCTAGTTCGGCCCCCGGCGACGTGGCTACTGTTGACGTGGACGCGGCAAAGGTGACCGGCAAGGTTTCACCCTACATCTTTGGCCAGAACATCGAACACGAGCACGGAACGATCAGCGGCGGAGAGCAGAATCTCGGCAATGCGCACGGTTTGCACAGCGGAGGCCTGTGGGCAGAGATGCTTCGGGGCCGCAAGTTTGAAGAGGGCGACCTGGACGGCGACGGAGTCGCCAACGCGTGGGTTCCGGAGGAACGCATCACCAACCATTATTGGGAGCTTGTCGAGGGGCGGGGAAAGAACCACCGCTATTGGATCGACCACCAGGAATACTACGGAGGCGGCGCTTCCCAGGCCATCGAAGTCGATGGGGACGGTTCGGGCCACGCGAGCATCTACCAGGTCGGCCTCCACTTCACGAAGGGGCAGCGTTACACCTTTTACGTTTATTTGAAACGCCGCGGCAGCGGGAGCGCTTGGGTTGAGTTCGAGAAGCTCGGCGGCCCAACCTACGCACGTCACGATTACCCACAGCTTACCGGCGATTGGGCAAGGTACGCCGCGGACTTCACGGCCCCGGAAGATACCGACAACGGGCGCGTTCGCATCGCGGTTCAGGGGAATGGCATCTTCTGGATCGACTCGGCGTCGCTGATGCCGGCGGATAATGACCACGGAATGCGCCGCGACGTTATCGAGGCTTTGAAGCCTCTGGCCGTTCCTTTGATCCGCTACCCGGGAGGATGCTTCGCGGACACTTATCACTGGAAGGATGGCATTGGCCCGCGCGACCGCCGGCCTGAACGCTGGTCCGAGATGTGGCATGAGTGGGAACCCAACGATTTCGGCATCGACGAATTCATGGATTTCGCCCAACAGCTTGGGTCGGAAGCGCACATCACAACCAACTACCTGTCGGGTACGGCTCAGGAAGCGGGAGAGTGGGCCGAGTACGCGAATGGCTCGGCCGAGACTCGTATGGGTCGGCTGAGGGCTCAAAACGGGCACACCGCGCCTTACCAAATCAAGTTCTGGGCGGTGGGAAATGAAGCCCAGGAACTCTGCTCGGACGAGTATATCGGGGCCAACAAGATCGAGGATTATGTGCAACGATTTCAACAGTATAAGGCGGCCATTCAAAAGGCGGACCCCTCGGCGCGGGTTATGGCCGCCGGAGCGCCGCCAGGCCCACTCCGCTGGAATCGCGAAATGCTCGGACTTATGCCCGTCGATCTGCTGGCCACCTCGATTTATACGGGCGAGGGTGAGCGAAGGGACGATTACGATACCAAGATCATGGACCTCGATCGATTCTACCGCCATGTGGTGGCGGAGCCGCTGGATTTCGATCGGCAATTGGGCGAGGTTATCGACGCGCTCGGCGACCGGTTCCCGAAAGACCGCCCGCTCATTGCGGTGACAGAATACCAGGCGTGGTGGCTGACGGAAAAAGTCGATGAGGATTTTCGGCTCTGCAATGCGCTGTACCTGGCCGGCGTTTTCCATGCCTTGATGAGAAGGGCACAGCAGGTTGTGACGGGAGAAATCGAATCACTGATCAACGTGCAGGGCATTGTGGAAGTGAGCCAGACTTCCTTGAAGTTGACGCCGGAGTATTTCGCCTGCCTGCTCTACCGCCACCATACGGGAAACTCCGTTCTCGCCACTTCCACCCAAAGTCCTTCGGTGGCGTTCAATCCTCGTCTTCCCGCCCTCGACGGTCTCGCCACCCTGAGCGCGGACGGGCATACCCTTTACCTCGCCGTCATCAATCGCAGCGAAGACCAGGATATGCGCGCAGACGTCCGCGTTGGCAATTGGAAAAGTGCTTCCGGCCAGCCGATGTGCGTCTTCGAGCTGAACGGCAAGGACAAGGTCGCGGCGAACCCCTTCGGCAGGTCTGCGAACGTCAACATCCGGGAGAGAAGGGTTGCCGTCGAACGGGCGCCTTTCGTCTACATGTTTCCCGCGCATTCCGTGACGGTGCTGGAATTGCCGGGGTCGGTCGAGGCGGCGCCCCGCTCGATGTAGAGGCTATGTATGTAGGCATACATTGTAGAGCCTAGCGTGACGCGGCGGGCTCGCCAAGAAGTCCTCGGCGGAGGCGCCGGGAAGAGAGGGACACGACGCCCCTGCGCTTCACGGGCGTTTCAGTGCGGCCCCGGGGCGTCGGCCGTCGGCGCCGCGGTTTCTCGAGCATTACTTTTGCTTTCAGGGGCGGGCGCGGGCTGCGCAGCGGGTCCGGGAGTGGGCATGTGGCATTGGCCGTCGAAGAAGCCGCCGGGATCAACGAGGAGGCAGGGCGTGTAAATTGAGCCCAGAACCACGCCGTGTTCCTTGATCTCCAGGCGTTCGGAAGCGTGGACATTCCCTTTTATCTTACCAGTGACGCTCAGGATCCTGGTGCGAATGTCGCCATCCACTTCGCCCTGGTCGTGGACGACCACGGCGCCTTCGGAATCAATCTCGCCTTTGAAGTGGGTGTTGACGCGGATGAGGCCGGAGGCCACCTTCATTTTTCCTTCAACCTCAACGCCCGGGTCAAGCCAGCCGACCCAGTCGCCGGACAGTTCCGCCAGTTGACGTCGCGTGGACTTTCCCAAGCCGAATGGCATCGTTGCCTCCCATCGAGGGCTGTTGTACCCCTCCTGTGTATTACTGCCTCACGATCAAGTCGTAAATCCTATTGAGATCTTCGGCGGAGAAATAGCTGATTTCGATAGCTCCGCGGCGGCCGTCGCCACGGATTTTGACTCGCGTTCCAAGCGTTCGTTCCAATTCCTGGGCAGCAGCGCGCACATTAGGGTCCATCGGCGGCTTGGCCTCGGTCGTCCGTTCAGGCTGTTTTGACTGCCGAGGCCCCACAAGGGCTTCAACTTCGCGCACCGAGAGGCCTTGTTGTGCAATCCTCACAGCAAGCTGTAGTTGAGCGGCTTCGGAGTCCAGCGCCAGAAGGGCCCGCGCGTGCCCATAGGTGATTTCCTCCCGGGTGATCATCTCCTGCACACCATTGGGCAGGCGCAAGAGACGTAGCATGTTTGTAACGGAGGAGCGGTTGATGCCGAGGTGCTCGGCGACCCGTTCGTGGCTGAGATGGAACTCATCCTGGAGCGTCTGATAGGCGTGGGCCACCTCAATGGGATTGAGGTCGCGCCGAAGCAGGTTTTCGGCCAGGGCGAATTCGAGGGCGTCCTGGTCCGCAAGCTCGCGGACGATGGCGGGCACAGTCTCGAGGCCAGCGAGGCGAGCGGCGCGCCAGCGGCGCTCGCCTACCACGAGCTGGAAGCGACCCTGGACGGAGGCGTTGCGGCGCACGAGAATAGGTTGGATGACCCCACTAGCTCGAATGGAGTCGGCCAGCTCCGCCAGCGAGTCTTCAGGGAATTCGCGGCGCGGCTGAAACGGGTTGGGATCAATGAGGTCGAGGCGCACCTGCTCGAGCCCGGCAGTAGCCGTCTCAACCGTCTGCAGGAGAGCGTTCAGCCCCCGACCCAACACCTTTCTCGACATGACTCATAACCTCCTTTGCTAGCTCAAGATAGCTCGTCGCTCCTTTGCAATCGGGGTCGTAAAGGAAGATGGGCTGACCGAAGCTCGGCGCCTCGGCCAAGCGGACGTTACGGGGTATCACGGTAGAGAAGACTTGGTCGCCGAAGAAATCCCTCAAATCGTCGCGGACTTGGTGAGCAAGGTTCGTACGTTCGTCGAACATGGTGAGAAGGATGCCCTCAACCGCCAAGCTGCGATTGTGAGAGCGTCGAATTCGAATCAGGGTGTCGATGAGTTCGGAGACCCCTTCCAGCGCGAAATATTCACACTGGACGGGGACGATAACGGAATCCGCTGCCACGAGGGCATTAAGAGTGAGCAAGTCGAGGGCGGGGGGGCAGTCCAGAAGGATATAATTGAACTCGTTGCGGAAGCTCTCCATTTTCTTGCGGAGGGTTTTCTCTCGGTCGGGGCGATCGACCAGTTCGAGCGTGGCGCCAACCAGATTCTTGTTTGAGGGGATAAGGTGAAGCCCCTCGATTGGGGTATTGAGTACCAGTTCCTTCAGGGGAAGATCGAGCATGAGCGCATGGTACAAGGTCTTGCGCGCAGGGTCGCGGGCGAGGCCCAAGCCGCCGGTGGTATTGGCCTGGGGATCGCAATCGATGATTAGCGTCCACATCTCGTGGCGAGCGAGGGCTGCCCCCAGATTGATGGCGGTCGTTGTCTTGCCCACGCCGCCTTTTTGATTGGCGATGGCGATGACTCGTCCCAAAGGCACCTGCCTGCTAGGAGTCAGAGCGAATGTATCAAAGGCGAGGAAATAACGCAAGCGAAAGGTGTTTCACGTGAAACATCTGCCGGCTACCACAACAAGAATGTTTCACGTGAAACCATCTGCCACCGGCCCCGAGATAGCCTCGTTTGGCACTAGGACCCGATTCCCGCGAAAGCGCCAAGCGCGCCGCGTCCGCAAGCCAGCAAACCGACAACGCTGCCTCATTAACCTCCGCGTCCGCTCCCCGCCATTTCATTCGCAAGGTCCTTCTCCCCCCACCAGATCTCACCTTGCGCGCCACCCGGCACGCCCAGGCCCCTTACCTTCCTCATCTTACCGTGTTGATAGCCTATCTCACTTGCCTGTCGGCGGCTCAGCCAGAGGAAGAGCCGCCCTCCCGGTTTCAGGCAGCGCGAGGCGACGGGGATAAGCTCCTGGAGGTTCCCCACGGCCCGCGCCGTCGCCCAGTCATAGGCCCCCGCCGCCCCCGCCGAGTCTGCGAACTCCTCCAGACGTTCCCGCCGCACCTCCACTCCGCTCATCCCGCAGACCCTGGCCGCCTCTTTGAGAAATCCCCGCTTCTTCGCCACCGGCTCGAGCAGAGTCACCGCCAATTGCGGAAACAGGATCTTCAAGCACAACCCCGGAAAGCCAGCCCCGCTGCCGATATCCAACAACTTGCCGCTTAGCTCCACACAGCGCCCAAGATAGAGACTCTCCCCGAAATGCCGCCGCACGCAATCGGCAGGGTCGCGGATGCTCGTCAAATTGATCTTCTCGTTCCAGCGCAGCAGCAACTCCAAATAAGCAACCACTTGGCCGGTTTGCTGGCTACTCAAGGTCAACCCGAACGGTTCGAGCAACTGCCGAACTGTGGCTTCGCTCAGCATCGTCGTGTCATTCTACTCAAAAACCACACAGCGTGACATCCGAATCGGGCTCGCCGCATTGGCGCTTTACCGGGCTGCGCCAAGGCAGCGCGAAGGAGGCGGCAGCTTCGCAAATCTCGTCCGGCCACTTGCCCGTTGCTGGCCTATTACTCTAGGCTCTCCATGTCGGATCCTTCCACGGATTGGCGCAGCCAGCGCCCCCCGGGCTGACCGCCGAAGACGAACTAATACGCCGTTCCTGTTGCGTCGTCTCCTCCCCAATTTGCAGCCCGCACCTTGAAGAGGTAAGCTGAATAAAGTGGCTTTCGGGCGGCTCCTGCGGTTCCGGCATGTGTTCTCGGCATGGCCATAACGGCAGGGTCATGTCCGGAGGGAAGCCCCGTCGCTCCGGCTACCACCGGGGTTATTCAGATCAAGGCGTTGGGGCATCCGCCCCAGTTGGCATTGGCGAGCAGCGGACGATCCGAACTTCCGCCTCGCAAGGAGAGGGCTGATATGCAGGCCATCATTGCGATGCTGCGCGGTGTAAACGTGGGTGGGCACAACCGGATCAGCATGGAGGCGCTGCGTGCCTTGTGCGGCTCACTGGACTTGCAGGGTGCGCAGACCTACGTGCAGAGCGGGAATGTAGTGTTTCGAAGCAAGGAGCGCAATCTGAGTGCTCTCGCCAAGCGATTTGAAGACGCCATTGAGAAAACCTTTGGATTCCGCTCCCCGCTGGTTCTGCGGACTGCGGTCGAGATGCGGACGGTGATTCGAAACAACCCATTTGCCGCGCGGAAAGAGATTGAGCCCGGAAAATTCCACGTGATTTTTCTAACGGAGGAACTTAGTCCCGAAGCGCGGAAGCAACTCGAGGCGGCAAAGGCAGGTCCGGAAGAGGTCAAGACGAGCGCCCGGGAGGTGTTTGTCTATTACCCAACCGGCATGGGTAAATCAAAACTGCCGACGCTGATGGAACGCATCCTGAAGAAAGCGGGGACGGCGAGGAACTGGAATAGCGTGACAGCCCTGCTGGAGATGGCGGACAAGTTGGAGGGCTCCCCGGGATGAAAGGTGCCCCGTTCAACATCGTTACCGGCGCCTTCGGCTTTTCGGGAAGGCACATTGCGCGCCGGCTGCTGGCCTGCGGCGAACGGGTGCTGGCGCTGACCAACCGCGTTCCGTCGACTCCCTCCATGCGCGTCGAGCCACTGGATTTCCGTAACCCGCAAGCCTTGGCGGACAGCATGCGCGGCGCTACGGTTCTCTACAACACTTATTGGGTGCGCTTCGCCTACGGCGAGATCAGCCATGAGAGGGCGGTGGAGAACTCGAGAATCCTGGTGCAGGCGGCTGAAGAGGCGGGGGTGAAAAGAATTGTGCATCTCAGCGTCACGAACCCCTCGCCGGATTCACCGTTGTCCTATTTCCGAGGCAAGGCGGCGGTGGAGGGCATTATTCGATCCTCCTCCACCTACGCCATTGTGCGGCCGGCGCTGATTTTCGGGAGAGAAGACATTCTGGTTAACAATATTGCCTGGCTGCTGCGGCGGTTCCCGCTCTTTGCAATTCCTGGCGATGGGGAATACGGCCTACAGCCGATCTTTGTCGAGGACCTGGCGGCATTCGCCGTCGAAAGCGGCCACGGGCGTGAAAACGTGGTGGTGGACGCCGTTGGCCCGGAGACGTATACGTACAAAGAGCTTGTGCAACTCGTCCGTGAAGCGATCCACAGTCGAAGCCGAGTGTTCTGCGCTCCTCCGTCCTTCGTCTGGTTGGCTTCCCAGCTTCTCGGTTTCTTGGTCCATGACATCCTACTCAACAGAGAGGAGATGAGCGGGCTGATGGCGAACTTGCTCGTCTCGAATCAGTCGCCAGCCGGAACCAGGAGCCTGCGCCAATGGCTTCGAGAATATGCCGGGACCATCGGTGTTACGTACGCCTCGGAAATTGAGCGGCACTACAGGCAAGCGTGAACGAGTAGATCCAAGCCACACGGCCACACAGGTGGGGTTGGCCTGATTGGTAAGAGATCAAATCGCTGCTATTCCCCAGGAGGAAAAATGCTGCCTATCTCCCCTCGAAGCAGATTGCAGACGATCGCTCTTTCTGCTCTTCGTTATCATCGGCGCGCCTATGGCGCGAGGTTCCTTCACCATCGAGCAGGTGCTGAGCTCGCCCTTCCCAACCGAACTTATCGCTTCGCCGGCCGGCAACAGGGTAGCCTGGGTGTTCGACGCGCGAGGCTTGCGCAACATCTGGGTGGCCGAACCGGGCGAGGGCGGAAGTTACCGTTCCCGCCAAGTCACACAGTACACCCAGGACGACGGGCAGGACGTTGGCGAACTCGCTTGGACTCCCGACGGCCAGTCGATTGTCTACGTTCGTGGCGGCGACTTCGAAAACGACGCCTCCTACCCCAATCCGGCGAGCGCGGCCGAAGGTGTCGAACAGGACGTTCTGGGTGGCTTCACTCGAAGGCGGAGCGCCGCGCAAGCTGGCCGAGGGCCATTCTCCTGCCGTCTCACCCAAGGGCGGCGGCGTGGCCTACATTTTCAAGGACCAGGTGTGGCTGGTGAAGTTGGCTGCCGGGGCCAAGCCGGAACAACTGGTCCACGACAAGGGCAAGTGCGACTCACTGCACTGGTCGCCGGACGGCTCGAGCCTGGCTTTTGTCAGCCGCCGAGGCGATCACAGCTTCGTGGGCGTGTACAACGCGTCGAGCAAGAGCCTGATTTATCTCGACCCGGCGGTCGACCATGATTCCGAGCCGGCCTGGTCGCCCGACAGCCGCCAAGTCGCCTTCCTGCGCATTTCGGCGCGCGACGACCTCACCTTCGGAGCGAGGCGGACCGGCCAGCCGTGGTCCGTCCGGGTTGCCGACGCCGCCACCGGCCGTGGCCGCGAAGTCTGGCGAGCCGAAGCGGGCCAAGGCAGCGTTTTTCACGGAATTGTCGGCGAGTATCAGATCATATGGGGGGGTCGAGACGTCCTGGTTTTCCCCTGGGAACGCGACGGGTGGACACATCTTTATTCCGTTCCCGCAGCGGGCGGCACGGCGAAGCTTCTCACGCCGGGTGATTTCGAAGTCGAGTTCGTTTCGCTTAGTCCCGATCGGCGGACACTGATTTTCGCCTCGAACCAGGATGACATTGACCGCCGCCATTTGTGGTTGGAGCCGGTCGCGGGCGACCAACCCAAGCGACTGACGAGTGGCGAAGGAATCGAATGGTCGCCGGTGATGCTGCACGACGGCGCCGCGATTGCCTTGCTTCATTCCGACGCCCAGCGCCCGGCACGTCCGGCGGTGTTGGCGAGCGGGGGTGAAATCCGCGACCTCGCTGCCGAAACCCTTCCCGCCGATTTTCCCTCCGCCGAACTCGTCACTCCGCAGCAAGTGATTCTCACCGCTTCCGACGGGCTGCGCGTGCACGCGCAGCTTTTCCTGCCCAAGGATGCAGTTGCAGGCGAGCGGCACCCGGCGGTGATCTTCATGCACGGCGGCTCGCGGCGTGAAATGCTGCTGGGCTGGCATTACATGGCCTACTATCACAACGCCTATGCCCTCAATCAGTATTTCGCCAGCCGCGGCTACGTGGTCCTCTCGCTCAACTATCGCAGCGGCATAGGGTACGGGCTGGACTTTCGCGAGGCGCTCAATTACGGCCCCAGCGGCGCAAGCGAGTTCAACGACGTCGAGGGCGCCGGCCTCTATTTGCGCCAGCGCGCTGACGTGGACCCGGCTCGCATCGGACTATGGGGCGGCTCTTACGGAGGTTATTTGACGGCCCTGGGCTTGGCTCGCGCTTCGGATCTGTTCGCCTGTGGGGTTGACCTGCACGGCGTGCACGACTGGAACCTCGAAATCGAAAACTGGCCGCACTCGCCCGCGCAGCAGGAAGCCTCAAGGCTGGCGTGGGAGTCGTCGCCGCTCGCGTCGGTCGATACGTGGCGCTCACCCGTGTTGCTGGTGCAGGGGGATGATG
Organism: uncultured Acidobacteriota bacterium; assembly: GCA_963722675.1. Taxonomy (GTDB): domain Bacteria; phylum Acidobacteriota; class Terriglobia; order UBA7540; family UBA7540; genus CAVROP01. The sequence continues at coordinate 11,437 of CAVROP010000003.1, forward strand.
ACCGGAACGTCCCCTTCTCGGAAATGGTCCGCCTGGTGGAGGCGCTGAGGAAGCAAAAGGTGGAATTCCAGCAGCTTGTCTTCCCCAACGAGATTCATGATTTCCTGCGGCATAGCACCTGGCTCGCCGCCTATCACGCCGCCTCGGATTTCTTCGACCAGCACCTCAGGAAATAACGCACTGTGGTGTAAAATGGCGGTGAGAGGGTTGGAATATGCTCGATTGGTCGAAGTGCCCTATAGTCGAGAGCGTTCCGGGCAAACCCAGCGGTGCGTGGGTATTCCGCGATACTCGCACACCGGTTTCAGTGGTTTTGACAATCTGGAAGCAGGAGCCACGATCAGCGAAATCATAGAGTGGTTTCACTTGTCCCACGAACAGGTGACCGCCGTCATTGAGTTCGCGGCTCGAAGCCTCGATGCGCCACCCGCTCAGCCCTCCGCCCCAAGGCTCGATGCTCATACTCTTTGATAACGGTGTCCCAGCCCCGCTCCGGCATGCGCTCAAAGGCCATGTGGTGGTCGAAGCGTTCGAGCGCGGATGGGACCGGTTTCTTAACGGCGAACTGATAGCGGCCGCCGAGGCAGCGGGCTTCGAGGTCTTGTTGACCACCGACAAGAACATCCGCTACCAGCAAAACCTGAAGGCTCGGGAAATCGCTTTCGTGGTTCTCGGCGATCAGCAATGGCCCACTTTGCGCCGCTATGTCGAAAAGGTCGTATATCTACACACGCTGCAGGTGGGCAGCGGGACTCAACCTTTCAGGGCGGAAAATCCCGCTGTGTTCTGCTAACATAGGCGTGGCAGTCATGAAGTTGTATACTCCGCATACTAGGGTGTGCAGCTATGCTGACGCGAATTTACATCGACAATTTCCGCTGCTTCCTTAACTTCGAATACCGACCCGAAATAAAGCACCTGCTGCTTGGGCCGAATGGGAGTGGCAAGTCTTCTCTTCTCACCGCAATTAGCTATCTCAAGCAGTTTATCAGCGGCGATGAGAATCCATTCGCTGAAGCCAGCCGCACGCGATGGCAGGACGGCCCCGTCCAGGTTTTTGAGATTGAAGCCCTTTTGGACGGCCAGAAATATGAGTACCGCCTCCAGCTTGAGACTAAGCACATGTCGGTTGTGCAGGAACAGTTAAAAGTTTCTGGCGTGACGGTATTCGATTTGGCGATGGGCGTCTTGCATTTTTTCCCGACCAACGGTTCCCAGGAAACCACCATCCCCTTCGAAACAAGCCGCTCCGCGCTGCATCTGTGGCAGTTGAGTAACCCACATGTTGGGCGCTTCATTGGATGGATGAAAACCGTCCGATGTTTCCGAATCGACGAGCATCCTTCTGTACGAGATGCAAGCGCCGATCGTGAAAAGCAGGTGCCCGACGACGAACTCGACAACCTGGCAGGCTGGTACCGCTATTTGGTGCAAACCTATCCCGATGAGAATCTGAAGTACCTGAGTTCTCTGAGGGAGGCGCTCGCTGGGTTCCAAACCTTGCGATTCTCTTCTGACGAAGATGGTACGCGAAAACTGCGCGCGGATTTTGCCGGCCCGCGAAGGGAGAAGATAACATACGGGCTATCCGAACTTTCCGAAGGTCAGTGGTGCCTCCTTTGCTTGTACATGATCCTTCACTTCGCAATAGCGAAGGGGAATACCGTTTTGATCGATGAGCCCGACAATTTCCTCGCCTTGCGGGAAATTCAACCCTGGCTACTGGCGGCTGAAGAGGCCGTCGAAGATCATCATGGACAACTCATCCTCATCTCCCATCACCCGGAGATACTGAACCGATGGGCTTCAGCGTACGGCTTGCATTTCTTTCGGGAAGAGAATGGCCAAGTTCGGACTAAGAAGTTCAAGGTTGACCCCGAGGGGGGCTTACAGCCTTCCGAACTGATTGCCCGCGGTTGGGATGATGAATAATCCTTCTCTAATCATCGCTCTGGTGGAAGACGAGCATCACGAGATGCTCGTTCGTAGATACCTCAAACGCTATGGGTTGAACGAGCATAAGATGCGGATGAACCGGTCCCCTTCAGGCCGGGGATCGGCCGAAGGTTGGGTGCGAAAGGAGTTTCCAAAGGAAATAGAGGCGTATCGCCGTCGCCAGGCGAGTGCCCAAACGGGCTTAATTGTCATGATCGATGCTGACGCTCATTCCGTTCAAGAACGCTTAAATCAGCTCGATCAGGCGTTGACAGAGAGCGCCCAGCAAGCCGTTCGTGAGCAGGAGCGGATCGCACGACTCGTTCCGAAGCGCAACGTCGAGACATGGATTCTTTGCTTGAACAATGAACCTGCCCTGGATGAGAACACGAACTACACTCGGGAAAGGCGCAATTGGCACGCTCTTATTGCCCCGGCGGCTGAAACGCTTTGTCAGTGGACTCAATCACCGGACGACCTTCCCACCCAGTGCCTCAGTTCTTTGCGAATCGGAGTACAAGAGCTACGACGACTAAGATCCTGAAAGGCCCGTTTCTGTCAATTTGACGGTTTTGAGAACCGTAGGTGTGGCCCCGGGGTGGGTACCCGGATAATTCCTCTCTTGAGATTACCTGACTGTGCGCTAGTCCCTCGGACTGTTCGCTGAGGCTGGGCATTGAAGACTGCGCGAGAACGGAGATGTAGGTTCTACCCCCTGCTCAATACCGCGCCGTCCCCGACAGCACTTACGGGACTCGCCGTCAGGCCGGTCGGCGGGGTGGATGATGGGGTTACCCGCGCGGGGCTTGAGAAAGTGTGCCACCCCCCCCTTTTCGCGGGCTGGCGTCCGGTGCGGTCTGCGGTTTCGCGAAGCGAAGCTTCTCGCGGGCGATGGCCGATGCACGATCAGGGTTCGCTGCCGCGAACCTCGCAGACATCAAAAACCGGATGTCTGCCGCTTTGAATACTCTTTCAACAGGCTCTCGCAGAGTGAACCTGGCTTAAGGCGGTAAGTTGTGGAGGCTCTCCGTGAGCGCCGAACGGAGGTCAGGGACGGGCGCGACAGCAGGACGCGGCCTTTTCGCTCAAAGCGTCCAACCCAGAGCGCGCAGCCTCTCCTGGAATGCCTGCGACTGCGGACGGCCCCTGTACTTGCTTTTCAGGTGATTCAGAATCTTCAGAGCGCCGCTCTGCATTCCTCGGACAAGCCGTGCCGTCGCATCTTGCGGGAGCCGCTTGGTGCTGGCAAAGATAATCTTGCGATTGCGCGGCCCCAAAATCATTTCCATGTCGTTAACAATCTTCTGCGCCAGCGCCTGCCGAGCGGGGCCGGCATCCTGCCTCAGAACGGTGCCCGGGTAGTTAAATCCGTCACTCGCCTTGGCGAAGGTATCCAAGTCTTTGAACTGATTGGTGGGATCAAAAGAGTCCAGGCCGAAAACGGTTGACTTGCCGCCTTGTTGCGCCACGAAGAAGTTCCCGGGATTCTGTATACATTCAAGCGAGAACTTTTGGCCGTTTTCTTCCCATCTTTTGCCGTGGCCTTCGAAGTTAACCCTGTCCTGGTTACCGTTGAACGCATCGGCCGCGATAATCTCTCCCAGTTTCTCCAGCGTCCCGGGTTCGTTCAGCGCCTTGGCGATCTCCCTCACCTCGGTCTTGTCGCCCTCCTGTCGCTTCTTGCCCGCGCCCTCCAGGTCCTTGAGGTTCGCCTTGGCATGCATCACAATCCAGACGCTTTCTTGCATCCGTTGTATTGCGGCCCCCCGCATCGGCGGCGGCATCGGCGGCCTCAATGCGCCTGACAGCTTATCCAGCATATAACCGTTTCTGGTTTCTTCCAGGCTATCGCCGTTCTGTCGCACCCAATCGCGAAGGCCCATCAATTCGGGCTTCGTCAGCACCCGGGTAAAAGCATTGGGATCAATCACGTTCATAATCTCCAGCTGATCCTTCAGGTTCCTGTTCACCTGGGTGTCCTCGGCTTTGACCACGAAACAACCGTTTTCAATGTTGACGAGGAAAACGGGGTGACCTTCGGCCAACTGACGGATGCTTTGGATAGACTGTGTCGGGATCGGCATATTGAGGTTCATCGATGATTCCTTTCGCTGTTTGCAATTTGCTAAAGTCCGCCTGAATCTCAGGCCCGCCTGCTTAGCGGATACCGTCATGTCCCCTTTGTGTTCTGGACATCATAACCTGGAGTTTTGCATTTAACCCTGGGAGAGCGTGATCTTGCCCCTGGCCGCCGTGTCCGGCAGGAGTTTTCGCGTCGCGGGTAAGAACCTTGAGAGTTAAGTCCCGCCTCGACCCATACTTTGTCTCGATTGTCGTTCCTGTCAAAGTTATGATCCCTGATACCGCGATATCAACAGTATACACCTTGCCGGTCCGTTTGCAACCTCAGTCTTAGAGCAAGGTAGCGCGGAGGTGCGCGCTTCAGGCGTTCCCCCGCCAGCTTGTTTTCCCGCAACGAGATTCATGATATCGTGCGGCATAGCACCTGGCTGGCCGCCTATCACGCCGCCTCGGATTTCTTCGACCAGCACCTCTGGAAATAATGCACTAAAGGCGCGAATTCCCGAGGTAGCGGCGGGTTTACCCCGCCACTGGGCTTCGGCAGCGCAGCCGCAGCGACGCGGTAAAGTTGGGCAGAAGCAGGAGTGGTCCTGAAGGGGACATCATCGGAAAGCATGGCCGGCTTGCGTGAGGGACTGTCACCCCCTCCCTCCGCAGGGGTAGGCTCCGGGCCGAGACCGGAGGGCTCGGGAAGCGCTGCGAGTAAGGCCCGACCGGCGCGTGTGCGCCGGGCACGCCAGAATCAAACTTGAACTAATCGGACAATGCTGGATGAGCGGGGGACTTAGTTCGTTTTCTTCGTATCTTTTTTCTGTTTTGTCTCTTTACTTATCCTTCCGCGGCGGCGACTTGGGCTGGAAAGTGCCGGTCAGCTTCATGAAGGCTTTAACAAAGTCAGGTGTTACTTGAATACCGTTCTTGCTCAAAGTTAAAGCCAGAGCGACCTCAACCTGCACCCGCGGCGCATCGTGATTCTGGATGTGTTTCTTCGCATCGCGGACACGCTCGTTGGCCAGATTCAGTTCGAGTCTCCGCCTCGCCCACTGGCAAGTTATCACCGGGACGAATGTCATCGAAAAGATGGTGAACTTTCAGGGCATCGGCGCTGCGGCCCTCCTGCTCCAGAACCGTTTCGGCGGCTTTTGACAGGGAATTCAGGAAATCCTGCCGGTCCTGGGCCGTCATCTGATCGAACTGTATAATGTCCATCGCCTGCGCCATATTCGGAAGAAGCATCGCCGCCGACAGCAATGTCGCGGCCAGATATTTTTTAACCCCGTTCATGGAAACCTCCTGCATCCCAGTTGCCGTCTGTTGTCTTTCAAGCCCTTGAAGCAGAGTATAGCATAGTATACGGAAAATGCGATTCTCCTGGTCCGATGGTGTCGCGGCAAAGTGA
>CAVROP010000004.1:0-20493 GCA_963722675.1 uncultured Acidobacteriota bacterium
CAGACGTGCCAATCATAGCGATACCAGGCACACACGAAAGAAAGGCGCGTGATGTTGAAGATCCTGTGCAACTTCTTAGCCTCGCTGGGCTTGTCATAAACGGCAGCGACTCCACTGTTGAGATTGACAACGGTGCTGAGAAAATAGCCGTCTTCTCTCTAGGTGGGCTATCAGAAGAGAAGGTTAAGGAGACTCTGAACCTTCTAAACCCCCAGCCGGTTAAGAATGCATTCAACATCTTCATGTTTCACCAGTCAGTGTATGAGCTCCTTCCATTCAGCAAGGATTTCATCCATTTTGAAGATCTTCCTAAGGGTTTTGACTTGTATGTGGATGGGCATATATTTACCCGAAACGCCCGCCTCTTTACATTCAATCTCAAGCATTTTCGTGTAGTGCCTGGGCTGGACATCGCACAGCCTTATTCGCGCCTCTGAGATTCCCCCTTTTAGCCCGGCTGGCGCGGGTGACGCGCGACGTTTTGGTCGTGATGTGTGCGCCCCTGGACGGATATAATCTTCAGGTGCCAAGGCTACAGCACTACTACGGACGAAAAGGTGCAGGTCCCTTTTCCTTTTCACTTCCTTGACACCCGGCGCCTTGCTCTTCCCCTGGTCGAGCTTCCGCCGCAGACAGAGTCTATGATAGACTTAACTCACCCATAATACGGGTGAGAAAATAACTGTGTGGTGTCTCTAGTTTGGAGCGGCAGCACATGGAGCATTTCCCCAGTTCGTTCCCGCGCCGGTTGATCGTTCTTCTGCTTGCTTGGCTGAGTTTGATCATTTTCGCAGAAGCGCAAACTGTTTCGAACAACACAGACCAATCATGGACCGTCACGACGGTTGCGAAAGGTCCTGGCGCCCCTTTACGTACGACCGAGAAATGCAGCAAATCCGGCAGCAAAATCCTGTGTGAAAAGAATGTGGAGGTGCACGGCCCCGACGGGTACCGCCCTTCTTTTTATATTGAGACAGAAACAGACCAGGAAGACGCCACCACTATCCGCTCAATCCAGCGCAGCTACAGGCCGGATGGTAACGGGCGGAAACAGCTTACGCAGGTGACAGAAGAAGAAACAAACCAATTGCCCAACGGCGAATCCGACGTGGATCGAACGACATCGAAGCCCAATCCCGAGGGAAATCTCCAGATCGTAGAGCGCGAAGACGTCGAGACAAGAAAGAGTGGTCCGGAGTCGCAGGAGACCAAAAGCACGACTTACCGGATCAATAGCGACGGCAATGTTAACGGCAATATGGCTGCCCTCCGGCAGACAGATGAACAGCAGAAGCGAGGCGACAACGATCGTATAGAAACGACGAAGACCACAAAGTCGGCGGACTCCGGCAAGGGCAGTCTGGCACTTGCTGAGATAAGTGAAAAGGTAGTCAAACAAGAAGGCGAGAACCGAACCACCGAAGAAAGCATTTCGCGTCCGGACGTTGAAGGTAACCTTGCGGAGGTTTCACGGACCGTCGTTAAGGATACGCAAAGTCACGGGCAGAACGTGGAGACGGCTGAGACCTATTCGCTGGATGTTCCCGGTCGGAGTCGCGATGGTCAGTTCCATCTGATCCAGCGCGTTACGACTGTGCGGAGCGGCGACGCAGGTCGAACAACATCCGAGCAACAGATGGAGCAGATTGATCCGGTTGGCCTGGATTTGAAAGTCATGACCAAAACTTCAGATGTCGTGACTTCCGGACCTGCGGGTACCGAGCAGACGAAAACAACTCGCGCGCGGAATCCGGACGGAACCTTCAGCGTTAGCTCCGTCGAAACGAGTAATTCAGACAAGGCTCCTGGCACCGAACTACAATCATCACCGTCAAACCAACCTCAATAGATCGGGGCTGAAGTGGGTTTATAATTGAACCTATGGCGCACAAGTTTCTAACTTCGTACTTGGAAGATTCCCTGGTGGTTTTCCGAGTGTATAAATCTCTGGGCGAGCGGGCCATGGCGCAGTTGAGCGACGAGCAACTGCAATTGGCCATCGATCCGGAGTCCAATTCCATTGCGATTATCGTTAAGCACCTGGCGGGGAACATGCGTTCGCGCTGGGCAGACTTCCTCACCACGGACGGCGAGAAGCCCGGCCGGAATCGCGACAGTGAATTCGACGCGCCGCCGGCGACGCGCGCTGCGCTGATGGAGTTATGGGAAGCGGGGTGGCAGTGTGTGTTTACTGCGCTCGAGCCGCTTAACGACTCGGACCTCGAACGCACGGTCTATATTCGCAATGAGCCTCATTCGGTGATGCAGGCCATCAACCGTCAAGTGGCGCACTACGCGCTCCACATCGGCCAGATTATTTTCCTGGCCAAGCATCTCCAGTCTTCCCGCTGGGTGTCGCTGAGCATCCCGCGCGGCAAGTCGGGGGATTTCAACACCCGGGTCGCGAGCGGCCAAGCCAGCCAAAGGTGACGGCGGCAGGCTACATTGCTAAGGTGGCGGAGGCTTTGCCGGACGTTACCGGCTGACGGCACGTGTTCGACAGTGCTCCGCTTTGACAGGGATGCCCACGGCAATCCGGAAGAGTCAATAAATGCGCAGGCCTTCAAGACGGCAAATCTGCACGAACCTCAGGGAGCGATCGAGGCGGTCTGCCTTTCGTCTTTCGACCGCGGGGCTTCTTGATGCGGTCCTGAACAATGACTCGCTGGCAGTCGAGACAAACCAAGTGTTGGCCGCTGGGCGATTTGTTGACCCGCGCCGATCCGCATTTAGGACAAAGTAATGATGCCATAATTCGCTGGCGCGTCGATGGCAATTCGGGACAACCACACCGAGAACTCTACTCCGTAGGTCTGGTAATACACGATTTCAGGCCAAACTGTCAAGAGGTAATGCACTCATAGAAACAGACTTATCACAACGCGGGGTTAGGGAATCTTCGTAGGGGACTTATATCCTCTGCGGCGTCGCGGCCGAGCAGGAAATCGAAGTCGCAACCCTGGTGGGCCTGGAGAATGTGATCGAGGTACATTTTCCCGTAACCGCGCGAATAGTGCGGGGCCGGCGGCGTCCATTGGGCCAGGCGCGCTTTGATTTCCGCTTCCGGCAGCAACAGTTCCAGTCTTTTCTCACGCACATCCAATTCGATCTCGTCCCCGTTCTTGACAATGGCCAGCGCACTGCCCTGTGCGGCCTCGGGCGAGATGTGAACGACAATGGTGCCGAAGCTCGTGCCGCTGATGCGGGCATCGCTCAACCGCACCATGTCTTTCACGCCGGCCTTGAGCAATTTGGCGGGGATCGGCAGGTGACCCCACTCCGGCATGCCCGGGGCGCCCTTGGGGCCGGCGTTCTTGAGGACAAGAATGGAATCTTCCTCAACCTGAAGATGCGGATCATCAATGCGTGCCAGCAAATCACGATTGTTTTCGAACACCACGGCCTTGCCCTTGTGCCGCAGCAAGTGAGGCGAAGAGGCGGATTGCTTGATCACGGCGCCGCAGGGAGCGAGGTTGCCACCGAGCACCACCAGCCCTCCTTCGGGGTAGAGCGGCTGGCTGAATGGTTTGATGACTTCCCGATTGAAACACGCGGCGCGGGAGATGTTCTCGCCCAGGGTCTTGCCGGTGGCCGTGGCCGCATCCAGGTAAAGTTGCGACGCGATCTCCTTCATTACGGCGGGCACCCCGCCCGCGTAGCTGAAATCCTCCATGAGGTATTTGCCGGAAGGCTTCACGTTAGCCAGCACGGGCGTGGTGCGGGAAATCTCGTCGAACCTCGAGAGGGGAAGATCAAGGCCCACTCGTCCGGCGATGGCAACCAGGTGAATGATGGCATTCGTGGACCCACCGAGGGCCATGAGCAGGCCAATGGCGTTCTCGAACGCGTCGGCGGTAAGAATCTGCGACGGACGAAGCCCCTCGGCCACCATTTCCACGATGCGCCGCCCACTCTGCTCGGCGATCGAGAGGCGGCGCGAGTCCGGGGCGGGAATGTCCGCTGCCCCCGGCAAGGTCATTCCCAGGGCCTCGGCGAGGCTGGCCATCGTGGACGCGGTGCCCATCACCGTACAGTGGCCGGCGCTGCGCGAGACGCAACTTTCGATTTCGCAAAACTCCTCTTCGCTCAGGCGGCCCGCCCGGACGTCTTCCCAAAAGCGGCGCACGTCGGTTCCCGAGCCGAGTTCCTTGCCGTGCCACATGCCGCGCAGCATGGGTCCGCCGGGAACCATGAGCGCCGGCACATCGGCGCTGGCCGCGCCCATCAACTGAGCCGGCGTCGTCTTGTCGCATCCGCAAAGCAGCACCACCCCGTCCAGGGGGTAGGCTCGAATGCATTCCTCCACGTCCATCGCCATCAAGTTGCGATAGAGCATGGTGGTGGGCTTCATCAGCATTTCACCCAGCGATATGGTGCAGAATTCGAGCGGAAATCCCCCGGCTTCCCACACCCCGCGCTTGACGGCCTCCGCCACCTGGCGCAAATGCGCGTTGCAATTGTTCAGTTCGCTCCAGGAGTTGCAGATCCCGATCACCGGTTTGCCCGCGAACACGCGCTCGCTGAAGCCTTCGGCGCGCAGCCAGGCGCGATGCGCTACTCCCCAGCGATCGTCTTTTCCGAACCAGTCGCGGCTGCGGAGTTTGAGATTCGTGGTGTCCATAACCTGATCCCCTATTGGGCCTCGAGCAGAAGACTCACATCGGGCTCGTAGACGCGTTCTTGATAGCGGTCCTTTGTAGCCGACTTTTTGTCACTTGCTCGGCTTGGCCTTGCCGCTCGAACCCTTCGGTTCGTTTGCTCAAGAACGTGCGGTTCTTGCTCCATTCAGCGCATAATTTGTGCTAAATTGCACTCAAAACGCACATAATGTGCAGCACTCAAAAAAGTGATGTGCTTTGTTTTCACGTACTTCTTAGCTTCGTTCCCACGATTTTCGTATTCTCTCGCAGTCCTCTGGATTCCCCCGGCCGGGCGATTTCGTCCAGTGCTGTCCTTTCCGGCCGAGCCAAAACCTGTGAAGTGCTGTAAAGGCTCGAATTCTACACGTAATGCACGCATATCAGGACTCAATTGCGGCTGATTTTGAGTTCGTTTTAGTTCGTTTTGCACATGTCTTCCTGTGTTTTCAATAATATACTGGCTTCGTTCGTATCATTTTTTATTTATTTTTGGTTCCCTCTTTCGCCGAGTGCCGGGACCCTCTCGCCATTCCTTGCGCCGCGTGTCTAACCGGCCCCGCCTGCGACAATGTGTCCAGAACATGACCACTATGGTAGGCTATCACAAGTCCCTGGGCTTGTCAAGCGAAAAATGCGAAAAAGTCTCTATCGACTATCTCCGGGCGATTCGCTCCGAGGACAGAGTCTTTGGCTCCGTGGATCTCGAAGGTCTTGTATCCGCGGTGGCTGATGGTGCGTAGCATTCGCTCGACAAGTTGATACCCTCTTCCGCCGACGTCACCGTGCACGACAGCAATCCCACACATGATTCCGCCAGCGTGGCTAACGGCCGTAAGAGGTACCCCGCGTAGGGGGTCAGTGTTTATTACTTGCCGCCGGTACTTGGAGGTACCCGTACCGAGTCATGTTAGAGATTATATCGACCATGCCCCGGAACGTGTCAACGATTTTGAGGCACCTCCGGAACGAATCTAGTGTCGTTTGCAGCCGGTCCTCAGGCTGGATCGAGAAAATCAGCTTCCGGGATGCCGCAGGATCGGCGATCACGCATTGACCCATCTCCCCTCACCCTCGGAATCAGATTGTTTTGTGCAAGGGCGCGCGCTCCAGGTATGCTCGCATTGGTTTCCTGTTTGTTGATCGAGGCCGCCCCCGGCACGACCGCTGGCTGGCGCAGACTTCTGCCCTCGGAAGTCTGCGATGTCCCGAAGGGACAAGATAAAGTGGGCAAGAACGGGTTTCAGGCGCAGGGTTCCAGCGGGGCAGAGCGAGATTCTTCGCTGCGCTCAGAATGACGGTGGGGGGGCGGGCGCAGGGTTCCAGCGGGGCAGAGCGAGATTCTTCGCTGCGCTCAGAATGACGGTGGGGGGGGCGGGCGCAGGGTTCCAGCGGGGCAGAGCGAGATTCTTCGCTGCGCTCAGAATGACAGTGGCCGAGCGGACTGAGAATGACAGCGGGGGGTTGGCGGCGGGCATGCACTTTGTTTCACAAAGTACTTGACAAACATTTGCTCTGGCGGTATAAACGGCCTATGGCTTGCGCGGGGCCAGTTCGCTCACGACATTCCAGGGCGGCGCCCATGCCTGCCCACGCCATCGACGATTTGCGCTTCATCCGCGAGACTATGGAGAGCGCCGCCTCGTTCACCGCCGTTCCGGGATGGGGCGGGGTGATGATCGGGATCACGGCCTTGGGGGCGGCGGTTATTGCCTCGCTCCGCGCGCAGGTGGTTTGGTGGGTTGCGGTGTGGGGGTTGGAAGCCCTGTGCGCGTTTGCGGTGGGGGCGTCGGCCGCTTTCTGGAAGGCGCGCAAGGTACAGACGCCGCTGTTTTCGAGGCCGGGCCGGAAATTTGTGTTGGGATTGTTTCCCCCCATGCTGGCGGCGGCGGTGCTCAGTGCGGTGATTTACCGCGCCGGGGTTTTTTACCTGCTGCCGGGCATCTGGCTGCTGCTCTACGGTGCGGGCATCGTAACGGGCGGGGCATACTCGGTCAAAGTCGTCCCGATGATGGGCCTGTGTTTCATGTTCGCGGGAATGGTGGCGCTCGTCAGCCCTCCTGCCTGGGCCAATTCGATCATGGCAGCGGGTTTCGGCGGGCTGCACATTGTCTTCGGGACGATTATTGCAAGGAGGTACGGTGGCTAGACAGAATTCCAACGCCGCGAGCCGGGCTGCGGGGGCGGGCCAGCTTGTGCAGCAGGCCCGGCAATTGCGGAGCAAGGCGGCACCGGGCTCGCCCGCGGAAGTGGATCGCCTGATTCACGAACGCATTCGACTGGGCATGGTCAGCGCCCTGGCGGTGAACGAATCCCTCAGCTTCAACGATCTAAAGAAATTGCTCAAGACGACCGATGGGAACTTGAGCGTACACGCCCGCCGGCTGGAGGAGGCGGAGTACGTGATCTGCGAGAAATCCTTCGTGGGCCGAGTACCGAAAACCGTCTACCGGCTGACCCTGGCCGGCCGGCGGGCCCTGGAGCGATATCTGGATGACATGGAGGCGCTGATCCACTCCATGCGCCCGCGGTAGCCGCGCGGGCGAAAATTTTTTTGAGCGAGCGCTTTGTATGATAAAGTCCTTTGAAGTAGCTGGAGTTGAAGTGGCATCGCGGGTTGTGCCAGGGCGGCCACAAGGGCCGCCCCTACATCCCCTCATTCATGCCGCCATTATTATGGACGGCAGCGGCCGCTGGGCGGAAAAACGAGGCCTGAGGCGCAGCGCCGGACATCGCGCCGGAGTCGCCGCGGTTTGCCGTTCCGTCGAAGCCGCGGCCGGCCTGGGGATTGGGACATTAACCTTGCACGCCTTTTCTGCGGATAACTGGCAGCGCCCCTCGTATGAAGTCGGCGAGCTGATGAGCATTTTTACGGAGTTCCTGCGCGGCTCCGTGGCGGAGTGGGTGGACGCCGGAATAAGAACCAGCGTCATGGGACGCCGGGATCGAATCGAGCCCTCGCTGCTGGCGGCCATCGAGGCTGCCGAGGCTGCGACGCGGGAGGGGATGGGATTGCACCTGCGCTTGGCGATTGACTACTCAGGCCGCGAGGCAATAGTTCGGGCGGCACGAACTCTGCCGGCGGGTGAAGAAGCGACACCGCTGGAGTTTGGGCGCTTGCTTGGCGCCGACGGCCCCCAGCCGCAGGCGGTCCCCGAGCTCGATCTGCTGATTCGCACCGGCGGCGAGCAGCGATTGAGCGACTTTATGCTGTGGGAGTGCGCTTACGCGGAACTTGTCTTCACCGAGCGCCTGTGGCCGGACTTCGATGCCGAAGACCTCGAGGCGGCGGTGCGGGAGTATCATTCGCGCGACCGGCGTTTTGGGCGTGTGGAAGAGACCGTCGTGGCTGGGACGTGACGTTCGCGCTCGCCGGTTTCCCTTCTCCATACTTACTTGGCCGTATCCCCTCTCTTTGTGGCAAACTTAAAGTGATGGGCGCCACGGCACGCGTGGCGTGAGGCGGGGTGATTCGCTGTATTCTGCCGGGAGGAGGAGGGGGTGCGATGACGAATGAGCTGTTCGACAAGGTTGCAGTGGTCACGGGTGCGTCGCGCGGAATCGGTTACTGCATCGCCGAAAGGCTGCTTCGAGAAGGTGCGAAGGTGTACATCTGCGGGCGCGATGCGCAGGTTTTGCAGCAATCGCTTGGAAAGCTGCGCGCGCAGGGCGGCACTCGGATCGAAGGGCAGGTGGCCGATGTGGGCCGCTATGAGGATTGCCGAAAGCTGATCCAAACCGCCGCCGGGCATTTCGGAGGTATTGATCTACTTGTGAATAATGCCGGAATAGGAATTCTGAAACCGGTGGATCAGCTCACGCCCGAGGAGTGGGATGCCACCATTCACACCAACTTGTCGGGAGTGTTCTACTGCTGCCGGGAGGCCATCCCCGTGATGCGCCGGCGAGGGGGAGGCTACATCTTCAACATTTCGAGCCTGGCAGGGGTGAATCCTTTCCCCGGCGGGAGCGCGTACAACGCCTCGAAGTTCGGGCTCAACGGTTTCAGCGAAGCTATGATGCAGGACATTCGCTACGACGGCATTCGAGTGAGTTACATCATGCCGGGCAGCGTGGATACGGATTTTGGGGGAGCGCCGGGCAGCGGGGCCCATCAGAGTTGGAAGCTTAGCGGAGAAGACATCGCCAAGGCGGTTGTCAACCTTTACTCATATCCCTCGACGACTCTCGCCAGCCGCATCGAGATGCGGCCTTCACAGCCACCGCGCAAGAAGTAGAGCCGGTGCCCTGGTTCACCACCCCCGGGGCCCCCATAGGCGGTAACCAAACAGTGGCTCTGCAGCTTGGGTCCCTTCGGGACCCGTCAGAAACGCTTAGTTTAACGCCTATACCCTGGCCCCCTCCTTGGTAAGGAGGGGCAGGGGGTGGTTGCGTTACTATTGCAGCGGGTCGCCCATCACGAGAAGTTGCAGTCCCGCAAACTTCTGAAAGCAAGAGAAGTCCCGATCACGGGTAATCAGCGGTACACGGTGGTCGAGACAGCTCTGGACGATCAGTGTGTCCGCTATCTTGGGGCGATAGCCTTGGCGGATTAAGCCTGCCCGGAGCTTCCCCGCACGCTCCCAATACCCGGGCTGAATTTCCAGTCGCGGCAGTCCGAGAATGAAGGTTTCCAGGGAAGGGGTCACCAGAGGACCGCTAAGCAACTCTGTTAGACTGACCGGCGCCAGAGCCAAAGAATAGTCACCCAGCGCCCTGTCTACCAACTCAACGTCGGGTCCGCGTTCGCCGTGAATGTAGGCGACGAGTGAACTCGTGTCAGCGCAAGTCACTCTTCGCCTCTCATTTCCTGCCAAGTCAGGCCGAACTTCACCTTACCTTGCAGTTTACGCAGCCCGTCATAGGCATCATGAGCTGCCAGCAGCTCCAATCCTCTGCGCACGGTGGGGGTGGCGCCTGCCTTGGTTGCCCGCTGCGCCCTGCGAAGGAGGTCTTGCGGGACAAGGATGGTGAGTTTCTTCATCCGTTCTTTTGCCATGTCGTGATTATACCAGCATCGATGCCGTATAGCTATACGGCAGACGACCATGAGAATGCGCGAAGCGCGTTGGAGCGCGGCGGCTTGACGCCGCCTTCGCACCGCGCCGACCGAAGATTCTCGCGAGAAGAATTCAAAAGGGGTAAGGCCGGCATGGTGTGTAACTCCGGGCCCCACGGTGAATTCAAGGCGGCGTCAAGCCTCCGCACTCCATCAGGGTGCCTTCGGCAGAAAAATGCTAGGTTCCTTCAGGGAGCTGTGGCAGAATCCTTGAGCGGCAGACCCCAAGTCAGTTCGGCCCCGAAAATGCGTATAGGTCAGTGTTGGGAGGGCAAATCCGGACATTTTGTCGCTATGATCCGGGGAAGGAAGTGAGAAAATGCGCACTCTGTTAGGCTGTTCGGGACAAGTGGCGTTGGGCAATCTCAGCCGCGATACGCAGCAGAAGCTCACACAGGTTGAAGCGACCTGGCTGGAATTTGTTCCCGAGTCCGTGTCGCTGGAGATTCGCCATGTCCAACCTGACGACCGGCCAGTGCTCCCGGAGATCGTGCGGGAACTCGTTGAGTTTCTCAATCAACTGACCGAGAGCGAACGCGCCGAGCTGGCGGGGGGACCCGTCTACTATCAGGATGCCGTCAAAGGACAGTACGTTAGGGTCAAGGTTTGGAACGGCGGTTTCGTAACCATTTCCTGGGCGCGGCCGGATTATGAGCACGCGGACTGGGAGCGATATCGCAGCCAGCCCGTCTCGGTTGTTCCGGAGGAATACCAACGACTGAATGGCAAGTTCAGTTTTGAGGGGGTTCCCACCGCCGCGGATGACATTCGCGAACTTCTGGAGCGAACCGCGGGCCTCTACTCCGAAGGCGATTTTGAGATTGTTGCCCGCGTCGATCGAATTGAGGTCTCCCTACGGGATGTGAATGCGAGCGTTTTGCCCCTCGTTTACGCGCTGCTGGTGCTCGCCAAGCCGGGCACGCTGGAAGGGGAGATCGACGTCAGTTCTTTTCGGGCCGGGGACCTGGAAGAGTGCTGCCGCTTTGCCTTCCGCAACGGCGAGGCCTGGCTGGTAAGGCCGGCTTTGTGGCAAAGCTGCGCAGAGGGAGAATAGGCGAAGAGGGAAATTGGAAAATAGAAAATGGAAACTGGAAAATCGAAGCTAGCGGCTGACCTCCCTCTCCACCTTCCAATTTCCTGACCCCGTTTCTATTTTCCACTTTCCCGTTTCCAATTTCGATTTTCGAATTTCCAGCTTGAGGTGAGTATGGATTA
Source organism: uncultured Acidobacteriota bacterium (assembly GCA_963722675.1). Lineage (GTDB taxonomy): Bacteria > Acidobacteriota > Terriglobia > UBA7540 > UBA7540 > CAVROP01. Next base: position 10,912 of record CAVROP010000004.1, read on the forward strand.
CGGATTCACGGAGTATCAAAGGGCCATTCGAGATCTTGCTCGCGAGATCGCCGAGAAGGAAATCCGTCCGGTAGCGGCGGAGTATGACCGCGAGGCCAAGTTTCCCTGGCCGATCGTGAAAATACTGGCGCAGACCGACCTGTTTCGCGTATTCATTGATGAGAAATACGGTGGGATGCCGGAGGGGACTCCGATCATGAACATGGTGATCGTGACGGAAGAACTCTCCAAGGCCTGCGGGGGCATCGCGCTCAGTTTCGCGGGCACCGCGCTCGGCGCACTGCCGATCATCCTTTCCGGCAGCGAGGAGCAAAAGCAGAAATGGCTTCCGGACGTTGCGGCCGGCAAGCGCTTGGTGGGCTTCGCGCTTACCGAACCGCAGGCTGGCTCGGATGCCGCAGCCGTGCGCACCACGGCCCTGCGCGACGGCGACCACTACGTTCTGAATGGCACCAAACAGTGGATCACCAACGGCGGCGAAGCAGAACTCTACTCCGTCATCGCGCTCACCAATCCCTCCAAGGGTCCTCGCGGCGCGTCCTGCATTGTAGTTGAGAAGGGCACGCCGGGTTTCACTTTCGGCAAAAAGGAAGACAAGCTGGGGATTCGCGCCTCGGCCACCCGCGAACTGGTCTTCCAGGACTGCCGCGTGCCGGTGGAAAACTGCCTGGGACGCGAAGGCACGGGTTTCATCACCGCCATGCGGACCTTCGACGTCTCGCGTCCGGGAGTAGGCGCGCAGGCGGTGGGGATTGCGCAAGGAGCTTTTGACCTTGCGCTCGAGTACGCCTGCACGCGTAAGCAGTTCGACGCGCCGATCGGCTCCTTCCAGGGACTCCGCTTCCTGATGGCCGACATGGCGATGAAGATTGAGGCGGCCCGCGCGCTCGTCTATGCCACGTCGCGTTACATCGATACCCAACCCAAGGAACGGCCGACGCTCTACTCCGCCATGTGCAAGTGCTTTGCCTCGGACGTGGCCATGGAAGTCACCGTGGACGCGCTGCAGGTTTTCGGCGGCTACGGGTACATGCGCGACTATCCCGTGGAAAAGTACATGCGCGACGCCAAGATCACTCAGATCTATGAGGGCACCAACCAGATCCAGCGCGAGGAGATGTCCAAAACGCTGATCAGCGGCTTCCATTCGAGACGCTCCGCCAAAGATGCCCGGGCGGCGTAGGAAAAGCAGAATTCAGAAATCAGAAATTAGAAACTGGAAGCTGGAAAATAGAAATTGGATGAAGGGGGCTGGCATCTAGAGAACGACCCTAGCATTTTCTATTTTCCAGTTTCTGATTTCTGCTTTGGTTGCCATGCCTGCAAAATCACACACCGCCCTGCCGGTGCCGGCGGCGGCTGTCGCTTTTCGGCCGGATTATCTCGATTTTCGCCGTGGTATCCATGTGGGGAATCTCGAGGATAACGAGCGGATCACGCGCATTCTGAAACTGGCGCTCGAATCCCGCTACGCCCAGCCCTTCGTGACCGAACGGTGGGGACGGGGTGTTTACTGGCAATGGATCGGCTATCTGCCGCGAGCCAATCGCGAAGCCATGCCGCTTTCTTCGCACGTCAGTTTCGGCTGCTCGAAGTTTTTCATCAGCGTGGACACTGAAGAGAAGCTCTTCAAGTGCGGCATGCAAGTGGAGAGGGGCTATCTGAAAGCGCGGCGCGACTACCGCGAGTGCCAATTGCAGTCCGATTGGGACTGGCACCGGCTGCTGGGCGCACTCCAACCGCGCGGCCCCATGGAGCGTGAACTCAAACGCCTGGTGCTCCGCGAAGGGTTTATGCTTCGCGGCGGCAGTTGGGAAAGCGAGTCGGCGGGCTTTGATCGCGAGAGTCTTCCTTCCATGAGGAAGCTCCGCGGGTTGCTAAAAGCTGCGCCCGCAGCGCACTGGGCGGGATTTCAACTCTATTACCCGATGTCCGAAGGCGAGGTCCAGGCATCAACCGGACTCGACCTCGTCGAATCGATGCTCGCCGTCTTCCGCGAGGTTACCCCTGCCATGAACCTCTGCATGCAGGTTCAACTCACGGCAGAGTGAGCGTCCCTTCTGGCCCAACTTGGACAATGTAATTTTTGGAGTGCTTGTACGGCAGAGTGGAGCGCCAGGCACCGCTCATCTTCCTTCACGCGCGCCGAGTCGATCTCGGCCTCTCTTTCAGAAAACCGCCCCTTTAGTTAAAGACGGACGTCGGGGACGACTTCTCCTTGTCAGGCGACTTCTCCTTCGAGGCCTTCGCCTTCGCGGCCGATGGCTGACGGGAGGACGAGGTCGGCTTGGTCGCAGCGGACGATGATCTGCCCCAGCCGAAGTGATACACAATGCCGATCGTGTATTGGATACTATGCGCGTCGCCGCTGATGGGAAAGTACGCGTTCGAGGATGGGGTGACTCCGTAAGGCAGGCCGAGGGTTGGGGAGCTGGTGATGTGATCGCGCACGTCGATTCGTACGCCCCATTTCTCCGTTAGATTATAATCAAGGCCCCCCCCGACGTTGACTCCTGCGTCGCCTTGGGAACTCAATTTAGCTACAGGAGCGTAAGCAAAACCTACTCTGTTTGCCAAAGCCACGGCAGCGCTGGTGGGAGAAAAGCGGTCGTACTCGGCGCCCGCGACGAAGTAAGGGCGGATGTTGCGAAAGGTCGACGGTGAGTGCAGCACAATGTCGCCGCTGAACCTGCTGTCCCTTAAGCCATAGGATGTTGTGACGGGCAGGGTGGGGCTGTTCTCATAAGTCAATTCCAGATTATTCTGAGTGAAGCCGTAGGAAAACTCGACGCCGAAGATTTTGCTCTTCTTCAGAGGCAGTTCGATCCCCAGGTTCCCACCGGCGCCTTTCGCGAAGTTTGTTTGATAGGGAATAAAAGCCTCGTCAAAGGAACGGGCATCACGGATTTCGCTGCCACCCCCAGTAAGAAAAAGCAGACTATTCTGTGCCTTGCCCACAGTGGCAATGAGGCAGAGCGCCACTGATACGATCAAGCCTTGCAGAAATCTCTTAACGGTCATATCAGGTCAAACCTCCCAGGTGTCTGGAACTCAAAGTGCTTCGATGCGCTCTGTTTGTCGGAAGTTGGTTCAGTTGTGCACACCACCCCGAAAAACCACAAAAAAAGATGAGGTCTTAGGGGCGCCCCCGAAGCGGCGGAGCATAACTAGCCTAACAGTATGCTGCTGAGAATGCAAGAAACGTCAACGGAGTCTTAACCTCGCAGCACCTTGACGCTGCTCTCTGACGATTCCCCACACGCCGGCTGTCGTTACGAGGGGCTATGGGCGACAAACCCCTTGCCTGCTCGGTTGCCGCCGGGTAGCATTGGCTTAGGCGTCCAAAGGCCAAGCGCGCCTGACAAGTGAACACTGAAGTGTGCAAGGCGGGCCGGGCCAACGACCTAGCAATTTGGGGGGCTCGATGGTTGACATCGCTTCTTCACCACTTTCCTCAACAACCCCGCTGACGATACTCAGTGAGGAAGAGCGAATGTTCCAGGCGGCGGCGCGAGAATTCGCCGAAAACGAAATCCGTCCGCACGTCGAGACGATGGACCGCGAGGGCGTTTTCAATCACGAGCTGATCAATAAATTCTTCGCGCAGGGGTTCATGGGCTTGGCCGTTCCGGAAGGTTACGGGGGAAGCGGGGGAACGTTTTTCATGGCCACTCTGGCCATCGAAGAGTTCTCGCGGGTCGATGCTTCGGCAGGTGTGGTGGTCGATGTCCAGAATACGCTGGTGAACAATGCCGTCGAGCGTTGGGGCAACGAAGCGCAGAAGCAGCAATACCTCCCGCGCCTGGTGCGCAACACTGTGGGAGCCTACGCCCTGTCCGAAGCGGGTTCCGGCAGTGATGCGTTTTCGCTGGCGGCCCGTGGCCGCCAGGAGGGCGACCACTTTGTTTTGAATGGGCGAAAGCTCTGGATCACCAACGCCAAGGAAGCCGGATTGTTTATCGTCTTCGCGAACGTCAATCCCGAGCTCGGCTACAAGGGCATCACCGCGTTCCTCATCGAGCGCGACACTCCGGGCTTCAGCGTCGGCAAGAAGGAGGACAAGCTGGGGATCCGCGCCTCTTCAACTTGCGAACTGATTTTGGAAGATTGCCGCCTTCCCCAGGCGAATGTGCTGGGAGAAGTGGGCAAGGGGTACAAAGTAGCGATCGAAACTCTCAACGAGGGGCGCATCGGCATCGGCGCGCAGATGCTGGGCGTGGCGCGCGGCGCCCTCGAACACGCCATCGCTTACGCCAAAGAACGCAAACAGTTCGGCCGGCCCATTGCCGAATTTCAGGCTATCCAATTTCAGCTTGCCCGGCTGGCCACCGAGGTGGAAGCGGCGCGGCTGATGGTTTATAACGCCGCTCGATTGAAAGACGCACGCCTGCCCTTCCTGAAAGAAGCCGCCATGGTCAAGTATTTCTGCTCCCAGGTGGCGGAGCGCGTAGCCTCCGAATGCCTGGAAGTTTATGGCGGCTACGGTTTCACCAAGGACTATCCTGCCGAAAAATACCTCCGCGACTCGAAGATTGGAAAAATTTACGAAGGCACGTCGTTCATGCAGCTCCAGACTATCGCCAAGTCGATTCTGGGGTAAGGGTGGGCCATCAACTACCTCGCCGTGGACGGCAGGCTAGGGACGCCGTCGGCGTTCCAAGCGGTGACCCGGTAGTGGGCGCCGAAGAGTATCGGGTGCGGATCGATCCACGGGTCGTCGCTGTCGGTGGCGCAACGGTCGCAGACGGTCTTCCACTCACTCGAGCCCGGGTCCATGCGCTCGATCGAGTAACGCACCGCTCCCGCCGAACCGCGCCAGGCGACAAACCCGGCAAATCCCCCCACGGTCACGGCCGGCGCCGGCGGCGTCTTGTGCTTCGGCACGGGTTGCCCCGCCATGGCGTAGGCGTGCGCTCGCAACTGCTGGGCTCGGCCTGCCATGTCTTCCGCGGTGTTCACCAGCGTTCTGACGCCTGGGTAGTAGAGGGCCCACCACTGCCCGCTCTCGACGCGCTCGGCAAACCCGAGGTCGCGCGTATCGGCGGGGATGGGCTGGAAGCCGAAATTCGCGAGGTGCGCCTGGAGGGCCCAGAAACCGTCGCCCGAGATGTTCGTGTCGCGCGCCAAAGTGTCGAGCAACGCCTGGAGGTCTCCCGGGGTTTTCCAGTCGGTCCGATCCCAGCCGAATTCGTTGACGATGTAGACCTTCCCATGCGCGGCCACTGTGGCCGCGTCGCGAGTGAAACTGGCGACCGTCGTGTGCGAGCCCATACCCAACAGAGCGTCCCAGTGCGGGTAGTACTCGAACGCCACGGCGTCCGTGCTGGGGTTGTCGAGCACTCCCGGGAATCCGCGAAAGAGACCTGACGTATCCAAGTACAAATGGTGCGGGTCGGCGGCCTTGACGTGCTTCCCAATGGTTTCAACCCAAGCCGATATCGATGGGTAAGCCTTCTGAGCCCCCATGAACGCGGCCACGAGCCCGCACATATTGCAGTTCTCCCAGGCGAGGATCGTGGGATCGTCTTTGTAGCGCACACCGGTCAGCGCATTCTTGTGGTTCAGCGCCGCGTCGATATGTCTTTCGAATGCCGCGATCAGCTCGGGGTCGGTGAAGAACTCCAGCGGATTCGGTTTCTTCTCCCAGGCGAGGTACTGGCCGATGCCGCCCAACGGACAAGTGGCGCAATCACCGATCAGAGTGATAATGACCTTCATGCCTTCCTTGCGCGCGGTCGCCAGCGCGTAGTCCGCGGACTGAAAACCGGCCTCGTTGAAGCCGCCTTCTTCGGGCTCGATGCAAAGCGGGCAGCCGACCGTGTCGCCCATTGTCTGCGAGCGCACCACCCGCGCGCCCATCTCTGCTTCGCGATGCCCAACCCCGTAGTCGTTCTGCGCATGTGCCCTCCTTACCATTTGCCGGCATTCGGCCACGTATATTACCTCTGCCGGATTTCAGGCGCCAGCCCAGTGTTGGCTCCGTGCCTTTGGCCGACCCCAGGCAGGGCAACAGCTCAGATATCCAAAAACTGAGACTCTACCGAGCGCGGCGGGACGTTTGATGTCGTGCAGGTAGGAGTCCATAATGGAATTTCCGGCGTAACGGGGGCTCGATGAAACCGACAGACCGCGGGGCGGTGCCCAAGAGGATGATGGCGATTCAATTTGCCGTTCTGGCCAGTTTGGCGGCGTTCTATTTCCTTTATTTGCCTTATCGTTCGGGGTCCCGGTCGGCGGCAGAGGCCCAGGAGCGGGAACTGAAGATCGAGGCACTCTTTCAATCCCTGGTGGTCGAGGACACCCACAGTGAAGTCGAAGTAACTGGAACGAGAGGCAAGGTGCAGAGATTGAATCGCCTGCCGGCCGTCAACGAGTTCGTTCAGACGCTCGGCTTGCCGGACCGGCGCACCACCGATTTCCGCGGCGGGCTGCACATCACCTGGACGGGCTCCGCGCACTCGCTCGAAGCTGCCTTCGACCATGGCCGCCTCTACTGCCTGCGCCGCGAGGACCTCCGGACCGGACACGGCGCGCTGGTCTTCGAATCCAGTGCCGCTTGGCAGCCCTTCTAACCGAGCCGGCAGCGCGCACTCCCTGCCCTTCGAACTCCGCCACGTTTCCGTGTGGCGTGTAGCCGTGCGCGTATTAACCTGAAAAGAATCATCCATCCTCAAAAGCCGCATCAGAGCCGCAATAACAGCGATTCTGCCCTGCGCGTTCTACTGCCCACCTGGACACTCCCCTGCGATCCGCCTCCAGCAAAACAGAAGCACGTTTAAGCCGTTTATGGTCAAGGTGCCGGGGGGCGGCACCGTTGGCCTTGCTGGGATTGGTCGGATCCTCCCTGCGGTTGCGACTCAGCGCGCTCGTACCAGCGGAGCACGCGCAGGGCGCGTAAGGTGTTCCACCGGCTCGGTCGGCCCTCGCTCTCGTCCGTCTCGACCGGCATCACGCCGGGATACCGGGTCTCGAGCGGCCACCGCCCGTCGCCGTCGCGCTTCGACACGACTAGCTCGATCGTCTCGGCCACTCGTTCGTCGGGCCTGACGCGGGCCCCGCGCAGGTACTCGAGCCCCCGCAGCACGTCGTAATGCCACCACGTCGGGAAGGCGAACCGCATCCAAGAAGCGCCGCCCTTGCGATCTCGCTCGATCACCCCGCCGGTCGACCGCCTTCGGAAGAGTCGGCGCGCCAGGAGGTACTCCTGCCCGCTGAGACGGGCCTCGGTCACCTCCGGGGTCCCTCCACCCGCCCGTTCGTGCTCGAGCAGAGCCTCCAGCACGCAGATCGTGGTGTTGAACGACGACCGCGTCGAGCCGTTTGGCGCCTCACAGTTCCAGCCGCCGTCGGACAGCTGCTCGGCAAGCAGTCGGTCGACGATGCCCCGGACGTCCTGGCCGAAGTAGGCGCCGACCGCCCCGACCTGCCCGTTGATGCACGGCTCGACCTCGCCCTCAAAGAAGCCGTTGCCGTCACATTCCTGCGGGCCACATCCCTGCCACGTCACCCCGTCGCGGACGAGGCCCACCGCCCGGCGTGCTTGGTCGCTCGAAGGATCCAGACCCAGGTCCCGCAGCAGCATGAGGACGTGCATCGTGGAGTTCCACCCGCGGTTCCATGTTGCGCCACCCCACCGACCATCGTCCGCCTGCAAGGCGAGCAGCCTCGCGCCCACGCCCTCGGTCGCGACCCTGGCGCGCTCCGCCGCGACCTCCCCCGCGGGCGCACCGGTCAGGTCCCGCATCACTTGCCAGCGGATCGACGGGTCCGAATCAAGCAGCCAGTCGATGACAGCCACAGATCTCCCTCCAGCATTCGGGTACCGTGTCTTGTCGCAACTCATGGCGAAACGAGCCGTTCAAGCGAGAATTCCAGCGCCAGAGGTGCTGCCGGGCCGCGCCTGAGCCCCTGAAGGGCTATGGGATTCCCAACATCGCTGGGCTTCCATTCCCTGCATGAACTGATGGTCAGGCCTAGTTCGGTGAACGCTTTGAGGTAGTGCTCAAATTGGTGGGCGTAAGTTGGCATCCGCACCTCAACACCGTCTTGGTCAAAGTGTGCCGCAACGCCGCCAAGAGAGTAAAAGGGATGGATTTCGATGATGGATATCCGACCATTGACCTTAGTGATGCGCATCGCTTCGCGCAGGGGCTGTCTGATGTCGGCAACGTGTTCCAACGTCAAGCAGAAAAGGGCCAGATCGAAACGGCCATCCGGGACCGGAACCCGGTTGGTTATGTCGTGAGGAAACAAGTTCGCCTGCGGGACCCGCGTTCGAGCTACGTTCAACATGCCCTCGGAGAGGTCGCATCCGACAATTTCCCTTGCGCCGAACGAATCCAACGCCGCAAGGTTTCTGCCAGTACCGCATCCAAATTCGAACACGGACAGGCCGGAAACATCAGTGAGAGAGCGATTCACAATCTGGGTCGCCATGAAGACCATGGGGTTGTCGTACGAGTCGTAGAACGACGACCAACGGTCATAGGCCTCAACGACAGCCACGAACAGTTGTGGTTTATCCACAGAGTGCTCCTTTCAGTCGGAGATGATGCTCTCCGAATCACGAGCACTTATTGGTCGAGTGCTGATGCCTTTCGCACAAGCACTCGGCTCGGCCAGAGCCTTTTTATTATATCCGTGGACGCCGGGCCTGTCCGTCTGGCGGGGTGGTGAGACCTTTGACGACCTTGGTGGCTTGACCAATGTGAAAAGCTTCCTGCAGGCAGTACTTCGCGGCGTCGATCCTCCACGCGTCATCGTGTTTATCGACGAGATCGAGAAAGCCTTCGCCGGTACAGGTACCGACCTTTCCGGCGTGAAGACGGAAATGACCGGAACGATCCTCACTTACATGCAGGACCGCGAAGCCGATGGCATGGTGCTGACCGGTCCGCCTGGTGCGGCGAAATCAGCAGTAGCAAAGGCAACAGGCAACACCGCCGGCATTCCCACCATTGCCTTCGATCTGGCCGCCATGGAGAGTTCCTTGGTGGGCGCTTCCACGGACCGGCTGCGCACGGCGCTCAAGATCATTGATGCGGTTTCCCAAGGCCGCATGCTCTTTATCGCCACGTGCAATTCGATCGCAAGCCTTCCCCCGGAGCTGCGTTGGCGCTTCACACTGGGCACGTTCTTCTTCGACCTGCCTACTGAAGAAGAGCGGGAGATCATCTGGCAGATCTATTTCAAGAAGTACGGAGCGACGGGCGAGCTTCCGAACGATGAAGGCTGGACAGGCGCGGAAATCAAAGAATGCTGCCGGAAGGCACATCGCTTGAGCATGACTCTCACGCAAGCGGCCAAATACATCGTGCCGGTGTCACGTTCCGCGGCTGAGCAGGTCAAGGCACTCCGCCAGATGGCTTCCGGGAAGTTCATCAGCGCTTCGACAACGGGTGTCTACCAGCACCAGGAAAACATACCAGCATCCCGACGACGCATCATGCGGGATCTGGAAGGGCCACTCACCGTCATGCCGCCCTCGAATTCCGAGGCCTGAATACCATGTTATCGACAGAGACTGGTAGTCCCATGGCTACTTTCGGCGGATAATCTGGGATTGGCTGCGCTACCACCTCA
>CAVROP010000005.1:0-21033 GCA_963722675.1 uncultured Acidobacteriota bacterium
CCTCGTAGTAATTGACTCAAAATCCTTGCATCGAGAGGGGATGTCTCGTTTTTTGGCATCGTAATGTAGTCATGTATGTGTAAGAGTTCCTTTGACAGTGTGAGATTATAGTGATATAAGGAAGTCATGTATATCGCCACCGTCCCCAACCGCAACTCCCCACCCGCCGTCCTCCTCCGCGAATCCTTTCGCCGCTACGGCAAGGTTAAAAACCGCACCCTCGCCAACCTCTCACACTGGTCCGCCGTCCGCGTCGAAGCCCTCCGCCGCCTGCTGCGGGGCGAGTTTGACCAGGCCGCCGAGTTCTCCCGGGCCCCTCAGCTGGGAGGCGTGTTTGGCCTCTTGTTCGTGCTTAAGCAGATCGCCGAAGCTCTGGGCCTCGGCGCCGCGCTCGGTCACAGCCGGCTGGCGAAGCTCGCTCTGTTTCTGGTGCTGGCCCGCGTTGCCCACCAGGGCTCACGCCTCTCGGCCGTGCGCTGGGCCCAGGATCAGGCGGTGGCGGAAGTGCTGGGACTGGAGAAGTTCGACGAGGACGACCTCTATGCCGCTCTGGATGACCTGGCGGCTCGTCAGGGGAAGCTGGACAAGACCCTATACCGCCGCTATCTCGCTCGGCGCGGCCAGCCCCCCGCCTGTTTCTCTACGACGTGACGAGCAGTTATCTGGAAGGGGAGAAGAACGAGTTGGGGGAGTACGGTTACAACCGGGACGGGAAGCGGGGCAAGTTGCAAATCGTCATCGGCCTGTTGGCGGACGAGGCAGGCGAACCGCTGGCGGTGCGGGTGTTCGAAGGGAACCGCAGTGATCCCACCAGGGTGGTGGAGCAGATCCAGATTCTGCAGGAACAATTCGGGGTGGAAGAGTTGGTCTTTGTGGGGGACCGGGGGATGGTGAAGAGTAAGGGGAAGCAGGCGCTGACGGGGGCGGGGCTGCGCTATATCACGGCCTTGACCGACCCGCAGATTCGCCGGCTGTTGGGGCAAGGGATCTTGCAGTTGAGCCTGTTCAGTGAGCAGGTCTGCGAAGTGCAGGGCGAAGGAGTGCGCTATATCCTGCGCCGGAATCCGCAGGAGGCGCAACGCGAGCAGCATCGCCTGGACGACAAACTGGCGAAGCTCGAATCCCAGATCCAGGCCCGCAACGAGCAGGTGCGCACCCACCCCCGCTGCCAGCCGCAAGCGGGCCAACGGGCGATGGGAGCTTGGGCGGGGCGGCACAAGTTGACGGGCCTGGTGGAAATCCAGCTTGAAGGCACGCAGTTGAAGTTGCAACGGAACGAAGCAGCGATCCACCGGGCGCTGGAGTTGGCGGGCTGTTATGTGGTGACGACCGACGTGACCCCCTCCGCGATGAGCGCGCCGCAAGTGCATGACAGCTACGTTTCGCTCCAGAAGGTAGAGCGCGACTTTCGTACCCTGAAGACCGGCTTGTTGGAAGTGCGACCGGTCTGGGTGCGCAAAGAGAGCCGCACGCGGGGTCACGTGTTCTGCTGCTTACTGGCGTTGAAAGTCAGTCGCGAGATGGAGCGGCGATTACGCGCCGCCTTTGGCACCACCGAGACTCGGGCCGATGCCATTACCCTGCCGGATGCGCTGCGGGCGTTGACGCGTCTCTGCCTGTTGCACTACGCCGTCGATGAGAAAACCACGGTACCAAGTTGCCCCAACCGGACGCTCGCCAGCAAGAAATTCTCAAAGCTCTCGGCGTCACCCTGCCGGCTATGTAGTCAGAAGCTCTACGCCCGAGATAACCCGCAACTGCCATCATCCCAAGCAGTTCGATAAAATAACCCGCCTAAAACAAAAAGGAAGATGCGCCTGGCGCGGTTTCGGGTTCGCCTGGGCGCGCAGGCCGGGGACCGGCAACGTGGAGACGCTTGCGGCGCCGGTAAGTTTAAGAAGATCTCGACGGGTCATAGAATAAAACCTCGGAAAGGACGTAGGCCGTATTTGTGCACGACTGCGCAGGATGGGCGGCCACAAGGGCCGCCCCTACGGCTGCCGCGCCGCAAAACGCAGCCGAGTCGGGACCTGCTGCTCAAGGGAGTAGATGCGGCGTGTCAGCTCGCCCCAGTGCTCCTCATTCTGGCGAGCGAGGTTCGCGGCGCGTTTGGCGACCACCAAGGCCGCCACGGCGAAGGCGCAGACCAAAACAATGACAAGGATTTCCACGGGCGCACCCGGGCAACGTCCGGAGGCCACCCATCCTAACACTAATCACCACCAAGACACAAAGGCCAAGCCGTGGCATGAAATACTCTGGAGCGCGGGCATCCTGCCCGCAGCGTGCGTGGCATTGCGGCGAGAAATGCGGGCAGGATGCCCGCGCTCCAGGGTATTTTCAGAGCGGGCGGGCTATGCCATGCGGTAGAAGCCGAGTTGTGCATCGCCATGCCGAATCAGCCGTTGCCGGCGCAGGCTTCCGTAAGTTTCTTCGAGCAAACAATGGCGGGAATGCTCCGCAATCACCAGAGACCGGGAATCCAGCAAATGTGAACGCGCGAGGAGCCGCAGGACGTGGTGGTACTCGCTAATCTCGTTGTAAGGCGGATCCAGGAAGAGGTAATCGAACCTCGACCCTTCCTGCTCGAGCCGCTCCAGCCCCTTTGCGACCGTCGTCCGAATCAGGTAATAGCCCGACGTGATGCCCAGGGTCTCGAGATTCTTGCGAATAAGCTGCTGGGCCGGACGGTGATGTTCGATAAACACCACCTCGCTGGCCCCTCGGCTCAGCGCCTCAATCCCCACCGCGCCGCTTCCGGCGTAAGCATCCAGGAAGGCTGCGCCCTCCACTTCCGGACCCAGCACATCAAACAGCGTCTCGCGCATTTGATCGGAGGTGGGCCGAAGATTGCCGCCTTTCAGCATCCCAAGATGCAGCCCGCGATATGTGCCGGAGATTACTCTCATGAAAAGACCTGATTCATTCTATCACTCATCCGTTGTTTCACACCCGATGCCGCGCGTGCGGTTGAACCGCAGGTGGCGGCGACATGGCTTTTATGTCGCCGACCCCAGCATGCCACCCTCGCCAAACGGTTCGATATCCCCGCCCGTCGGATGGTGAATGAAAGCATGTCCGAATCGAGCCATTTCGGACGTTAAGTTCAACCGTTTGCCTCAGGGTCATAGGGCGTGGGCGGGGAAGTCAATAGAATGGGCAAAGTTGCGTAGCGACGGGTGCAAGGTCTGTGTCAGTCTACTGGACATAGACAAAATTGCAGGGTAGAATCGGGCTCAAATGAACGCGCTGGAACGTACGTTACGCTTCTTGTCCCCCGAGTGGTATTGTCGGTGGGGACTAAATCGCGCCAACCGCGAACGCAGCAAAAAGCTGAAAGCGACAAAGTCATTGTCTGGGCTAGAGCGCCAGAACTTAATCAGTCAACTCGATTGGGAGGTTTATGAATGGGCAGACTGGCTGGGGGAGATGGAGGAAAAGGAACTTGTCCGAAAGGCTAAAAAGATGGACGTGTACCTTGACGAAATACCTTTGCCAAAGCCCGATGTAGAGGACCGGGAAGACCCGGCATACAGGGCGCCATCGCACTTCGAGCTCGGACCAATGGGAAACGAGCGTCTCCGTCACGACTGTCGCGCCGCGCTCACTAAAGCAATGCGTGAGCGGTTTCCGGCATACCGGAGGGAACGGCGGGAGAAAGTACAACTCTGGATCAGCCTCATAGCAGTTCTGACCGGCCTAGTCGGAGCGGCAACCGCACTCGTAAGCGTGTGGAAGAGGTAGGCAGGCATGTCCGAATATTGGGTGTATACGTGGTTGAACAGCCACAAGATTAGAACCATCGATGAACTCAAGACCCGCCTGGCGTCCGCCGGTGTCATTGAGGACCTAAAGCAATGTGCTGAGCTTGTCGTTGGGAGTTGGCGAGTGTCAAACCCGGAGACGAGACCTCTTTCTTTGGTCGCAGGCGCTGGCATCGACCTTTCGGGTAGGCTTGACTGTAACGCTACCCAGTGCAGACGCGCCCAGATTGACAGGCTCTTTCGACGCGCTTGGCACTATTTCCAAACGATCATAGCGCGGGACGCCATCGCCGAGGACCTGATCGTTCACAAGAGTTGCCCTGACGACGAGCTCCAAGAACTATTGTTCCCTAGTTTTGAAACCGTCCTGCTGGTTCGAGAACTGGGTGCCGACGCGTTGGTTGAGTTCTTGCCCCGGGTTCCCACCTGTTTTGAACACTGGCGGGAGCACGCTAAGGAAGCCGGCATCGAAGATATTGCCAAGAGAGAAACAGAGATCGTTAATCAACTCGCACGCGGGACCAGAATCAGCCTGCGGCCCGAAGGTGATGGCGCTGTTTGCACACTCCAAAACCCTGACTTTTCACACACACAGTGGGTAGATTTCGAAAGGGAGGAGACCGCAGGCAGGAGCGAAAGGCATATCAAGCGCAGCGCTCTTCGGAAGGTCACGCGAATGTTTCTTGCGCATCTGAGCGCTGACGTCAATGCCGCGAAGAGATACGGCGGTGTGTTCGGATCGACAATTCCGATTTTTCAGAAGCTTCTTGCGAATCGCGGTGAAAATGTGAGTAACGTCGCATTCAAAGTGGGCCTGCCGGCCCTTGACGGCCTATCCACTGCTCAACTTATTGACGTACGCCTAAAATATGGGGACACATTTGCCCGCTTCCGAAAACGAGTAGAATCTTTCCTCGAAGAATGCGTCCGCCAGGGACCCACCGGACCTGCCGAGATACGCGCCAAACTGAAGGCTCAACTCATCGACGGAGAGTCGAAGAGCTGAAGTTGAACTTAGAGCAAGCCAAGAGGTCGATTACGAGGAAGTCAGCTTACGCTCTGAGCTTGGGAAGCCTTGTGGCAACGATTGGAGTGACAACAGGAATCATACCTCCCCAGATCGGATATGAATTAGTAGCAGCAGTATCGGCAACGTCGCTCAGCCCCGGCGTTGCGAAATACGTCGACGAACATGGTCAGAATCAAGGCCGACGACATGTATTTCTTGCTTCAGGCCGAAGCGCATCACCATTGAGCCACCAAGCGTAACCTGTAGCGTGCATTACAGGCCGAGCCTGAGCCACACTATGCCAAAGTACCAAACGGTCGGGTAGAAGGGAGTCCGCATCTTACCAGGAGTTGTCGGGAAGTCATGCGCAAGGCTAGTACAAGGCATGATCTCTGGCAGTGTTTTGACGCCTGTTCCAAAGGGTAGTAGTTTCCTCACGCTGACCGTGGAACCCGCCATGTATGGCCCACCTGCGGGTTGTGTGCGGGTAACCGATCGCGGGCGCGTCAGGGCGAAGAACCGTTCGCCGTTAAAGCGGCGCGGACCTGTTTTGTAAGGCCGCGGACTTGTTCACGACCGGTGACAAAAGCGGCAGACCGATCCCACCCAAATGGGGATCAGTCTGCACTCTCAGTCCGCCGGCCACTTTGAGGCCGGTACCACGGAAGAATCGAATTCCTCACGCTTAGCGCGGAAGGGGATCATGTCGAGATAAACGGTAACCTGGCCGCTCGGGAGCGGCCACTCAGCCCAAATTGTTTCGTCCGTCTTCATCACGCGTGATCCCGTTTCGCCGCTGATTCGGAACTCCTGCGTCACTTTGAATAATCGTTTACTAGCCGTCATGGCTACAGATTAGCACACGTCTGAAACGACGCAAATGGGTTGCGTGGCTGTCGCGTCGTTTCGCGCTGTCTCCGTGGGTAGTAGTTTCCGCAGCCTACGATGCAGGGCCAGGATCGAGGCCAACCCTATAAGCTCCGCTAAATAACTCCACAACTGGATCAGTTTCGTCATTGCTTAGCGACCACCGAACCCGAACATGCCCAGGCGGGCCGTCAACAACACGACGCTCAGTTGAGAACAGCCGCATCATTTTGTCAACGACCGAATCACGCGGGGGAGATTTCCCCGGGCTTAACAACGTACAGTACAGTCGATCAGTGTATCTTCGGAGCCTCTGAAGGTCTGAACTCCGAGGCAGACTTTTTCCGCTGCTAAACGGGGTTACAATCGCGATAGGCTTCGGGACCAGCATTTTCGCCCATACTTCTGGGCAATCAGCATTAGGCGACCCGTGATGAGGCACTTTAAAGACGGTAGCCGCAGCGGGGTCGCTGTGGCAGGCTAGCACGGCCATCCACCCTTCACCAGAATGATGGGTATGCTCTAAATCCGCTCCCAGAAGCACTCGTCGTGTACCGGCTTCAACCCAAAGTGCTACTGATGTACGGTTCGGAGCCCGATTGGTGATTCGGGTTTGTAAATCACCGGCTTTTGGAATCAGTTGCGCAATGTCATTGAGGGCGAGTTTCACCGTACCATCAGACGGACTTACCGCCTTAACGGCAGCAGGGAAGGAATGAGTGCCTCCCGCCAAATGCAATAACTCACGATTCGCTATTGCCCACATTGGCGAGGCCAATTTTCTTGCTTTTTCATCTGGGGCTCTCTTGAGAAGTGTCTTGAATATCGAAGCGAACTCATCCACGCCCGACAAGCCTTGGATCGTAGCACCTGCAGACTCAACCAACGTTAGAAATTGATCTGTATTCAGTGCTTGGGAGCAAACGAAGCGGGCGTCAGGCATCTGTCGAAATATAGATGCAAGCCCGCGAATATGGTCATCGTGCCAATGGGTAGCGACAATTAACCTGACCCCGCTCAACGCGCCATTCTCGAGGCTGCTTAGGTACTCTATCGCGACGGGTTCGGAATGACCACGTGCAATGCACGAGTCAACGATGCACCATGCGTTGCCACCGAGATGGACGATTACACATTCTCCGCGACCTGGACCTATGATGGAAACTTCAAGCTCGTCCAGCTTAGGCGGTGTCGATCGACTCATTTTCCAGCTCGAAACGCCTGTCTGAGGCGTTGGGCACGCTCAGTGGCGCGCGCGAGTGCACTCCGGGTCCACGCCGGTAGGCGGCGAAATTGCACGATGGAAACATTTTTCACTTGACCACCGAATGTGCGCTCGCTCCCAATAATCCAGTAAAAAGTTGATCCGGGGCGAACTAAGGGGTGGTCTTCTTTAGGGATTTGGGCATAATCAAATGCGACACGCTCATCAGGGTTGTTTGGATCCGTTCTGTCGCTAAGAATTGCAACAAATCCGTCCCTGCGGACTTCAGTGATAGTCCCTTCCCAGAGCTGACGAGTTTGTAGCGTAGAACTTTTCCGTTTGGTGGTGACTCTTAGAGGTGGTCGCAATGAAACTCGCGTTGGTAAGTCCGGGCGTTCCTGTCCCCTCGCCGAGCCTGCGGTTTCTGTAAAAGGTACCTCCTGAGAAGCACCCAAAGGGGTCAGTCGCCCATACTGGTAAATCACGGGGGCAATTTCGCCGGATTCGCTCAAGGGCAAACTACTTGCCTCCTCCTGCCCAATCAAGAATGTGGTTGGCGACATTTGAGGCATAAATTTGACAGTCCTCCCACCTTTCACCCAGAATTTTCATCAGGCTGCGTAAGGGCTCGTCCTTAGGCGCTGGATAGTTTTCATTGGTCTCAAAGAATACGCCAAACTTGACCCGAATAGACGGCTCGATCCGAGCGGTAAATCTTGCGCCCGGATAGGTCTCCTCTCTCCAGCCGCCGGGATTGCTGCCCCGCGCTGTCGTTATGGAGAGGGACTGGAGACCCGCGCTACCTTCGAACATAGCGACCCAAGGGTCTTTGGGAGCCAGTTTATCGCCAACTTGATGCCAAGCATCCTCTGATTCTAAGGGAAAATGCAATTGGCAGTTCAAGCCCATTGCGGAAACTGGGGTATGCTCCAAGATGAAGAATGTTCCTTGTACGAGGTCACGGAGTGGCGCCGGGTCCGCATTTGGCTTGGAGCCAGCAGTAAATCTATCGTGCGTCACCTGCATAATGAACTGCTCAGTTTCAAAATGAGAAATCGCCGGAACAATCACTTTTATCTCAGCTGCTTCCACCTGCTCCTTAGGGAGAAGCCCCTGTCGGGCGAACCATTCCGGTTGGAAGATCTGTGGGTTAAACGAACCCACTAAAACGATCACAGAGCCGCTGACTTCTGGGATTCGCTTGGCCATTTATACCCAACTATAACCGTAAATGCAGCACTTTTCAAGCCACAGGCTAACGGCAGAACAAAACGAAATCCCAGTGGCCGTATGCCCACGCATCAAACAGGCGTGCCGCCCGGAGTTGTTTTATTACTGGGACTTGCGGTAGGCCGGTTGCGAGTTAGGCCTAAGTCAGTAGAAGTGTAGGGCGAACGCCGCCGACCTTACGCCCCCATTTGCCGAGCTAACTCGCCGCTAGAACGTCAAACTGCGCCACTACCCGTTTTTCGCTTGACAGGCCCAGCCCGGTATGATAGCCTATAATCGTGGTCATGCTGTGGACATATTGTCGTAGCCGAGCTCCGGGGCGTGCCGAGGCGCACCGCAAGGCGGAACGGTCCCAGCTATGGGGAAATGTAGGGAACTACAAAAAATGAAAAATAGTGGGAACGAAGCTAAGAAGTACTTGAAAACAAAGGGCATCACTTTTTTGAATGCTGCAAATTATGCGCGTTTTGCGCGCAAATTAGCACAAATTAGAGCCTGAAAAGAGCAAAAACAGCACATTTTGCAGAAACGAAGTCGAGGCTTCTGAGCGGCGAGGCGAGGCCGGGCAAGTGACAACAAGTCGGCTAGCGAGGACCGCTGCCTTAAGATCGCGTGCCAGGGCGCAGGCGCAGCGTCGCACCTGCTGGCTGCCGCCAATTTGAGCACTCGCACGCGCCAGCCACCGAGCGTTTCTTTCTGCCTTCTCCTTTGAAAACGCGCTGTCATTCTGAGCGAAGCGAAGAATCTCGCTCTGGTCCGTGACAAAGCGACAACGAAAAGATCAAGGCGAGATTCTTCGCGGAGTTTACCCTGAGCACCCAGAGCGAGATTCTTCGCTTCGCTCAGAATGACAGCGAAGGGCTCAGAATGACAGGGTTTTCATGGTTTCTGGGCGCCCGTCAGCCGACGCGCATGAGCGACTGCCTTCTGCTTTCCCTCACGCGACGCTGGCCAGGCGGTACCGCCGCGGCCACTCGACGCGCAAGTAGTCTGCAAACGCTTCCAATTCCTGGCGAGACGAAGGGTGCTCAACAAAGCTCGAGGCTTCCCGCTTGGCCCACTCCAGAATTTCCTGATCGCGGATCAAGTTGCCGATCCGGAAGGTCGGGATGCCCCATTGGCGAGTGCCGAAAAACTCTCCCGGGCCGCGCAGCCGCAAGTCGATTTCGGCAATCTTAAAGCCGTCCGTCGTGTCCACCATCGTTTGGAGCCGCTGCTCCGCCAACTCGTTTCGCGACGGGGAAGCAACCAGCAGGCAGTATGATTTCTGCGCTCCCCGCCCGATGCGGCCGCGCAGTTGGTGCAACTGGGAAAGGCCGAATCGCTCCGCATGCTCGATGAGCATCACGGTGGCGTTCGGGACGTCTACGCCGACCTCGATGACCGTGGTTGAAACCAGCACCTGCACTTCACCCAGCTTGAAGCGGCGCATCACGTCTTCCTTTTCGTCGCTGGGCAGGCGCCCGTGCAACAACCCCACACGCAACTCAGGGAAGACGCTGCGCGAAAGCTGCTCGAACATGCGCACGGCGGGCCGCAAATCAAGTTTCCCGCCTTCCTCGATCACCGGATAAACCACGTAAGCCTGCCCGCCCTGGCGCACCTTTTCGCGAATGAACTCGAAGGCTCGCGCGCGCGCTTCTTCCTCCACCAAGCGAGTTTCGATGGGCGTCCGGTTGGGCGGCAACTCGTCGATGATGGAGTAATCCAAGTCGCCGTATAGCGTCAGGGCAAGCGTGCGGGGAATAGGCGTCGCAGTCATCACCAGAACGTGAGGGTTGATCGCTTTGCGCATCAATTCGAATCGCTGCAGGACCCCAAAGCGGTGCTGCTCGTCCACCACCACCAGCCCAAGTTTGGAGAACGCCACGTCCTCTTCCAGCAGAGCGTGGGTGCCCACGATAAGATTGATCTCTCCCCTCCCCATTCGCTCCTTGACCTCCGCCTTATCCGATGCCTTGCGCGCGCTGATCAACAAGTCAATCTGGTAAGCCAGCGGCCGCAGCAGCGCCTTGGTGTAGAGGTAATGCTGAGTGGCCAGGATCTCCGTGGGGGCCATCAAAGCCACCTGATAGCCATTCTCGATGGCCAGGATCGCCGCCTGAAGAGCAACGATGGTCTTCCCGGACCCCACATCGCCCTGCAAAAGACGATTCATGGGCCGCGCAGAACACATGTCGTCCACCACCTCTTTCAGCACCCGCTTCTGCGCACCAGTGGGATGGAAGGGCAAAATGCTGCGAATCGCCGCGCGGGCGCTGCCCTTGGGCTCGAGCTTGATTCCTTGTAAGGATTTGGCCTTGCGCCGTCGCAACGCAAGGCCCGCGCCCACGTTGAAGAATTCCTCGAAGATCAGGCGCACCTGAGCGGGTGTGCGGAAATTGCACAACTGTTCGAGGGATTGGCCGGAATCGGGAAAATGGGTTTGGCGGAAAGCCGTGGCGCGGTCCATCAGCCCGTTCTTCTCCCTCACCGACGAGGGAAGCCGGTCCGGGATGCTCTCCCCGAGGGCAGAAAGCGCGGTCCAGATCAACCGCCGGATGACCCGCGTGCCCAGCCTTCCGGTGCTTTCATAGATCGGTACAACCCGTTCCACTTCTATGGAGTTCCCGCCCTCGGATTCCGCCTCCGGCAGTATTTCGTACTGCGGCTGAACGATCCGCAAATTGCCTGCGCCGTACAAATCGCGCTCCACCTTCCCGTAAAAGAAAACTCGCTGGCCCTGACGGAAAACCTTGCCCTTTTCAAGGTAGACTGCATTGAACCATAGGCAGCGGATCATTCCACTGGCGTCTCGAGCTGCGAGATCATAAATGTAGACGCCCTTCCGGGTCCGGGTCAGACCGCAGGTCAGCACCTGCGCCAAGATCGTTGTGGTCTGTCCGGGAACCAAGTCGCGAATCAGGGTTATGCGGGTACGGTCTTCATAACGAAATGGCGTATAGTAAAGAAGGTCTTCGATGCTTCGGATGCCTCGCGAGGCCAGGAGTTCGGCTCGTGTCGGACCCACACCTTTCAGGTACATCACTTCCGAAGCGGGCGTGAGGGTTGAAGTTGGCATCGTCGTTCGGCGTTCCCTATTATACCGTTTCCGGCAGGCCAGGCCGCGGTATTGGTGTCTGCAGCGTGTCTGCCTTAAAACGACAAAATGAAGCCCTTAACCGCTAAGTGGTTAAAGTACTTGGTCGCTATCTTGGTTGGCAATGGCCTGTATTTTGCCCTCAACCCCTATCTGCCGGAACCTGCCAGACATCACCCCTTCAAGTTCGACCTCGGGACGCTGGTGGATTTCTGGCTATGTCTGGTGGTTTACGGGCTCATCGAGTTAGTCACTTTTCTGAGGCGTCACGGTAATCGTTGACTAAAGGCGAAAACCGACAGAAGGGGCAGTCTTTGCTTTTCACAAATAAGGGAATTTCGCCCAACGTCTGGGCTGGATCACTTGGTTATCACCGCGATAGTAATTTTTTACTTCTCCAAAGCCGACCTTCTTGGCTATACTTGTATTGACGATTCGGTTTGGGGGCAGCCGGACGCCTCATTAGTCTGAAGCAGGCACTGACCCTCGACAAGTTAACAGCGGGAGGATGCAAGAGATGGGACTTAATGGACAGGTCGGCGAAACAGCCGGCAAGATATGGCACTTACTTAACGAGGAGGGGCCTCATTCAGTTTCGCAACTCAAGAAGAAACTGAATGGCTCAGGCGAACTTGTCAATTTCGCCTTGGGCTGGCTTGCACGGGAAGACAAAGTTGACATTACGCAACAAAAGAAGGTTTTTACAGTCGCACTCAGATAAGTCTGGGGGAGCCGGTCTGCAACAGCGCACAGGA
Organism: uncultured Acidobacteriota bacterium; assembly: GCA_963722675.1. Taxonomy (GTDB): domain Bacteria; phylum Acidobacteriota; class Terriglobia; order UBA7540; family UBA7540; genus CAVROP01. The sequence continues at coordinate 11,909 of CAVROP010000005.1, forward strand.
TCGTCAGCCTTTCCTGCCGAGCCTGATGATAAGCTTGGCTGGCGGAGGCCACAAGACAGTGTTGCCGTCGAACTTAACGATCAGTTAGGGGTCCACCGGTGAGCGCAAAAGTCACTGCCTTACTAGTTTTTCATCAAACCAAGCCTTTCGATGAAATCAAGGCTGCATTAGGGAAAATCGCTGTCCCTACGGAGCGGGCGCAAACTCTGGCCGAGGCGAAACTTGCTCTGTCAGACGCAAATCCGCCTTTATTGGCCTTCACGGAGAGCGAGTTGCCCGACGGGAAGTGGTCTGAGATTGTGTCGTTCTCAGAGAAAGCATCTTCGCGGGTTAATGTCATTGTCGTGGGACAAACCATTAACGCCAACCTTTATGCTTCGGCCGTCGAGGTCGGAGCGTTCGACTATATCGCGCCTCCCTTCGAGGGTGTGGATTTAGCTCACGTGGTCCGCTGCGCCGCAGACAATGCCTTGGCGCGGCGTGAGACGGCGGCGAAGTCGCGGCCCGCCGCGGAAGAATTGCTTTCTGTCGCTGTGAAGAGCCAAGGGAGTGCCTGAAAGATGGACCCCTCGCCGCTAGACTTTGCGGCGAAGGATGGGGAGTCGATCACGCCCTACGGACCGTTGCCGAATCCCTGCACTAAGGCGCCGTTCTACAATATCGAGTATTGTTTTCAGTGAGTTGGGGTGATCCGAACCCGCCATGGCCTAGCCTGCTGCTCTCCACTTGACTTTATTCCACTGCTTTTGTTATACATAGAGATGAGGCATCCGATGAAGCGCCTCATCGGACCCTCCATCTTTGGTTGGAACATTTTGAAATGAAAAGCCTTAGCCGACAAAGAAAGGCGACATTTGGGACTTCAGGCAAGCGGAGGATGCGGGCGGTTCGTTCATCTGCCCGATCCGGGCACGCTCCTTCGGCTGGAACCGCGTATCGAGGAGTGGCTCTAAGCGCCTCCGCTAATTCAATGGCCCGTTCTACCCGTTATCGATCAAGCCCACAAACCACGGATCTTCGGCAACCCGAAGCAGTATTTCAGAGCGCAGTCAAGAATTACGAACTCGGTGCGCGCGCTTTCCACAGGCAGAATTTTGGGAAAGCTAAGGAAATATTCGAAAAGCTGGCATCGAGTGGAGTGGCAGGAATAGCGGAGAGGGCTCGAGTTCATCTGCGTCTGTGCGAGCACAAACTCAGCCGCCCCGTTCCGGCGCCAAAGAAGCCCGAAGATCTTTATACGCTGGGGGTAGGAGCCCTAAACTCCCGCCGTCTTGATGACGCCATTGAATACCTCAGCAAAGCTCAGAGGTCGGCGCCCAAGCTCGAGCACGTTTGCTACGCGTTGGCCGCTGCCTATTCGCTACGGGGAGATGCGGAACCCGCTTTGCAGAAACTGAAGGAGGCCATAGCTCTGCGCCCTCAGAACCGCATCCAGGCCAAGCGTGACGAAGACTTCCAGGCGCTCGCAGCCGATGCTCGCTTTCGGGAATTAGTGTTCAATCCTGAGCTTTAGCTCTGGTTAAAGCGGGGATTTCCCGCCGCGATCCCACGAGTGAGGCGCCGCGCGGCCACCTCCGCACGGGAGTTTCATGCAAGTTGTTGCTATTGGTGGTGGTACAGGTTTGTCCACCCTCTTACGCGGTCTGAAGCCTTACCTCCCGGGAATCACCAACCCAATCGGTCGGCAAGCGAAGATATTCAGATTGACTGCAGTCGTCACGGTTACTGACGAGGGCGGAAGCTCCGGACGTCTGCGCCGCGAGATGGGTGTTCTCCCGCCGGGCGACATCCGCAACTGCATGGTGGCACTGGCGGAGGACGAAAAGCTCCTCACGAAACTCTTCAACTACCGCTTTTCCACCGGACACGGTTTGCGCGGCCACAGCTTCGGCAACCTGTTTCTCGTGGCCCTGACCCACCTGACGCGTGACTTCGCGAAAGCAGTCCGAGTATCGAGCGAAGTCCTGGCCGTCCGCGGCGAGATCTTTCCTTCCACACTTTCCAACGTCCGCTTAAAGGCGGAACAGGCCAATGGCAACATCATCTACGGCGAATCGCGCATCACCAAGACTGCAATTCCCATCACGCGCTTGCACATTGTCCCCAGCCGTTGCCGTCCCCTGCGGGAAACGCTCACCGCTCTCGAGAATGCCGACCTCATCACGGTCGGTCCCGGGTCACTCTACACCTCGCTCATCCCCAACCTGCTGGTCCATGGGATTCCCGAACAGGTCGCGCGCTCCAAAGCACTAAAGGTCTATATTTGCAATCTCATGACTCAACCAGGAGAATCGCGCGGCTACTCTGCCGCCGACCACTTGCGCGCTCTGCACGAACATGCCGGGCGCAGACTTTTTGATGCCGTGATTCTGAATACGCGGAAGGTCTCCGCCTCGCTGCGCCGACGGTACGCCGCGGATGGAGCGGCGCCCGTGGTGAATGACTTGGCAGAAGTGCGTGCTCTGGGTGTTGTTCCGGTGCTCGCGGATGTCCTTGTCGAAGACCGAGTTGCCCGTCACAACTCGGATCAACTGGCGAAGTTGCTGCTGGAATTAGTCGAAAGTCGAGAGTCGAAAGTCGAAAGTCAAAGCGTCCGGAGTTAAGAAGTGGCGAAGTCCTTACTGTGGACCCTCAACTCTCAACTCTCGACTCTCAACTCTCGACTTTCGACTCCTATGGGTGGTGCTGCGACGGAGCGAGAAGGGCAATCGCCCCCGTGACCGCCACCAGTACGGCCAAGCCGATCCAAACGCCGGTGTGGCCGAAGTTGAGTGTATAGCCAACCCCAAACCTCTTTTCAACGAACACCGCCGGGTCGTCCCGATTGACGTAGAACAACCCCAGCTTCCAGTACTTGTCAGGCGTGCGGTCTCCGACCGGCGCTGCGCCGCCCGCGGCAGAGGCTGCGGCGCCAGCCAGGCGCGTTCCGCCCTGGCCGTAACGCATCACCAACACCACGACCACCACCACAAAGCCAAAGGCGATAACAAGGAAGGGGACGATGCCTGGCGCGCCTGCTTGCGGGTTAGACAAGGGCGTCAGCCCAATCCAGGTGAATTGGAGCGCCAGGAGATACTGAGTGGCGACCAGTATCGAGCCGACCATTTTCCGAAAGCGCCGCTCCCGTTCGCCCGCTGGCCCGGCCGCTTGGATGGGCCGAGACCAGCGAAGGAAGGCGTAAGCGAGGAATCCCATAAAGGCGCACACCACGACGCCCGTCAACAGTGACCCGTAAACGCCGGTAAACGTACGAGTGCTCCAGTTGTTGGGCCGCCCGTTCGCCCCCCAGTGGATTGGAAATGACTCGGGAATCTGCTCCCAGTGCGTGTGCAACCATGTTCCCGTCCCCGCCAGCACGGCGAAAGGTGGAAGCTGGAGAAGCCACCCACCCGGCAAGCGCGCCGACCGGGGTTCGAGCGCTGCCTCCCTGACAGTTGCCGGAGCGACAGCGTGGGGCAACACACGTCCCCGGGCCCGATAGTAAGCAAGGAAGACGCCGGCTCCCTGCAAGAGAAACCCGCCGAGCGTCACAACCAGGGAGTACCTGGACTCACCCATTCTCACCGGTGACAGGACAACGAGTAGCGCCAAAACGCTGACCATCGCCACTCCCGTGCGGTAGCGTTTGAGGATGGACCAACCCTCTGCCGAATCGCGGAACTCCGAGGGAACCGTCACCGCAAAGTAGACGTCCGGGCGCGTCATCCGCGGCATCAGGTAATGAAAGACCAGGCAGATCCCGATCAGAAAAGCCATGATCAGGCTCGGCATTAAAAGCCATTCGGTAGTCATGTTATTCCCCCAGGGGCCGACGTTGTGCCGAAGGCACCTTGGAGCGCGGCGGCTCGACGCCGCCTTTGCAGTTGCTTCTGTCTTCCAAGGCGGCGTCGAGCCGCCGCACTCCGAGGCGCTGCAGTCTCATGGCGTTCGCTGGGCCGCAACCCAATTCGCAATGTCATCCAGCGTTCCCCTGGCCACGTGACTGGGTTTGTCGTAATCGGCGGGCGAGGGCGGGTTGCCTGCCGGTATAAAGAGATGGCACAGGCCCGCATAAGACTTGATCGTGACGTTCTTATGGCCGGCCAGGGCCTTCTCCCAGCCCTCCAGATCTTTGCGCGTGACCTGATAGTCGCTCTCACCTTGCAGCACCAGCATCGGTATCGTCAGACGCGCCGCCGTCGCGGCCGGGTCGTAGCTGCGCAGGTCGAGCACGTAAGCAGCCGGCAGCGGAATGCCCATCATGCTTACTGTGTCGCCCAGCTTCAGCGAAGGGCTATCGTAATCCTGGGCAAACTTCTCGGCCGCCCCAATCTGCGCCTTTGCTCCGTCGCCCACCGGCCCGGACAGAGAAGCCAGATATTTGATCTGCTCCACAACGATCTGCCCAAACGGCCGCGTGCTGCCCGCCATGATAATAATCCCGGCGATCTGATTGTCCCCCTCCGCGATGCGTGGCGCCAGCATACCGCCCAGGCTGTGGCCGAGAACGAAGATGCGCGGTGTTTGCACTTCGGGCCGGCCGGCGAGGAGCGCCACCGCCGCGCGCGCATCGTCGATAACTTCCTCCTTGACGGTCAAGTTCCCCATCTCTTTCTTATACTGCGCAGCGTATTTGTGGGTTCTCTTCTCGTAACGCAGCACGATGATAGCGCGGCTGGCCAGCCCCCAGGCCAAGTCCTTAAAGGGCTTGTTCGACCCGACAGTCTCGTCCTCATCGTTCGGGCCGGACCCCTGGACGAGGACGACGGCGGGGAACGGTCCGGCGCTGATCGGCTCGGTAAGCGTGCCCGGCAGTTGCCACGGCTCGGCGCCGATCGTCACGTGCTCCTCGTGGAAAGCGTTCGGGTTAGCGTAGTCGGGAGGATTCCACGCAACCGCGGGCGGTACGAGGAAGAAGCCGGCAACCTTGCCATCCTTATCGAAGGCGAACCTCAAGTTGAGCGGCGCTTTCTCAAAATCGCAGGCGAGTGTGACCACATGGTAGCCCTGCATCTCGGCCGACCTCGCGCTTTTCACAGTCTTGAGCGCGCCCACTTGCGCGGCGGTCGCCTCCCAGACAGTTCGGAGCTTCTCGACCGGCATGGCAGAGGCCATCGTAGCGTCGAACCGAGCCTCGACCTTGTCGTATTGCCGGCCCGCCAATTCCTGAGCGACGTCTTTGGCCAGCGCTTCGAAGTCCTGTGCGCAAAGCTGCGGAGCCAGTCCCCAGAGCAAAGCAAGCGATGCGACAGCTAAAACCTGTAACCGATTCATCGTCGCTCTCCTTACTCGAGCTTCTCGATCAGAGCCGTAAGCTCGCGGACCACCTCTCCCGCCGGCACGCCCTCCGCAAGCGCTTTCACAACCAGTTCGTCCAATCGCTGGCGGAACTCTGCTTCGGCGCGCGGAGTGGGCGCCGGAGCAGGCCGCTCGATCACCGTTGCGCCGCGACCGCGCCGCAGATCAAGCCAGCCCTCCTCAGCCAATTGCCGATAAGCCCCCGCCACGGTGTTGTGATGAACCCCAAGATCCGTGGCGAGTTGACGGACCGAAGGAAGCTGGTCGCCGGGACGGAACTGGCCGGCCAAGAGTGTAGCGCGCAGGCCGCGAACGATCTGTTCGGAGGCGGGCAAGCCGGAGGCTAAGTCGATCTGAAGCACAGGGGGATGGTCGCGCATAGTCTAATGTACATGTACACTGTACTATTCCAGACCTGCCTTGTCAAGCCCTTTTCTGCAGCCCCAATCCCTCGATAACGACCCGTAAAGTAGGGGGACGGCTTGCCGTCCCCCGGAGGGTTACTAGGCCGACAAGGGTACGGCAAGCCCTACCCCTACACTGCCTGGGTGCATCCAGGTGCAGAAGGCCCTTTAGTACCATTGCACTTAGAGGCGTTTGTGTGTAGATTACCCCTCGCGTGAGGAGGTTCTAATCGATGTGGTCGAGACTTATCCGCCAACTGCAAGAGGTGAACAAAGAACTGTGGCTGTTGTTGATGATGTTCGCCATTCTTGCCGGAGTGAACTACCTGATATCTTCTGACCGAATGCTTTTGGGCTTCTACGTTCTGCCCTCGGTCTATTCCGCATACTTTCGCGGGCGCCGTCACGCAACGTTGACCGCCGTGCTCAGCCTCTTATTGGTGGTGTTGATTGTGTACACAAATCCGCGCCTGTTCACCGTGGAAGGGCACGTCAGGATCGTGGCTGAAAAGTGGTGGGACATCGCGGTCTGGGGCGGAACACTGTTGGTGATCGCTTATGCCATGGGCACGCTGTATGAGAAGAAGCAATCTCAGATCGTCGAACTCCGTGATGCCTACAAGGGTATCGTGGTCATCCTCCGCCAGATGACTGCACACGATAAGTACACGCACGACCATTCCTTCCGTGTGGCGGCCTACGCAACCACCATTGCCAAGTGTATGGGGTTTGATTCGGAGCGGGCAGACGATGTTTGGGACGCCTCCTTACTGCACGACCTCGGCAAGCTGGACACCTCGCGCGAACTGCTTCACAAGGCAGCACGCTTCACTGCCAGCGAGTACGAAGAGATGAAAAAGCATGTGGAGAAAGGGGCCCTGCAAATTGAGCCTGTAAGAGGCAGGCTGAACCGCATCATCCCCATTATTCTGGCCCATCACGATAGGTTCGATGGTTCGGGGTACCATCCCAGGAAGGGCGAGGAGATTCCACTCGAGGCTCGGATCATTGCGGTTGCTGACGTCTACGACGCCATGACCAGCGATCGTCCGTACGCCAAAGCGATGTCGCCATTGGAAGCCAAAGAGCTCATCTCGAAGGGTGCGGGGACAGACTTCGACCCTGCTGTGGTCAAATCTTTCCTCAAGGTCTTTCAAAGCGGATCGTTGGAAGTCGACTTCGCGGCCTTGGATATGGTCCGGGCGTAACCCTGGCGCTGTGCCGAAGGCACCTTGGCAGGCGAGCAATCACTTATCCGGCGGAACCGGCTTCTGCGGCGCCATATGCGATGCTCGCGGCGGCGCAAACTTAGGCAAAGGCACTGAGGGCGGGTAGGCGCCATAGTCCAGGATCGGTTGTGAGCGGGGCAGGTCGGGCGGAATGGGGATCACCAGGCTCTCGCTGGGTGCCCGCTCGAAGTCGAAGCAGTCCCGCATGTCGTTCGCCCAGTGATCGCGCGCCGTAAGATGGCGCAGCTTCCATCGTTCTTCCACAAACTTCAACACCGAGCAGAACTCATAAGGGTAGTGCGAGATGTAACCCGCTTTGGCGTACGGTGAGATCACGATCATGGGCACGCGTGGGCCAAGTCCGAAGGCATCCATCTCCGGCGGCGGCACGTGATCGTAAAATCCTCCGTAGTCATCCCAGGTAAGAAAGATCACGCTGTCTTTCCAATAAGGGCTCTCCATCAGCGCATTCACCAGCTTGGTGACGTACCACATGCCGTCTGAAACGCGGGCCACGGGGTGCTCGCTGTCCTGGTAGTCCGGAATGATCCACGAAAAGGCCGGCAGCGTTCCCTTCTGCAAGTCGCTGAAGTATTCTTTCAAATCCACCAGGTGAGCCATCTCCGCCGGATCATCGCGAATCGTTTTGAAGCCCGGCAAGGGATTCCAGAGGCTGAATTGCTTGGGGTCCGGGAAGGCCAGCCGGACTCCCGTTTCACTCAACTTCATCGGCACTCCCTCAGGCAGGGGCTGCGACTCCACGTAATATTTCCACGGGACTTTGGTTTCGGACATCAGCTTGGCCATGGAGGCAAAACTGAAACCGTCGTCATCGTCCATGACCTCCTTGAGTTCTTGGAGGTTGGCCACATTAACGATCAGGCCCCCGGATTGTCCCGCCACCGTGTAGGTGTGGTTAGGAAGGCTGAGGCCCATTTGGGAGGAGAAGAAGCGATCACAAAGCGTGTAATGCCGGGCGTAATTCCAATAATTGGGAATGTCCCGGTCGTCGTAGTAGCCCAGGGTGAATTCACTGCCTTCCGCCCACACAAATCCATCCATGGCTCCGTGGTTGTACGCGGCATGAACGACTTCCCACTCATGGGCCAGGTCGAGCGCCGGCTGGCCGGCGGGCATGTGGAAAGGCTTCACGCAATTCACGCTGCCCGGCAACTTGGGAAGACAGGTGCCGGGAGGAATCCCGTCTGCTCCGGGGTAAGTCCCAAAATAGTTATCAAAGCTTCGGTTTTCCTGGATGATCCAGATCACGTGATTGATCTTGTCGATTCCGGTCGCGGGCGCTTGCGCCAGCGCTCGATGCGGCAGAAGAACCGGCGACGCCCAGAGGCCCAAAAGGGTCAGCAAAGTCGGCAATTGCTTCTTGATCTGGCTCACGGGATTCCTCCCAAAGGGAAATTCGGCAGGCCAAGCGGCGTCTGCAGGTATAAGCCGAGGCCAAGGCGATTGTCAAGGGACTGATTATCCGTGCCGTCGAAAAATGCCTTCTCTGAGTCGCAATATTGTGTAGTTGAAGTGAGCGCAAAAGTAGGTGTAGTCTCTACGCACGTAGCGCGAAGGGATGTCACTTATGACGGATACCATTCTGACGGTTGTGGCTGGCATCATTCAATTGGCGATAACTTGGTACACTGGGCACATCTTCTTGGAAAGGCGCAACAGGGCGTACGCAGTAATCGTTTGGAGCCTTGGTTTGCTGGCGGTCGGCCTCTCGGCCGTCACCACCTATCGAGGGGTGACAGCAAGCAGCGTGCTAGACGAAAAAATGAGCGAACTGAAGTCAATTCAGAACACGCCCAGCCGGACGCCGCCTCCGATAAATGTGAAGTTCGACACAAAGGCCCTTGCCAAGGCGCTAAGCGAAACCAAGCAAAATGCGGCGCAGCCGAGAGAGGCCGAGAAACCCGCCCCTTTGGCGATTGATCCACTGAAGGTAGAAGCAGTAGAACTATCCTCCGACATCCTCACGTTTCTGTCAGACCGTGCGAGCGGAACGCCCAACATCGTAAAGGCAATGATCAGCCAGCAAGGCAGTCACGAATCGTTGGAGGAGTATAAGAAGAGGATTAATGGCGAGATGCAAGCGTACACAGATTATCGAAGCGACACCGTTTCACGATATCAAACTCGCTTTGAACCAAGGGCGCTAGAGATTCTTGGTAAACTTAAGGACAAAGGAGTCGATGTTAGCACCGTA
>CAVROP010000006.1:0-58231 GCA_963722675.1 uncultured Acidobacteriota bacterium
CCCGGACAGTATTCCCTATTGGCAAAGGCCGAAATCGAGTGCAGAATTCTCGTCGAGCCAATTGCCGATGTTACGAAGCGGCTGACCGAAGGAGCGGATCATGACGAGAGAAGAAGTCCGCGCGCGCATCGAGGAAATAGGCATCATTCCAATTGTTCGCGTATCGAGTGCCGAGGAAGCGCTTTTTGCCGCTGAAGCGGTGGCCTGCGGTGGCATCCCCATCGTGGAGATGGCCATGACCGTTCAAGGCGCGGCGGGCGTAATCTCTGAACTAGCTCGCAACGCACCGCAGATGACCGTTGGGGCGGGTTCCGTGCTGGACGTGGAGATGGCGCGTGTGTGTGTGGATGCGGGGGCAAAATTCCTCACCAGTGAAGGACTCGATGCGGAGGTCGTCGAGTACGCAGGCAAGGCCGGGGTAGTGGTTTTGCCGGGCGCTTTGACCCCCACGGAAGTGATCAGGGCGTGGAAGGCGTCCGCCGACTTCGTCAAAGTCTTCCCCTGCGCGGAAATGGGAGGCGAAGTGTACATCCGTGCTCTGAAAGCGGCTTTGCCTCAGGTGCCGATGGTCGCTGCGGGAGGCGTAACTTTATCGACGGCGGGAAATTTGATTCTGGCGGGTGCTGCGGCGATAGGCGTGGGACGAGAGTTGATCCCCAACGAGGCAATCAAGGAGCGGAGGGCGGGGTGGGTTTGTGAATTAGCGCGAAGGTTCCTGGGTCACGTGCAAGACGCCCGCAGCAGGACCGCCGCCTGGAAGGGAAGCGCGCTTACGCGAAAGTGACACGGAAGAGCAGGATTCAGGAGTCAGGAGTCACGAGTCAGGGAAAAACCCTCCTCGTGAAGGATTCGATCAATATGGGAACCTGAAATGATCGGCGCTCCGGCAGGAACATCGAAGGTGGGAAAGCGTTGAATTTGCTGACTGCTGCAGAACTTCTCTCGCTCGAGACCCTGGCGCGCGAGTTTCGAAATGACCTTACCTAGTCGCTCGCCCGAGACGTGCGACAAATGTTGGGCGGCTGCGTAACATCGTCGTCCAGCGTGATGGTCGTTCTCATGGTCCGAGAGTGACACGGTGATACGTCGAAGTCAAGTTTTGCCCCCTCTCTTAATTATGCGGATAAAATCATGGCATGACATTGAAGATACCAGTCCGAGTCGCCGCGAACTGCCGCAAGACGCCCGAGGGTGCGGCGTGGCTCGAGCGACTGCCGGAGATTGTGCGGAGCGTCGAGCGACGTTGGTCGTTGAGTGTCGGCGCCCCGTTCGATAACAACGAGGTGAGTTGCGCTTGGGTAGCGCCGGCCGCACTCGCCGATGGGACCGAGGCGGTGCTCAAGATTGGCATGCCTCACCTGGAGGCGGAGCACGAAGCGGAGGGGTTGCGATTCTGGGACGGCGATCCGACAGTGCGACTGCTGGCGGACGACGAGCTTGGCGCCATGCTGCTCGAGCGCTGCCATCCTGGAACTTCACTGCGCGCGGCGCCGGAGGCCGAACAGGATCTGGTTATCGCGGGATTGTTGCGCCGTCTTTGGCGCTCGCCCATGACGCCCCACCCCTTTCGACCACTTTCCTCACTGATGAAGTTCTGGGGCGACGCGGCGGTGGCAGACATCAGAAAGTGGCGCGACGCGGGACTGGTCCGCGAAGGTCTGCGACTCTTGCACGAACTGCCTCGTACCGCTCCCAAGGAAGTGCTGCTGGCGACGGATCTTCACGCCGGCAACGTCCTCCGGTCAAAGCGGCTACCTTGGCTCGTCATTGACCCGAAGCCGTTCATTGGCGATCCGGCCTATGATGTGACTCAACACTTGTTCAATTGTCTCGGGAGGCTGCGGTCAGATCCCATCGGGCTCATCCATCGAATGGGCGATCGGCTGGACGTTGACCGTGAGCGCATTCGATTGTGGACCTTCGCCCGTATCGTGGTGGACCCGCCTGATGAGTGGAGTTACGACGATTGGATAGCTGTCACCAGAGCAACGGCTCCTTAAGAAGCGACTTCGCGGCTGATCAGCCGCCGGCCTTGTAAACGAACCTTGTCCTCGATAAGCAGGCAAACAGCTTCCGAGTAGATCCGGTGCTCCTCCTTCAAGATTCGCGCGGAGAGGGATTCCGGAGTGTCCTCATCCAGGACGGGGACGACGGCCTGGCAGACGATGGGGCCGGAATCCACGCCTTCGTCAACGATGTGAACCGTGCAGCCCGTGAATTTCACGCCGTAATCGAGAGCCTGCTTCTGCGCGTCGGTTCCAGGAAAAGCCGGCAGCAGAGCGGGATGGATATTCAGAATGCGCCCCGGAAACGCGCGCACGAAACAGGGGCTGAGAATACGCATGAATCCTGCCAGGCACACCACATCCACTTGAAAGTGCTTGAGGACTGAGACAACTTCGCGATCGAAGGCTTCGCGCTCTTTTCCTTGGGAGGGAATGAAGCGAGTTTCGAGGCCCATGCTTCTTGCCGTGGCCAGGCCCGCAGCATCCTCTTTGTTGCTGACGACGATGGCTATCTTAGCGGGGATTTTCCCCTCCTGAACGTTGCGGGCGATCGCCTCGAAATTCGAGCCGCGTCCGGAGAGCAGGATGCCAAGATTCTTCATGAAGACCGTCCATTGGTGATTTGCGATTGGTGATTTGTGATTTGCGATGGCTAAAGCACTGGTGATTCGCTGTCATTATTCGCTGCGCTCAGGATGACAGTGAAAAATCGCCAATCACAATTCGCCAATCACAAATCACCAATGTACTTGACGCCCGGCTTCCCGTGCTGGATATCGCCGACGATCCAGAACTTTTCCCGTGCTTTCGAGAGCAACGTGGTGACGGGAGCCAGTTTTCGCCTGGCCACGACCAGCAACATGCCAATTCCCATGTTGAAGGTGCGGAGCATGTCAGGCTCCGGCACGCGCCCCAGCCGGGCGATCAAGTTGAAGATCGGCAATACGGGCCAGCTCCCCAGCCGGACAACCGCGCGAGCCCCTGGGAGAAGTATGCGCGGCGTATTATCGGTAATGCCCCCGCCGGTGATATGGACTAACCCTTTAAGCAAGTGTTCGGCGAGCAGTGGGCGCAGGACATTCCAATAGCAACGGTGCGGGGCGAGCAGTTCGTCACCCAGGGTCCGGCCCAGCTCCGGTATTTGCCGGGTGAGCTTGATTCCTGCCTTTTCGAGCAGGACCTTGCGTGCCAGGGAATATCCGTTCGTGTGCAATCCCCAGGAGGGAAGCCCCACGATGGCGTCTCCCGGGCAGATGCGGCTGCCGTCGATGATCTCGCGCTGCCGGACCCAGCCGATGATGCAGGCCGCCAGATCGTATTCATTGGGCGGGTAGAAGCCCGGCATCTCCGCGGTTTCGCCGCCAATCAGTGCGCAGCCCACCGACCGGCAAGCCGAGGCCACGCCCCGCACCACGTCGGTGACCACTGCGGGGTGCATTTTTCCTGTGGCCAGGTAGTCGAGCAGGAACAAGGGCGCCGCACCGTGCACGGAGATGTCGTTGACGCAGTGGTTGACCAGATCGGCGCCCACGGTGGTATGCCGATTCAATGCGAAGGCGATTTTGAGCTTGGTTCCCACGCCGTCGATGCTCGAGATCAGGACGGCGTCACGGGGAAGTCCCTGGATGGAGAAGAATCCGCCGAAGGCTCCGACTTCCTTCAGTACGCGCGCGTTAAACGTTTGGCGCGCCAGGAGTTTGATGGACGTTTTGGCTTCGGTGGCCGCGTCGATGTCAACACCAGCATCACGATAGAGCATAGGTCATGGGTGATTTGTGAATTGTGATTGGTGATTGCCGTGCTCCCGCTACGATTCAAGGCCTCACCGCGCTAGAGCATAGCACATTTGCGATGGGTGATTGGTGGTTTGTGATTGGCCATGCATTGGCTGCAGTTTGTACTCCACCAAATCAGCGCGCTGTCATCCTGAGCGCAGCGAAGGATCTGCATTAGTTCGCCTCGGACCAGAACTGCAGATCCTTCGCTGCGCTCAGGATGACAGGGAGAATCACAAATCGCAAATCACCAATCACAAATTCAGAAGGTTTTTCCCGTCCTCGACCAGCGAGTCTTGTTGAAGAAGTTCCAAAGGATGGAGGCGTCAAATTTGAGCCGGGAGGCCAACTCTTCGCTCGTCCAGTCACGGGTGGGAGCGTCATAAGACCAGTAAACAAAGAGCGGCTCGCCCACCACGTTTTCGAGCGGAACGAAGCCCCAGAAACGGCTGTCCAAAGAGTTGTCCCGGTTGTCGCCCATGCAGAAGAGGAATCCCTGGGGCACGTGCAGTCCGTCATTCCGAATGAAGTTGGGCATTTCGTGCGACCAGGACGGGTCCAGCCCCCAGGCGGCAGGCAGGGTTTCCAGCACGTTGAGGGGCGGAGGGAAGTTGTCCCTTAAGGGCAAAGTCGAGGAGTATTGGAACTGGTCATAAGGCTCGTTCAGCGGCCGGCCGTTGACGAATACTCTGCGGTCTTCGATCCTGATCACGTCGCCGCCCACACCGATCACGCGTTTCACAAACATCACGGAGGGATTTCTGGGATAGCGAAAAGCCACGATGTCCTGCCGGTGGACGCTGCGCAGGGACGGAATGCGCAACGACGTGTAAGGAAGCCGAGGTCCGTAGAGCAGCTTGTTCAGGAACACATGATCGCCGATCAGGATGGTTTGTTCCATCGACCCCGTGGGAATCACCGTTGCTTCTGCGATGAAAGTCCGGATCAGAACACCCCCAGCAGAACCACCAACAAGGAACGAACGGTCTCCCAGGCACTTTCCCGTCGCCTGGGCTTGGCGTTTTGATTCCCGCCTTCCGCCTCCGGCGAAGCGGACACGGCAGGTTCCGAAACGTGCGGCCCTGCCACAGGCTCTTCCGCAGCTTGCTTCTCAAGCGGTTCCATATCTCTCAGTCCCGGTTTCGAATCGCAATCAGAGGCTCTTGAACGGTAGTGGGATAGTTCCCTGTGTAGCAGGCCAGGCAAAAGCGTCCCTGCGTATCGCCTACCGCTCGGCGCAAACCCTCGAGCGACTGATAACCTAGAGAGTCAGCTCCCAGGAATTGTCGTATCTCCTCGACATTATGAGTAGATGCGATTAATTCCTTTTTCGTTGGCGTGTCAATGCCATAAAAGCAGGGGGAGGTAGTGGGGGGGCAACTTATGCGCATGTGTATTTCCTTCGCCCCGGCCTCCCTTACGATCTGAACGATCTTCCGGCTGGTGGTGCCGCGTACGATCGAATCGTCCACCAGCACCACTCGTTTTCCCTCCAGCAGACTGCGCACAGGGTTAAGCTTCAATTTGACGCCGAAGTCCCGGATCGCCTGGCTGGGCTCGATAAACGTGCGTCCTACGTAATGGTTGCGGATCAAAGCGATCTTGAGCGGGATCCCGGATTCCTCGGCAAAGCCTGTGGCCGCCGGAACGCCTGAATCCGGAACCGGAACCACCAGGTCGGCCTCTGCCGGGTGCTCGCGGGCTAGAAACCGTCCCAGCAATTCGCGGCTGACCTGCACTGAACGTCCGAATACCATACTGTCCGGGCGGGAAAAATAGACGTGCTCGAAAATGCACTGGGCAGACGAAACCGGAGGCGTGAAACGCAGCGAGGTCACGCCGCGGGAGTCCAGGATGACCATCTCGCCCGGCTCGACATCGCGAATGAACTTGGCGTTGATCAGGTCGAAGGCGCAACTCTCTGAGGCCAATACGTATGAATCTCCAAGCTGTCCCAGGCTCAGGGGGCGGAAACCACGCGGGTCGCGGATGCCGTAGACGCTGTCCTTGAAGAGCATCACCAGCGAGTACGCCCCCACCACTTTGTCGAGCGCCTCCGCTACGGCCTCCGGAGTGCCGGCCTGGCGGGAGCGGGCAAAGAAATGCAGGATTACTTCCGTATCGCTGGTGGTCTGAAAGATGTCGCCCCGGTTCTCGAGGTCACGCCGGATCGCGCTGGCGTTCACCAAATTCCCGTTATGAGCCAGGGCCACCTGGCCCTTATTGCAGCTCACCTTCAAGGGTTGAGCGTTCTTAAGGTCTGTGTCGCCTGCCGTCGAGTAGCGCGTATGCCCTATAGCCAGATGCCCCGGCAAGCCTTTAATGACCTCGGAGGGAAAGATCTCGTCCACATGTCCCATCCCTCGTTTGCAGGTCAACAAATTGCCGTCCGAGACAGCGATGCCGGCGCTTTCCTGGCCCCGGTGTTGGAGCGCGTAGAGACCTAAATATGCCAGTTTGGCGGCTTCGGAGTGCCCATAAACCGCGAACACCCCACAATGGTCGTGAAACTTGTCCTCGGGCAGAGAGAAGACTGGGAAGAAAGAAGACGCGAGCTGCAAAAATCCTCCTCCGAATCAGGAAGGACGGCCGTGCTAGAGCGGCCGCTAACTTCAGTTGAATCAGTACGTTCGGTGCGAAACCCGTCCCCCACGCTCATGCGGTTTTCGGCACGCCGGCCGGAATTCCCAGAATCCACTACAGGTGCTTCGCAACCCACGCCGCCAACCCCGGCAGTGACGGCAGGTCCTATTGTGCGCTTATTCCCAAACTGGCGCAACAGGTTTGTGAGGGAACGGCAAGCTCTACCGCAACACAGCTAAGTTGCGGTAGACTATTAGGTTTCCGGAAGCAGGTGAATCGCTTTCTGCGGGACTTTATCCGCTAATTCACGCCCCGCGAAAGTGCGCCTATGCGGCAAGCTCGGAGACAGTTTCCGACAATCTACGGAGGAGCTATGGCCCAACCCTGGAAGACGAAGAAGTGGTTTGTAAGCCCCTGGTGCTATTTGCCCGAGGTGAGGAAAGGCTTCAAATTCGCGCCCAAGATCAAGATCCACGATGTGACCTTGCGCGATGGCGAACAGCAGACGGGCGTGGTGTTTCGCCGCGAGGAGAAGGTAGAAATCGCCAAGCGGTTGGATGCGATGGGCGTACACCGCATCGAGGCCGGGATGCCCGCCGTCTCGCCGCAGGATCAGGGGGCGGTGAGCGATATCGCCAACCTGGGCCTGAAAGCGGAGATCTTCACCTTTGCCCGCTGCATGGTCAGTGACGTGGCGGCCGCCAAGGCGTGTGGGTGCAAGGGCGTGATTGTCGAAATTCCGTCCAGCGAACACATCATCAAGAACGCCTATGGATGGCCCCTGGAGCGCGCCGTGAAGTCATCCATCGAGGCTACGCTGGCCGCGAAAGAGGCCGGCCTTTATACCGTCTTCTTCACCATCGACTCGACGCGCACGGAAGTGGAGAAGTTGCTGGACCTCGTTCAACATGTGGCCGAGGAAGGCCATATGGACTCCTTCACCATCGCCGACAGTTTTGGAGGGTGCACGCCGGAAGCCATCTTTGCGGTGGTCAAGAAGGCGATCAAACGGCTCAAGAAGCCGGTGGAGATTCACTGCCATCAAGACTTCGGGTTGGGCGTGGCCAACACCATCTATGGCCTTGCGGCAGGAGCCTCCGTTGCGCACACCACGGTGACTGGCCTGGGCGAGCGGGCGGGGAACGTTCCCATGGAAGATGTGGTCCTTTCGCTGCTCTGCCAGTACGGGGTCAAGCTGGGGATCCGTACCGAGAAGATGTGCGAGGTCTCGCGGTTTGTCCTGGACCTTGCGAAGGTGAAGATTCCGGGCAACCGTCCCATCGTGGGTGACATGCTCTACCAGGTGGAGTCCGGGATCGTGGCGGGGTTCGTCCGCAAAGCCCGGGCGAAGAGCCCTTTGGAATACGTTCCGTTCGCTCCTGAGCTGGTGGGACAAGCGCCGGTCACCATCGTGCTCGGCAAGAACAGTGGGCTGCCGTCTGTCCAGGAATGGTGCGAGAAGCTGGGTGTTGCAGCCAGCGAAGAGGAGATGCTGGAAATGGTGCGGCTGGTGAAGGAGAAGTCGTTCGAGAAGAAGGACCTGCTCACGGAGGACGAATTCAAGACCATTGTCGGGCGGGTGCAAAGCCGTTCCGCAGCCGCGAATTAACGTCCTGTCTCGCCATCGAGAACGACCGTCTCCGTGGTCTCTGTGCCTCGAAGCTTCAACACAGAGGTCACGGAGCAACTCGGTGACCTCTGTGTTAGATCTTTCTCGAATCACGGAGGGCACGGAGACGCCAACGATGTCGCTACCTGTCCTGGAGAAACGTAGATGATCCGCAGCTTTGAGGAACTGATTGCGCGCGCACGCCAGCTTGGCCCGGCGAGAATCGCGGTGATCGAAGGACACGATCCTGACGTGTTGGAAAGCCTGGCGCAAGCCGAACCGCTGGGACTGGCGCTGCCCACGCTGATTGGCAAGCCCGCCAAGATTGAAGAGGCCGCTCGCAAAGTGGGCTACAGTTTGCGTCCCGAGTCGCTGATCGCGACCTCCGGGGAAGACGCCTCGATTCGCCAGGGCATCGACCTGATACGGGAAGGGCGGGCCGACCTGCTGATGAAGGGCAAGGTGACTACGGCCAACCTGATCCGGGGGGTTCTGGACAAAGAACGTGGCTTGCGCGCCGGAAGACAGTTGAGCCAGGTCATCGTTTTCCAGACGCCTCGAATTCCCCGCCTGATGGTCATGACCGACGGGGCGATCAACATCGCGCCCACCCTGGAGAACAAGGCGGAAATCTGCCGCAACGCCATCGAAGTGGCGCACGCGCTGGACATCGCGGAGCCTAAGGTGGTCTTGCTGGCGGCGCTGGAGTTCGTCAATCCGGCCATGCCGGCAACGGTGGATGCGGCGGCGCTGGTGCAGATGAACCGCCGAGGACAGATCACGGGCGCTTACCTGGAAGGCCCCTTGGCGCTCGACGTTCCGCTCAGCCGCTTTGCCGCCGACCGCAAAGGCATCGCCAGCCCGGTTGTCGAGGCTACGGACGTCTTTGTCGCTCCCGACATCGAAGCGGCGAATATCCTCTATCGGGCGATTACCTACTTTGCCGGAGGCCAGTCCGGCGGAATCATCGTGGGGGCGCGCGTGCCGCTGGTGGTGCTTTCGCGGGCGGAACCGCCGGAGACCAAGATTCATTCCATGTCGTTGGCGCTCCTGCTGATGCACCATCAGCGACGGGGGTAACGTGTAATTCCGAGTGTTCATGGGCCTGCGGCCCACCCATGGGGAATGACATTCAACGGGTGATGAGGCGCTTTGTACAGGGAGATCAATCTTGCGGATTCTGGTTCCCAATCTCGGTTCCACGTCGCTGAAATACCAGCTCATTGAAACCGAGGGCGACAAGGTTCTGGCCCGCGGCAAGATCGAGCGCATCGGCAGCGCGGAGTCTCCGATCACAAGCTGGGATGATGTTGGCGGAAGGGAAGTGAAAGAGGCGGCGCCGATCCCCGACCACCGTGCTGCCATCAAATTCCTGATTGACAAGCTCGCTCAACGCCACTCGTCTGCCGAGGCCAAGGGCGCCATTGCGGCCGTGGGCTTCAAAGCCGTGCATGGCGGCCCGCGCTATTGCGGAAGTTTCCTGGTCGATGACGAGTTGCTGGCTGCTATGCAGGAGTTCGTTCCCGTGGCGTCCGTTCACAACCCAATTTACATCCAAGCCATGCAGATCTTTCGCGAGGTTTTGCCCGGAATACCGATGGTGGCGGTTTTCGAAACGGGTTTCCACGCCAGCCTGCCGGAGAGGGCTTTCACTTATGGCGTCCCCTGCGAGTGGCAGGAAAAGCACGGTGTGCGCCGCTACGGCTTCCATGGTTCCTCGCACCGCTACGTGGCGCGCCGCGCCGCGGAGATGCTGGGCCGTCCCGCGTCCGAGTTGCGGATTATCTCGTGCCACCTGGGCGGGAGTTCGTCGATTTGCGCGGTCGAGGAAGGGAAGTCGGTGGACACAAGTTTCGGCTTCTCCGCCCAGTCCGGAATCGAGCACGCCACGCGTTGCGGCGACCTTGATCCTTTCATCATTCTGCACGTGATGGAGAAGGAGAAGTTGGCACCCGCCGAGGTTCGTGAAATACTGTGCAAGAAAGGCGGCCTGCTTGGCATCTCGGGGCTCAGCGGTGACGTGCGGGATCTGGAGAAGGCGGCAGCGAGTGGCCACCGGCGGAGTGCCTTGGCGGTGGAGGTGCTCGTCTACCAGGTTAAGAAGTACATTGGGGCTTTCGCTGCCGCCATGGGCGGGCTCAACGCCGTGGCCTTTGCGGGAGGCATCGGGGAGAACTCCTGGCGGGTGCGACAGGAAGTTTGCCGCGATATGGAATTCCTCGGAATCCACCTCGATGAAGAGGTGAACTGCCAGCCTGCGCGCGGCGATCGCATTATCTCGAGCCCGGCTTCCGGCGTGGCGGTGCTGGTGGTGTACACCAACGAGGAGATCGTGGTGGCGCGCGAAACGGAGCGGGTGCTGGCGGAGGGCAGTCGGCAGTAGGCAGTCGGCAGTGGGCAGTCGGCGGTGGGCAGTCGGCGGTGGGCAAGAGGCAGTTGCCAGTCGGCGGCGCGCTTTGTGACACGCGCATCTCCTGGATGCGGCAATCACCGCATGCCGGCGACTTTCTGCCCTCTGCGTACACTCAGCCGTCGGCCCGCCTCCCAGGAGATTCTGCTTTCTGCCTACTGCCCACTGCCGACTGCCTACTGCCGACTGCCCACTGCCTACTGCGTTGAGGAGACTTAATGAGACTAGTGACCTTCACGAGCGGCGATGAAGACCGGTTGGGCGCTTTGGTGGACAATTCCGTGATCGACCTGGAGCTTGCCATCGGCTTGCTTCGAGGCGATACGCTCGGCATCGAAACACGGCCTGAGCTACAAGAGGCGGCCGATACGGTCTTGGCCCCGGGAGCCGCGCCGCGCGACATGCTCGAGCTGCTGGCGCGCGGGGAAGGGTGGCGCCGGGGGTTGGCGGTGATCCTGGGCGCGGAGGCGGCGTTTCCGGAACCGGCACGCCTGCCTCGAGGCCTCTTCACGCCGCTCGGAAGCGTGCGCCTGCGCGCTCCCTTGCTGCGGCCCGGCAAGATCGTGTGCGTGGGGCTCAATTACGAGTCCCACCGCGCCGAGCAGGGGATCCAAACACCCGCGCGGCCGATCTTCTTCCTCAAGTCGAATAACACCATCTGCGGGCAGGGCGATCCCATCGTCCTTCCGCCCAACTCGCACCAGGTGGATTTCGAAGCGGAGTTCGCGGTCGTGATCGGGAAGCGTGGGAAGGCAATACCAGAAGAGAAGGTCCTCGAGCACATTGCCGGCTACACCATCCTCAATGACGTGAGCGCGCGCGACCTTCAAATCGGCGACAAGCAATGGTTCCGAGGGAAGAGTTGCGATACCTTCGCGCCCCTTGGTCCGTGTATTGTCACCAAGGATGAGATTCCCGATCCGCACTCGCTGCCAATCTCGCTAACGCTCAACGGGCAGACGATGCAGGATTCCAATACCAACGACCTGATCTTCAAGATTCCGTTTCTGGTCAGCTACCTCTCCCAATCGCTCACCTGGGAACCCGGCGACCTGCTTTCCACCGGCACCCCCGGCGGCGTAGGCCATCACCGTAAGCCGCCGGTTCACCTCCATCCGGGCGATACGGTCAGCATCACGGTGGAGAGCATCGGAACGCTCACGAACCCGGTCGTGGGGCCGTGAGTAGCCGTCAGTTGTCAGTCATCAGTTCTCAGTCGGAGTCGAGAAGTTGAGAAGTTGAGGAGTCGAGAAGTCAGCAGGCGCACCTCGGACTGTAACTGGGACTTTGTGTCGGCTCCTACGTTCTGCAATTCGACTCCTCAACTGTTCAACTCCTCGACTTTTTGACCTCATCCTTTGTTTTCATAGACATTCTCGCTTTGTTCCGTCGAAATCCCGTTGTCAGCCCGCCAATTCCGGCTGGCGCAGACCCTGATTTGTGGGGTCTGCGATGTCCCGAAGGGACAAGTCAGGGCATTCGTCATAAATTGATCGAACTGCGCCTCCGGCGCATCGCAGACATTCAAAAGCAATGTCTGCGCCAGCCCACGATCCTTTGTTTTCATAGACATTCTCGCTTTGTTCCCGGAATTCGTGTAGCGCCGACCTTCAGGTCGGCATTATACCGCCATCCAAACCTGCTGACCTGAAGGTCAGCGCTACGTTGCGGCAGTGCGGAAACTGCATCGTATTCCCGGCCGGCTTTCACCGCCGGCCCAACCCCACCATGATACTCTAGCCTATAACTCTGCGTTTGTCAAGGGACAAGAAGTCTGGCCGCGAGGCGGCCAAAAGTGACAAATTGGATGGCGGAATACGACAGGCGGAATACGACACCTTGCATCGGCTTCGAGGAAGGGATATATTGTGCCCAGTCACATTCCTTTGCAGCGTGGAGGCGCCTATGTTGCCTCGGATCCCTCCTCACGCGCGGACCGCGACCAAACGGATCGTGATCTACGCCGGTTGTATGTCGAGCGTATTGGTTGCAGCCTTCCTGTTCTGCGTTCACGGCAGGCTGCAAGCTTCCAAGAGTAGCCCTTTGGTGCGGGGAAACCCTGTCAACGTACAGGCTAGGCCCCGCCTCATCGCGAGCTACGGGAAGCTTCCGCTGAGTTTTGAAGCGAACCAGGGGCAGGCCGGCGCCGGGGTGAAGTTTCTCTCGCGCGGACGCGGCTACGGGGTGTTCCTGACGAGCAGTGAGGCGGTGTTGGAAGTGCAGGAGTCAGGAGTCAGGATTCAGGATTCGGGATTCAGGAATCAGAGCTCAATCCAAAACCCGATACCGAAAATGCAAAATCAGGTTGTGCGCCTGCGACTGGTGGGCGTGAAGCCGGATGGGGAAGTGACGGGGCGCGAGGAGCTTCCGGGCAAGGTGAATTACTTCATCGGCAACGATCCGAAGAAGTGGCGCACCAATGTGCCGACCTACGCGAAGGTGCGGTATCACGATGTTTATCCCGGCGTGGACCTGGAATACTACGGCAACCAGGGCGGGCAATTGGAGTATGACTTCATCGTTGCGCCGGGCGCCGATCCGAGCGCCATCACATTGCAGGTAGGAGCGGTTCGCGAACCGCCCCTACGGATCGACGCCGATGGCGATCTGGTGATTGCGGCCAAAGGCGGCGAGATCCGATTCCATAAGCCACAGGTCTACCAAGAGCAGTCGACAATCGACAGTCCACAGTTAAAAGCCGAAACCCGACAACCAAAAATCGTCAATCGACAATCGACAATCGTCCATCGTCAATTCCGCGAGGGCGGCTTCCGCCTCGACGCGCAGAATCGCATTTGCTTTGCAGTCGGCTCTTACGACCACTCCAAGCCCTTAGTGATCGACCCCTCACTCGTCTACTCCACCTATCTCGGCGGGAACCCCGTCAACGGCTACTATGACACCGCCAAGGGCATCGCCGTTGATTCCTCCGGCAATGCCTATCTGACCGGGACGGCTTATTCAAATAACTTCCCAACTTCAGATCCAATCCAGGCAACCAACAAGGCTGCAAATGGCACAGTCTTCGTATCCAAAATCAATGCCTCCGGCTCGGCTCTTATCTACTCTACCTACCTTGGCGGGAGCGTGAGGGAACAGGGCAATGCCATTGCGATCGACTCATCTGGTGACGCCTACCTGACCGGTTCGACCTGTTCAGGCGATTTTCCCACCGCTTTTCCGCTGCAAGCGACCCTTAAGGGTGTTTGTAACGGGTTTGTGACCAAATTGAATGCGGCCGGCACGAGCCTGATCTATTCCACCTTCCTCGGGGGAAGTGGCAGTGGCGGAATAACTGATGAGGCCACGGGCATTGCCGTCGACCTCTCAGGCAGCGCCTATGTGACGGGGGGCACTGGCTCGACTGACTTTCCAATTGTCAACGCGTTGCAGGCCAGCCTCAACGGACTTGAGGACGCGTTCGTGAGCAAACTGAACCCGACCGGCTCTGCATTGGTCTATTCCACTTATCTGGGCGGCAGCGATTTCGACATCGGCAATGATATCGCCGTCGATTCCTCGGGCAGCGCCTACTTGATCGGCTCCACAGTTTCCTTCGACTTTCCCATGGTCAATGCGTTTCAGTCGACCGGCAGTCGTTATGGGGCAACGTTTCTAGCCAAATTGAATTCCGCCGGCTCGGCTTTGGTGTATTCCACCTTCTTCGGTGGCAGCGGTGTTGAATATTGTGAAGGGATCGCCGTTGATGCGTTCGGCGATGCTTACCTAACCGGGGCTACATGCTCAGAAGATTTCCCTACCATGAACCCGATACAGGCGACCAACAACTCTAAACATGGCGGCGCCTCCAACGCTTATATTGCCAAGTTCAACGCTGCGGGCTCGGCCCTTCTCTATTCCACGTACCTTGGCGGCAGCGGGGTATTTTTCGGCGAAGCTTGCCCGGGTGGAGGTGATATAGCCCGCGCCATCTCCGTCGACCCCACCGGGGTTGCCTGCGTAGTGGGGACGACTCCGTCGAGTGACTTCCCCACGGTCAACGCCCTACAGGCCGCTAATAACAACACGGGCTACCCGCCTGCCTATAACGCTTTTGTAACCTGCTTGAATGCAGCCGGGTCTGCTTTGGCGTACTCTACCTACCTCGGCGGAAACTCAAATGCTCTAGCCAATGCTATCGCCGTTGACTCCTCCGGCAACGCGTACTTGGGCGGAACCACCCAGGGTGATTTCCCCACTGTGAACCCGATCCAAGCCGGCTACGGAGGCGCGTTTGTAGTCATGATCTCACCCCCGCCTGCGATAACATTCCTCCCGACCAGCCTCAGTTTTGGGCCTGTGCTCGGCGGCACGACGAGCCCGGCAGAGAGCGTCACGCTAACCCCCATCAGCAATGCGTCCGTCAGCCTTACGAGCATCACCGCCAGCGGCGACTTTGCGGTAGTCTCTTATGCCTGCCCTTTCGGATCTACGTGCGTGACTTCCTGTCCTGACAGCGGCGGCTCATTAAGCGCGGGAACTGTCTGCGCGATCAATGTGACCTTTACGCCTACGAACACAGGGACGAGGACCGGCACGCTGACGATTACCTACACGGGAGCGGGCAGCCCTGAAACCATCGCGTTGAGTGGCACAGGAACGGCGCCCGCCGCGACACTCTCCCCCACGAGTCTGACCTTCAGCGGCCAGACGGTGGGAACCGCGAGCGCTTCCCAAGCTGTGACCTTCGCCAACACAGGTTCGATACCGTTAAGCGTCAGCAACGTGTCGATATCGAGCGGCTGGACGGAAAGCAACAATTGCATGCCTTCCATAGCCGCCACTTCCAGTTGCACGCTCAATGTGACCTTCCAGCCCAGTGTTTATGGACCTCAAACCGGCGCGCTGACGCTGACCGATTACGCCAACAACAGCCCCCAGACGGTGACACTGAGCGGCACGGCGCTTGAGCCGGTTGTAGGCCTCTCGACCACATCCCTCAACTTCGCCGCACAGACAGTGTCAACGCAGAGCGCCCCGCAAACGATCACTTTGACCAACTCAGGCAACGGGGCCCTGACTCCTCTTAAGATCACTCGAACCGGTCCCTTCGCCCAGACCAATACTTGCGGCGACTCGGTGGCTGCGGGCGCGAGTTGCACCATCCGCGTCACTTTCTCGCCCCTCGCGGCTGGCAGTCAAAGCGGGACGATGACGCTGACGGACAACGCCGCCGATAGCCCCCAGACGGTTGGGTTTTCTGGTACTGGAATGGATTTCGCGGTGTCGAGTACCGGTCCCAGCCAGACAGTGTCGCCCGGACAGGTCGCGAATTATTCTCTAATGGTAGCGCCCCAGAACGGGTTCAGCCAGACGGTAAACCTGACGTGCACCGGCGCCCCGTCAGAATCCACTTGCACGCTCACACCCAACACTGTGACGCTGAACGGCACGGCATCGGGCATGGTTGCGGTGGCAGTTTCCACCACGGCGCCGTCGCTCGCGCCGCCGCAGGGAAGATTCCAGCCGCCCGGCATGACAGGGTTAGGGAGAGTATTCTGGCTGTACGCGTTGTTGTGGCTGGCGAGCGTGCTGGCGTTAGCCGTGGCCAGGAGGCGTCGCGCCGCGTGGGTGCTGAGCACAGGCTTGCTGATCGGGGTGTTGTGGAGCGCCTGCGGAGGAGGAGGAACCAAGACGGTTCCACCGCCCATCAAACCCGGCACGCCGGCGGGAACTTACACCGTGGACGTAACGGCGACGGATGCCTCGACTTCCACGCTTACCCACACGATTAAATTGACCCTGACGGTGAATTGACCCGTCTTCGGTTCGAGGTGGGGCGGGCGTCTCGCCCGCTGTGGCGCGGGCATCCCTTCGCTCTGCTCATGACAGGCTCTGCCCGCGCCCGGGAGCGGGACGCTCCTGGGACAGCGGGCGAGACGCCCGCACCACACCGGTGCACTGTCGGGGCATTTCTTCACACCCTGTTTGCCTGGCCGCATGCCAAGTGTGATTTCAGATGATGCGATAGATTCCTTGCATCTGCCTGGCAGGCGGAGTATAGTGTGCGCGATCAAATTCCTTTGCGACATGGAGGTGCCCATGTTTGCCGCGCTCATCCCAAAATCGCACACCGCGACGAAGCGCCTGGTGATTTACTGGGCTTGCGTATCTCTAATTTTCATAGGGAGTCTTTGGTTTAGTTTTCATGAAGGTTGGCAAGCAGGGAACGAGATTTCTGCCAAGCGAGGGATGTCCGGGGCTCAGGCGCAGCGCGTAGCGGGCTTTGGGAAGCTACCCCTGAGTTTCGAGGCGAATCAGGGGCAGGTTGATGGACAGGTGAAGTTCCTCTCGCACGGGCATGGCTACGCCCTGTTTCTCACCGGCGATGAAGCGGTGTTGGAACTAAGGAAGTCGTCAGTTGCCAGTGGTCAGTTGTCAGTGGGAACAAAGCAGAACCTTAGAACCAGAACGCAGGCACCAGATGGGAAGAGCGGCCGACGGACGAACTTCCTAATCGAAAATCGGCAATCGAAAATCGAAAATCAGGTTATTCGCCTGCGACTGGCGGGCGCGAAGCCCAACGCCGAGGTGAGCGGACAGGACGAACTGCCGGGCAAGGTCAACTATTTTATTGGCAACGACCCAAAGAAGTGGCGCACGAACGTCCCCACCTACGCGAAGGTAAAGTACCGAAACGTCTATCCCGGCATCGACTTGGTCTATTACGGGAATGGGTCGGCCGGCGGGCAGCTTGAGTACGACTTCAACGTCGCACCCGGCGCCGACCCAAGCGCCATCGCATTGCAGGTAGGGGCGGTTCGCGAACCGCCCCTACGGATCGATGCCAATGGCGACCTCGTGATCCCGGCCAAAGGCGGCGAGGTCCGCTTCAATAAGCCCATAGTTTATCAACCTGCCGCAAGCTCGTCACTCGTCACTCGCCACTCGTCACCGATCCAGGGCCATTTCCGCCTGGACGCGCAGAACCGCGTTCGCTTCGAGCTGGGCCCTTACGACCACAGCCGGCCGCTGGTTATCGACCCGGCGCTGACGTTTTCCACGTACCTGGGCGGCAGCGGGGCGGTGATTAGCGGAAGCACGGGCAAAGCCATCGCCATCGACTGGTTCGGCTACGTCTATATAACCGGGTCTACCTCCCAGACCGACTTCCCCACAATGGATCCGTTGCAGAAGAGCCTGGCGGGAGGGGAAAACCTGTTTGTGGCCAAGCTGACCCCGACCGGCACCTTGGTTTTTTCCACCTTCCTGGGAGGCAGCGGCGACGACGTGGGCGAGTCGATAGCGGTTGACACCGGTGGGAGCATCTACCTCACCGGCGCGACGAGTTCATCTAACTTTCCCGTGGCGCATCCGCTGGAGGCGAGCCCGAAGTCAGTTGCCGGGCACGCGTTTGTGACCAAACTGAACACCATTGGCTCGGTTTTGCTTTATTCCACTTACTTGGGTGGGAGCGCCAGCGACATCGGCAACGGGATCGCGGTAGACGCCGTGGGCAACGCCACCGTGGTCGGAAAAACCTCTTCGGCTGACTTTCCGATGATGAATCCCATCCAGGCTAACCCGACCGGCGCCTTTGTGAGCAAACTCAACGGGGCCGGCTCTGCCTTTGTTTATTCCACTTTCCTCGGCGGCAGCACTGGAACCAGCGCGAACGCCGTTGCTCTGGACACCTCCGGGAACGCGTATGTGACCGGCGCGAGCGCTGCGAATCTTCCCGTTACTCCGGGCGCCTACCAGACTTCCTGCACGAAAGTCGGGCCCGCGACGGATTGCGCCTACGTGACGGAGATCAATGCGGCGGGCACGGCGCTCGTCTTCGCCACTTACCTGAGCGGTAGCAATAACGATGTGGGAACCGGCATCGCTGTGGACACGTCGAACGACGCTTTCGTGACGGGTAACACTACTTCCCCCGACTTTCCCGAGGCGTGGGGGGCGCAAACGACATTGGCAGGGATCCAGGACGCGTTTGTGGCTAAGCTGTACGCAGGGGGCGCAGTTTTAGCCTATTCAAGCTTCCTGGGTGGTAGCCAGGCGCCGAATGCCTCGGGTATTACAGTTTCCAACGCCATTGCTCTCGACCCTTACCGCCAAGCTTACGTGACCGGGTGGACCAACACGACGGACTTCCCTCTGGTCGATCCCATTCAGACAACCAACAATGCGGTAGGCACCCCAGAGAACCAAACCGCATTCGTGACTGAGTTCGACCAATATAGCACAACGATACTGTATTCGACGTACCTTGGAGGAAACGTTTACGACGTTGGAAACGGCGTTGCCACGGACCTAGCCCTCAACACCTGGGTGATTGGGTCAACATCGTCAACCAACTTTCCGATGGTGAACCCGTTGAAGGCTACCAACACCGACACTTGGGCAAATCAGACCGTGGCGTTTGTGGCCACGCTCTCACCGGGTCCTGTGCCGGCAGTTAGTTTATCTGCCCCAGCCCTGACCTTCCCTGGCGGGTTCTTGAAGGTTACCAGCGCGAAGCAGAGTGTTACACTGACGAACTTGGGCAACGATGTCCTCAACATTTCCGGCATGGTATCGACCGGCGACTTCGCGCTGATCAACACGGCAACGTCGTGTCCTTATCTCGGCGGAACGGTAGCGGCCCTGGCCAATTGCACCATCGATGTGACCTTCACGCCGACGGCGACGGGAACTCGCACCGGCTCGGTGGCGATTACCGATAACGCCGGCGGCAGCCCGCAAGCCGTTCAACTAAGTGGCACTGGCTACGCGGCGGTCGCGGTCACGGTTGCACCCACCAGCCTGAGCTTTGGCAATCAGCTTCTGGGCACGCCCGGCACGCCCCAGAGTGTGATCGTTACGAATCCTGGTTCGGCGGCCATCAGCATCAGCAGTCTGGCGATTTCGAACGGCTGGACCGAAACTGATAACTGTCTGCCCGCGATTCCTGCCAATTCCAGTTGCAACATCCACGTCGTTTTCGCTCCCACAGCCAGCGGAAATCAATCGGGCGCGCTTACGCTTACGGATGACGCCAAGAACAGCCCGCAAATCATAACGCTGAGCGGCACGGCGCTGGCGCCGGTGGTCACGCTCTCGACACAAAGCCTGACCTTCGCGGCGCAGGCTCCTGCGACCACCAGCGCGCCGCAAACGATCTTGATGACCAATACGGGGACTGGAGACCTGACACCCCTCACCATCAGTGCGAGCGGAGATTTCGCCCAGACCAACAATTGCACCGTCCCTGTTAATCCCGGCACCGCTTGCACCATCGGCGTTACTTTCACTCCTACGGCGGGTGGAGTGCGAACCGGAACGCTTACGATAGCGGACAACGCCACCAACAGCCCGCAAACGGTGGTCCTGAGCGGTACAGGGTTGGGGGCTATGGTCAGCCTCTCGACAACCAGCCTGACCTTCGCCGGACAAGCCATCTCGACGCCAAGCGCTCCGCAGACGATCACCCTGACTAACCCGGGTGGTTTGGCGCTGACCCCTCTCACGATTAGTACGAGCGGGGATTTCGCCGAGACGGACACCTGCGCGGGTTCGGTTGCTGCCGGCGCCAAATGCACCATTAGTGTTACGTTCACGCCCACCGCGAGCGGGGCTCGAAGCGGCGACCTTACGCTCACGGATAATGCCAGCACCAGCCCCCAGGCGGTGACCCTGAGCGGTACAGGGCCTGGGGCCGGTGATCGGTCTTTCCGCGACGAGCCTGACCTTCGCGGCACAAACGGTTTCTACTCAAAGCGCCGCGCAGACGATCACACTGACGAACACCGGTAATGCGGCTCTCACTCCCCTTACCATCGCTCGTACCGGCAACTT
This sequence comes from uncultured Acidobacteriota bacterium, assembly GCA_963722675.1. Lineage (GTDB taxonomy): Bacteria > Acidobacteriota > Terriglobia > UBA7540 > UBA7540 > CAVROP01. Next base: position 20,161 of record CAVROP010000006.1, read on the forward strand.
CGCCGAGACCAACACTTGTCCGGCATCGCTTTCGGCGGGCGCCAATTGCACGATCAGCGTCACCTTCTCACCCCTTGGCCACGGTAGTCAAAGCGGGACAATTACGCTGACGGACAACGCCGCCAACAGCCCCCAGACGATTCCGCTTTCGGGCACGGGAATGGACTTCGTGATGTCCAGCACCACGATGAGCCAGACCGTGAGCGCGGGGCAGACGGCGAATTACTCTTTGGCGCTCAGTCCCGCAGACGGGTTCAGCCAGACCGTGAACCTGGCCTGCACGGGGGCGCCGACGCTCGCCACCTGCACGCTCTCACCGGCCCAAGTGGCTCTGAGCGGTACGGTGTCGGCGACTGTGGCCGTGGCGGTTTCGACTACAGCTCCATCCACGGCGTGGGTCGCGCCACCTGCGGGAAGATTCCCGCCGCCCGGCTTTACCGGCTTCGGAAGAGTGTTCTGGATGTATGGTTTATTGGGGCTGGCAAGTTTGGCGGTGTTGGCAACAGCGCGGAAACGCCGGGCAGCCTATTTGCTGGGCGCATGCTTACTTCTGGCGGTGCTGTGGACCGCCTGCGGCGGTGGGACGAGCACTCCTGCTCCCAAGACCATCCCCGGTACGCCTGCGGGGACTTACACCGTGGTAGTCACGGGAACCGCCGCCTCGACTTCCACCCTCACCCACACGATCAATCTCACCCTCACGGTGAATTGAGGTCGGCGTGGTCCCCCTCCTTGGTTGCCTTTATCTCCCCTCCAAAGCCAAGGAGGGGCGGAGGGTGGATAGGTTGTGTGATGAGTTCGTGCCCGCGTGGGACGTGATCTTCGAAAGAGCCCGCTCCCTGCTTAAGGAGGTTAGGGGGTGGCCGACGGAGGACGCACTCGAACCGGCCACCCCCTATCTCCTGCTCCGCGGAGGAGAGGGCGTTTAAGCCTACCTTGCTAACTGACCCACCGTGTCGGCGGCCGCTACAAGCGGAAATGAAACGTGAACTGTTTCCTCGTCCGAGTCTACGTCGATAAATACAGACCCATGCAACTTGAAGATTCTCACGTGCTCGCGACGGCTATCTACCTCAACTAGCGGGCCGTCAGCGCACCTCGCCAGTTCTTCACTGGCCGCTTTGATGGTAGGAAGCCACGGCCTGATTTTGTCGCGAGCGTCGTGGAGTTTGCTCCTGGGGATCATAAATGCAGCCACCGGGGCAACGGCGGCGGGCAAAATCAAATGGATGTGGTTGCCACCTTGGCTCTTTTCCCGCACATCGACCCTCACCGCCCCCTCGTTACAGACAACCACAGCGCCTGCCGTAAAGACCCCGAGCGTCCCTGCGAGAACTGCCATGCCTGCTGTCATAACCCACCGCCTTCCGCAAAGCCCTCTAGGGGCAACCCTTGTGGTTGCCCTCGGACGGCCACAAGGGCCGCCCCTACTATCCGTTCCACGTTCCAACGAGTTCAGTCCGCGGTATTATTCGAATCCACCCAAATGCGAACGTCGTCGCTGCCGTCCTTCACGGTGACGAGTTCGAGATTCTGGTACTCATCGAGAGCACGAACTGCCGCCAGCACATTCAGTTCGTCGTTGGGGCCAGAGAGCAAGGCGTTGGCGACCTTGAAGGGAACCTTGATGTCTACCGTATTCTCCGCCTTCGAAGCCTGGTCCTTCTTGGCGCCGTGCCTTGAGTTCTCGTGAACTTTGATGAGCAGGAACTCCCCGGCTTTTGCAACCTGCACGTTCTGATCCTTGGACTCGACGGTGACGTACTGGTTGTCCCCCGTCTTGCGGACCGCTTCCAACAAGGCGCGCACATCCACCTGGTCAAAGGTATGGCCTTCCACCTTGACTCTGCCTTCGTAGAACTTGTCACATTTGATCGTGGGAAGGACGGCTTCTGCCAGGCTCAGTGGGATGTTAACGCGTACCCGATCTCCGTCCGGACCCGACTCGATGACCCGGATGTGTATCCAACGGTCCGCGGGCAGCGCCAGCGCGGCAAAGACCAACATGCCAACCATCACACCAACTGTTTTCTTCATCATCGGGGACCACCTCCTCGCTCTAAGTTTAGGAACGCAGGAAGGCCGCAGAAAGTTCCACGTTTTTCGGTTCCGTGGTGCGGGCGTTCCTTCGCTCCGCTCAGGACAGCGTCTACCCGTGCGTGGGAGGGGGACGCTCCCGCGACAGCGGGCGGGGCGCCCGCACCACGAAGGAGCGAAGCAAGGCTTTTTCCCGTGGCTAGAAGTCGTTGGGCTTCGTCCCGTCTTATCCTGCGATGAAGCATCAGCAGGGCCAGCGGCAAATTTCCTCCGGCGGCTCTCAGAGTCCGGGCGGCGCGGACAGGAGCGGCGCCCGTGGAACGCGTCAGGATTCGCTGGCCTCTCTCGCGCAGCTTGCGGTTGGTCAATCGCATGTTGACCATCCAACTCGAGAAGACGCGCCCCAGGCGGATCATGACGGTGGTAGAGAGCATATTGAGGACGAGCTTCTGGGCGGTTCCGGCCTTCAATCTGCTGGAGCCGGTAAGGACCTCAGGTCCTACCACAGGGGCAATGAAGACGTCCGCGAGCGGCTTCATCGGGGCGGCAGGGTTGACAGTCAGACCGACCGTCCTGGCGCCGATCCGGCGAGCATAGCGCATCCCGCCCAGCACGTAAGGAGCCTGGCCGCTGGCGGAGATTCCGACCAGGACATCCTTCTTGCTGAGCTTGATGCGGCGCAAGTCACGTTCGCCCTCGAGAGGGTTGTCCTCCGTCTCTTCCGAGGACTTCAGCATGGCGCCTCGGCCGCCTGCGATCACCGCCTGCACGCGGTCGCTGTCGAAGGTCGGACCGCACTCGGCAGCGTCGAGGACGCCCAGCCTGCCGCTGGTCCCGGCGCCCAGATAAATCATCCGTCCGCCGCGGCTGATGGCTTCCACAGCCGTATCCACTGCGCGCATGATGCGTGGTATGACCTTCTGGACGGCCGGAGCGACGCGCCGATCTTCCCGGTTGATGATGCGGAGAATTTCAGCGGTGGGTTTTGTGTCGAGAGCTGCTGAGGACGGGTTTTCGCGTTCCGTGATACGCATGTGCAAACGAAGGGGCTAGGGGTTAGGGGCTAGGGGCCGGGGCCAAAGCACCCTCTGCTGCCAGGCTTCGCTTTCATCCTTGCCAGCCCTAGTCCCCAGACCCTAGCCCCTAGTCCCCAGTCCCTATTTAGCCAGCGTCTCCCAGCCTCGCTTCGAGAAGTCCCAGTAGATGGCGTAGCCGGACGCTGCGGCTACACATAAGAAGACGATCCCCAGGCTGGTTGAGCCTAGCAGTAAGTGACCAATTCCGAACAACGCCATGTACACCATCAGGCAACCGAGCACCCAATCCATGAGATTGTACCAACCGTCACGGCTAGGGGGAATTTCAGGGGCCAAGCGCGCTATTTTCTGCCAGCCTGCTACCCCGGGCCGCACTCGCCGGTAGAACTGAAGAAGTTTGGCTTCGGGCTCCGGGGCCGTAAGGTAAGTGACGGCAAGCCACGCGCAACTCGTCACCGCCACGGTGAGAATGATGGACTTCGCAAAGACGCTGGCCGGAGTTCCTTGAATGTGAATCACCGTATGCAGAAGCACCGTCATGATGGCGGCGGCAGACATGGCGGAGACTTCCGACCAGGCGTTAATCCGCCACCAGTACCAGCGCAGCAGGTAAACCGCGCCGGTGCCCGCGCCGACGCCGAGCAAGAACTCCCAAGCTCCAGCAACACTGGTCATCACCAGTGAAACAGCCGCTCCCAGAACGGCCAGGAAAGCGGTCAAGAGCTTGGCGGCGACCACGTAGTGCCGGTCGCTCTTCCCTCGTACCGCGAAGCGGCGGTAGAAGTCGTTGAGGATGTATGAGGAACCCCAATTGAGCTGGGTGGCAATCGTGGACATAAACGCAGCGGCAAAGGCGGCAAGCATTAAGCCGCGCCACGCTCCGGGCAAATGATCAACCCAGACCTTGATGAAACCGATCTCCGGGTCCTTAAGGTGCGGGTAAAGAACCACGGAGGCCAGGGCGGTCAGCACCCAGGGCCAGGTACGAATGGCGTAGTGCGCAATGTTGAACCACATCGTGGCCCAGAGTGAGTTCTTCTCATCCTTGGCGGAGAAGATCGTTTGGGCCACGTAGCTTCCCCCGCCCGGTTCGGCGCCCGGGTACCAGTTGGCCCACCAGTTCATTCCCAGGTATACACAGAAAGTCAACAGCGGCATCCAGGCCGAGTCGAAGCCGGGAACGAAGGAGAGAATGGAACCCGCCCCGCCCGTGGCGGCATGCCGTTCGGCATCGAGGAAGGCCAACTTCTGCTTCATTAATGCGAATCCGCCCACAGCCTTGATGCCATAGTAGGCCAGTACGGTCACCATGGTCATCTTGAGGACAAACTGAACGGCGTTCGTCCACAGAACGCCCCAGAGTCCCGATATCGAGGTGTAAAAGCCGGTGAAGGCGATGATGCCGAAGATGATGAGAATGGCCACGCTCCTCGGAACACCCAGGGCGGTCTGGAGGATCTTCTCCATAGCGAGATTGACCCAGCCGACGATGAGGCAGTTCATGAGGATGCCGAAGTACAACGCCCGGAAGCCACGCAAAAAGGCGGCTGGCTTGCCTTCGTATCGCAGTTCGACAAACTCCGCGTCGGTGATGATCTCTGCGCGACGCCAGAGGCGGGCGAAGAAGAAGACCGTCATCATGCCGCTGAGAAGAAAGCTCCACCAGAACCAGTTGCCGGCAATCCCTTGTCGGGCGACAAAGCCCGTGACCGCCAAAGGAGTATCGGCCGCAAAGGTCGCGGCCACCATGGAAGTGCCCGCCAGCAGCCAACCAACCTTTCTGCCGGAAACAAAAAAGTCGCCCGTGCTGGCGCTGGCCTTTTTGCGGTAGTAGAGCCCAATGAGCAAATTGATGGCGAAATATGCAGCTACCACCAGCCAGTCGATCGGAGTAATTTTCATTGGTATACGGATCCTTAGAGGATTCTCTTCGCGACTCCCAATTGTCTGTTGACAGACAGAAGCGGAGAGTATATAGCAAAACTCTGTTGGATTGAAGCTGATACGAAAAGCACACTAGACGTGACCCCGACAGGAGGAGACAGAGGTGAGTCGATCGGGAACAATGGTTTTATTGTTTGCGGCCTGCGTGCTCGCGGGCGTGCCGGGCGCTCGAGCGGTCACGGTGCAGAAGACGAAGAAGCCGGAGCAGGACCTCATTAAACAAAAGCTGGCTGCCATCGATTCCGTGGTTAAGGAAGCGATTCGCAGAAGGGAGTGCCCGGGGGCAGTGGTAGTGGTGGGGCAGAACGGAAAGGTGATCTACCGCAAGGCTTTCGGGAGTCGGGCCGTGGTTCCGCGTCCGTTGCCGATGAGCGTCCGTACGATCTTCGACATGGCCTCGGTGACGAAGGTTGTGGCCACCACCACGGCCGTCATGCAACTTGTGGAGCAAGGCAAAATCGTCTTGAGCGCTCCCGTCTCCGAATACTGGCCGGAGTTCAAGGCCAATGGGAAAGAAGCCATCAGCGTGCAGGAACTCATGACCCATTATTCCGGGCTGCCTCCTGATCTCGAGCTAAAGCCGGCGTGGTTCGGATACGGCACGGCAATGAAGATGATCGCGGAGGCAAAGCTCATCAACCCGCCTGGCACCCGCTTCGTTTACAGCGACATCAACTTTGAGACGCTAGGCGAACTGGTGCATCGCGTCTCCGGCCAGCCGCTCGATGTCTACTGCTCGGAACATATCTTCAAGCCGTTGGGCATGAAGGATACTCGCTTCAATCCTCCTGGGAGTTGGCGCAAGCGCATTGCGCCCACTCAATACCAGGAAGGAGACCGGGGAAAAATGCTGTGGGGCGAGGTGCACGATCCCACCGCGTACAACATGGGCGGCGTCGCAGGCCATGCCGGTCTTTTCTCGAGCGCGGACGATATGACGATATTCGCCCAGGTGCTTCTCAACGGGGGCAGCTACAAACGCGCACGCATCCTGAGCCCGCTGACCGTCGAAAAGATGACCTCACCGCAGAACCCCCCGGATAAGATGGCGGTGCGCGGCCTCGGTTGGGATCTGGACTCGCCTTTCGCCTCCAATCGGGGCGAGCTATTCGAAGTCGGTTCCTTTGGCCACACGGGATTTACCGGAACGAATATCTGGGTTGACCCGGTGACCAAAACCTACCTCATCATCCTCTCGAACCGGGTACACCCTAACGGCAAAGGCGACGTGGTCCAGATGCGCATACAGATCGCAACCATCGTTGCCGCTGCGCTGGGGCCCATTTCCGCTGAGCAGGTGCTGGCCAGCCGGCGCTCGCTCACCGGTTACTACGAATTAATGAGAGGCTATCGCGAGCAAGGCCTTCGGAACGGGAAGGTGCAGACGGGCGCGGAGGTTCTCGAGGCACAGAGCTTCGCCCCCCTGGAAGGACGCAGGGTGGGCTTGATTACCAACGCAACGGGTGTGGACGCCGCAGGCCGCCGCACGATCGATCTTCTCTACCATGCGCCCGGAGTGAAACTCGTCGCCCTGTTCAGCCCGGAGCACGGGCTCGCGAGCCAGGTGGACGCCAAGGTCGCATCAGGCACTGATGCCGCCACCGGCTTGCCGGTGCACAGCCTTTATGGCGATGTCGAGAGGCCTACGGACAAGATGCTGGAAGGGCTGGATGTGCTGGTCTACGACATCCAGGATGCGGGAGTTCGCTTTTACACGTACACCACAACGTTGGGTTATTGCCTGGAGGCCGCCGCGAAGAAGGGAATTGACTTCTACGTGCTGGATCGGCCCGATCCCATTAACGGGAATCAAGTGGAGGGGCCAATCCTCGACAACGACTTGCGCAGCTTCGTGGCTTATTTCCCGGAGCCTGTACGCCCTGGAATGACAGTTGGGGAGTTGGCCCAGATGTTCAATGGAGAAAACCATCTCGGCGCCAAGCTCCATGTGATCAAAATGCAGGGATGGCAGCGTTCTGATTGGTATGACGAAACAGGCCTGCCATGGCTGAATCCTTCGCCCAATCTTCGCAATCCGACCGAGGAGGTTCTTTATCCCGGCGTGGCAATGGTGGAAGGCGCGAACCTCAGCGTGGGCCGCGGAACTGACACGCCGTTTGAGGTGCTCGGCGCGCCGTGGATCGACTCGCGGAACCTCTCGACGTATTTGAATGAGCGCCACATTCAGGGAGTCCGATTCCTGCCGGCGGATTTCAAGCCTGCAAGCAGTTCGTTCGCCGGCCAGGTTTGCCACGGCGTGCAGATTCTGTTGCTGGACCGCCAGGCGCTCGATTCGCCGGCTCTCGGCGTCGAACTCGCCGCCGCCCTCTGGAAGCTGTATCCGAACGACTTCAAGCTGGATAAAACACTGCCACTGATCGGCGCACGCTGGGTTCTCGATGCCATCAAGGCGGGGAAGGACCCGCACCGTATCGTCTTCGAGTGGCAAGACGCGCTACAACAGTTCCGCGCCCTACGGGCGAAATACCTGCTCTATCAGCCGGGGGCCTGGGACTGGGGGCTCAGCAGGTAGGGCGAGTTGGGATTTTGGACTGGCCTTCTTGAATGAACCTCGTGCCGCGCCTTCCGGGTTCAGACTCTACCCTTTGCTCTATGCACTTTTGCCCTATTGTTTTCGGTGGCGGAGGGGAGTAGTATTTCGACGGAAATTATCGAGTATGAGTCTCGAGAGGTTTATCTCCACACATTGGAAATGCTGGAGCAGCACTACAGGGGGAATGATGCGAACTTGCCGACCTACGTTCCTTTTGGCCGCGGCGTCCTGCGGGCTCTTGATGACGGCGGGGCTTCCCACCTTCTGCATTGCCAAGGAAAAGCCCGCGGCGGTCAGTCCGAATGACGTCACGTTGCGCCTATTTCAGCTTCTCGACAGCTCTTACGGCGGGAAACTGGCGGAGTTTTACGTCGTGGGCGACGTCTACAAGGACCCCAAAGACGCCGACAAGGAACTCCAGCATGTTTTCAAAGCGGAATACGATAAAGATAAGGCCTTCGGAAGGTTAAGGATCTACGTACGCAGTGTCGACAAGCTCAGCCCCGGTCAGTTGAAAGACTACACTCCCAAACAGATCTACGAGTTCGCCGACGCGGATACGGAGAAATTCACCAAGACTGACCCCGGTCCTCTGGGCAGGACGGGCGATCTTTATTTTCAGGCCACGGAAAACGGCCCTCTCGCTACGGTCCCCATCACCGACGAGGCCAGAAAAGAATACGAAGCTTACGTATCACAGTGGATTATGCCCGCCCTCGAAAAGAAGTGATTGTAGCCGAGCTATTCGATCCAGGGATTTCAGGGCGTCAAAGTGAAAAATACGCTTCGGCATGCTATAGTTTGCTTTGAGAGAAAGCCGTATGGCGACCCGAACTCTAATAACTATCGACCAGTACGACGCGCTCCCTGAAGAGGCAGGCGTGAAGTACGAGCTCAACGAGGGAGAACTGGTTAAAGTGTCCCCATCGCCTCGCTTGGTGCATAACCGCGTCCGCGACGAAATTGGTTTTCGCCTCAGGGAGTATGTGCGCTCCCGCCAACTCGGTGAAGTAACGATGGAGACCGACTTCAAGCTCACGGAAGGAACTGTCCGCATTCCGGATATTGCCTTTGTCCGTGCCGATCGGCTTGCGGGAATTGATCCCCGTCAGCGTTTGGAAGGCGCTCCAGATTTGGCCATCGAAGTTGCTTCTCCGAGTGACGATCCCGATGATCTTGTGCTTAAAGCGCAGCAGTACATTGCGTCCGGCGCAAGGGCCGTCTGGATTATTTACCCCGAAGCCCGGCTTGCTTATCTCTATAAACCCGGCCAGCGTCCTGAGGTGCGTGAAGCACATCAGTCCCTCGACGAAGCCGAGATCTTACCCGGCTTTTCCGCACCGCTCTCCGCAATTCTCTCGAACTGATTCGAAGTATGTTGCCTTACTGGAAGAGGTCTTCGCGGATGAGTTTCTGTCCTCCGAGTGAAGTGTAGAATCCCCACCCGGCGATTGCGACGAAGCTGAGCACTACCGCCAGCGAGCTGGGGGCGTACCAGTTGCTGAAGTCGAAGGTGTAGGGCACGCTCAGGAGAACGTTGGCGGTGAAGATGGCCACCGCCAGAGAGATCAAGCCGAAGCGGGTGACGGCGTAAGCGGCAATCCCAAAGACCACCAGCCAAACGGGCACAGAAACTCCCGGGCTCGCATTGCGCAAGGAATTTTCCGTGGTCCAAATGGCGATGAAGACGGCGGCCGCCAGCCACTTGTTGCGCAGAACGATGCGCAGCAGGAACATCGCGAAAAAGAACTCGATTGTGGCCATAATACACTGCACGATGTTCAGCAGCCAGATTCCAACCATTTCACGGCCGCCGGTGAGAAGAGATGGACTGGGTAGTTCCGGAACTTCACCGAGTCGGTTCAGGATGATGAGGCCAACGCCGATCACCACTGTCCAGATCACGCCGAGGAGGACGCCCCAGAGCACGTCGCGCGCCACCAGCGGATCGCGCACGCGGCCTGTGGTCAGCCGGCTCCAGGAGACGACCGCCTGCGGCCAATGCCGCCGCACGAACGGTTCGAGCGCCAGGTACAGCATGCCAATGGCTCCCGACAGGAAGAGCCCGGTGCTTGCGGCCAGCACGAAACGCCCGAAGGCGGCGAGAGTAGGGATGAAGTGGTAGCGGCAAACCCAGATGGCGATCTCGATCACGAAAACTGCGACAGCAAGGCGAAGAGCCCCTCGAAGATCGCTCTTTCCTCGCTGGTAATTCCGCCGGGCGATCAAAGCGCCGGTGGTCAAGAACAGAATTACCAGAGTGGCGCCCAGAATTGAGCTTGCATGCTCAAACACACTCGTGCTGGATTGCTGTTCCCGGCCGGGCTTAACCCACGGACCAATCAGCCGGAAATAAACCGGCTTGCCCCGCCACGCGGCCGCTTCCACTCGCAAGGGCCGGCCGGAATCGGGCCATGTTCCCGTCCACGCCGCGTGTACGTCGGCAGCACCTAACTCCACCCACTGGGGATCTGTGGGCTTCAGTTGTCCAGGATTAATTCCAGCCGCCGCAAAGAGGGGTTTCCAATCCACGGGAGAGACGGGCGGAGGATTCGCGTCGAATTCCTTGGGAATCGCTTCGAAGGAAATCAATCGGCCCTGGGAGTCAATGACGAGGTTGATCATGCCGGACTCGATTGCGGGTGGGTCATCATACTGCACGACCCCGGGAGTCAGCGAGTTGCCCTGGTAGCCGTCGGGGTCGAGATAGACGGGACTTTGCCGATACCCATAGACGAGCACTTGGGGCCTTTCAGAGAGGATTCTTGGCCAGTCCGGCCGCGCGCCATCGTGCTTTTGGACGTAAGTGGTGAAGTCGGTTTGATAATACCATTGCGCGGAATGGTCGATCGGCCGATCGGTGTAGCCAAGGCTTTTGAGAATTTCTCTCGCTTTGATTTCTAGGACGGGGGACGGCAAAGGCTGTGGCATCAGGCGGAGCGCGTTCACCCGGGCGCCAATAAGGCTGGTGATCGTAAGTCCCAGGACGACCACTGCGAAGGCGGCTACCGCCACGCGCGGCGCGATGCCTTGCTTCTCGCCTGCCGCAGCCACCATTTCCGGAGAGGGCGTTTCTCCCGCCGCCAGAGCGGCGGCCAATGGATCGCCGCCGGGCAATGCCGCCGCCACGGCAAGCGCTGAGGCCGGCCGGGCTGCGGGCTCATGCTCCAGGCAGCGCATAATCACTCGCTCGACCGTGGGGTCAAGGTCCTTCACCCAGCTCGAGGGATTGCTCACCGGTTGTTCGTTCCGAATCCTTACCAACTCCGTGAGTGTCTCGGCTTCAAAGGCACGCTTGCCCGTGAAGATTTCGTACAGCACGAGGCCTAGCGAGTAGACATCGCTTTTGGCGGTTACTTCCTTGCCGGCGAGCTGCTCCGGCGACATATAAGCGGGAGTGCCGCTGCGCACATCGGCGCCCTGGATCTGATCCACGAGGCCGGCCAATCCGAAATCGGTCATCACGGCCCGGCCGCGCCCGTCCAGCATCACGTTCGCCGGTTTCAGATCGCGATGCAGCACGCCTTCCTTGTGCGCAGCCGCAAGCCCGGCGCAAAGTTGCCGCGCAATCTCCACTGCTTTGTCCGGCGGCAAACGGCCAATGCGCCGCAGGAGCGACGCCAGGTCTTCGCCATCGACGTATTCCATGGATAGAAACATCTGCCCGTCGACGGTGCCCACGTCATAGACTCGACACACATTGGAATGGGAAACCCGGCGCGCGGTGCGGACTTCATTGCGAAAGCGTGTGAGCAGTTCCTCGTTCGACGCGGCGGCTTCCGGAAGGAATTTTAAGGCCACTGGCTGGCCCAGCACCAAGTCGTCAGCGCGATAGACTTCCCCCATTCCGCCCCGCCCCAGCAAGGCCACGATTCTGTATCGCTCCGCCAGCAAAGCTCCGGGGAGAAAACGGCCTTCGCTCGACAGGCCGCTTGAACTCGTGGGAGTGCGCGGGTTGGTGGGCGGTCGCGAACCGCTGGAGCGCGGCCGAGCCTGCACGCTCTCCACCTTTGGGGTGGCCGGCGCCGGTTCGGCCGTGGTTGCAGCGGCAGTAGCGGCCGCGGTGACTTCATAGTCAGAAGCTGCGCTGGCCCCGCAAGACGAGCAAAACCTCGATTTCTCACTCAGTGCAGCTCCGCATGATTGGCACTTCAGCATGAATGGCCTCGTCCGGGCGCCTACAGGACACTCCCCAATGCTCTCATGGGCACAGGCAGGCAGCTTAAATGATATCATTGGTGATCCATGAAAAAGCCAGATTTCGATCCCGGTCTAACCCAACAATACAGCGCCAGGCTGCGGCGTGCGATCCGCGAAGACGGCGAGTTCAACGTGAAGCGCCGGGGCAGAACTTGGCGAGATGTTCATCCTTACCTTTTCCTGCTCAACACCCCGTGGACGGCGTTTATGGCGCTGCTGTTTGCGGGCTTCATCAGTGTCAACTTGCTCTTTGCATTCCTTTACTATTGGGTGGGCGGGATCGAGCGGGTCCATCACGCGTCCGTTACGCCGATTAGCCGGTTCCTGGACGCCTTCTTCTTCAGCTCGCAGACGTTGACGACGGTAGGTTACGGCACCATCTGGCCGGAGACCCCGGCCGCTAATATGATTTCCTCCATGGAAGCGCTGACCGGCCTGCTGGGTTTTGCGGTGGCCACCGGCTTTCTAGTTGGCCGCCTGTCGCGCCCCACGGCGCGCATCGGCTTCAGCAAGTGGATGATCGTGGCGCCCTACCAGGACGGTACCAGCCTTCAGTTCCGCGTGGTGAATCGCAGCGTCAGCAACCTGATGGAACTCGAGGCCCGGATGCTGCTCATGACGGTGCAGCCAGTGGACGGGCGCCTGGAGCGCAAATATGAACGCCTGGAGCTCGAGCGGCCGAGCATCCTGTTTCTGCCTCTGACCTGGACGGTTGTGCATGTTCTGGATGCCGAAAGCCCGCTTTATAAGAAGACCGCCGCTGATCTCGAGCAATTACAGGCGGAACTCCTGATCCTCATCAAGGGTGTTGACGACCGATTTAGCCAGACCGTGCATGCCCGCTACTCCTACCGCTACGATGAGATTGTGTGGGGCGTGAAATTCGCCCGAGCCTTCGATGTCGACGAGGACGGCGACTTGCGGCTCGATCTCGACCGCGTGAGTGACATTGTTAAGGCTAGCTGACGCAGGGGCGGCTATTGCGGTCGCGCATGGGCAACCAACCACCAGGGTTGCCCTGACGGTGAAGAGGTGAATCATGAGGGTTCTCCTGATTTCCGCCAACACCGATACGATCAGTATGCCCACCCTCCCACTGGGCGCTGCCGGCGTGGCGGCTGCAACACGCCGCGCGGGCCACGACGTAGTCCTGCTCAACCTGATGTTCGAAGAAGATCCGAACTCGAGCGTCAAGCACTCCATCGAGCACTTCTGCCCGGACGTCATCGGGGTTTCGGTGCGAAACATCGATGACCAGAACATGGCCGAACCCCGGTTCCTGCTCGCGCCGGTCAAGGAGGTCATAGCGAATTGTCGAAGCTCGTCCGAGGCGCCGATTGTGCTGGGCGGGGCGGGTTACAGCATCTTCCCTCAGAGTGCGCTGGAGTATCTGGGCGCCGACCTAGGAGTTCAAAGCGAAGGAGAGGTTGTTTTCCCTCTCTTGGTGGATCGACTAGGTAAGGGTAGGGAGGTCTCGGATCTGCCCGGAGTCCACCTGCCCAGCCGCTTCTCGTCATTCCCGCGAGAACGGGAATCCACCGCTGGTGTGGACCTCCGCTTACACGGGGGTGACAACGGTTGCTCGTTCCGGCGGGAAGACGGAGCGCATGCAGGCCGCGAACCGCGCCGGCGTGTTTTTGTAGAAAACCTCGACGAACTGCCTCTCCCGGAACCCAGCCTCTGGATTCCGCCGGGCGCCGACAAGCGCAAGCTCTGGGTGCCAGTGCAGAGCCGGCGAGGCTGTCCACTGGACTGCACCTATTGTTCGACCAGCCTCATCGAGGGAAGAGGGATACGGAGACGTTCGCCCGCTCAGGTAGTGACGTGGCTGGCGCAATTGAGGGAAACGGGCTGCCGGAATTTCAACTTCGTCGATAACACTTTCAACTTGCCGCTGGACTATGCCAAGGACCTTTGCCGGCACGTGATCCAAGCGCAACTCGACCTCAATCTTTGGTCCATCATTTATCCCAAGTGGGTCGATACAGAACTGGTGGAACTCATGCGCCGGGGCGGCTGCCGGCAGATCAGCTTTGGATTCGAGAGCGGCTCGAACGAAATGCTGCGTAGCCTCGGCAAGCAATTCGATCGGGAGGAAATCAGAGCCATCTCAAAAATGTTCGCGGAGGCCGGAATCGAGCGGATGGGATTCTTACTGCTGGGCGGTCCTGGGGAAACGAGAGACACGGTTGAGGAAAGTCTGTTGTTTGCCGAGTCCCTGAATCTCGAGGCTTTGAAGATTACCGTCGGCATCCGCATCTACCCCCAAACTCCTCTGGCAAAAACTGCGCTGGCGGACGGCCTGATACGAGCCGAGGAAGACCTGCTCGTGCCGAAGTTTTACTTGCCGCCTATTTTGAAGGATTGGCTCCCCGATCGCATAGCCACTTACAAAGCCTCGCGCCCGTGGGTGAATTAACCGTAGCTGTCAGCTCTCAGCCATCAGCTATCGGCAAGCGCTCCGTTACCAACTTGAGTGGTCGTGGGGGGAAGGCTCGTCCCAACGTGTGTTCGGCCAAGAACGAACGGCGAGACGTCCCCTTCGGCTCGCTGAGAGCTGATAGCTGACGGCTGCTTACGATTCCTTGGCCTTGCCAGCCGCGGCGTCCCAACAGATCTTCTTGCCGCTGCGCACGGAGAGATTCACCATGTGGCCGGCGGCGGCGGAGTGGTGCCCCATGGCGGCGTTTTCCACGGGCTCGCGCCGGGTTCGAACGGAATCGAAGAAGGCGTTCAGGTGGAAGATGACCGCGTCCGGGCCGCCGGGCTTGAAGTCCAAGGACCCTTCGGTTCGCACATAAGGGTTCGACTCCTCGCGGTGGTTTCCTTCCGCCCAGAATTGGTCCTGCAGCTTCTTAGGCCACGGCTCGACCTGCGACTGGTAACCTTCTCTTACGGTCTCGTTGGTCAGGGTCATGTCCTCGCCCAGGCTGACCATCAGCGTGCCTTCGGTGCCGAGGTACTGAATGCCTTGTTGAGAACCGCTGGCGTTGTTCATGGTCGAGCCCATGTTCACGTGGAAAGTCGGGTAGTCAAACAGCGCATCGAGCGTATCCGGCACTTCGCGGCCATCGTGACGCGCCAGGATGCAGCCGATGGCGGCCACCGTGTCCGGCATCGGGGCGTCCATTACGAAGTGGATGGTGTTAATCAGGTGGACGAAGAGGTCGGTGGAGATGCCGCCGGAGTAATCCCAATACTTGCGGTAACGGAACACCCGCTCCGCCTCGAAGGGGCGCTTGGGGGCGGGGCCCAGCCATTCCTCCCAGTTGAAGTTGACGCCCTCCTTCAAATCTGGCGGGATGGGATAATTCCACGCGCCGGTGGAGCTGTTCCGGTTGTAGAAGGCGACGACTTTCGTTACTTTGCCGATTTTTCCTGATTGCACGATCTCTTTTGCCCTTTTGTGCATGGGAGCGGATACCCACTGGCTGCCCGCCTGCACCATGCGGTTTGTGCGCTTCGCCGCATCGATGATCTTCTGCCCCTCTTCAATGCAGTACGTCATCGGCTTTTCGATGTAAACGTCTTTCCCGGCTGCCACAGCGTCCAGCACCATGGGCGTGTGCCAATGGTCCGGCGTCGCGATGACGACGGCGTCAAGGTCTTTTCGATCAAGCAGCTTCTTATACTGCGCAAAATAGGTCTCAATCGCGCCGTCGGTGCGTTCCTTGGCACGATCGAGATGCCCCTGGTAGCAGTCGGCCACGGCAACCAGGTTCGCCTGCTCCGTCTGCTTGACGTTCTCCATCAGATAACAACCGCGGATGCCGTAGCCGATGAAACCGACGTTGATCCGATCATTAGGGCTGGCGGGCTTGGGCAGCGGCGCAGCTTCCCATTGGACTCGTTTTCCATTGAGGAATAATCCCAGTGCAGTCGCCCCAGCGGCGCTCTGCTGTATGAATTGCCGGCGTGTGACAAAAGACATTTTGTGCTCCTCCATCAGGCACGATTGCTCCCCGCTATATTATCTTGCGATCCGCCGCAGAGCAAGCAAAACGCCACCGCGAAATTGGGTGAACGGGTGAACGGCTGATCGCGTGATTCGGTGATCCTGAAACCACGGCGCCTGTCATTCTGAGCCCGCCGTTTTCTGGCGGGCGAAGAATCCCCGCAGTTGTTCGTACTGTTCACTGACCGTGTGAACTGCCGGGATGCTTCGCTGTGCTCAGCACGACAGACTTCACTGTTGGAGCCCATACCAACCGATGGGAGGAAGGTAGCCGCTGGAGAAATACTCTACTCGACCGGTCACCAGTTCTCCCCATCACCGGATCTCCGGATCACCCCGATCGCAGAATTTGCCAACCCAAAGGCACTTCGGTTTGGTATTCTCTGATTCATATCTTTTTTGGAGAGACAAGCATGGCAATAAAGAAGCACGAAGCCGAAGAGACACTCCCATTGGCCTATCAGAACCACCATTTTCTGGAAAGCGGTGATGCCAGGATGTTGCGCATCCTGAGCGAATACCTGGAACCGCAGGCCAGGCTGCGGCGATTGGGTGTCCATCACACAGTCGTGTTTTTCGGTTCGGCTCGCATCCAGCCGCGTGATGAAGTGCTTCCGAGGGTTCAGGAATTGGAAAGCAAGGGCGGAAACGAAGGCAAGGGCCCCTTTGCCGCGGCGTTAAAGAGAGCACGCATGGACCTCGAAATGTCTCAGTATTACGAAGACGCGCGGGAGTTGTCACGTCTGGTGACGGAGTGGGCGCTCTCTCTACAACCCCTTTTCATGGTGGTTTGTTCGGGCGGTGGGCCGGGCATTATGGAGGCGGCCAACCGCGGCGCTGCCGAGGCCGGCGGCAAATCCATTGGGCTGAACATCGTGCTTCCTGCTGAACAAAGTCCCAACCCTTATATCTCACCGCAACTTGGGTTTCTGTTCCGATACTTTTTTATGCGCAAGCTTTGGTTTGCCCAGCCCGCTCGAGCCCTCGTTGCTTTTCCAGGCGGCTTCGGAACGTTGGATGAGCTTTTTGAAATGCTTACTCTCGTTCAAACGCACAAAATGGGCCACCGCGTTGCGATTGTGCTCTACGGCTCAAGCTTCTGGAAACGCGCCGTCAACTTCGAGTATTTCCTCGAGGCGGGGACTATTTCGGAAGACGACTTCAAACTTATCCGCTTTGCCGATACGCCGCAGGAGGGGTTCGCCATAATCAAAGAAGATCTGACCCGCATCCTGCAAATCCGGCACGTGGTCAAGCATCCGTTCATTTGATTCTGGATTATTGATTCTGGATTTCGCGGACCGTCCCTTGCCCGTCGTCACTTGTCCGTTCTCCATGTTCTGAATCCCGAATCCTTGCTCCCGTTCAGCGCTATAATTCCCACGGGAGGGCCCAATGCAATTCTTCAAAGAGAGCATGTTGGAACTGATTATCCAGACTTCTACGAACCTGCCACCCGACGTGCGCCAAGCGATGGGTGTGGCGATCAAGACGGAGGAACCGGCAACCCAGGCGGGCCAGGCGCTGGCCATCATTGGCCAGAACATCGATATGGCTTACGAAGACGAAGGGGCGATCTGCCAGGACACGGGTATGCCCACATTCGAAATCAAAACCCCGGTGGGCGTCAACCAGATAATAATGAAGAAGCAGATCCAGGACGCCGTCGCGGAAGCGACCAAGCGGGGAAAACTGCGGCCCAATTCGGTAGACTCGATTACTGGGAAAAACAGCGGCAACAATCTCGGTCCCGGCACTCCCGTCGTCCACTTCGAGCAGTGGGAGGCACCTGATATCGAAGTGCGATTGCTCCTCAAGGGTGGCGGCTGCGAGAACATGAACATTCAGTATTCGGTGCCTTGCACGCTCGAGCATCTGGGCCGCGCCGACCGCGACCTTGCGGGCGTCAAGAAATGCCTGCTGCACGCCGTGTGGCAGGCGCAGGGACAGGGTTGCGCGCCGGGGGCGATTGGCGCCTGCATCGGCAGCGACCGTGCGGCGGGCTACCATTTAGCGAAGCTGCAACTGTTTCGCTCGCTCGACGATGTGAACCCCGACCCCGCTCTGGCCAAGATCGAACAGGAGATTATGGACGAGGCTAACAAGATTGGAGTCGGTCCGATGGGCTTCGGCGGCAAGGCCTCCCTGATCGGTTGCAAAATCACCGCCGCGAACCGCTTGCCCGCCAGCTTTTTCGTTTCTGTCGCTTACGATTGCTGGGCCTTCCGGCGACTTGGGGTGCTGCTCGACGCCGAGTCCGGCGCCATCAAGCGGTGGCTGTACCGCGACCCGAAGCGGCCGGTTGAGAAGTTGGTGGCAGGCGCCGGGTTCCAGGTGTCAGGCAGGGAAATACGGCTGGAAACGCCGCTCAGCGAAGAGAAAGTTCGCGCCCTTAAAGTTGGCGACGTGGTTCTCGTCAATGGGCCCTTGGTTACCGGGCGCGACGCTGCCCACACTTACCTGATGCACCACGACGCGCCTTGCGACCTTAACGGCGCCATCCTCTACCACTGCGGCCCGGTAATGATGAAGGAAGGAACGCCGCCCGATGTTCGCTGGCGCACCAACGCTGCCGGCCCCACTACCAGCATCCGCGAAGAGCCATACGAGGCCGATGTGATCAAGCGCTTCGGCATCCGGGCAGTGATGGGCAAAGGCGGCATGGGCGCGAAAACGCTCGCGGGCTTGAAGGAACACGGCGCTGTTTATCTCCACGCCATCGGAGGAGCCGCACAGTTCTACGCCCGCTGCCTGCCTAAGGTCCACGGCGTGTACTTGCTCGAGGAACTGGGAGTCCCCGAAGCGATGTGGGTCTTCGAAGCCAAGGATTTTCCCGCCATCGTAACCATGGATTCGCACGGGAACTCGCTGCACGCGGACGTGGCCGCCGCTACGGGAGCGGAGTTGGAAAAGGTGGGGGCGGGGAGTTAGGCAGATGGGCAGTTGGCAGAAGGCGAAGGCAGTCGGCGGAAGGCAGAAAGCAGAAAGATCACCCTACTGCGTGGACTCCGCAAAGTTAGGAAGACTGCCCTCTCCCGAGGGGAGAGGGTGGAGCGCTGCCGGCGTTTTGATCAGCCGGAGCGGGCCAGGTGAGGGGTTTAGTCGGAACGGGAACACGGTTCGCAGAAGCTGGAAATCGTGCCGGTCTAAATCTGCGTCCGAAGCCTTGCAAGCGGCCACCAAATAATTGGTAGCTCTTTCGAAAGGTTCGACTGCGCGGTAGTCTACTCGTCTTCGGGCAGTGATTCGTGGTATTCGTCGATGGCTTCGGCGGCGACTTCAGCTTTCATCTTGAGCCAAAAAAGCTCGACTGACAATTCCGAAAGCAGGTCCTGATAGGGCTCACTTTCACGTTTCACGCTCTTCATCTTTTGGCGGATATTGCGAACGCGCTCGTACCATTCCTCAACCTCCCCGATCAGCCCCTCAACCGTTTCGAGGTTGGGCACAATTTTAGTCGCCATTGAATTACCACTCCCTCCTGAGGCGGCGAAGCAACTGCTCAATCTTCTCTGTAGCCGTGTTTATTTCGCGCGTCCAGCACCGGATATACGATTCGTTAGGCGTGGGCTTCAACTATTCCAGTCGGACCTTTTCCTCGTGCTTCTCGGCAACCTCCCTCAGCGCCGCGATCTTCTTTCGAAGGTCCTTGTTCCGTCCCATTCGCCGCCAGTATTATACCACCTCCAGGTGGACTCTTTGGCTCTGCCTTGATTGCCCGCATTCTGTTACAATGCCGCTCAAGCCCAAAAGCTGTAGGGCGAGGCAGCAGGTGGGATCGGGGTCGCAGGTTCTGGTGGGAATCGTTGAGGTGAGCCGGAGTGGAACAGGAACAGGAGTTGCTGGACCGTTGCCTCGCCGGTGAAGATTCCGCCTGGGAGGCTCTACTCAAGGCATACAGCCGAAAAATCTATAATCTCTGTTATCGCTTTACCGGCCGGGTGGAAGAAGCCGAAGATGTTACCCAAGAGGTTTTCATCAAGGTTTTCCAGACTCTGAAGAGTTATCATGCCGCTCAGGGCAGCTTTGGAACATGGCTTAACCGGGTGGCGCGTAACCATCTAGTAGATCATTACCGGCGCGCCCGTAAAGATCGCGTGACTTCTTCACTCGAGGATGAACTACCCGAGGCGGAGCAGCAACCCAGCCCGCATATGGAGCCTACGGGCCAGGTGGAATCACGGGAACGCAGGGAGGTCTTGCAACAAGGGCTGGATAAGCTCTCCCCCGATCTGAGGGAGGCCGTGATCCTGCGCGACCTGCACGACCTCGACTACGAGGAGATCGCCCAAGTCTTGAGTGTACCCCAGGGAACCGTAAAATCTAGAATCAATCGCGGAAGATTGGAACTGGGGCGGGTTCTTAAACGTATGGAGGGTATGAGAGGCCCCGTAAAGGTGGGGAACGAGCCATGACGCACCTGGAAGTTGAAAATCTGACGAGCGATTACTTGGAAGGGCTTCTCGAAGCCGGGGCTGAGAAAGGAAGTCGAAGCCCATTTGAGCACCTGCCCTTCCTGCGGCGAAATGGTTGGAGACGTGCGCCGGGCCATGGAAATGTGCCATGCCGCCCCGGAGCTTGAGCCCTCTCCCTGGCTGGTGAAGAAGATCATGCTGGCCACGGTGGGTGAACGCAAGCCTAGCTGGACGGAGCGGTTGGCGGCCTTTTTCCGGCCTACGTTTCAGCCCAGGATTGCTTACACCGTAGCGATGGCCGTATTTTCGCTTTCGATCATCGTGAACGCGGCAGGAATCAATCTGCGGCACCTGACGTTTCAAGACCTGAACCCCCTTACCTGGGCCGGGAGGGTGAATCGTGCCCGGCATCTGTACGCGGCTCGGGCGGAAAAGTTCTACTACGACCTGAGGGTGGTCCTTGAGATTGAATCCAGACTTCGGCAACTCCGCTCCCACTCTGAAGAGGAGCAAGGGGCCCCGAAGCAAGAAACGCCACCAGGGGGCTCAACCAACACCTTGCCGCCGCCTTTCCCCGCGCTGGCAGCCAATCAGACTCGAATCGTCGAGATGGCTAACACCCGCGCTACTCTGCATAGCTGGATCTGTACAGCCACCTTTGATTATCGAGTCAGTAAGGAGCCAAAATCCATGAAATGCGCCAACCATCCTGAAGTTGATTCCATCGCCTACTGCGGCTTGTGCGGACGCTCTCTGTGCGCGGATTGCAAGCGCGACGTGCACGGAATGCTTTATTGCGAGACCTGCCTTGCTACCCGCCTGCAAACTCCGGTGTTCGGCCCGCAGGCCGGCCCCAGTCCCGGAGTTGGCCTGGCCTTGGGCTTCATCCCCGGCGTGGGCGCTATCTATAACGGCCAAATTGTTAAGGCCATGGTCCAGGTGCTGATCTTCGGCTCTCTCATTGCCCTGAGCGATAAAGTGGGCAGCCCCATGGACACCATTTTCGGCCTGGGCGCGGCGGCCTTTTACTTTTATATGGTCATTGACTCTTATCAAACCGCCAGAGCGAAGCAGTTTGGGCAGCCAGTCCCGGAGTGGTTTGGACTCGGAGACATGAAGATGAACGCGCCGGTGGGCGCCGCACTGCTGATCGGCCTGGGGGCTCTGTTCCTGCTGGATAATCTCGGCATACCGGTTTTTCGCCAAATCGGTAGATATTGGCCGGTGTTGCTTATCGTCATCGGCGTGCTCCTGCTGCAACGGCGGCTGGGTGGAAGTGGCGCGGGTGGGGGACCACAACCTCCTTCGCACTCCTCCACGGACGCCCGCAGCTTAAGGCAGGGGCCCGGAGGCACGATAGGACCACGAGAAATGTGATTACTGCCCTCTCAGAACGAGGGGGAGAATAGGGATACAGCGCACCACAAATCACCCGCCCGGAGGCTCTGCATGGAAAGCATCCTGACCAATCCGATTTTTATCCCGCTGGGAGCGTTCGTGATGGTCATCTTTATCGTGGGCATCACCGCCATGAGAAAAATGCGGGAACGCGAGCTCCAGGCCCACCAGGAGCTGCGTATTCGGGAGATGGAGCACGAACGAAAACTGAAAGAGATGGAGATCGAGAAAGCGAAGCTGGAACTCGAAAAGGCGAAGGCTGTAAAGAGCGTGTAGCGTGCGACGCTTGTCGGAGCGGAGGGCGGGTCCTGGCCGGCCGCTGAGAGGAGATTGGAAATGACCGATCCGGATATATTGATTCCGATCGCAGGAATGCTGATGGTGCTTGGGATAATGGGCATCATCTTTTGGTACAAGGCGCGTGAGAAGGAACTCCAATTCCACCAGGACTTGCGCATACGCGAAATGGAGCATCAGCGCAAGATGAAGGAGCTGGAACTGGAGATGGAAAAGGAGAAGAACCGCCGCGCTGCTGACAAGGCGGTCTGAACTGGGTGACGCGCGGGGCTGGGAACTGCCTGAAGTCTATTGAGAGGTTGCGGAGGTGATAGGAGCATGGATTCGCCCGTAATCATTCCCCTGGCGGCGTTTGCTTTGGTGGTCGTCATCGTGGCGATCGTACACCTGATGAAGATTCGCGACCTGGAAATCGATTGCCACCAGCGACTGCGGCTTGAGGAGATGGAGCACCAGCGCAAGATGCGCGAACTGGAACTGGAGTTGGAACAGGTGAAGCAAGTCAAGTAAGTTCGGTGAAGGAAGCGGCGGAGTGAGGAGAGCCAGAGAAGAGGGGGGCCACGGCATAATATGGGTTATTCGCCAAGTACGCCAATTTCGCGCAGACCTAGTTTGATGGGGCCGGTCTTCCTCATTACCCTCGGCCTCGTTTTCCTCATCGGTGAGTTCGTTCCGGAGTGGGGCGTCACGAAGACTTGGCCGGCTCTGCTGATCGTCGTTGGCGTTCTGAAACTTCTCGATTCCGCAAGGCCGCCGCGGCCGCCGGAGGGGCCCAGGCTGTAGCAATGAAGCAACTAAGACTAATCGCTAATCCAGACGCTAGGGTGAAGAGGAAACCATGAGCACTTATGGATATCGTCGGGGATCGATTTTCTGGGCGCTTACTTTGATCGGGGTGGGCGCGATCTTCCTCTGGGAGAACTTTAACCCTGCGATTCACCCTTGGCAGGTCATCGCCAAGTTCTGGCCGATACTCATCATCTTTTGGGGCCTTTCGAAGCTGATCGATTACATTCAGGCGCGCACCCATCCCGAGACCGTACCGCCGCCGCTTTTCAGCGCCAGCGAAGTTATCCTGCTGGTGCTAATCCTGGTTTTGGGAACCCTGGTTTCGAAGGTCGTATTGAGGCCGTGGCAGCAGTGGCCCGGCTCCTGGGGCGTGGATATGGACAACGAGGGTTTTAGCGGCCTGTTCATGAACCCCTACACTTACACGCAGACCTTCGCACAGCCGCTTGGTCCCCAGCCTCACCTCCTGGTGGTGGACCGCCGAGGTGACGTGGAGGTGCATGCGAGCGACCAGACGACGATTGACGGCATGGTGAAAAAGACCGTCTGGGCTCCCAACGAAGATGACGCCATAAAACTCTCAAACCAAGTCAAGATTGAAATCGTCGAACAAGCCGGCCGATACCTGGTTCAAACCAACCTGGATTCGCTTCCGGGCGGTGGTCACAACGTGCGCCTGGATTACACCTTGCGCGTTCCCTCAGCTACCAGCACGGAAGTCACGGTGGAGCACGGGGATGCTCTCCTGGATGGATTAAAGGCGGAGCAGGCCATCACTGCCCGTCACGGAGACGCGCACATCACCAATGTCGAAGGGTTGGTGCGTCTGACCCGGGGCAGCGGCTTGACGGAAGTGCGCGATCTGAAGGGCAGCCTGGAAGTTGAGGGGCGTGGGGGCGACGTCAATATTTCCGGGGTCACCGGCACGGCAAGTATCAACGGCGAGTTCAATGGCGACATGGACTTCCGCGACATCAAGCAGACCCTGCACTTCAAGTCCTCGCGCACCGATATGACCGCGCAAAAACTCACCGGCCGGCTCAACATGGAGATCGGCTCGCTCGAGTTGAACGGCATCGACGGCCCCTTCGAAATCTCGACTCGCCAAAAAGACATCACCCTCACGGACTTCAAGCACAGCGTGAAAATCTCGGACACCAACGGCGACGTGCAGCTTCGCACCTCCACTCCTCCGACCCACCCCATCGATGTCGAATTGAAGAAGGGTGAGATCGAACTGAGCCTGCCGTCCTCGAGCAGTTTCGAAATCGAGGCAGCGTCCCCTCATGGGGAAGTGGATAGCGACTTTTCCGCGCCGGGCTTGCGGGTGATGAAAGAAGGCGACAACCCGAGTATCAGCGGCAGCTTGGGCAAAGGCGGGCCGTTAATTCGCCTCCAAACGGAATACGGGACCGTACGCTTGCTGCGAATGGGAACCCACCCGCAGACGCCTCCCGCTTCGCCGCGTCCCGCTGCTGGAGACGAGAAACGAGCCGGGAACCCGCCGCCGCACCATCGCCCTGTCTCCGCTGCGGCGGGCCGGACGGTCAGTTACCGGATCGTCAATCCGCTATCTTGGACAGCGTATCAAAGAAACCAGGGAAGGAAATATCGACGCAACGGCTGTTCTTGATCTGCGTGTCGCCTTGGGCGACGAGTCCTGCCACGGTGAAAGCCATGGCGATCCGATGGTCGTCATGGGGATCGATCTCGGCCCCATGAAGGGTTTGCCGCCCGGCAAGGCACAGGCCATCCGGGAATTCTTCCACTTCGGCGCCCATCCGCCTCAGATTCTCCGCCACCGCGGCCAGCCGGTCGCTTTCTTTTACGCGCAACTCTCCAGCCCCTCGAAAGCTCAGTCCTTGCTCGGTTTGTGTCCCCAGGACGGCCAGAACGGGCAACTCGTCAATTAAACCGGGGACCGCGCTTTCCGGAATCTCCCCGCCTTGCAGCTTGCTGGTCTCGACATGAAGATCGCCGATCAGTTCGCCGTTCATCATCTCCAGGTTAACCACTGTAACCCGCCCGCCCATGGGGACAAGGACATCGAGGATGCCGGTGCGCGTCGGATTCAGGCCGACGTTGTGCAGCATCAGGTTGGAGTTCGAAGTCACCAAGCCTGCCACAATGAAGAAGGCCGCCGAGGAGAGATCGCCCGGCACATAGAGCTTCTTGCCTTCGAGTCGCGCCCTGCCGCGCACCGCAATGGATCGCTCGTGGCGGCCAATGTCGGCGCCCATTTGCTCGAGCGCAATCTCCGTGTGGTCTCGTGTCCGTTGCTTTTCGATAACTTCGGTCTCACCTTCGGCGAATAAGCCCGCCAGCAGGACCGCTGACTTGACTTGCGCGCTGGCTACAGGCATTTCGTAGCGAATGGGCTTCAGCGCGCCCCCTTCGATTTCGAGCGGCGGAAACCTGCCTTCACGCAACTTGACCACCGCGCCCATCTGTGAAAGCGGATCGGCCACTCGCTTCATGGGCCGCGCCGAAAGCGAAGCATCGCCCATCGTCACGGAGCGGAACGGCTGGCCCGCCAGTATGCCTGCCAGCATGCGCATGGTCGAACCTGAGTTCCCGGCATTCAGCGGTTCAGCGCAGGGCCGCAACCCGCCAAGGCCGGCGCCCTGAATCGTTACGACATTGTCCTTGCGCTCGATCTTCGCCCCGAGTTGTCTCAAACAGGAAAGAGTGGACTGGCAATCGGCGCTGGTCGAGAAGAAGTGAATTTCGCTCGTGCCCTCCGCAATCGCTCCCAGCATGGCGTAGCGATGCGATATCGATTTATCGCCGGGGAATTGCACCGTCCCCGTCAGGCCCTTGGCAGGCTTGACCTTTTTCGTCTTTGAACCGAAAAGTCCCATGACAAGTATTCAGTCTCCCAGGAAGCGTGCCTCCTCCGCGAACTTGCCGATCTGGAGATGTGCACCGTCGGCGCTGGTGATCGGGCGGCCGTTGAATCGCAGGTTTTCAATGGTCACTCCCCACACATCGTGCTTGGCGTCCAGGCCAGTAAAGGCGGAAGGCAGCATGGTTTTCCCCGTCACCGCGATGTCTTTGAAGATCACGTCCCGGACTGTGCCGGCTTCCCGGTCACGTGTGATCGCGGTGGGGTGAATGACGATGACAAACAGATTGGGAAGGTAGCCAGTGTGCTCCGGTAGAGTTGCGCATCCGCCGCAGGCCGCTGCCGCAGCGTCCGGGCGGGGGCTGTATTTCTCGCTTGGCTTACTCTGAATGACCGGCAAAGGGTTTGAGTCGTCCACTTCCACGCGGATATCTTCATACCGGATGTTGTGTATTGCCGCCCGGTCGCTGTGCTGGATGTCCATAGCGATGTGCGTATTGCGGATCACATCGATATCGCGAAAGACCACGTCCGCCATCTCCGGGGCGCTGGTCTCGGCGCCGATCTCCAGGGCTCGTCCCCAGTCACACCAGATCACCAGCCCGCTCATGCGAATGTTGCGCACCGGCAGTCCATCGTACGATTGACCGGGCAGGGGCCTGGCTCCTCCGGATCGGCCCTTTACGCCTTTGAGCACCATGCTGTCGTCGAAGGAGCGGATGAAGGAGTTGCTAGCCGTAACGTCCTGAGTATTACACATATCAATGCCATCTGAATTATAACGCCAGAAGCCGATTAGCTTGACGCGCGAAATCGCCAGTTTATGGCAGCCGAAGGCGCTGATGCCGTATAGGTCCGAGTCGCGAACGATAACGCCTTCGATCTTGATATCCGAGGAGTCCTCGAAGTGAATGGAGCCGCCACCCTGCCCGCGCGCGAATTCGCTGGTATCGATAATGCCGCGCCCGAGGATCTTCACGCCGGACACACCGCGCCCCTCGATGGCCGTGTAGACCACGGCCCCGCCCGCCACGTACACCGTCTGGCCGTTCTTGAGCAGGATTTTTCCAGGCTTGTGGACGCCCGGGCCGAAGTACAGCACGTTAGGGTCCCCAGGTTTGGGAAGCTCCGTCTCCGGCGGATCGGCGAACAGGTGCAAGGCATGGTGCGGGCCGTCCAACTCCACGGAAAACTGACCGGGCTGGGAAAGCTGGAAGGTGATGTGCTGACCGTTGATGATTGGCTTGATGCTCCGGGAACTCGGCCGCACCGCCACCGAGCTAAAAGGCCGCTTCGAGACAATCTCGACGCTGACGGGGCCCGACATGTCCCAGTAGGCGAAGCCCGCTAACTCCGTTTGATCGAGGGGGCGCTGGTAGCCAGGCCAGACCTGGTTGAACGGCATGGCGGAGACGCGGCAGGCGTATACCGGCACGGCCTGCCCATTAACGCGCACTGTGTATTCCTCGAAAAGCCGTTCTTCAGCGGGGGCCGCCCAGGTCACGACGGCCCCGCCGTCACGCGCTGCGCTTTTCGCAAGCCCTATTCCAAAGGCTGAACCGAGGCTGGTAACCAGCAGCGCAGCGGTGAATACCGTACTAGTTCTTCGTAGCATCTAGGGCCACTCTTGGATCCGATGTTGGGGCGATCTGGAGATCGGTTGAGCAAAGCTCCGTCGCCTCTTCCCCGCCGGCTTTGAAAGCGCCCGTCATTCCGGAATCCTGGTACCGCTGGTGGCGCGGCGGCTGCCTTCACGCTTCCGATGTTCACCCGATCATCCGATCTCCCGATCAAATCATTCCGGCGTCAACTCATAATGCCGCAGTAGCGGCTTCGCGGTTGCGCGCTGCACTTGCACGATCTGGTCTTCCAGTTTGTCAAGGGCTTCCACAACGGCTGGTTCGCCTGCGAGCTTGTAGTCCTTGAGCGATATCTGCACGTCCCGCCAGCGCGCGAAGTGGATGTCGTTATGCTTGAGCGTCAGGTCGTGGACCTTGGCCGCCTGCTTGGCCATCGGCGTGGAGAGTGTCGCGAGGTTGATTCCTTCCTCGAGTTGTTCCTTGGTAAAGCTGCCAACCTTCTCGCCATCGATCGTCAGGGTGTAGCGCGCCGAGGAGAGGCCGGTGACCTTGAGCGGCTCCTGGTCGAGCGCCGCAATGAAGTCAGAGCTGCGGACGCTGAGCGCCGTAGGCTTGTCTTCCATGTCCACCGGCATGGGCAGGGCGCCGTCGGTTTCCATCCAGCTCAGGGGTGATCCTGTCTTCAGGCCGGTGATTTTGGCATTGTCCGCCCGCGCCACGCGTCCGCCCGCAGCGTCGATCTCAACCGCCGCCACCGTGGCAGGCGCGTTCCAGGCTTTGAGCAGGGCCTCGGCCATAATGAGATGGCCGCCTGGTCCAGGATGGACTCGATCTTCGATGATGTTTTTAGCGAGCTCCGGATCCTCCGCCTTGGCCTTCTCGAGCATGCTTACCACCGGCGAGTTCAGATCGGCCACCAGCAGGCCCTCGCGCTCGCCCAACTCCTTGACGAACTGGCCGTAGCGAACCAGCACAGCATTGTACCCATCGGCGATGTTGGGCGGGCGCGTCACGTCGTCGTAGGGCGAAGGCTGGATCACGGTGATTCGGATCCCGGGCAGGGCGCGCTTCATGGTGTCGATGATGTGCTGGTAGCCTGTCGAGTAAATCTTGAAGACTCCGTCGTCCCAGCCGCGATAGCTCCCGTCATTCATTCCGAGCATAATGGTCATCATGGTGGGCTTGTAGGCGATTACATCGCGAGGCAAACGCACATCGATGGGGCCGGCCCATCCGCCCGTCACCCGGTCTCCGCCCACACCCGAGTGCACGAACCAGACCTTCAGGCGCGGGAATCGAGTCACCACGTAAGTTTCGGCGAAGGTCGTGTAGAGGCGCTGGTCTGTGATGCTGTCGCCGTAAAAGACCACCCGGTCGCCGTCCTTCAGCGCAAACTTGTCTTGTGACCAGGCGGCGGCAGCTAACAGGACCGTGGCGGCGAACAAAAGCAGAACACGTCGTATGATCCTCATTCGTTACCTCACAGGAAGATAGGTCAAAAAGTTCGCACTAACTCTAGCGGTTCGGCCTGGAGAGGTCAATAAAATCGGGGCTAGGGACTAGGGGCTAGGGATTAGGGACTAGGGTCCAGGCCACGCCGACTGCCCTCGCCCCTGGCTGGTCAACAGCCCTCTGCCATAACCCCCAGCCTTGCGCCAGGGCGGCGCGGAACGGTCTGCTGACCTGAAGGTCAGCGCTACCGGGCAACTGATGTGACGGTCCTCTTGTAGCCGACTAAGTGTCACTGTCCGGCTTGGCCCTTCCACGAGGCAGCTTCGGCAGCTTCGGTTCGTTCTTGCAAAATGCACCTTTCTTGCGCCTTTTGGTGACTGTTTTGTGCTCATTTGCACGCAAAACCCGCTAAATTTACACCATTTGATAGAGTGACTTTCTTTGTTTTCAATGAGTTCTTAGCTTCGTTCCCACTATTTTTCATTTTTTGTAGGGCCCGCTTCCCGGCGTTCGGGAGGACGCAGAGGGTCGCTGCGCGCCCCCCCCGGCGGCGCGAGAGGCATCGGCTCGTCGCGCGCCCGCCAAGGCTCTGGCCTACGACAAAGTGTTCATAAAATGACCACAACTATAGGCTATCATATCTCTGTCCGGCTGTCAAGTGGAAAATGCAGGCAGAGGGTGCGGGCCCCACGCTGCGGCGCGGGCATTGCTTCGCTACGCGCAGGACAGGCTATGCCCGCGACTGCGGGCGAGACGCCCGCCCCACACGAGGGGGGCGGCGGACATTCTTTCTTGACTTCGTCTGTCTTTATTCATAATTTGTATCTTCCCTTGGGAGCGCGGTGGCGAGGTAAACTCGCGGCTACATTCACGAACCATGAAAGGTGGAGGAAATGGCAGGAGAAACAAACAGCAAACCGGTGCACGTCAGCGACAAGATGGTCGAAAACGAGGCGCGTGCCGCGGCTCTGGCGGGAATCAGCTTTATTACCGAGCCGCAACGGGTGTTTGGCGCCAATGACCGCGTCCGGATCGGGGTCTGCGGGCTTCGTGGAATGGGCTTTCAGCACATCGAGGAGTACTCCCGCATGGCAAACGTGGAGACCGTAGCCGTGTGCGACGTGGATGAGAACATCATGAGCGGCCGGCTCGCGGACATGGACCGTATGAGCCTGCCGACACCCAAGACTTATACTGACGTGCGCAAACTCCTGGAAGACTCTTCCATCGACGCCGTCTCGGTTGCGACGCCCAACCATTGGCACGCCTTGATCGGAATCTGGGCTCTGCAAGCGGGGAAGGACGTTTACATCGAGAAGCCTTGCTGCCATTACTTGTGGGAAGGCAAGCAACTGGTTCGGGCTGCGAAGAAGTACAACCGGATCGCCCAACACGGAACCAACAACCGCTCGGCGGGCGCGGTCATCGAGGGCGTCCAAAAATTGCGCGAGGGGCTGATTGGGGACGTGTACTTCGCCCGCGGCCTATGCTTCAACCGGCGGAACACCATAGGGCGCGCCCCGGTCGAGCCGGTTCCGGCGGGTGTGAACTACGATCTCTGGACAGGACCCTCTCCGCTTCATCCCTTCAGCCGCAACCGGTTCCACTACAACTGGCACTGGTTCTGGGACACGGGGAATGGCGACATCGGCAATCAGGGAGTACACCAGATTGACGTGGCCCGGTGGGGACTGGGAGTCAAATTCCCGAACAAGGCATCGGCGTTGGGCGGGCACTTCATGTTTGACGACGACCAGGAGACCCCCAACACGCTCAACGCGGCCTTCGAATTCCGTCAGGAGGGCGGCAAACCCAAGATTCTGGAATTCGAAGTGCGCCATTGGCTGACCAACGAGGAGGCCGGCATCGGATCGCTCGGGTTCGGAGTGGCCATTCCAGGCTTCCTGGGCCCGCCCCCGCGACATCCTTCCCGCCAGCGATACGAGGCCGGCCAGGGTTCGGTCGGCGATATCTTCTACGGGTCGAAGGGCTATATGGCAATGTCCAACGAGGAATACCCGTCTTACCGCACCTGGTTGGGAGAGGAGCAGGAGCGCGGACCCAGCGGATCGCGGGAAGGGAACAACTGGCAGAACTTTATCAGTTGCGTGCGCAGCAGGAAGCAGGAAGAACTGAATGCGCCCATCGAGGAGGGCTACATCTCCTGTGCGTTAATCCACCTGGCCAATGCCTCGTACCGGCTGGGGCGCACCCTCAATTTCGATCCGGAGACCCAACAGGTAATCGGCGACGACGAGGCGAATAAGTTGCTGCGGGGCACGTACCGGGCGCCTTACGTCGTGCCGGAGACTGTTTAGCATCTCGCCGTAGGGGCTGCCCCTACGTTCAATTACCGCTGGCGGAGCCGGCTGCCGGCTTTTCGAACAATTTCGGGTCAACGGCAGGATTGATCTGAAGTTCCTGAATGTCCTCCGAGCCCGAGTCGTTGCCGCCCTGCTTGATCTTCAGCTTGAACGGAAAGTTCATTCCCTCGACTTGTTTCCACTCCGAGTAATCAACGACCTGCTCGGCCGGCCCGCCCATCCCCATCGTCTGGGCGGAAGTTCGAAGGATGTGTCCGGTCTGGGGATCCACATACCAGCGAACCTGTGCACCGTCGGCATTAATGTCGAGGATTTGGGCGTCGACATCGCCGATCTTCTCCGTGCCTCCGGCGGCGAATACGAACTTGGGGTCATCAGCGTGCTGAGCGACAAATATGGGATGACGCTTCAATTCCTTCAGCCCATCCTCCTTCTGCGCACTCGGCAGATCCCGAGAACCCATAGGGGACTTCATGAAGGCTGCGGAAGGAGAAATGACCATGGTCATCTCACCCATAGGCATGCGCATCTTCTGCCAAAGCTGGTCGGGGAAAGCAGCGATTTCTTCCATTTCTATCGACATGTCGCCTTGTGGAGTCTTGGCGAGCAGGGTGCTCTTCTCGCGCAGCGCCTTTACGGATCTGATCTTTGCCGCACCGCCGAGGCTCTCGATGACTTTGGCGATAAGCGCCTGACCGGCGGAGTTGCTCGCGGTGGCGGCCTTGGGCGCTCCCGGTGGAGATGGAATGGTGATGTCAAGGTTGGTCACAGTGCCATAAGTCGAGAGTGGCTTATCAAAGTCCGCCGCCTTGCCCACCACCAAGGTCGCAAGCTGGTCCTTATGCACATACTTCTCCGCTACGCGGGAGACATCCTCGATACTCACCTTGGCAATTCCCTCGCGATAGCGCTCCAGGAAGTCCGCCGGATAGCCGTAGAGTTCGTAAGTCATCCGCTCGCGCAGCACCTTATCCTTTGAATCGAAGCGGAAAACAAACGAATTCAGAATGGCCTCTTTCGCCTTGTTCAATTCTTCGAGCGTGGCAGGATTAGTCTTCAGCGCGTTCAGTTCCGCGTTAAAAGCGTCGATCGCCGCTGCCGTTGTGGCGCTCTTGGTTCCCAGGTACAGCCGCAGCACTCCTGGGTGGTCATAATTGGTCCCGATCCCCCCGCCCACCGCGTAGGCAAGCCCCTTCTTCGACCGGATGTCGGAGAACAGGCGCGACGAGAAAGAGCCCCCGAAGAATTGATTGAATACCTCGATGGCGTAATAGTCCGGATTGTTTCGCGTCGTACCCAGGCCGACCATTTGCAAGGTGCTGGCGGTAACGTCGTCCTTCGATACGAAATAGATGCCGGGCTTCGGCCCATGGAATGAGGCCTGAATCTTGGGCGCCGCCGGGCCACGCGGCCAGGAATCAAACGCCTCGCGCAGCTTGGCCTCCATGGCGCTCGAATCAAAGTCGCCCTCGACGCCGAGGATGATGTTGTTCGGATGCACGTACTGCCGGTGCCAATTCAGCAGGTCGTCGCGCGTCACGGCCGCCACAGTGGCGTATTCAGGCACCCGCGCGTAGGGCGAGTCTGCGCCGTAAACGAGCTTGGCCGCCTCGCGGAAGGCGATTTCAAAAGGCTCGTCATTGCGCCGGGAAATCGAGGTGTTCAACTGCCGCTTCGCCAGATCGATCTTGTCGGCGCGAAACTCCGGCTCGCGGAGTAACTCCAGGAAAACTTTGAAGACATCATCGAAGTTCTCCTTTAAGCAATTCCAACCCACCGAGGTCGAGTCGGTTCCCCCGCCTGTCTCGACCTTGGCGGCCCGTGCTTCGAGGTCATCATCAAGCTGGTCTCCTGTCCGGCTCTTGGTGCCGCCGGTACGCCAAGCTTCGCCGTAAATTTCCACAAGGCCAACCTTGGGTGCGGGTTCTCCGAGCGAGCCGCCACGAATTTCAGCGTTCCCACGAATGAGGGGCAATTCGTGATCTTCGAGAAGGAAAATCACCATGCCGTTGGAGAGTTCCACGCGGCGCGGTTGCGGAGGATGGAAGGCATGCAAGGCAGGCGCTTTGATCTGTTTCCAGTCGGCCGCCTGGGCTGATGCCCGGGGCGCGAAAGCCGTCAGCCCCAGGAAAAGTGCGAGAAGGGACCACTTCACGAGTCTTGGCTTCATTGTTGGCTCTCCTTTCCTGCGGCCGGGGCCGCCTGGGCAAGCTGCGTGGACTCAATCATGCCCATCGTGCGGTTTGACTCCGGAAAGTGGCGTTGGCTACCCGCCGTATGTCCGCTTTGCTTACCTTGCCGATGTCATCCACGTGGCGGAAAACTTCCCGCCAGTCGCCAAAGAGCGCCTGGGCGGATCCGAATTGCATGGCGAGGCCCTGATTGTCCGCCAGTCCGCGCAGCAGGTCCGCTTTGGCCCGCGTCTTGATCATCGCGAGTTCCTCGTCCGTGATGTCTGCTTTCTTGACCCGCTCGATTTCAAAGTGGATTGCGTCGCGGAGTTCCTCCGGCGTGTGCCCGGGAGTCGACACCGCGTAGAACACGAACAGGTTCGGATACTTGTTGCCGGGGAACCCGTTGAAGCCGCCGGAGGCCACGGCGATTTTCTTGTCCCGCACCAGCGACCGGTAGAGGCGCGAGGTGCGGCCGTTCGACATCAGGTCCTGAAGCGCGTCGTAGACCGCGTCATCTTTATCGCGGGCGCCGGGCTTGTGGTAGCCCTCGATGAAGACCGGCTGCGAGGTCTCGTGCAGGATCACGATACGCTCGGCAATCTGCGGCGGTTCGACGGTCCGCAGCGGCTCCGGCTTGGGCCGCGCCGGCAGCCGTCCAAAGTACTTCGCCGCAAGGGGCAGGACCTCGCCCGGCGTCACGTCGCCCACCACGGTCACCACGATGTTCGCCGGGACGTAATACTTGTGGAAGAAGGTCTCGGCGTCCGTCTCGGAGAACGATTCCAGGTCCGAGGGCCAGCCAAGCACCGGCCTCCCGTAGGGATGCGCGATGAAGGCCGCTCCGAGAAACTGCTCGAACAGGCGTCCGAAAGGCTGGCTTTCACTCAGCCGGCGCTCCTCGTGCACCACATCGCGTTCCTTGTAGAACTCGCGGAAGACTGGATGCAGAAACCGGTCCGACTCCAGATAGGCCCACAGCTCGAGTTCATTGGATGGAAACGAATAGTGGTAGGCCGTCTCCTCGTTGGTAGTGAAGGCGTTCATGCCTTCGCCGCCCTTCTCCTCCACAATCTCGCCGAACTGGTTCTCGACCACGTACTTCTGGGCCGCTGCCATGGCGTCCTTCCAGGCCTTCTCCATTTCGGCCACTTTCTTTTCGTCGCGCCCCACTTCTTTGCGCCGCTCGCGGTCATAAGCCAGGTAGGCCTGCTCTACCTTTTCGAGCGCCACCTTTTCGGCGGGGTAATTCGTGGTCGCCGATCTTATCTGTGCCCTTGAAGGCCATGTGCTCGAACATGTGCGCCAGGCCTGTGATCCCGGGGTACTCCCGGTCCGCGCCCACATCCACGTGGGTGAAGAATGAAAATACCGGAGCCTCCGGCCGCTCGACGACCAATACGGTCAGGCCGTTCGGCAGGACCTTCACCGCCACGCGTTTCTCAAACGATGCTAAGTCCTGCCCTCGAGATACGACCGCGAATGCCATGAGCAACACGACACTCAAGAGCAACCTGGTCCATAAAACCCTTTGCTTCATTTCGCCTCCAACTTACCGGTCATTTCGAGCCCGTTCTGGCGGGCGCGCTACCCGTGCAGTTGTCATTAGTCGGTGCTGAATCAGCCATTATACACTCGTTCCGCTGGCCGATACCGTAGCCGGAGTGACCTGCGGCGGAGCCGCTGGCCGGACAAAGCGCAATGATGGCTGCGATACACCATCTGAAATGTAGAAACTCGAGGGGCAGGGCTTGCCCGACCCCGGATCGTGTAAGATCGCTCCCGCCAGGGGACGGCGAGCCGTGACAATCCTCGAAATGCCGCTTCGTTCCGCGCCGAGGGCCGCTCTTTCGGCGCGAAAATGAGTTCGTTTTGAGGTCACTATTTCAGTTATCCCCTGTCTTTGCAATAAATCTTTGAGTTCGTTCCCACGATTTTCAATCTCTTGGATTGAATCGCCCGTTCGAGCCTGTCCCTTCGGGACATCGCAGACCTCACAAGACGAGGTCTGCGCCATCCCCGCCGCGGAAGGGTGTGAAGCCGCCGGGGCGCGGGTTCTACGGCGGCAGCTTCGCGCCCGCGTTGCGCTGTCCTGCGGGTCGCCCGGGTCCGGCGGCGATGACGCTTCCAGGCTTTCCCGCGCTTCGCTCTTCCGCTCCCGCTGCAACTCCATCAGCAAGCGTATCTTGCGTTCCAGTTGCCGGTCGAGCGAGTTCTGCTGGCGGATGATGGCCGCCCACTGGGCCTGCGAGGGCGCCGTCGCCGCCATGCGCGCCGCCCGCGTGTTCTCCACGTGCTGGTGCAGGAACAGCTCGTATTCCCGCTCCACGTCCGCAAGCTCTTCCGCCACCCAGGCCGTCATGTCGTTCTTGGCCTTCTCGAAGGCCTCCCCCTCCGGCATCTTCGCGAGCGCGTAGCGGAACTCGTCCAGTTTCACGCCCCGCAGGGTGAAATCGCTCCCGTACAGAGCGATCAGCGCTTCCCGCATCTCGTAACCGAATTCGTTCTTATCGATCATCGCCAAAAGGCTAGTCAAGAAGCCCAGCACCTGCTCGAACTTGCCGGGCGTGTCGAGGGAGCGGCGCAGGCCGTTTTCCCGCACCTCGGACTCCACCGCGTCGCTCGGCGTTGTGTCCCACCTTGATGAATAACTTGCGGCGCGCCAGATCGTGGTGGTGCAGGTTGGAGACCTGCACGGCCAGCTCCGAGCGGTCCAGCCGCGCCTGTCTTGCAAAGCAGCAGAGCGATGCCTTCCACCAGGGCCGTCTCGAGGGCGCCCACGGGCTGACGCGCCTCGATGAGACCCTTCAGCAGGCGCTGGAACTGCCGCGGGTCGTCGCCCAGTTCCAGGGCAGCGCCCTGCAAGAACCGCTCGTCCGTGTAGAGGCCGTGCTTGCGGGCGTTCTGGCACGAGCGCCGCTTGCCCTCTGCCGTGCGCGGGCCGGAGCAATGCCTGGATGTTGGCGATGGGCGATTGGTGATGGGCGATGGGCTTGGCGCCTGATTAGCATTTGAATCTTCCATGTCTCGTTTCCTTTCCAATCGAGCTGGCAGGGGCACGCCGTCGCGTGCCCGTAGGGTCTCGTAGCGGCGGCTTTATGCCGCCATTTTCGCGGTGGCGGGGTGAACCCACCGCTACATCCGCCACGCCGACAATCCCCCATCTTCCAGGCTATCAGAAGAAAATGAGAGAGTGGGGAAAGCTGAGAATAATGCAAAAATAAATCTTTACTGCAATGGAATCAGAGACTTAAAATTGGTATTGAAGTAGTAAACCAGGCCCAAACTGTAGCATTTTGACACGTATATGCAAGAAGCTGCATATTCAGGCCCCGGCGTCCTCCTGAGCATCAGAGAGGCGCAGACACGCCAAAGGACGGCACGTCTGCGCCACGCGAGGCTTTGGGGTTAGCCGGGTGAAGAGACCCCTCCCCCGTCCGGCGTCGGCCGGAGAAATCACCGCCGCCGGACACCCTCTCCCCAAGGGCTGATCATGTCCCACACTTTTTGCTGGACACCGGGGGTCCTCATGCTCTAAGCTGCCCGCATGAAGGTTTGCGGGCAAGAATTCGGTCCGCAGCTTGTGCAGCGCATTCAGCAGACCGTCGACGACGAACCTGGCATCTCGCGTCGGACCCTGTTGCGGCGGGTTTGCGAATGGTTGAACTGGCGCACTGCCTCGGGTGAACTCAAGCAGGTCAGTTGCCGCGTGGCGCTGGGGAAGCTGCAGCGTCGTGGGGCCCTTGATTTGCCCGCGGTTGCCCCTGGCCGTGGTTTCTCCACCCCGGCGAGTTGCGGCCCAGCCCGCGCCGCAGCAGGTCTTGCCCACCGAAGCCTCGCTCCAGGCCTTGCAGCCGGTGCGCTTGCTGCGCATTGAGCAGGCGGATTGTTCGGCCTCGCGGCTCTGGAACCAGATGATGGAGCGCTATCATTACTTGGGAGCCGGACCTCTCTGTGGGGCGCAGATGCGCTATGGCGTGCGCAGCGGCCAGGGCGATTGGTTGGGTGGGCTGGCCTTCAGCGCCGCAGCCTGGCAACTGGCGGCGCGGGATGAGTGGATCGGCTGGAGTGACCCAGTGCGCCGTGAACATCTGCAGGAGGTGATTGCCAACAGCCGTTTTCTGATTCTGCCCCACTGGCGCGTGCCCAACTTGGCTTCGCAGGTGCTCGGCTTGGCACTGCAGCAAGTCGCCAAGGACTGGCAAGAGCGCTACGGCTATAGGCCCCTGCTGGTGGAAACCTTTGTGGACGCGGAGCGTTTTAGGGGCACCTGCTATCGGGCTGCGAACTGGCTGGAGGTGGGCCAGACGACGGGGCGAGGGCGTCAGGACCGCGAGCACACCGGCGGCCGAGCGGTGAAGCGGATTTTCCTGTATGCTTTGCACTCGCAGGCCCGCCAGCGCTTGGGCGAGACTTACCCGCTCCGCCCCCTCCTGGCCGACTGGGCGGAGGAAGAGTTCGGCGGAGCGCGATTGGGAGATGAGCGGCGGCGCGAACGGTTGTTGGTCCTGGTGCGCGATTTTTACGCGCGGCCTCAGGCCAACCTGCCG
Organism: uncultured Acidobacteriota bacterium; assembly: GCA_963722675.1. GTDB lineage: Bacteria > Acidobacteriota > Terriglobia > UBA7540 > UBA7540 > CAVROP01. Next base: position 57,709 of record CAVROP010000006.1, read on the forward strand.
CAGGCCTGTCAGACTCGCGCCCGAACCAAAGCCGCCTATCGTTTCTTTGAGCATCCGGACACCGGCATGGACGCTTTGTTGCAACCCCATTATGAAGCGACCCGGCAGCGCGTGGCGGCTGAGCGGTTGGTGTTTGCCGTGCAGGACACGACGTTCCTGAACTACAGCGCCCATCCGGCGACCGACGACCTGGGCCCCATTGGCTCGAATAAGGAAGGTACGGTGGGATTGGCGCTGGACTCGACGCTGGCTTTCAATGCGGCGGGCACACCCTTGGGGTTGCTGGATGTGCAGTGCTGGGCGCGGGACCGGGCGCAGTTTGGCAAACGGTCTCGACGCAAGACTCTGCCGATTGAAGAGAAAGAAAGCAATAAATGGCTGAAGAGTCTGCGGCAGGTGGCGGAGGTGCAGCGGCGCACGCGCTGCACGCGGCTGGTCAGCGTGGGGGATCGGGAAGCCGATATTTACGAATGTTCCATGGGGCTCTCGCAGAGGAAACGGTCCCTGGCTGTTGGTGCGAGCC
>CAVROP010000007.1:0-43587 GCA_963722675.1 uncultured Acidobacteriota bacterium
GGGGTCCTCATGCTCTAAGCTGCCCGCATGAAGGTTTGCGGGCAAGAATTCGGTCCGCAGCCTGTGCAGCGCATTCAGCAGACCGTTCACGACGAACCTGGCATCTCGCGTTGGACCCTGTCGCGGCGGGTTTGCGAATGGTTGAACTGGCGCACTGCCTCGGGTGAACTCAAGCAGGTCAGTTGCCGCGTGGCGCTGGGGAAGCTGCAGCGTCGTGGGGCCCTTGATCTGCCCGCGGTTGCCCCGGCCGTGGTTTCTCCACCCCGGCGAGTTGCGGCCCAGCCCGCGCCGCAGCAGGTCTTGCCCACCGAAGCCTCGCTCCAGGCCTTGCAGCCGGTGCGCTTGCTGCGCATTGAGCAGGCGGATTGTTCGGCCTCGCGGCTCTGGAACCAGATGATGGAGCGCTATCATTACTTGGGAGCCGGACCTCTCTGTGGGGCGCAGATGCGCTATGGCGTGCGCAGCGGCCAGGGCGATTGGTTGGGTGGGCTGGCCTTCAGTGCCGCAGCCTGGCAACTGGCGGCGCGGGATGAGTGGATCGGCTGGAGTGACCCAGTGCGCCGTGAACATCTGCAGGAGGTGATTGCCAACAGCCGTTTTCTGATTCTGCCCCACTGGCGCGTGCCCAACTTGGCTTCGCAGGTGCTCGGCTTGGCACTGCAGCAAGTCGCCAAGGACTGGCAAGAGCGCTACGGCTATAGGCCTCTGCTGGTGGAAACCTTTGTGGACGCGGAGCGTTTTAGGGGCACCTGCTATCGGGCGGCCAACTGGCTGGAGGTGGGCCAGACGACGGGGCGAGGGCGTCAGGACCGCGAGCACACCGGCGGCCGAGCGGTGAAGCGGATTTTCCTGTATGCTTTGCACTCGCAGGCCCGCCAGCGCTTGGGCGGACACCCACCCGCTCCGCCCCCTCCTCCGGCCGACTGGGCGGAGGAAGAGTTCGGCGGAGCGCGATTGGGAGATGAGCGGCGGCGCGAACGGTTGTTGGTCCTGGCGCGCGATTTTTACGCGCGGCCTCAGGCCAACCTGCCGCAGGCCTGTCAGACTCGCGCCCGAACCAAAGCCGCCTATCGTTTCTTTGAGCATCCGGACACCGGCATGGACGCTTTGTTGCAACCCCATTATGAAGCGACCCGGCAGCGCGTGGCGGCTGAGCGGTTGGTGTTTGCCGTGCAGGACACGACGTTCCTGAACTACAGCGCCCATCCGGCGACCGACGACCTGGGCCCCATTGGCTCGAATAAGGAAGGTACGGTGGGATTGGTGCTGCACTCGACGCTGGCTTTCAATGCGGCGGGCACACCCTTGGGGTTGCTGGATGTGCAGTGCTGGGCGCGGGACCGGGCGCAGTTTGGCAAACGGTCTCGACGCAAGACTCTGCCGATTGAAGAGAAAGAAAGCAATAAATGGCTGAAGAGTCTGCGGCAGGTGGCGGAGGTGCAGCGGCGCACGCGCTGCACGCGGCTGGTCAGTGTGGGGGATCGGGAAGCCGATATTTACGAACTGTTCCATGGGGCTCTCGCAGAGGAGAACGGTCCCTGGCTGTTGGTGCGAGCCGAACGCGACCGGCTGGGCGAGGACGGCCAAGAACATTTGTGGCCGGGGATGGCGCAGCACGCGCTGGCGGGCATTCAGGAAGTCCGGATACCGCGGCGGGGTGCCCAAGCGGCACGGGTGGCGCGGCTCGAAGTGCGCTTTGCGCAGGTCACCTTGCGACCGCCCCATGGCAAAGAAAAGCTGGGCGAGCTGACGCTTTGGGCGGTGCTGGCAGAGGAAGTGGAAGCGCCCCGGGGAATCAAAGAACCGTTGCTCTGGATGCTGCTGACCACCTGCCCGGTGGACAGTTTTGCAGCCGCTTGCGAAAAGCTGCGTTGGTACACCTTGCGCTGGGGGATTGAAGTTTATCATCGCACGCTGAAAAGTGGCTGCCGCATCGAGCAGCGGCAACTCGGCACGGCCGAGCGCATTGAAGCCTGCTTGGCAATTGATCTGGTGGTGGCGTGGCGCATTTTTCATCTGACCAAGCTGGGCCGGGAAGTCCCTGATGTTCCTTGCTCCGCCTACTTCGAGGAAGCCGAATGGAAAGCGCTGGCCGCCTACATCAACCAGGATCCGAGGCCACCCGAGCAACCTCCAAACTTGCGGGAAGCGATGCGCATGGTGGCGACGCTGGGCGGCTTCCTGGGACGCAAGAGCGACGGCGAACCCGGCACCCAAACGCTCTGGCTCGGATTGCAATATCTCGAGCCACTCACCGCAATGTGGAAACTCCTCGCTCATACTGCGCACTCACCCCCGGTGTCCAGCCGAAGATATGGGTAATGATCAGCCCAGGGGGAGAGGGTGGCGCGCGACGGCGTTCTCATCAGCCGCCGCGGGCCGGGTGAGGGGTCAGTTCCACTGCGTTGGATGTATAATCGCTTGCGGCTTTAGTGACGAATCGAACAGTACCGGAGCCTTATGCCCGATCTCAGAATCTCCGTCGTCCAGTACCTGAACAGTGTGCCGTTAATTTGGGGCATGCTCCATGGCCCGCAGCAAGGCAAGCACGAACTCCAGTTCGCCACACCTGCGCATTGCGCGGACGCGGTGCGAGACGGGACGGCGGACATCGGCATTATCCCCGCCATCGAGTATCACCGCATCGAGCGCCTTCAAATCATCTCCGGCATCTCCATCTCCTCCAAATCGCGTGTGCGCAGCGTGCTGCTTTTGAGCAAGCTGCCGCTCGAGAAAATCCAAAGCGTTGCCGTAGACACTTCTTCGCGAACTTCCGCGGCCTTCCTGCGCATTTTGCTGTGCAAGTTTTATTCCCTCAATGTCAACTTTATTCCTTCTGCCCCGCGCCCCGACGAGATGTTAAGCCGCGCCGATTCGGCGCTCGTGATCGGCGATCCCGCGTTCACTTATCGCGGTTCGGCGGAGGTTTATGACCTTGCCGCGGAATGGAAGAAGTTTACGGGATTGCCGTTTGTGTTCGCCTTCTGGGCGGGGCACACGGACAAGAACCTTGCGTTATGCCGGAGAGACTTCGAGGAGTCGCGGCAGTTCGGCCTGGCTCACGTTGACGACATCGCAGCCGAATACGCCTTGAAGCTCCACACGGATCCTGCGGACGTGAAGGTTTACTTGACCGAGAATATCGATTATTCTCTGGATGAGGAGAATTGCAGGGGGTTGCGTCTCTTCTTCAAGCTGGCGTACGAGGCAGGCATCATTCCAGTTGAGAAGGAATTGCGGTTCGTGTAGCGATGGCATTAACTCCAACCCAAGCGCTCGACATGTTGAAGTCCGACGATCTGCTCGGCCTCGGCCTCGAGGCGGACGCCGTGCGCAAGCGCCTGCACCCGGAAGGCGTGGTCACTTACATCGTCGACCGCAACATCAACTATACGAACATCTGCACGGAGTACTGCTCGTTTTGCGCCTTTTATCGCCCCGTGGGTTCGCCCGAAGGATACGTGCAGCCGCTCGACTCGATCTTCCAGAAGATCGACGAAACGCTGGCCCTGGGCGGGACGGGAATCCTGATGCAAGGCGGCCTTCATCCCGACCTCAAGATCGACTATTACGAAAACCTGCTTTCGAGCATCAAACGGCGTTACCCTTCACTCCATTTGCATTGCTTCTCGTCCCCGGAAATCCTGAACATCGCGGAAGTCTCCGGCCTGAATGTACGCGACACCATCGTGCGCCTCTTGCACGCGGGGCTCGACTCTATCCCCGGCGGAGGAGCGGAAATCCTGGACGACGAGGTACGCCGCCGCATTGCGCGCCTGAAGTGCACGACCGAGGAGTGGTTCCTGGTGCATCGCACCGCCCACCAGCTCGGCCTGCGCACTACCGCCACCATGATGTTCGGATGCGGCGAAACCCTCGAACATCGCATCAGCCATTTCGAGCGCGTCCGCCAATTGCAGGAAGAAACCGGCGGCTTCACGGCTTTTATTCCCTGGCTCTTTCAGCGCGAAAACACCTCGCTCGGCAATTTCGTCAAGGAAGAGGCCACCGCCATTGATTACCTGAAAACGCTTGCGGTCTCCCGCATCTACTTGGATAACATCCTCAATGTGCAGGCGTCCTGGCTCACGCCCGGCCACAAAATCTGCCAGATCGCCTTGCGCTTTGGCGGCAACGACGTGGGCAGCATCCTCATCGAGGAGAATGTTGTCCGCGCCGCCGGCGTCACTCGCACCTCGAGCGAAGAGCAGCTCCGCCGCATGATCGCCGAGGCCGGCTTCCGCCCCGTCAAGCGCGACACGCTCTATCGTACTTATTTCCTGAATTGATGGTGGGTGAGTTTTGGAGTGCGGCGCTCCGAGTCCGCCCGGACTCCGACAGGCTTTGTTCTCGTGGTTATAGCTCGATCAAAGAGACCCCGCTGAACGGCAGCCCTCCGCAAATCCTCGTCGAGAGTAGCCAAGGCTAAACCCTCCCGGATCGCCAGATCAAAGTGAGCAGCATCATAAGCGGTGAGTCGGTGATGTGCCGCCAAGGCAAATACTCGACCGAACGCGTTCTGGCCGCTTTCAGGTTCTACGCGGATGGGCAGCGCAAGCAGGTCCTGGAAAAACCTGGCAGCTTTCCCCTGGCTGATGCGTCCCCGACGAATGGCCACCAAGAGCGAATTAGCTATTTCCACGGGCCAGTGCGCGGGCACGGAAGCTTCGTCGCCCGCTCTTAATTTGGCCAGCAGTGCATCCGTCGGGGGTCGGCCTCATCCTCGAAACACCAAGTCAAAGTCGCGGATGAGTGGGTAACCCGGACGGCCCATCAGTACTTGTGCCCTTCGTGGATCAAGTCTTTAATCTTAAGGCCATCAAGCCGGACCCCCTTGCGCAACTCCAGGAGATATCGGCGACCGCCTCGGCGGGAGTCTTGGTGGCGGAGGCAGAAGGGGATACGCCGCGCTCCTTTTGCGCGAGGGTCTCTAAAGCCCGTTCGATGACTTCTTCGGGCGTGCGGTAAGGTCCGCGCACGAGCTGCCTCCTTCAGCAGTTCTTCGCCGTGGGGTGTGAGGTGAATAGTACTCGACGCAGAGTATATGCGAGCTATCCGGTTCTGGCAACTCACAATTCGTCGCCCGCCGATAGTCTTGCCTTCAATGCGCTTCGAGTTGCACGATGAGCTTTAGTGGTGCGCAGCGGCGGTCCATGTCGCACCATTCGGCGGTGGCCCTCGAATCTTCTTCCAAGTGCCCCTGAAGTCTTTGCTCGGCCCATCAGGTGGAATATAATACATCAATAGCATGTCACCAACGACAGCGGCCAAAAAACCACGCAAGCCTACAAGCGGTCTGGAGCAGGACGCGTATCTCAGCCTCCTGCGCACGGCGGACGCTCTGGCGCGCCGCGCCGAGGAAGTGATCAAGCCCTTCGGCCTTTCCGGCACTCAATACAACATTCTGCGCATTCTGCGCGGCGCCGGATCCCAGGGGCTTTGCTGCCACGAGGCGGCGGAGCGCATGCTCACTCACGACCCGGACATCACCCGGCTGCTGGACCGGCTCGAGCGGCGCGGCCTTATCGTTCGAGCCCGCGCCAGTTCGGACCGGCGGGTCATCACGGCGCAGATCACGCCGGAAGGGCTGCGAATCCTCGCCAGGCTGGATAAACCCATGGAAGAATGCCACCGGCGGCAGTTCGGCCACCTCGGACGGCGCCGCCTCGCGCAGTTGATTGAGCTTCTCGATTCCGCCCGTACCCGCCCGTAGCGATAATGTCGGCCTGAAGGCGGGCGCCAAGGACCGTGAGCCCAGGTGTAACCTCCGCACCCCCTTGTGCATCATATAGTCGTGGTAACGATAATCGTGATGCGCTGAAACGGACCCGCGAGCCGGACGAACCGGCCCTGGGGCCTTTCAGTCCCAAATAACCAGGGAGGAAACCATGCCAGTGATGGAATTAGAGCGACAAACGGACAGTAATCCCGCGGGCGTGCACGGACTTTTGGAACGCCGTTACAGCCCCTATGCTTTTTCGCCGCGCCCGGTTGAACCGGAAAAACTGCGTCAACTGTTCGAGGCCGCGCGCTCGGCGCCCTCGAGCTACAACGAACAGCCCTGGCGCTTCGTTGTGGCCAGGCGGGAGGACGCGGAGGGTTTTGGACGGCTGCTCGACACGCTCGTCGATCAGAACCGCAAGTGGGCTCGCAATGCGCCGGTGCTGGTGCTTTCCGTCGCCAAAGTCGATTTCACTCACAGCGGCCAGCCCAACCGCCACGCCTGGTACGATGTCGGCCAGGCAGCGGCATACCTCACCCTCCAAGCCACCGAACTCGGCCTGTACGTTCACCAGATGGCCGGCTTTGACCCTGTGAAGGCGCGCCAACTTCTCAACATCCCGGAGGGTTACGAGCCTGCGGCGATGATGGCCGTGGGGTACCCGGACGATTCCGGGCCGCTCGCAGAATCGCGCCAGCTTGACGGCACTCGACGCCCCCGCAAGCCGCTTGATACACTTCTCTTCGAAGGGACGTGGGCAAAACCGTGGCCTTCGGAAGCGGGCGAGAGATCAAAAACCGGAATCCAATGATTGAGGAGGGTTGAGCCATGCTTGCGCACCTGTTGCACACCAACGCGAATTGGGTATTGACGGTATTGAGGGTCGTATTAGGACTTGTCATCTTTGCCCACGGGGCGCAGAAAATGCTCGGCTGGTTTGGCGGCTACGGCTTCAGCGGCACGATGGGCTTTTTCACCAAGTCCATGGGCATCCCCGCTCCGTTCGCCTTCCTGGCGATCTGTGCCGAGTTTTTCGGCGGCCTGGGCCTGATCCTGGGGCTCTTAACCCGCATCGCCGCCTTCGGCGTCGGGGTGAACATGCTGGTCGCCATCGCGACGGTGCACTGGAAACACGGACTGTTCGCGAACTGGGCAGGCAACCAGAAAGGCGAGGGCTTTGAGTTTCACCTCCTGGCGCTCGCCATTGTCACTGCGATCGCCGCGAGGGGCGCCGGCGCGCTTTCCTTGGATCAAGTGATTTATCGTTTGTTAGGTTGAACCGCCCGTCCGCCGGCACCGAAATCGTGGTCGAACCCTACCCCATGCTGCGCGGGCAACGGCCCGCAGGGGGAGGGATCCTGGTGATTCTTTGATCTGTGGGTCTTTTTGTCTCTTGACAAACCCTCCAGCATAGGCTACCATGATGGATTGGAGCACGGCTGAGCCCCCACCTCGCCGCGGACGCTATGCGGCATCCATGTCTGCACCCCATCCCTAAACGACCCAATCCGGTCGAGCAGTCCGCCGAAGGACATTCGGAGTGCGTCAGGCGACCGTCTTTTTTCCCCTCACTCTGTCGGACAATACGCCGTTTCAAAGCCACAGCTTCGCTGCCGCGCCGCCCTAATATTGAGGGAACAAAGCGAGAATGTCTATGAAAACAAAGGAACGCTCAGATATCAACCACCGCTGGCCTCTCCTTATCCAAGGAGGGGAATTCCCGGACTCCCCTCCTCGGATGAGGAGGGGGTGGGGGGCGGTGGGACCTTGGTGCGAGACCGGGTTTGTGCCATCGAAAAACAGCGGAACAAAGCGAGAATATCTATGAAAACAAAGGATCGGCCCAGAGATCAACCACCCCTGGCCCCTCCTTATCCAAGGAGGGGAATTCGCCGGACTCCCCTCCTCGGACGAGGAGGGGCAGGGGGTGGTGGGCATTGCGACCTTGGCCTGGAGACCGGGTTTGCGCCATCGAAAAACAGCGGAACAAAGCGAGAATGTCTATGAAAACAAAGGAACGGCTCAGAAAGGAGTCAGCATTCGCGGACTGCGCAAATCGAACTGGTTTTTGTCGTGCCAATCTGCTATGGTTCCGGTTCTTATATCCGCAATCTTCCGCTTGAGGAGTGCAACCCCATGACAGAGGAATGGAAGCCTTCGACCGATGAGCCGCAGCGCATGACCCTGGACCGTCGAGAATTCCTGGCCGGCGCAGGAGCAGCGGCATTTTCGTTCTCAATCACCAAACCCGAACTGGTTCGTGGATCGCAAGCCAACTCGAAGATCGCCCTCGGCATGATCGGGTGCGGGGGCCGGGGGACCTGGATTGCCGATCTATTTCGGCAGCACGGCGGGTACGAAATCGTGGCCGCCATGGACTACTTCCCGGACCGGGTGAACCCCTTCGGCGAGAAGTTCAGCGTGGCGCCGGAGCGCCGTTACTCGGGCTTGCTGGGTTACCGTCGAATGCTGGAAGGCAAGCTTGATGCCGTGGCCATCGAGAGCCCGCCCTATTTCCATCCCGAACAGGCCGCCGCTGCCGTGGACGCGGGAATGCACGTCTATCTCGCCAAGCCGGTGGCCGTGGACGTGCCCGGGTGCCGAAGCATCGAGGAGAGCAGCAGCAAAGCTTCGGCCAAGAACCGATGCTTTCTGGTGGACTTCCAAACCCGCACCGATCCGTTTTACCAGGAAGCGGTCCGGCGCGCGCACAACGGCGAGATCGGCCCCATCCTGTGCGGCGAAGCCGCTTACTGGGCGGGGTCGCCGTTCACGCGCCCAGTGGAGCAGTTACGGGTCAACCCTTCGGACCCGGAGCGCCGCTTGCGCGCCTGGGGCGTGGACCGTGTACTCTCAGGAGATATTATTACAGAGCAAAATATTCACTCTATAGATGTTGCTACATGGATAATGGACGCTTACCCGCTGCAGGCCTCGGGCATGGGCGGGCTGAAGTCCCGCACGGAAGGTAGCTGCTGGGACCATTTCTCGGTCGTCTTCACTTTCCCTGAGGAAGTGATGGTGACCTTCGCCTCGAAGCAGTTCGGCGAGGGCTACGACGACATTCTCTGCCGCATGTATGGCACGAAGGGCGTCATCGACACCCACTACGCCGGAAGCGTGGCGATCTGGGGCAAGAACCCGTACGAAGGAGGAAAGTCGCCGGGACTCTACAAAGACGGTGCGGTGCGCAACATCGCGACTTTCTATGAGAACGTCATCGGGGGCCACTTCTCCAATCCCACTACGGCGCCCAGCGTGAGGAGCAACTTGACCACGATCCTGGGCCGCACGGCGGCCTACGATCGCGCCGAAGTTACCTGGGAGCAATTGATGAAATCTGAGGAAAAGTTGGATCCCCAGCTTTACGGGCTGAAGGAGTAAAGTCGCGCCCTTGAATAGTTATGTTATTCCCGCGAAAGCGGGAATCGATTGCACTGACAATGGGTCCCCGCTTTCGCGGGGACGACAACGCTGATTTTCATTCCCTCGGGTAGGCCACAGGCTCATGGAAACTCCTCTGAATGATGCGCGAACTGAGTTCTCACATCGGCGGCTCAAGGACTGCCCCAAGACTGGAGTGAAACGGAGTCGAACAGATGATGGCCGAGAGGATAACAGTTGTCGAGGGTGACATCACAAAGCAGCAAGTGGACGCTATTGTGAATGCTGCGAACACGACCCTGCTGGGCGGTGGCGGAGTGGACGGTGCAATCCATCACGCCGCGGGGCCTGGGCTGCTCGAGGAATGCAGGACGCTGGGCGGTTGCCGCACCGGCCAGGCAAAGATAACCAAGGGCTACAACTTGCCGGCGAAATGGGTGATTCACACCGTGGGCCCGGTTTGGCAGGGTGGCGGGCGGCGCGAAGATGAGTTGTTGGCGAGTTGTTACCGGGCTTCTTTGCAGTTGGCTGTCGAGAACGGTGTTCGCGCCATCGCCTTTCCCGCCATCAGTACCGGCGTGTACGGCTTCCCCTTCGAGCGCGCCACCGCCATCGCGGTAAGAGAAGTGAAACGGTTCCTGGAAGAGACTCCGTCTCTGGAGAAGGTAGTTTTTGTGTGCTTCGGCAAATCTGCCTATGAATGCTACTTGGGTAATATCTAAGTTTAACCACCGCGCCGGCCTTCAGATCAGCGCGTGCCCTGACAAGCCGGAGCGCCACGGTTCAAACGAAGGCAGCATCCGCCGCTACAACTATTTGACTTTTCCTTGACCCCTAAGGTAATTTCATGGACGGGGCAAATAGCTCCATCCTCAGCCTATGACTTCTGAACCCAGCGTAGTGGAAGTGACTCTTGAGAGTGATCTCAAGAATCTCGAGGTGGCGGAAGAGATCGTGCGCAGAGTTGCCGGGACAGCAGGCTTCGGCGAGGAGTCCGAGCACCAGATTGAAATGGCTGTGCACGAATCGATGATCAACGCCATCTGGCACGGAAACAAGAATGACGCCAGCAAGCGCGTCTGGCTGAGGTTTGAGATTCACAAGGACCGGCTCGAGATTCGTATTCGGGACCAGGGTGTCGGCTTTAATCTCGCCGACGTACCGGATCCCTGCTCAGGCGACAACCTGTTGAAGGTATCCGGTCGAGGGATATTCTTGATCCGTACTTTTATGGATGAATTCCACGTGAAGCATCTTCCCGGCTCCGGGACCGAGGTCACCCTGGTGAAGCGAATTGATCCGGCACACCAACCCAAACAAGGAGGAACCGACCGTGAGCATGAAAGCCACAATTCGACAAGTTGATTCCGTGATCGTCATTGACGTTAGCGGCAGGATCACTCTGGGAGAAGGCTGCACGCAACTGCGGGAGCTTATTCGGGACCAGTTGAGCAAGGGCCACAAGCAGATCTTGCTTAACCTTGCCGACGTCACCTACATCGACAGTTCCGGCATCGGTGAACTCGTCAGCGCCTTCACGGCGGTTTCAAACCAGGGAGGACAGTTGAAGCTCCTGAATCTTACCAAAAAGGTTCATGACCTTCTACAGATTACCAAGCTCTACACCGTCTTCGACATCCACGACGACGAAGCCAAAGGCATCGCCAGCTTCCAACACGCCTAGCGGCAGCCCGAGGCTGTGCAGCCGTTGCCGGGCCGCGCGGACCCCGGTCCCGGGGGTCCGCGTCATGCCTGATGACCCGGTTGAAAAGGCGAGCGTCGCGACACGTGGTCCGCTCTAAGATATCCCGCCATGTCGTTCTGAGTGGTCCTAGGTCTTTGACCCACCCAAAGGAATGACACATCCCCCTTCCGCACGCAGACCCCTTTCTTCACCCTAGGCATTGGGGCGTTTGATCGCGAATTTTTCCAGCCGATATTGCAGCGTGCGGAAAGTCATTCCCAGCAGTTGAGCGGCCCGGGTGATGTTCCAGTTTGAACGCTGGAGGGCCTCCAGGATCTTGGCCTTTTCATGTTCTTCCCAGGTTCCCTCGGGAATGATGGGACGGAGCGCTTCCTCGGAAGGTTGGGCCGGCGCGGCCGTCAGGGCCGGGGCGTGCTGAAGGACTTCCGGGGGAAGATCCCGCAGTTCCACGCAGTCTGCCTCTCCTAACACCACCGCACGCTCCATGGCCCATTCGAGCTGCCGAATATTCCCCGGCCAATAATAATTCCTGATGGCTTGAAGGGCCTCCGGCGAGATCTTCTCCACTCTGCGGCCATCGACGAAAGCGGCTTTCCGCATGAAATGGTGGGCCAGCGTATCGATGTCGTCTCCCCTTTCACGCAGGGGCGGACAAACTATGGGGATGACGTTCAAGCGGTAGTAAAGGTCCTCGCGAAACTTGCCGTCTTTGACAATCTGCTCGAGGTTCTTGTTGGTGGCGGCGATAATGCGCACGTCCGTTTTGATGGCCTCGGTGCCGCCCACGCGCATGAATTCGCGTTCCTGCAACACGCGAAGTATCTTGGCCTGCATCCCCAAGCTGGTGTCCCCGATTTCATCCAGAAACAGCGTGGATTGATGCGCCCTCTCGAACAGGCCCTTCTTTTGTTGATGAGCGTCCGTGAAGGCGCCTTTCTCATGGCCGAAGAGTTCGCTTTCCAAAAGGGTCTCGGTGAGCGCCGCGCAGTTGATGGCCAGGAAGGGGCGCTCGGCGCGAGGGCTGTTGCGGTGAATCTCACGCGCCACCAGTTCCTTCCCCGTGCCGCTCTCCCCCAGGATGAGGACCGTGTGGGCCGTGGGAGCGACCTTCAGGACCATGCGCATCATGGCCTTCGTTGCGGGTGAGTCACCCAGAATGGCTCGCTTGAGGGTCGCCAGGCGGCCAAAAACCTCCGCCACGACCCTCAACAATTCGTCACGGTCGACGGGTTTCTCCAGGTACTGGTAAACGCCCCGCCGCGTCGCTTCCACTGCCGACTGTATGGAAGGGTAGCCGGTGATGAGGATGACCGCCACCGTGGGGTCCTCACCCACGATCTCGCTTAACAACTCAATGCCCGTCATTCCGGTCAAGTTCAAATCGGTAATGACCAGATCGAAGCGACGATGCGAAAGCAATTGAAGCGCGACCTCGCCGCTGGGAGCGGTCTCCGAGGCATAGCCCTCGTCCTGCAGGATGTCGTTATAGATTTCGCGTTGACGCTGCTCGTCGTCAACTACCAGGATACTTGCAGAGGTCATTGAGCATTATCCTTACGCTGCGGGGGAAGCAGCTAGCTCAGCGCGCTCAGGCTGCGAAGGTTGGGGAACGGGAAGCTCGACCACCAAGTCTGTCCCAGCGTATGCTCCGTCATCGACGAAGACCCGTCCCGCGTGATCCTCTACGATTTTCTTGGCGATGGCCAATCCCAGACCGAAGCCGGTCGCTTTGGTCGAATAAAAAGGCGCAAAGACTTTCGCGCGTTCCGCGTAAGGGATACCGGGGCCCGTGTCGGCAAAGTGCAACTGGAGGCAATCGCCGTTCTTGGGCGACTTCGTGGTTACCGCGTAAATGCGCAGTTGGCCTCCCCCCGGCATGGCCTGGATCGCATTGGTCAGAATGTTCAAGAAACAGGTCTTCATCTGCGCCGAATCCAGGCGGAAAATCGGCAGGTCCAGCGCCAGGTCTTGTTTGATCTGGATGCCCTGGTTGCTCGCCTGCCGGCCCACCACCGTCAACGCTTCGGTCAGCGTCGCCTTAAGGTCGCAGGGCACGAGCATAGGGGGCGCTTGGCGTCCGGCGGTCAGCACGTCATTCACCAGGTGATTCAGGCGGCTGATTTCGTCTTTGATATTCGCCAGGTTTCGTTGCAGGTCGCGCGCTACCCGGTCGTCGCCGTCCTGATGCTTGGCGCGAATCTGGTCGATGGAGAGATTGATGAAGTTCAACGAGTTGCGAACTTCGTGCGCCACCGTCGCCGCAAATCGCCCCAGCAAGGAGAGTTTCTCCGCTTCATTCAGCCGTTCCTGAAGCGCCCGGTTCTCCCGCAGCCGTTCCACCATCTGGTTAAACGTCTGCGCCAGCAGGCCGATCTCATCCTCGCCCGTAGAAGGCAGCGAGACATACAGGTTGCCTGCGGCCACCTGCTGCGCGCCTTTCACGAGTTGGTCCACGGGCCTTGGTGAAACTGAAGGCCAGGTAAAGCAGAACTCCCAACGCCGCCAGCATCGTTCCCAGAATCCAGTAGAGCCGCTGCTTGTACCACAAGCGGGATAAGGAAGTAACCTGCTCGCTTTCACCTCTAATAAAGGCGTACCCGATCACCTTATCGCCCAGCACTAAGGGATATTGAATTGTGACGCCGGGTTGATCAGTCGATGGCGAAGGCTCGATAACAGGAAACTCTGCCGTCCAGACGCACGGGGTCCTTCCGGGTTTCAAGTCGCCGCTTCGAAGATTGATGATGAACTTCTTAATCTCACGTGGATCTTCTTGCCGACTCGGAGTTGTTGCTCGACACCACTTTGCCTTCTGTAGAAGTGATGGATACGCTGGAAAGCCCAGTTCCTCGTATCTCTTCTGGTAGAGTCTTAGAGCCTCGTCTACACTCGCTTTCGGGGGAATTTGAGTTTGCGCAAGCTGGCTGACGGTCACGAGCCGCGATGCCTCTCCGGACACGTAGTTCAGAATCTCGCGCCGGTGGTTGACGTAGTTCCAGGTGAGAATAGCGCCCGTACACGTCATGGTGACAAACATCACCAGCGCCAGGCGCGTACGGAATCGGAGATTGATGTGTAAAGATCGCAAGATCATTCTCTCGCTACGTCTCTGCTTCTCTATCCTATAAGAACGGCGCCCTAGCGTCAATTGAGGGTAGCGCCGGCCTTTCGCTCGTCTCCCGCAACCTCCACTCTCTTGGGGGCATCCAAAGGAAAGTTCGCAGGGTATTCACAGACCTTATAAAATAGAGTACCGTTTCCAGGGACCTACGCACTATGCGCGAAGCACTCACCCTATTCTGTGCCGGGCTTGCCTTGCTGGGCTCTGCATCTCGCGGCCACGCCGGAGTGGCGCTTTCCACCGCCATCCCGCTCGATTTGGGGTTCCGCCAAATGTATAATCTCCAGTTCGAGGAGGCGCACCGAACGTTCAAGGGCTGGGAGCAACTGCATCCGGACGATCCGCTGGGACCTGCTTCGGATGCTGCGGCTTACCTCTTTTCCGAATTCGACCGCCTGGGAGTGCTACAGTGGGAGCTGTTTCTAGACGATGAGAAATTCAAGCAGAGCAAGAAGCTGGCTCCCGACCCGGTAACGAGAAGAGCCTTTGACGCGTCAGTGGCATTGAGCGAGCAGGTCGCCGATCGTGTGCTGGCGCAGTCGCCGCGGGACCGGAACGCCCTTCTAGCCAAGGTCATGGACCTGGGGCTACGTTCGGATTATCTGGCCTTAATCGAAAAGAGATATCTGGCCTCCGTGGGAGACATGAAGCGCGCTGGGCTTCTCGCCCAGCAACTGTTGGCCCTTGACCCGACGTGCTACGATGCCAATCTGGCCATCGGAGTAGAGAACTACGTTCTGGGGTTGAAACCCGCCCCGCTTCGCTGGGTCTTGAGGATATACGGAGCGCAGACCGATAAGGACCGGGGAATCCAGAAACTCCGGCTGACGGCTGAGAAAGGGCACTACCTGCTTCCCTTCGCGCAGCTACTGCTCGCCGTTGCTGCTCTGAGGGATAAAAACAGCAATCAAGCAAGGGAACTGCTCGCCGGGCTGGTGCAGCAGTTTCCCAAGAACACGCTATACCGTAGAGAACTCGCGCGGCTTCATTAGAGATCGTGACTTGGAGCGGACCGTAGCGCCGGCCTTTCGGTCGGCATTCACCGTGCTGCTGACCTGAAGGTCAGCGCTACGAAACAGGTGGGTCTGAGCGATGCGAATCGCGGCTGTGGCAAGCGCATTTCCCGAGCATCACTACGATCAGAAAGTTCTGGTTGAGGCGTTGCAGAAGTATTTCGGCGAAAAGCTCGCCAATCCGCAGCGCTTGGAACGGATCTATTCCCACATGGCGGTGGAAGCGCGCTACCTCACGCTTCCCCTCAGTGCCTACTACGAGATCGCTTCGTGGGGAGAGGCGAACAACGTCTTCATTGAAACCGCGCAAGTGTTGGGCGAGCAGTCGCTCTGCCGGGCGCTGGCGCGGGCAGGGTTGGGCGCCGGCGAGATTGCCACTCTCATTGTCGTGTCCGTGACCGGCATCGCCAGCCCCTCGATTGATGCGCGGCTGGTCAATCGCATGGGGCTGTCTCCGAATATCAAGCGCGTCCCGATCTTCGGTTTAGGGTGCGTGGCCGGGGCTGCGGGCATTGCCCGCGCCGCCGACTACGTCCGCGCCTACCCCGGCCAGGTCGCGGCGCTGCTGGCGGTCGAGCTTTGCTCGCTCACCATACAGCGTGATGACCTCTCGATCGCCAACCTGATTTCCGCCGCGTTGTTTGGAGATGGGGCGGCGGCGGTGCTGGTGACCGGATCGGAGCGGGAGGCGGCAGGGCCGGAAATTCTGGCCACTCGCTCGGTCTTCTATCCCCACACCGAGCAGGTGATGGGGTGGGACATTTCCGAGAAGGGATTCACCATCGTCTTGTCGCCCGAAGTGCCGGCCATGGTGGAGCGCCACTGGGCGCATGACGTGGACGAGTTTCTGAGCGACAATGGTCTGTCCCGAAAAGACATCGGGAGCTGGATTCTGCACTCGGGTGGCCCAAAAGTGCTGGCGGCGATGGCGGCTACGCTGAAACTTCCTGATCGGGCCCTCGAGGCTTCCTGGGAATGCCTGCGGAGGGTGGGCAATATCTCCTCGGTATCGGTCCTTCTGGTGCTCGAGGAAGTGATGCAGCAGCGGCGCCCCGCCCCGGGAACGTTCGGCCTCCTGGGAGCGATGGGGCCAGGCTTCTGCTCGGAACTCGTATTGCTCCGCTGGTCATAACGACGCTAAGCAGATAGCACTTGATCGAGCGCCCTCGACCGTAGTGGGTCAGATTTGAGACTACGACATACTTTCATTTGGATTACCCTGGTTTTTCTCTTTACCACGCCTCTCTCCTTGTCCGCACAAGAAGCGGTGCTCGAACTCGACCCGGCGCAAACCCAGATTGAATTCACCCTGCCTGGGACTATTCGCGCGGTGCACGGGACCTTCAAACTCAAAAGCGGCACGATTCGCTTCAACCGCGCTACGGGAAAAGCCGGCGGTTCGGTCGAGGTCGACATGACCAGCGAGCAGAGTGACAACGTTTCGCTGGATCGCAAAATCCTGGGAGAAGTTCTGGAGACCCGCAAATACCCGGAGGCGGCTTTCATCCCTGCCCATATCGACGGCCGCCTGGAAACCGAAGGTGAGTCGGCACTTCAACTGAGCGGCACATTCAGGCTGCACGGTATCGAACACGATTTGATGGTCGAAACCACGGTAACCCGGAACGGCGACCAATTGACCGCCACCACGCTTTTCCAGGTTCCCTACGTGGATTGGGGTATGAGGAATCCCGGCGGCATGCTCTTCCGCGTGGGCAACCAAGTGGAAATTAATATAAAGACCGTGGGCCGCATCACCCTGCCCGCCGCGCCACACTAAGCGGCCGGAATTGTCTTGACAAACCCTCCTGCGCGGGATAATCTTCCAGCTTGATTTAATGACTGACCGTTCAGTCAGTAAAAGGACGAGTCGCCATGACTGCAAAGCATCCAACCCGGCGCAGCCCCAAGAAAACGCTCCGGCGGGGGCGGAAGCCCAAAGAGGGACGCCCTCAAGAAATCCTGGCGGCGGCCTTCGAGGAGTTTGCCGCCAACGGCTATGCGGCCGCTCGCATCGAGGACGTTGCCAAGCGCGGAGGAATCGCGAAAGGAACGATCTACCTCTATTTCAAGGATAAGGAAGGACTCTTCCGGGCCGTAGTTCGCAGCGTGATTCAGCCTGTGTTCGAACAACTTGCCCCGTTCGTTGCGGCGTTTCCCGGCTCCGCAGAGGAGCTTCTCTGCGAGTTGCTGGCGCGCCATTATGCCTACGTCGTGAACAACGAAAAGGCGCGAGCTATTCTCCGCCTGCTGATTGCAGAGAGTGGGAAGTTTCCCCAGCTTGCAGACATCTTCCATCGCGAGATCATCGGTCCGGGCGTATCGGCTCTGCGCCAGGTGCTCGCGAAGGGCGAGGCATCCGGCGAGTTTCGGAAAAGCAAAGTCAAGGACTTTCCGCAGATTGTGGTCGCTCCCGGGGTCCTCGCCACGATCTGGAGACTGGTCTTCGGTGAGCGAAATCAACTCAACCTGCACGCCTTTATGACGGCGCACATGGAGTTTGTGCTGCACGGCCTGCGGAGAAGAGGAGAACATTCATGAAGCTACATCGGGGATGGGCCGCGTTCCTGGCGACGTTGGCGCTTGTTCAGGGAAGCTTGGTGATCGCCCAACAGGCCAGTCCGCAACGGCTAACTTTGAGAGATGCGATTGAGTTGGCGTTGAAGAATAACCTCAGCGTGCGGGTGGCCGGGACACAAGTGGACGAATTGCAGGGGACGCGCGAGCGCCGCGAGGCCTCGCTGCTGCCGCGCGTCTCCGGGAACCTGCTGGCGAACCGGCAGAACGTCAACCTGGGCGCCTTGGGTTTCACTTCGATTCCCTCGATCCCGATCCCTACGGTCATCCCGGCTTTCAATCATTACGATTCCCGCATTCTCGCCAGCCAACCCCTGATTGACCGTGAGGCTTACCACAATCTGAAAGCCACCGAGCGACAGGTGCAGGCCTCGAAACTCTCTTATCAGGACACGCGCGACCTGGTGGTGCGGGAGACGGCCGGGCTCTATCTGGATTCGGAAGTGGGGATCGCAGAGGTTGAGGCGGCGGAATCCCGCGTCACCACTTCGCAGGCCCTCGAAAAGTTGGCGCACGACCAGCACGACCAGGGGTTGGCGACGGCGGT
This sequence comes from uncultured Acidobacteriota bacterium, assembly GCA_963722675.1. Lineage (GTDB taxonomy): Bacteria > Acidobacteriota > Terriglobia > UBA7540 > UBA7540 > CAVROP01. The sequence goes on from CAVROP010000007.1 coordinate 18,070, forward strand.
GGATTTGGTTCGCGCCCAGGTGCAATTGGCACGCGACCGCCAAACCCTGCTGGTGGCGCGGGACGCCTACCAGACCTCGCTGCTCGTCCTGGCGCGCTTCCTGGGGCTGAGCCCCGGAACGCCGCTGGAACTGGCCGGGCACATGCAATTCCACAGCGTCCCCGTGCCCCCGATCGACGAGGCGCTCCGCACGGCCCTCGAGGCGCGTTCCGATTATCGCGCGCTCTTCTCCCAACGCGAGTCCCTCATCGAGCAGGAGAAGGCCACGCGAGCGCGCTATTTCCCCAAGCTGTCGGTCAATGGCGACTACGGCGCGCTGGGTACCGCTCAAACCATGGCGGGAATCGGCGAAATTCAAGGCACGGTCAGCATCACCCTTTTCGACTGGGACCGCACCGGCCAACGAAAGGAACTCGCGAGCCGCGTACAGCGCTTGAACATGCAGATTGACGACCTCACTCGAGGAATCGAAGAGGACTTGCGGAAGGCGCTGCTCGACCTCGATTCCGCCGCTAATCAGGTGAGCGTTACAGAATCTGCCCTGGCGCTTGCGGAGCGGGAACTCACTTTGGCACAAGACCGCTTCCGCAATGGCGTAACGGACAACATCGAGGTTGTAACGGCGCAGGACACCCTGGCCAGTGCGCAGGACGATCGCATCATGGCCCTGGCACGCCACGCCGACGCGGGAATGGCCCTGGCGCGGGCGCTCGGCGCAACCGAGAAGATCTACCAGACGTACCTGGGCGAACCGTGATGTGGTGGTGCGGGCGAGATGCCCACGCCACTGCGGGCGAGACGCCCGCACCACAGGATGAGGTATCAACAGCATGAAACGCATCATTCCACTCCTGCTGCTGGCGGCTGCCGCCGCGGCGGCAGTCCGGTATTATCCTCAGTATTTTGGCAAACGCCCCGTCTCCGATCAGCTGAAGCTCTCGGGCAACATCGAAGCTCACGAAAGTCTGGTGAGCTTCAAAGTGACTGGCCGCATCGTCGCCTTGCCGGTGGATGAGGGCATGACCATCAAATGCGGCGACCTGCTGGCGCGGCTTGACAATGACGACTATCGCCAGCAACTGGTGGTTGACGAAGCCACGGCAGGCGTGCGGGATCGCCAACTCGCCCTTGGCCTGGCGGGCAGCCGCCACCAGGAGATTGAAGCAGCCCGGCAGGCCATCCTCGACGCCCAGGCCGACCTCGAGCAAAGAAGAAAGGATTACGCGCGCTACCAGGCACTGGCCGAGAAGGACGAAATACCCACGCAGACCCGCGATCAGGCAGCCACCAGCGTGACTCGCGCGCAGACTGCCTACGACCGGGCGAAACAGATCTACAACGAGTTGAGGGAAGGCACGCGCAAAGAGGAACTCGAGGTGGATCGGGCCAACGTTCATCAGGCGGATCAAAGCCTTCATCTGTCGCGCATCCGGCTGTCTTACACCGTGCTGCGCGCGCCCTTCAACGGAGTGGTCCTGGTGCGGCAAGCGGAGCTGGGCGAAGTAGTTTCCCCCGGCACGCCCATCGTTACGCTGGCCGATCTGGACCATCTCTGGCTGCGCGTCTACGTGCCGGAAACTGATCTTGGCAAGGTGCACTGGGGCCAGTGCGTTGACGTGCGCACCGACACCTATCCTGACAAGCTTTATCACGGCCGGGTTTCCTTGATTTCCTCCGAGGCGGAATTCACCCCCAAGAGCGTCCAGACGGAGAAGGAGCGCGTCACGCTGGTCTATCGCGTCAAGGTGGATGTCGAGAACCTGAACTACGAGTTGAAGCCCGGAATGCCGGCCGACGCGTACATCAAGGTGAAGTAAGGCGGGCGGCAGATTGCCGATGGTCGATGGAGAACCCGCCTCCCCCAAGGACGGAGAAAATGCCCTCTCCCCCTTGGGGGAGAGGGTGGCCCGCGACGGCGCTTTCTCGAGGCGCGCGGGCCGGGTGAGGGGGTCGCTGGGAGTCGCCAAAAAGCGAAATGCGGAGATTCTTCGCTTCGCTCAGAATGACACCAACATGAAAGTGTTAACATGAATTCGCCTCCAGCCATCATCGTTTCCGCACTGAGTAAGCGCTTCGGCGAAGTGCGCGCCGTCGACGAACTCACCTTCGACGTCCACCCTGGAGAAATCTTTGGCCTGGTGGGGCCGGATGGCGCCGGAAAGACGACGGCGCTGCGCGTGCTCGCCGGGGTGCTCGATGCGGATTCGGGCTCGGCGACCGTGGCCGGCTGCGACGTGTTGCGCGACCCCGAGGGCGCCAAGCATCAGCTCAGCTACATGTCGCAGCGCTTCGGCCTTTACGAAGATCTGACGGTGGACGAGAACATCCGGTTTTACGCCGATCTCTTCGGCGTCACCCGCAAGAAGCGCGAGCCGCGCTCCGCGGAGCTGCTGGCGGCGGCCGGCCTGAGCGATTTCCGCGCCCGCCTCGCCGGGAACCTCTCGGGCGGGATGAAGCAGAAGCTGGGGCTGGTCTGCGCCCTGATTCACACCCCCAAAGTGATCCTGCTCGACGAGCCCACCAATGGAGTGGATCCGGTGTCGCGACGCGACTTCTGGCGAATTCTTTATTCGCTGCTCGCGGGGGGCGTTGCCATTCTCACCTCGACCTCTTATCTCGACGAGGCCGAGCGCTGCCATCGCGTTGGGCTCTTGTACCAGGGGCGCTTGCTTTTCTGCGATCAGCCCGGCGCGCTCAAGAAGAAATTCCCAGGCGAGATTCTGGCCGTGCACGCCCCTGAGCCGGCGCGCGTGCGCGATTTGCTCGCGAAGTCCGACGCAGTGCGCAGCGCGCTGCTGGTGGGCGACCGCGTCCATCTTTTCGTGGATGACGCCGCTCGCCGGCTTCCGGAATTGCGCGCCCGCCTCGAGGCGGCTGGCGCTGCCTACGATTCCATTCAATCGGTCGCGCCGACCATTGAAGACTTGTTCGTTTCGGCGCTGGGGGAGGAGCCTGGGAGTCGTAGTCATTCCCGCGAAAGCGGGAATCCACTCGACGCTTCGGAGACGAGGTGAACGGACTAGATTCCCGCTTTCGCGGGAATGACTACGGTAGCGGTAGGAACAAAACCGTCATGATCCGAAACGATACATCGGTAGTGGTCGAAAATCTCACTAAGCGGTTCGGGTCGTTTACCGCCGTGGACCGCATCAGCTTCGCGGCTCGCCGGGGCGAGATTTTCGGTTTTCTTGGCCCCAACGGCGCCGGCAAATCCACCACCATCCGCATCCTGTGCGGCCTGCTGCGGCCCACCTCCGGCAAGGCGCTGGTGGCGGGAATCGACGTGGCGGCAGCCCCGGAAGCGGTGCGCCAGCAGATCGGCTACATGTCACAAAAGTTTTCGCTCTACAACGACCTGCGCGTCATCGAAAACCTGCGGTTCTTTGCAGGGTTGTACAGCGTGCCCGCCCGCGACCTGCCGGACCGCCTGGCGTGGGCGCTGCGCATGGCCGGACTCGAGGGTCGCGAGCAATCCCTCACGCGCGCGCTGGCCACAGGCTGGAAGCAACGCCTGGCTCTGGGCTGCGCGGTCCTGCACCGGCCTCCCATCGTCTTTCTGGACGAGCCGACCTCGGGCGTCGATCCTGTCTCGCGCCGGAAGTTCTGGGATTTGATCTACCAGATGGTCGACGAGGGCGTCACGGTGTTCGTCACCACGCACTACATGGACGAAGCGGAATACTGCAACCGCCTGGTCATGATCGATCGCGGGCGCATCGTAGCGATGGGCACTCCCACGGAACTGAAGAGCCGTTACATGAAAGGCCAACTCCTGCTGGTCGAGTGCGAGCCGCTGGGGCCGGGCCTGGAAGCGCTGCGGGAAACTCCCGGCGTCCTCGATGCGGCGGTCTTCGGAAGCAGCCTGCATGCCGTCGTCGCCGATGCCCAGGCTGCCGTGCCCAAGGTTCGGGAGTCCCTCGAGGCACGGCGCCTGCGCGTGGGACGGCTGGAGCAGATTCCGCCCAGCCTCGAAGACGTCTTCGTCTCGCTCACCGCAACGCGCGAAGCGCAACAGGAGAAATCCGCATGAGTGGGCGCCGCATCCTGGCCATGACGCGCAAAGAAGTAATTCAGATCCGGCGCGATCCCTTGAGCCTGATGATCATCATCGCCATGCCGATCATCCAACTCTTGATCTTCGGCTACGCGGTGAACCTGGACGTCAAGCACATTCCGCTTTGCGTGTACGACCGTGACGCGACGCAAACCAGCCAGGACCTGCTCAAACGCTTCCAGGCGACCGACTATTTCAAGATCGTTCATCTGTCGGACAGCTACAGCGACGTGGTCGCGGAACATTGACTACGGCGCTTGCACGGTGGCGGTGGTTGTGCCGCCGCAATTCGCCGAGAGGCTTCGCTCCGACGGCCAAGCCAGCGTGCAGGCGCTGCTCGACGCCAGCGACAGCAACACGGCCAGCATCGGCATGGGTTATGCGCTCAGCATCGTGCAGGCCTATTCCTCCCAAGTACAGATCGACTGGCGCGAGCGCCACGGCCTCGCCGCTGTACCCGCCTCGGCGTCACCTTCCAGCCCCGCACCTGGTTCAACGAGGACCTGGAAAGCATGGCGAACATTGTGCCGGGCGTGGTGGCCATGGTGATGGCCGTGGTGGGCGCGTTTCTGACCTCGCTGACCATCGCCCGCGAGTGGGAGCGCGGCACGATGGAGCAGCTCATTTCCACGCCGATTGCCAAACTGGAAATCCAGATCGGCAAGCTGGCCCCATATTTCCTGATCGGAATCATCGGACACGGCGGTTTGCGCCGGCGTGGCCGTGTGGTGGTTCGACGTTCCTTTTCGCGGAAGCTGGACGGTTTTGTTCGGCTGCTCGATGTTGTTTCTGGTGGTGGTGCTGTCGCTCGGCTACTTCATTTCGGTCACGGCCAAGTCCCAACTCGGCGCCAGCCAGATGGCCCTGCTGGCGACGTTCCTTCCCACCTTTCTTTTGTCGGGCTTCATTTTTCCCATCGAGCAGATGCCGGTCGTCGTGCAGTGGATCACGCGGGTGCTGCCGGCGCGTTATTACGTCTCCATTCTGCGAAACGTATTCCTGAAAGGCACGGAGATTCGATTAATGGCGGGCCAGCTCTTCGCTTTGGCGATCATTGCTGCGGTGCTGGTCACGCTGGCCACCCGCGCCTTTCATAAGAGGCTGGAATGAGTTTCTTGAATCTGGAATCTTGAATCACCCGGAGTGGCTGGGGAGTTTCTGAATCTGGAATCTGGAATTTTGAATCACCCGAGAGGCTGGAATGAAATTCTGCAATCCTTCGCGCGCGTCGGGCACATGCTGCGGAAGGAATTCATCCAGACGCTGCGCGATCCCCACACCCGCTTCCTGCTCATCGGCCCGCCCATCATCCAGATGCTGGTGTTCGGCTATGCGGCCACGCTGGAAGTGAAGCACGTGGCGCTGGCGGTGCTCGATCTGGACAACACGCAGGAGAGCCGCGAACTGGTCTCCCATTTTTCCGCCAGCCGCTATTTCGACATCAGAAATATGCCGCGCGCCGGGATGAACTCCGCGAAGGCATTGACCGCGGCGACTTTCTCGTGGCCCTGGAAATCGATTCCGGCTTCGCGCAGCGCCTGCGCAATGGCCAGGGCGCCTCGGTGCAGGTGCTGGTGGACTGCTCCAACTCGAACACGGCGCTGGTGGCGCTGGGTTATCTCAACCAGATCGGCGCGCAATTCGCGCGCGACTACGAGACCGACCGGATGCGCCGCACGCGCGCCGCAACTGGTCTCGTTCGTGCCGCAGGTGGAGCTCGAGACCCGGCCCTGGTTCAACGAAGGACTCGATCAGCCAGTGGTATTTCGTTCCCGGCGTCATCGGCAACCTGATGCTGATCATGGTCATGATGCTGACGGCCTTTGCGGTGGTGCGCGAGCGGGAAATCGGCACGCTCGAGCAGATTATGGTCACGCCCATCCGCCGCTGGGAGTTCATCCTCGGCAAGACCCTCCCCTTCTTCCTCATCGGCGCCTTCGATTCCACCATGATCGCGATCGTCGGCACCTTGTGGTTTGGCGTGCCCTTCCGCGGCAACGTCGCCGTGCTGGCGCTCGGACTCGCGACGTTCATCGTGGCGGCGCTGGGCCTCGGACTCCTCCTCTCGACCATCTCCGCCACCCAGCAGCAGGCCATGCTCGCCTCCTTCTTCTTTAATATGCCCATGATCACGCTCTCCGGCTTCGGCAACCCCATCAGCAGCATGCCGCAGTTTTTCCAGAAGCTCAGCTACATCAACCCTATGACGCACGTCATGGTGCTGCTGCGCAGCGTCTACCTCAAGGGCGTCGGGCTTGACGTTCTCTGGCCGAACATCGCCGCCATGGCCGGCCTGGCAGCCGTCCTGCTGGCCATCAGCGTCCTGCGCTTCCACAAGTCGCTCGAATAACCTATAATTTAACTGGGCGCTGGCAGAAGCCCGGTAATAAAGCACTTGACCACAGAGACACAGAGGCACAAAGAAGCTATCCCATTCTCTGTGTCTCTGTGCCTCTGTGGTGAGCTGCCTTCAGAAGGGACGGAAACCATGGACTTCACAGGCAAAGTGGTGGTGGTAACAGGGGCGGCATCCGGAATTGGCGAGGCTTGCGTACGAGAATTCGCCGCTCGTCATGCGGCCGTGGCGATGGTGGATTGTAAGGCCGGAGCGGGCGAACAAACCGTTGCGGAACTTCGCCAAAAAGGCGCCACGCTTAAATACTTCCAGGCCGACGTGAGTTCCCGCGCCGAGGTCGAGCGCCTGGTTCACGAAGTCGTGGCGCGCTTTGGTGGTATCGACGTGCTGGTCAACAATGCCGGAATCCAGCGCTACGGCAGCGCCACCACGACCAGCGAAGAAGAGTGGGACGAGGTCCTTAGCGTGAATCTCAAGGGCGCCTTCCTGATGTCCAAGTATGCGATCCCCGAAATCATTAAGCGGGGAGGCGGCGCCATCGTCATGACGGGCTCCGTACAATCCGTGACGGCCCAGCAAAACTCACTCGCCTATGTCACAAGCAAACATGGGCTGTTGGGCCTCATGCGATCGATTGCGCTCGATTTCGGAAGGCAGAATATCCGGGTCAATTGCGTAATGCCGGGAGCGATCGATACGCCCATGCTGCGCTGGGCGGCTTCGCGCGAGAGCGATCCCGAGAAAGTACTCGCCGGGTGCGCGGGCCTTCACATTCGAGGCACGTTGGGACAGCCGGAGGAAGTGGCGCGGGTGATTGTTTTCCTGGCCAGCGACTTGGCTTCGTTCGTAACCGGTGCGGCTTACGCGGTCGACGGCGGCCTGCTCGTGCCCACCGGCGGCATGGCCTTTCAGGGAGCCGGCCTGGGAGCGCCGAAGTAAGAACCTCAAAAGCAAGGCAAATGGCAAATGGCAAAAACCGCGGACATCTTGCTGGTTGGCGCCTGATTTGTTGTTCTGCCTCTTCACTTTTGCCTTTTGCGGTCTGCCCTTTACCTTTTGATTTGTCCCTCGTTCTCCACTTTTGCCATTTGCCATTTGCCTTTTGCGTTTTGCCTTTTGACTTATTTTTTCTGCTTTTGAATGCGGGTAATACCTATGAATCTTGGACTGGGACTTTACCGCCACATGTTGACGCGGGAGAACTATGCCTTCGCACGCCAGGCGGGTTGCACACACGTCGTCATCCACCTGGTGGACTACTTCAATCGAGGGCCGGCAAACCCCCGCGACAATCAGCCTACGGGCGGCAAACTCGAGCCCTGGGGAGTGGCCGGCGATCCTGAGAATCTCTGGAGTCTCGAAGAGTTGCAGAGAATTCGCGGAGAGATCGAGGATGCTGGGCTCGTTCTGGCCGCAGTCGAGAACCTCGATCCCGCCCACTGGCACGACGTTCTTCTGGATGGGCCTCAGCGCTCACGCCACATCGAGAACGTAAAGACGATTGTTCGCCGCCTGGGCCAGGCTGGGATTCCTGTCTTGGGATATAACTTCAGCCTGGCAGGGGTCAGCGGCCGCGCCAGCGGACTCTTCGGACGGGGCGGCGCAGCCTCCGTAGGCATGGACGGGCCGGTGGATCCGCCCATTCCCGATGGTGTGGTGTGGAACATGATTTACGATCGCGCTGCGCCTTGCGGAACTGTTCCGCCGGTAACCAACGCCGAGTTGTGGCGCAGGCTGCAAAGGTTCTTGGAGGATATTATCCCTGTGGCCGAGCAGGCAGGCGTGCGCCTCGCCGCCCACCCGGACGATCCTCCGCTGCCGACCTTGCGCGGGCAGCCTCGCCTCGTCTACCAGCCCTATCTCTACCAGAAGCTGATTGACCTCCTGCCCAGCAAAAGCAACGCCTTGGAACTCTGCGTCGGAACCTTGGCCGAGATGACGGAAGGAAACATCTACGAGGCCATCGACCAATACAGCCGCCAAGGCAAAATCGCTTACCTCCATCTCCGCAACGTGGCTGGAAAAGTGCCGCACTATCGGGAAACCTTCATCGACGAAGGTGACGTCAACATGGTCCGCGTCCTGTCGATTCTGAAGCGCAATGCTTTCGAGGGAGTCATCATCCCTGACCACACACCCCAGATGAGCTGTGCCGCACCCTGGCACGCGGGGATGGCGCACACGATTGGCTTCGTGCTGGGCGCTCTGGCTAGGATTCAGGATTCAGGATCCGGGACAAACGAGTCTGCGTAAAAACTTCGTTCAGGCTGTCTCAGGCCCTGAGTCCTGAATCCCGAATCCTAAATCCTGGTTTACCTTTTGTTATTTAATTTTCTGGTATCCTCCCCTATAATCTCGAACTCGCGGATTCCTGGTCCGAATTCTGAATCCTGGAACGGAAGATGCCAAACCAACCGTTGGACACACCGACGCGACGAAGCGAACGAGTGCTGCTGAGGATCCCGATACGGGTCGAAGGCAAGGACAGCCAGGGTGACGCGTTCGATGAGCTGACTTACACGCTGGTAGTCAACCAATCAGGAGGATTGATCGTCGTCTCGCGCCGGATGCTACCCGGCGCCGTAATCAAGATTACCAACCTCAATAACCAAATCTCCGGTTTCTTCCAGGTGGTGATGCGCGCCGCGAGGTCCTTAAGCGGCACTCCTGAGTGGGGAGTGAAGTCCCTGGAACCGGAAGTGGAAATCTGGGGTGTCCACTTTCAAGACAAATCGGACGAGCCTGTACAAGAAGGTCTTATCCATGTTCTGCTGGAGTGCCGGGAGTGTTCCTATCGGGAGATGACCGCGCTCACCTTAGAACAATATCGAAGGCTGGTGTCGTACTCGTCCGTGCCGCGTCCCTGTCCAAGATGCGACTTTCCCAGGGATTGGACGTTTTCGGTGGTCGAGAACGGACCTGAGAAACCCTCACCCACTCTGCCCGCCACTTCAATTTCGGACTTGGCCGCGCAGCGGGAACTCGAACGACGGCAGGAAAAACGCCTCGGGGTAAAGCTCCCCCTGGGACTCAGGCTCCCGGACGGGAGCGAGGAAACCAGTACGACCGAGAATATCTCCAAGACGGGGCTCTGCTTTGCCTGCAACCTCGAACTGCAAGTCGGAGAGCGGCTCCACGTACGAGTGGGATTAGATAGCCCGGATGAACAACGTGATATTCCTGCCCGCATCATGTGGCGGCGTCCCGCGAAGGATCAAGGAAGGGCGTTCTACGGGGCAAAGCTGGAAAGGGACTGAAAGAGGGCAGGGGGCAGTAGGCAGTCGGCAGTAGGCAGTCGCCTTGTGAAGCAACGGCCCTCTCCCGAGGGGAGCGAGACGGGCGAGGGGTCGGTTGCTGCCATCGAGTGGGTTTTGTTTCCGAACACCCCAACGTTCTCGAAATTCTTTGAAAGGGACTTGTTGTCTCTTGACAATCGCGAAAAGATAGGCTAGAACTCTAGAGTGTCGGTGGAAGGTCCGCGCTGCTTTATGTGTGCCCTCCTGTTCTGCTTCGCCCCAACGTCCCAGTTCATGCCGAATGCTGCCCATTTCGGCAGGGGCGGTTCGCGGACCGCCCCTACGCTGGTTGAGGAGATTATCCCTGTGGCCGAGCAGGCAGGCGTGCGCCTCGCCGCCCACCCTGACGATCCTCCGCTGCCGACCTTGCGCGGGCAGCCTCGCCTCGTCTACCAGCCCTATCTCTACCAGAAGCTGATTGACCTCCTGCCCAGCAAGAGCAACGCCTTGGAACTCTGCGTCGGAACCTTGGCCGAGATGACGGAAGGAAACATCTACGAGGCCATCGACCAATACAGCCGCCAAGGCAAAATCGCTTACCTCCATCTCCGCAACGTGGCTGGAAAAGTGCCGCACTATCGGGAGACCTTCATCGACGAAGGTGACATCGACATGGTCCGCGTCCTGTCGATTCTGAAGCGCAATGCTTTCGAGGGAGTCATCATCCCTGACCACACACCCCAGATGAGCTGTGCCGCACCCTGGCACGCGGGGACGGCGCACACCCTGGGTTTCGTGCTGGCCGTTTTTGCTATGCTCGAATCACCTCCCACCCCACAGGATACGCAAGCTTTCCGCAAGCAGGAGTAACTTCAGTTTCAGGGCAACCGGCAAGAGGCACGGGTGGCCTCGGTGGTGAAGCGCCGGTCCGGGCCGCTTCCGGACCTCGGTGAAGAACTGGTTGTAGATCCTGGCCAGGGGTCAAGTCTTCCCCCGAATCTTCCGATAGAATAAAATAGAGGCCCGGCAGTAGCTACACCCTCCCGCGCTTGACGCCCGTCTTGAACCCGCGCGACAGGGGGCGTAGAGGGGACCTCTTCGCCCGGCTCACGACACGCTAACCCAGACGGCCGGAAGGAAGGAGGCAGGATGCTAAGTGACAGTTTGGGCGCGGGAGCCCGAAGCAGCGAACGTGTGCTGCTGAGAATTCCCATACGGGTCGAGGGTAAAGATACATTGGGGAATGCCTTCGATGAGATCACCCACACGCTGGTAGTAAATCGATCCGGAGGGCTGATCGCCGTCTCGCATCTGCTGCGGCGGGGCGCCCCGATCAGAATTACAAACATAAAAACCCAAGTCTCATGTTCTTTCGAGGTCGTTACGCGGGCCGCGCGCTCATTGAGCGGCAAGCCCGAGTGGGGCGTGAAGTGCCTGGAACCGGAGCTTGAAATCTGGGGCGTACACTTTCCGACTAGAACAGAAGAACCCTTGCAAGCCAATCTCATTCATGTCTTGCTGGAATGCCAGGAGTGCTTTTCTCGGGAGATGACGGCACTCACTGTGCAACAATATAATGAGCTGGTGGTTCAGTCGCGCTTGTCGCGCCCTTGTCCCAAATGCGGCGCCACCAGGGATTGGAAACTCGGGGTCATCGAAGTCGAACGTGAAAAAGTCTTAGCGGGCCTCCCTGCCGCTCCAGCTTCCGGGCCGCTTCCTTGGGGCGAAGCCGAGACACCGCGAGATAAGCAACTGGCGGTGAAACTTCCGCTGGAAGTCAGGCTTCCTGATGGGCCCGAGGAAAGCAGCACGACGGAGAACATTTCCGAATCAGGCCTCTCCTTCGCGTGCAGCCTAGAAATGCAAATCGGCGACAGGGTGTATGTGAGTGTGGGATTGGATACCCCTCCTGAACAGCACGATATTCCTGCCCGCATCATGTGGCGACGTCCCGCAAAGGACAAAGGAAGGGCGTTCTACGGGGCAAAGCTGGAAAGGGACTGAAAGAGGGCAGGGGGCAGTAGGCAGTCGGCAGTAGGCAGTCGGCAGTGGGAAGTAGACAGTGGAATCGTGGGTTCATGCCTTCGAGTGGGCTTTATTTCCGAATACCCCAACGTTGTCGAAATTCTTTGAAACGGACTTGTTGTCTCTTGACAACGGGAAAAGATAGGCTAGAATTCTAAAGTGTCGGCGGAAGGTCCGCGCTGCTTTATGTGTGCCCCCCTGTTTTGCTTCGCCCCAACGTACCAGTTCATGCCGAATGCTGCCAATTCGCACTCCCCTCCTTGGATGAGGAGGGGGTGGGGGTGGTGCGCCATTGCGGCCTTGGCGTGCTTTGCGCCTTGGCGTGAAACCGGTTCTGTGGCATCGAAAACGGGGGAACAAAGCGAGAATGTCTATGAAAACAAAGGAGCGGTGTCGGAAGATTCCTCCGGCAATGCAGGTAGGGGCGGTTCGCGAACTGCCCCTACGCTCGAAAGGGAAGTCATAGGGTGCGATGAGCCAAGTGGACGAAGTACGGGCGGCTGCTGACATCGTCAAGATCGTGGGCGATTACGTCAAGCTGCGCAAAGCCGGTGCGAATTACATGGGCCTTTGCCCGTTCCACCAGGAGAAGACCCCTTCGTTTGCCGTCCACCCGGCCAAGCAGATTTTCCATTGCTTCGGCTGCGGCGTTGGCGGCGACGTCTTCAAGTTTGTGATGATGATCGACAGCCTTAGCTTCCCCGAAGCACTGCGCCGAGTGGCGGAGAAGGTGGGCATCACGATCTCGGAGTCATTCGGCGAAGCCGCCTACGATCCCAACACACGAGTCCGCGCCGCGCTCTACAAAATGCACGAAGCCGCCGCCAAGTTCTTTGCCGGCCAGCTAACCGGCACCGCGGAGGGACGCTTGGCTCGGGCCTACCTCGAGGATCGAGGCTTGAACGATGAGGCCGTGGGCCGTTTCCGATTGGGATATGCGCCGGGCGATGGCCAAGCGTTGATCCGGCACCTCAGCGGGGCTATGGGGGAGATAGCACAGGGTGATGCGGGCAATATGTCGGAATTGCTCGCCAAAAGTGGCTTGATCGGCCACGACGCCGAAAGAAACCGCTTCTTCGACCGCTTCCGCCGCCGCGTCATCTTTCCTATTGCCGGCGATAGCGGCAAAGTTGTGGCTTTCGCTGGTCGAGCCTTGGGGGACGAGCAGCCCAAGTACCTCAATTCGCCGGAAACTCCCATCTACACCAAGGGACGAGTGTTGTACCACCTGGACCGCGCTGCCCAAGCCATTCGGAAGCTTGATTACGCCATTCTGGTTGAGGGCTACATGGACTGCATCGCGGTGGCTTCGATCGGCATCGAGAATGTTGTGGCTTCCTGTGGGACAAGCCTGACCGAAGGCCAGATTCGCTTGCTGGCGCGCTATTCGCGCCGCATCGTGGTGAACTACGATCCGGACTCGGCCGGCGTGGCGGCCACGGAACGCTCCTTGGCGTTGCTCCTCGAGGAAGGCTTCGAAGCCAAGGTGCTGGCGCTGCCCGGGAAACTCGACCCGGATTCCTTCATTCGAAAGGAAGGCAGCGGGCGTTACCGTGAACTGCTTTCGGGTGCGCCAAGTTATATTGACTATTTGACCGATCGGGCCATCGCCACACATAACCTCACCACCCCCGAAGGGAAGGTCGGAGCGGCCAATGCCGTGCTGCCTTATCTTGCCCGCGTTCCCAACCCTATGCTGCGGGCGGAACTGGCGGGCCGGTTGGCAGAACGGTTGCGCTTGGACCCGCGGCTTTTGCGTGACGAACTCCGGCGCGTGGCGGGGCCGGCGCGATCAGAAGTGCGGATCCAGACAGCATCGGCCGCTCCCAAAACCACGGTGGCGGAGAAGGAGTTGCTGCGAGCGTTTGTAGAAAACCAGGAACTTGCCGATGAACTTCTTTCCCAGATGCTGGAGCAAGGCATGCTCGAGGGTTTGTTGACGGAACCGATCTTCAAGCGCCTCCTGGAGTTACGACTGAGAGGCGAGAAGGCCGAACCCTCAGCCCTGGAAGAGCCACTCAATGCCGAGACACGCCAAGCGCTCTATGAAAGCCTGTTTTGGGCGGTCGAGCCGCCCGATAGGGGACGAATTGACCGACACCTCCAATCCCTCCGCGCTCGACGCGCTCGACGCGAACTCGATACCTTGCGCGCCGCGATCCAGGGGGCCATTCAGGCCAACGACTGGCAAAAGGTCGCTGAACTCCAGAAGGCTAAGTCCAATCTTGAAAATGAGCTGCGGGGGCTCGAGGAGGGAAGAAAAATATCCATCCACTGACAAACGAAATCGTGTATATTACATCTAATAGACTGGAGCCGGTGCAGTTTGACGGCTTGCCATACTGACGACGGAGTTACGCGAGGCGGCACCGCCCGAGCAAAGGCGGGGGTGTCGCCATACTTGTTTTAACATCGAATTAATATTTGTTCCCCGGCAGGGAGGCGCTCGCCTTGGCGTTCGACGACAAGTTTGATCAGGTCAGTAAGCTAATTTCAATAGGCAAAGAGAAGGGCTACCTCCTCTATGACGAGGTTAACGAACTTCTTCCCTCCGACGTGCATTCGGCGGAAGATCTCGACGACCTCCTCTCGATGTTTGACAATGCCGGTATCGAGGTGCTGGATTCCCCCAAAGTCAAATCGGCCGAGGGCCTGGGCCTGGAAAAAGTCGATGAGATCAAGGGGGACGAGCTGGGGGAGGACGTCGAACTCGATCTGACTCCGGGCGCGCTGGACAAGACCAACGACCCGGTGCGCATGTATCTGCGCGAAATGGGAACCGTGCCGCTGCTCACGCGCGAGGGCGAGGTTGAGATTGCCAAGCGCATCGAGCGCGGGCAGCTTAACGTGCTGAAGACGCTTTCGCGCTCGCCGATTGTCATTCAGGCGCTTTTCGAGGTGCGTGAGGAGCTGAAGAGCGGCGACAGGACCATCAAGGAAATAGTGGTTTTCGACGACGACGAGCTCACCGAAGAGAAAGTGGCGGAACGAGCCAAGGACGTCATTTCCTGCATCGACGAGATCGAACGGCTCTCCAAGAAGCTGGCGCAGCTTCGCACCAAGCGCGACGCCATTCCCCGCACCCGGCGGCCCAGGGATTTCCGCCGCTACAGTTGGGGCGTGGCCCGCCACCGCGTTCTGATCTCGGTGCTCTTCCGCTCCGTCCTGTTCACCCACAGCATGAAGAACGCCCTGATCGAGAGAATCCGGCAGGCCATCGACGAGCTGCGCCCGCTGGAGCGCGAGTTGAACAAGGCGGAAAAGAAAGCCGAAGGCTCGCGTACCAACGGCAACAAGGACCTGAGGAAGGACCTGAGGCAGTTGCGCCAGCGGCTCTCGGACTTCGAGCTGCGAACCCAATCTTCCGCCGTGGAGCTGCGCCGGAGCTGCCAGAACATCCTGAGCGGCGAGGAGCGGGCGGAAGCGGCCAAGCGCGATCTGATCGAGGCCAACCTGCGGCTGGTGGTGTCCATCGCCAAGAAGTACACCAATCGCGGTCTTCAGTTTCTTGATCTGATCCAGGAAGGTAATATCGGATTGATGAAGGCCGTGGACAAGTTCGAGTACCGCCGCGGCTATAAGTTTTCCACTTACGCCACCTGGTGGATCCGCCAGGCGATTACCCGCGCCATCGCCGACCAGGCGCGCACCATTCGCATTCCCGTGCACATGATCGAGACCATCAACAAGCTGATTCGCACCTCGCGCTTGCTGGTGCAGGAATACGGGCGGGAGCCCACCTCGGAGGAGATCGCCAAGCGGATGGAGATTCCCGTCATCAAGGTCCGCAAGGTGCTCAAGATCGCGCAGGAGCCTATCTCGCTCGAAACTCCCATCGGCGAGGAGGAAGATTCGCATCTCGGCGACTTCATCGAGGACCGCGGCGTGATTTCGCCCGCCGAGGCCGTCATCAACATCAACTTGAAAGAGCAGACGGAGTCGGTGCTGAAGACCTTGACGCCGCGCGAAGAAAAGGTCATCAAGATGCGTTTCGGCCTCGACGATGGCAGCGAGCACACGCTCGAGGAAGTGGGCCAGAGTTTTGCCGTGACTCGCGAACGCATCCGCCAGATCGAAGCCAAGGCCCTGCGCAAACTGCGCCACCCCTCGCGCAGCCGCAAGCTGCGCGCCTTCCTGGACGCCGAACAGCGCGAGTGATTGTCGATTGACGATTGCTCCTCCTTGCGCCGAAGGCGCCTTGGAGTGCGGCGGCTTGACGCCGCCTTGAAGTTACCGCAGAGCGCGGAGTTGCACAACGCCCTGGGCTTACCCCATCGCTTTCTTCTCACCAAGAACCTCGGCCGCTACAGTTCGAAGGCGGCGTCAAGCCGCCGCACTCCAAGGCGCTGCGCGCAATCACAAAACTGCTGCCAGTTGTTTCCCCGGCCACGACTTGATATGATGTTGCTGTTCACGGTAGTCCAAATCGCAAAACAGAGGAAGTCTCCGTAACC
Organism: uncultured Acidobacteriota bacterium; assembly: GCA_963722675.1. Taxonomy (GTDB): domain Bacteria; phylum Acidobacteriota; class Terriglobia; order UBA7540; family UBA7540; genus CAVROP01. The sequence goes on from CAVROP010000007.1 coordinate 34,195, forward strand.
AGGAATCCAGGGAGTTTGCCCGCGGTTCTTCCTATTGCGAGGTGGTTTGACAACTCAGTCAAAGGGGGGTCTTTGCCATGGGTGATGCCGTCGTGAGTCCTGCCGAGCCGGAAGTTCCAGCACAATCGTTCCCTGCGCGGCTGATGGGCGTCTTCATCTCGCCCGGCGAGACTTTCGAAGATGTGGCGCGCAAGCCGGGTTTCTGGGCGCCTTTGATCACCATAGTCCTCGGCTCGGTCGCTGTCGTCGAGACCATGCTCTGGAAGATCGGCGCCGAGCACATCGTGCGCATGAGTATCGAACAGAGCAGCCGGGGAGCCAACATGTCTCAGGAACAAATTGAGCAGGCGGCCAGACAGGGCGCGAAGATTACCGCGATCATCATGCACATCGCGGGACTCTTGGGTGCCCCCATTTTTCTGTTGATCGTTGCAGGCGTGGGGATACTCATCGTGAACGTGATGTTCGGCGCGCGGGCGAGTTACAAGACCGTCTTCTCCCTGGTCTGTTACGCGGACGTTGTATCGCTGCTTGGCGCGGTCATGTCGTTTGCGTTGATGTTCTTGAACGATCCTGACCGTTTCAACTCCCAGAATCCTGTGCCCAGCAATATCGGGTTCTTTCTCAATCCACATGAGGTTTCCAAACCCGTCTACTCGCTGGCCCAGTCCTTTGACATCTTCACGATCTGGCTCCTGATCCTGCTGGGGATAGGCTTGTCGAAGGGGACCGGGGGGAAGGTCAAGCCGATACCGATCTTCCTGGTGTTCACAGGTATGTGGCTTCTATTGGTTCTTATTAAGGCCGGCATTCAAATAATGTAGATGCCATTGCGATTTGAGATTGTCGCAGAGGACAAGGCAACCGGAGCGCGGGCGGGCCTTCTTCACACGCCGCACGGCGTGGTCGAGACGCCGGTCTTCATGCCCGTGGGGACGGCAGGCACCGTCAAAGGAATGACGCAAGCCCAACTGGAAGAGTTGGGCGTACAGATACTCCTCTCCAACACCTATCACCTCTATCTGCGCCCGGGCCACGAGATCATCCGGGATCTCGGCGGACTGCACCGCTTCATCTCCTGGCCTCACCCCATACTCACCGACAGCGGAGGCTTTCAGGTGATGAGCCTGAAGGGCCTTGGCCGGGTGACCGAGGACGGGGTCTGGTTCAAATCGCACTTGGACGGCTCTTCCCACTTCCTTTCTCCAGAGCGCGCCGTGGAGGTCCAGTGTGCGCTGGGCGCGGACATCATCATGACGCTCGACGAGTGCGTTGAGTATCCGGCAAGCCGCGAAGCCCTGCACCGCGCCGTCAAGCTGACGGAGCGCTGGGCGGGAAGAGCGAAGGAGAGGCTGTCGGCGATCAGAGGGGCTGGGGGCTGGGGGCTAGGGACTGGGGAAAAGTCGTCAGCTCTCAGCTCTCAGCCGCCAGCGGATGGTCGATTGCCGATTGTCGATTGCCGAATGGGGGGGGCCGGAGAATTCCACGCTGGCGACCAATCGACAATCGACAATCGTCAATCGTCAATCCCTAGTCCCCAGCCCCTAACCCCTAGCCCCTCGCTCTTCGGCATCGTCCAAGGTGGCGTGGACAAAGACCTTCGCCGCGAGAGTGTGGAGGGCCTGCTGGAGTTGGACTTTGAGGGATATGCGCTGGGCGGACTTTCAGTGGGCGAACCGAAGGAGGAAATGTACGAAGTCGTTGAGTACGCTGCGCGCTTACTTCCTCGCGACCGCCCGCGCTATTTGATGGGAGTCGGGACGCCCGAAGACTTAGTTGAGTGCGTGGCGCGGGGAATTGACATGTTCGATTGCGTCATGCCGACTCGAAACGCCCGCAATGCCTGTGTGTTTACGTCGCAAGGCAAGGTGATCATCAAGAACGCCAAATACGCGGGCGATGACTCTCCGCTTGACCTGGCATGTGAGTGCCCAGTCTGCCGGCGTTACTCGAGGAGTTACATTCGCCATCTGTTCGTGGCAGGAGAGATGCTCGGGGCGATGTTGGCCACCCAGCACAACCTCCACTTTTACATTGACAGGATGCGTAAAATCAGGCAGTCTTTGGTTTTTGGAGCGTTCGCGGAGTTTCATTCCCGGGCGCGCGCGGAACGTTAAGCGTGCAAACTATCCCTGAGACGAATCCGTAAAGCCCGACCCCGCCAGTCACGTGCCTCGCGGGCGGGGTAGCAGATTCGAAATTCCTTTGCTAATTGGTTGGACCTGGATCGAGGGCATTATTGTGAACTCATTTGTATTGGCGGCTGACTCGGGTGCCGGGGGCGGCCTAAGCCTTCTCGTCATGTTTGTGCCCATGTTCGCCATCTGGTATTTCCTGGTTATCCGGCCTCAGCAACAGCAGCGGCGCAAGTTGCAAGCCATGCTCGCCAACCTCAAGACCGGCGATCGCGTGGTGACGAGCGGCGGCATCCACGGAACCATCATCTCCTTCCGCAACGGCGTGGTTCAACTCCAGATTGCCAGCCAGGTCAAGGTTGACGTGACGCGCACGGCAATCACGGGAATGGCGGGAGAAGAGACCGTAGAAGAGGCGAAGCAGGAAGCGGCCGCTAAGCAAAAGAAATGGTAGAGCGCCGTGGGCCGCGCGGCCCGTGGGTGTTGACGTCGCGCCCACGAAAGCGGGGGCCGATGTTCGGCCAAGGTCGGATTCCCGTTGGCGCGGGAATGACGTGAGAGAAGAGGGTCAGGCATGGAATTCAAGATCAGAAATCGGGTGATTTTTATCGGCCTGGTGGTGGTGGCCAGCATTCTGGGCATAATCGGTTTCCCGAAGAATATCCAGGAGTTGAAGGAAAATGTCCGCAGCCGCATTCATTTGGGACTTGACCTGAAGGGCGGCACCCACCTGGTGTTGCAAGTGCATGTGGAAGACGCGGTCAACATCACCGCCGACCAGGGGCTGGAAAGGCTGACGGACGAACTGAAAGCCAAGAATATTCCCTTCGCCGACATTCAGAAAGCCGACGATACGAAAGCTCAGCCCCCCGTGCACCGTATCCAAATTAAGGGCCTTCCCCAGGAAAAGACCTCCGATCTCCAGACCTTGGCCGGCGAGCAGTTCTCCGACTGGGATCTCTCCCGCGTGCCGGGCGATGCCACCGGCTGGATGCTTTCCTTGAAAACGACCGCTGCGGCCAATATTCGCAACCAGGCGCTAATGCAGTCCATGAACACGATCAGCAACCGGGTGAACCAGTACGGTGTCGCTGAGCCAACCATTGCCGAGTACGGGGGCCAGGGGGACTTCGAGTTGGTTGTCGAGCTTCCCCAGGTCGATGACCCTACGCGCGTCAGAGATATCATGCAAAACCAGGCGCTTCTGGAGCTGAAGCTGGTTCAGGACGGACCTTTCCCAAGCCGCGAGGCGGCACTGGCCGCTCATGGGGGCGTCCTCCCTCCAGACACGCAGTTGGTGCAGGGACAGGCGGCGCAGAACGGCGGCGATACTTGGTACATCATTAACCGCGTGGCGGCCGTTACCGGGCGCGACCTGACTGGGGCTGAGCCGTCGCACGATACCAACGGGCGTCCCGACGTGACTTTCACCCTCTCCCGAGATGGCGCCTCGAGGTTTGGGCGCGTGACCGGCGCCAATGTCGGCAAGCTGCTCGCCGTCGTGCTCGACAATCGGGTCTACGAGGCGGCGAACATCGAGTCCCAGATTACCGAACGCGGCGAAATCCGAGGCGGATTTACTCCCCAGAAAGCACAGGACTTGGCGCTGGTCTTGCGCTCCGGAGCCCTGCCGGCGTCCATCACCACCCTTTCTGATGAGACGGTCGGCCCTTCGCTGGGGGCGGATTCTATTCGCCACGGCATCCTCGCTTGCATTGTGGGTTTCGTCGCCGTGATGGCGTTCATGCTGGTCTACTACCGCGGCGCGGGCGTCAACGCTGATTTGGCCTTACTGTTAAACCTGGTTATCCTGATCGCAGCGCTGGGGTGGATTGATGCAACTCTCACGCTGCCTGGAATCGCGGGGGTCATCCTCACGGTGGGCATGGGCGTTGACTCCAACGTGCTGATTTTTGAGCGCATCCGAGAAGAACTGAGGTTGGGTAAGGCGGTGGGATCGGCGGTGGCTGGCGGCTTTGAGCACGCCTTTGTAACCATTATTGATACCCACGTAACCACGATTGTCTCCGCGGCGATTCTTTTTACTTTCGGAACCGGCCCCATCCGTGGCTTTGCAGTTACGTTAACCATCGGTTTACTGGCTAATCTTTTCACTTCCGTTTTTGTCTCCCGTGTGATATTTGATTATGTCCTTTCCAGGCGGGAGAAAGGGGTGGAGCTCAGTATTTAAGCACAACGGCCCCGCTTGTCGGGGTACCAGCCGGCCCGATGGCTGGTGTTCAATTGAATACGAAACGCCACTGGAAAATTAGGGAACTTCGGGTTGGCGTTCGGTGTCAAAAAGAGAGGCGAGGTACGGGACCAGGTCATGGAGTTCTTTCACGAGCCAAAGATCGACTGGATGGGGATTAAGTGGTACTTGATCGCCTTGTCTCTGGCGCTAGCCAGCGCCGGAATCATTTCCATGGTGGTGAAGAAGGGCCTTGCTTACGGGATTGACTTCCGGGGCGGAACCGCCCTCGAAGTGCAATTTGCCAAGGCCCCCAATTTGGACACCATCCGGCATGAGCTTGATCGGCAGGGTCTGCACGGTGCAAACCTTTCCACTTACGGCCCGGCGAGCGACCACGAGGTAATTATCGGGCTCGATCTCAAGACGACCGCCTCCGTCCAGGCCCTGGACGAAGGCAAGCGTGCCATCATAGCGGCTTTATCCGGGGCGGTAGGTCAGGCTCAACAGGGAAAACCGGATTTCAATAACTCCAGCCCCCAGACCCTCACCGATCACCTCCTGGCTGCAGATCCCTTGGGGCTGGCTTCGAAGGGTTTCGACGCTGCCAACAAGTCATACCGGGATTTGGCCGATGCCATCATCACTTTCAAAAACGCCCCGCCGAGGGATGGGCTTATTTCGGACTTCCAGGAACTGAGTTCGGTCTCGAATGTAAATGCGGGAGTGATTGCCACGCTCAGAAACGACTTCAGTCTGTCCAATTTCGCGATCAAGCACACGAGCATCGTGGGCCCCAAGGTGGGCAAGGACCTTCGCCAGCAAGCTCTCTACGTCACTCTGGCGGGTTTGGGCGCGATGTTGATTTACATTTGGTTCCGCTTTGAGCTATCATACGGCGTCGCTGCGGTGGTCGCTACATTTCATGATGTCATGATAACGCTCGGGTTCTTCTCTTTGCTCAATAAAGAGATCACTCTGACGGTGATCGCGGCCTTGTTGACGCTGGTCGGCTATTCCATGAACGATACGATTGTGGTTTTCGATCGGATCAGGGAAAACGTGCGGCTGAACAAGCGGGAGAACTTTGTGGATCTGGTCAACCACAGCATCAACCAGACTCTGAGCCGGACTATCTTGACCTCAGGCTTGACCTTCCTTGCCGTGTTGTCGTTGTTCATTTTCGGCGGAGAGGTGATTCACGGATTTGCATTCACTCTGGTGGTGGGAGTGATAGTCGGGACTTACTCTTCGATTTTCATCGCCAGTCCAATTGTCGTTTACTTTCAGAAAAGAATGATGGGAAGTGGAAGCGCGGCGGCGGCGAAGTCCAAGAATTACCCCCGCGAGCCCAAAGATTATCGTGAGGCTGTATCGGTTCGACGGTAGCTATTATTTGGATTGTGGCCAGAGGCCCTGGCTGTGTCAAGAATCTTAGGAGGCGGAAGCCATGTTCGACGAGACTTTGCTTGAATCTTCTCCCTCTCGTGCGCCGGTCCTCACTGGAAAGCATTGGTTGATCTCCCTGGCGATCGGCGTTGTGGTGTTTCTAGCTCTGTTTTTCGGGTTGCCTGTATTGTCATTCGGGGCCGAGACGAAGGTGGTTGTGGCGCAAGCCATCATTGGCGCGGTGCTGCTTACGGCCTATGCGCTGATGTGTTGTTATGTGGCGTCGGATGCGCGTCGTCTCAACCTGGGCTGGGCTGTCTGGCTGGTCATTACGCTGCTCTTGAACATCGTCGGTTTCATCGCTTACCTGATCTACTCCGCGATCAAGACCGACAACTGGAAGCGGGCGACGATTCCACTCGCCTACATGATTGAGATCATCATGGTGGGCGTGTTGGTGCTGGTCCCCTTGATCTATACAGAGGCCTTGCCCTACGCTCAGTTGATGACCTTCTTAGCGGCCCCGCCCCCTCCCCCGCCCCCTCCACCTCCACCTGCTGCGGCGGTCCCGGTCAAGGTCATCAAGCGCGTGACTGTGGAAGACATCATGAAAGCCCCCACCGTGATCCCCAAAACGGTGAAGATCATCAAAGATGCTCCTGAGCCGGTGAACACCGGCGCCGTGGGAGTGGTGGGCGGCGTGCCGGGCGGCATGCCGGGCGGCCCGATGGGCGGCGTGCTCGGTGGAGTGTTTGGCGGAGTGTTTTCCACCGCTTCTGCTCCTCCTCCTCCCCCACCCAAGGCAGCCGCGCCGAAGCGAATTCGCGTGGGCGGCCAGGTGGAAAGCGCGAAGATTGATCTTTCAACCCAAGCCTGAATATCCCCAGTTGGCGAAGATGGCCCGCATCCAGGGGACCGTCCGCTTGGAGGCCATTATCAGCAAAGACGGCACGATCCAGGACTTGAAAGTCGTCAGTGGACATCCCTTGCTGGTAAAATCAGCCTTGGAGGCTGTGCAGCGCTGGCGCTATCAGCCCACGTTGCTGAATGGCGAGCCTGTCGAGGTTGTAACCGAGGTGGACGTCAACTTCACCTTGGCTGAATAGTTTGTGAACGAGGAAAATTTTCCAGGAGGATACAAACCATCATGAATCTGTTTACCCTGAGCTTGTTGCTGTTTCAGGAAGGCGAAGCAAAATTGGATTCGACCCTATCAGTATGTGGCGTTCGATGGCATGGCCGGCCCGGTCCGTGGTCATCTTGCTGTTGATCATGTCGTGCTGGTCGATCGGCGTCATGATTGACCGCTGGATTGCTTACAACGCGGCGCGCAAGCAGTCGCGGCTTTTTGCTCCCGCCGTAGCGGGCGCCTTGAAGGATGGCAAGATTGACGAAGCGATCTCGATTGCCGAGCAAAACAAGCGGAGCCACCTGGCCAAAGTGGTGACGGCGGGTCTGCAAGAGTTCCAGGCCCACCAGGCTACCGCAGAGATTTCCGGCGAGACGATCGAGGCTTCCAAGCGGGCCCTCGAGCGGGCTGCGGCGATCGTGCATGCGGAGCTCAAGCGCGGCGTCTCCTCCCTTGCCACCACCGGTTCCACGGCCCCCTTCGTCGGACTGTTCGGAACCGTGCTGGGCATCATCAACGCGTTCCGAGGCATCGCCGGAGCGAAGTCCACAGGTCTGGCTGCGGTGGCGGGCGGTATTTCTGAAGCCCTGGTCACCACCGCTGTCGGTCTGTTCGTGGCTGTGCCTGCGGTGTGGGCGTACAACTACTTCGCCGGAAAAATCGAGTCTTTCGACGTGGAGATGGACAACTCCTCTTCCGAGTTGATTGACTACTTCATCAAGAGATCTTCGCGGGGGAAGAAATAATGGCAATCAAGCGGGAAGCACCTGGAGCTGTTTCGGACATCAATGTGACGCCGCTGGTCGATGTGATGCTGGTGCTGCTGATCGTCTTTATGGTGATCACTCCCATGTTGCAAAAAGGCGTCAGCGTCGACATGGCTCGGGTCAATAACCCGCGGGACATGCGCGACGCGGACAAAGAAGACGCTACGGTTCTGGCCATAACCCGGGACGGCAAGATGTTCCTGGGCTCGGACCCCATCGCCGTCGACAAGATCACCGCCAAGGTCAAGGACCGGGTCGCCGACAAGCTCGACAAGACGGTTTTCATCAAGAGCGATGCGCGGGCCAAGTACGGTGACGTGGTGGCGGTCGTGGATGCGGTTCGGGCGGCAGGAGTAGATGCCATCGGGCTCTTGGCCGACAAGGTCCAGACTCGACGGGCTTCCGCCGCGGCTGGACCTGAAGTAACCCCGTAACGTCGAATCCAGTTGGTTAGAGAAGCAGGAGGGTAGCACTATGGCTATGGCCGTAGGGGGAAGTAAGAAAGGTCCCATGGTGGACATGAACGTGACTCCGCTGATTGACGTCTTATTGGTGCTGCTCATCGTCTTTATGGTGATCACGCCGTTGACGCCCAAGGGCCTGGACGCGATTGTGCCGCAACCGGGTCCCAAGGACGCCAAGGTCGATCAGGAGGTCCTCGCTCATACCATCGTGGTCACGATCAACGCCGGCCGTCACGTGAAGATCAATCAAGACCCTGTCGACATCCGCGAACTCGGCTCGCGCCTCGAGGATATTTTCAAGATGCGCAGCGACCGGGTAATGTTCGTCAAGGGCGATCCCACATTGCCGTTTTCCGACGTGGCAGAAGTCATCGATATCGCTCACGGCGCTGGGCTGGATAAGATCGGCCTTATTACCAAGGCCTTGGAAGAAGGCCAGTAGTCCCCCACCTATGCTCATGTTGAGGGAGGATTTCCAATGAAGGTATATAAGTTCATCCTGCTGGGGGCAGTGTTGCTGTCGCTGCCTTTCAGCAGCGGATGCCAGAAACTCAGGGCGCGGGACCAGCTTAACAAGGGCGTCGCGGCCTTTCGCAATGCGCAGTTCCAGGCATCGATCATGCATTTTAAGCAAGCCGTGAGCTTGGATCCGACCTTGTTGAATGCCAAGCTCTACCTGGCGACGGCGTATTTCCAACAGTACATCCCCGGGGGAGAGTCGCCGGAGAACGTGAAGATCGGCCAACAGGCGATCGAGGCTTTTGAGGAAGTCCTGAAGTCAGACCCCAACAACTCTACAGCGATCGCCAGTATTGCTCAGATGTATTACAACATGAGGCAGTTTGACAAGTCCAAAGAATATCAGCGGCATTGGGTGCAGGTCGACCCGAATAATCCCGCCCCTATTACTGGATCGGCATGCTCGATTGGGCCATCGTATTTCCGCGGACGCAGCAGAAGCGGAAGGACCTGAAGATCGAATTTCCAAAAGACCCCAAGGATCCCAGCAGCCTGCCGCCGTTTCCGGCCAAGGCTCGTGCCGAGTTAGAAGAACAAAACGGTCCACTGGTCAAGGAAGGGGTGGACGCCCTGGAGAAGGCGATTCAGCTTAGCCCGAACGACTTCAATACCATGTCTTATTTGAACCTAATGTATCGGCAAAAAGCTGATTTGGAACCCGACCCAGGTGCGCGGCAAGCTGACCTGAAAGTGGCTGAAGACTGGGTCGACAAAGCACTCGCCTTGAAAAAGGCGATAGTAGTACCTCAGCTTAGTTGTGCCCGAAGCTCTTCCTTTATTGTCCAGTAACCAACTCCAG
>CAVROP010000008.1:0-22842 GCA_963722675.1 uncultured Acidobacteriota bacterium
GAACTCGGTTCTCGAATGACCCCTCACCCGTCACGCTCCGGCTGATGAAAGCGCCGGAGCGCGACACCCTCTCCCCACGGGAGAGGGTAGCCAGCGGGCGAAGGAGAGGGTTGTCAACTGTCAGGGGAGCGGAATCAGAATCCGCGCAAGGTGGTGCTCTGGCGTTTTGGCAGGCCTGCTTTGGGGATTCGTTTCAAGACCACGTATTCGATGCCATGTTCCTTACAGAAGGCGCGTTTTTCCGGCACGTCGCCATCTTCGTTCACGGCGTAGATATCCGGCTTGATGACGGCGATTTCCGGCTCAGCGTCCATCCAGCCGTGTCCGGAGGAGATCAGAGCCTGCCGGACGAAGCGCACCGACTGAATCATGTAGCGGCGTTCGTTCTGGGAAAACATCGGATGCCCTTCGCCCTTCAATAGCCGGATGTTGGCATCGTGCCCTACGACGACGTAAAGATCTCCCAGGGCGGCGACCTCCTCGAAGAACGTGACGTGGCCGGAATGAAACCAATCGTAGCAGCCGGTCACGATCACACGCTTTCGTGCCGGTTCCTCGTTCCGTGGGGTAGCGGGCAAAACCGGAAAGCCCTTCAGGTTCTCTTTCGTTAAAACACGATACTCAACGCCGTGTTGGCGGCAGTAAGCCTGCTTCCGCGGATTATCGCTGCCTTCGTCCACAACCCAAATATCCGGTTTGATTCCGGCCGCTTGAGGAATGGAATCGCCATCCACCTGACTCGCAGCCAGGCTTACCAGGCGGACATAGCGATCAGCATCGAGCAGATATAACCGCTCCTCCTGAGGAAACCTGGGAGGGCGGCCCTCCAAGGCGCGCACCGTCTCGTCCGGCCAGAGGAGCACGTGAAGCTTGCCGAGCTTAGACGCCTCTTCCAGCAGACGCACGTGCGCTGACCTGAAATTGTCAAAACTTCCCGTCACTACGACGGTCTTCGCGTCAGCCATGCTTTTTCGAGGACCGGACCTTCACGCGAATTCCCCCCGGCACCGGCTCATCAGAAACAACGTAGAGGTATCCACCGCCGCAGCCGGAATACATCGCTCCCGCATACCGCGACTGGTAACAACTCAGAATCCCTACGAGGTCCACGGTGATGGTGGGGTGGCGGACGGTGTGGGGTAGAATATGCTCCCAGCACTTCATGCATTCGTTCATTGAGGCGCCCAGCGCCTTGCTGTCTTTCTTTACGATGGCGTTAAAGCATTGCTTGCCGGTCTCGCCCAGCCGCCGGATCCATTCCGGATCGAGGTTTTTCTGCCCGAGGGGATTGTAGCCGACGGGGCGCTGCGCCACCGGCAGCATGTAAATCACACTCTCCAGCCAATGCATGACGTCGGGATCATGGTTGGATTCGACTTGGACAGGGAAGTAACCGCCCTCATAGCTAAAATCGTAGTCCAGCCGGTTCACCCCGGGATAAATCAAGCCCGCCATGTCCTGCGAACCTGAGGGCTCCGGCTTGGCTTGGTTCTCGGCCTCGTAAAGCTCCCTCGTCAGCTCCTTGGGATCTCGATCCGGCAGTCTACCCTTCCAAAGCTTGGCCGCCACCTCACGCGTGCTGGTTGCCATCCCGCAGCGGTCCATGTACCGGAAAGTAGGCTCGAGTCCAACCACCACCATGGACCCCGGCGGAGTGGGATTGAGTCTCGAAACGAACGGCTGATCGATCCAACCGCCCGCAAATGCCATGCGGTAGGGAATTTCACTGATGACCGAAGAAATTTCCGTGGCCAGTTGCACCTGACGGTCCTTACCACAGAGGCGCTGAGGCACAGAGAAAAGGCCTTGGCTTTTAGATTCTCAGCGCCTCTGCGCCTCAGTGCTGCGAGAAGTTCTCTCGCACCGTGGCTTTGCCGGCTTTTCGATCCTGGTACTGCTGGTCGATCCAGGCATAGGTTTTTGCGAGTCCCTCGCGGAAGGGAGTGGAAGGTTCCCAATTCAGAATCTGTTTAATCATGGTGTTGTCGCTGTTGCGGCCGCCGACCCCCCTGGGGGCATTCAAATCGTACTTGCGGTGCAGCTTGATCCCACCAATTTCTTCCGCGAGAGTGACCAAGTCGTTGATCGCGATGAGTTCGCTGGAACCGAGGTTGATGGGGGTTGCGATGAGGTCATCGCAGTGCATGATCTTGTCGATCCCCAGCGTGCAGTCGTCGATATACATGAAGCTGCGGGTTTGATTGCCATCGCCCCAGACCACAATTTCCTTGTCGCCCGCGTCCTTCGCTTCGATCACCTTGCGGCAGATGGCGGCGGGAGCCTTTTCCCGCCCGCCATCCCACGTGCCGTTGGGGCCGTAGACGTTGTGGAACCGGGCGATGAAGGTCTTCAAAGCGCGCTCCGCCCAATATTCCTGGCAAAACATCTCGGACATGAGCTTTTCCCAGCCGTAGCCCCGCTCCGCCATGGCCGGGTAGGCGTCCGACTCTTTGAGCGCCCGGGAGTGCGGGTCCTTCTGCAAGTCGGTGTTGTAAGCACAGGCCGAGGAGGAGAAGAAATACCTTTCCACGCCCGCCCGATAAGCCGCTTCGATGAAGTTGGTATTGATCAGGATGCTGCGCAGGCACTCGATTCTGAACCGCTCGATGAAGCCCATGCCTCCCATGTCCGCGGCCAGATTGTATACCTCGACTGCGCCCTCGCAGGCCCTCACACAATTCTTTCTTTCGCTCAGGTCCATGCAGAGGCTTTCAACGCCCGGCACTCGCTGGTACCAGTCCCGCAGAGGTTTCTTATCAATGGCGCGGATCCGGGTAAACCCGCGGTCGTGAAAGTATCGCGTAAGAGCTCCAGCGATGAAGCCGCCTGCCCCGCCGATAACAATCAAATCGTCTTTCTTGGCAGCTTGTTGCGCACTCATGGCCTCTCCTTTTCAACCGCTGATTGCTGATTCCCAACGGTATTCCGAACGACCCAGGCTTGGCAAGAGGATTTGAGGAGGTCGGCCCGTCGATAACCTGCCCGGGCGATACCGAGAGGGCGGCCACGAGGGCCGCCCCTACAAAGGGCGATGCGATTCAGTGGGCGGTTGCTACCGTTACGGCGGCGGGGAGGCGCGCTGCCATCCACAAATCGAGATAGGGTTTAAGGTCATTGGTCAGGTTGCGGAACTGCTCGAGGTTGAGGGATTGCGCGCCGTCGCTGAAAGCCTTTTCGGGGAAAGGATGCACTTCAACGAGCAGGCCGTCTGCTCCGACGGCCACCGCAGCGCGCGCCAACGCCGGCACCAGGCTGCGCTTGCCCGTGGCATGGCTGGGATCGAGAATCACCGGCAGGTGAGTGAGTTCGTGGAGCAGGGGCACGGCGGCAATATCACAGGTGTTGCGCGTGGCGGTCTCGAAGGTTCGTATGCCTCGCTCGCAGAGTATGACTTTGGGGTTTCCATGAGCGGTGATGTACTCGGCGGACATGAGAAGTTCCACGATGGTGGAACTCATGCCACGCTTCAGGAGGACCGGCCGGGAACATTTGCCCAGAGCTTTGAGCAAGGCGAAATTCTGCATGTTGCGAGCACCCACCTGCATGATGTTCGCGTGCTCGGCCACTACTTCCACGTCCTGCTCGCTCATCACCTCGGTGACGATCGCCAGGCCCGTCTCCTTGCGGACTTTGGCCAGAAGTTTCAGGCCCTCAAGCTCCAGCCCCTGGAAGTCATAAGGAGAGGTGCGAGGCTTGAAGGCGCCACCACGAAAAATCTTGGCGCCGCTCGCTGCCACGGCCTGGGCAGTTTCCATGATCTGTTTTTCGCTTTCCACCGAGCACGGGCCGGCCATGACGGCGAAATGGTTTCCGCCCACGTCGACGCCATTCACCGGGATAACGGTGCGCTCCTTCTTGAATTCCCGGCTCACGAACTTGTAGGGCGCCGAGATGCGGACGGCGCTCTCCACGCCAGGGGCAGCTTCCAGGGATTCGAGACAAGAGGTAACGTCTCCGACCCCCACTGCGCCGATGACCACGCGTTCCTCGCCCACGATCGAGTGAACTTTGTAACCAAACTCCCGGATGCGCTCGCAAACGTGCTCGATCTCTTCCTTTGTGGCATGTGGTTTCATGGAAATAATCACCGTGCGCCTCCCTGAAAATAAAAAACCCACTCTTTCGAGTGGGTTGGCTTCTTTAGGATTTGGTTCTCTGCTCAGGCCAACGCCACTCTACTTGGGGCTAAAGCCCCAAAAGCGGTAGCTAAACCAGTTGGCGTAAGCTCTGAACATCGAAGTCAGTATAGCGTAGCCTGAAACCGGGCGCAATGATTTTCTGACGATTTTCTGTTTGGAGGAGCGCTGCCCGACATCAGTTTAAAATAGCAGCCAAGGCAACCGGGATAGCGGCCGCACCGCACCTCGCGAGTTTCCATTTTCGTTTTCGAATTTCGGTCCTTTGCTCTTGACTTTCAACTGTTGACTGTCGACTATCGACTATTATGCGAACAACCCTTACCACTCTGCTCCTGGTTCTTCTTTGCGGCTCGGTGCGCGCTGCCGGGACGCTGCGAAGTGTATTTCATCGATGTCGAGGGCGGGCAGGCCACGCTTTTCGTCTCGCCGTCGGGAGAGTCGATGCTCGTGGACACGGGCTGGCCGGATGCTAAAGGCCGCGATGCGGAGCGCATTGTTGCCGCCGCCCGATTGGCCGGCGTCAAACAGATTGACTACCTGGTTGTGACGCATTACCACATGGACCACGTGGGTGGCGTGCCACAACTCGCGGCGCGCATTCCCATCCGTACCTTTGTGGATCACGGGCCGAGCGTGGAGCACGATGCCGAGGCCGACCAGCTTTTTGCGGCCTACACGAACGTGCGCGACAAAAGCAAGCACCTTTTGGCGAAACCCGGTGAGGAGATTCCAATCCGGGGAATCAAGGTGCAAGTTCTGACCGCCGCGGGGGAGGAGATCTCCAGTCCGCTGCCGGGAGCGGGCGCACCGAACCCGCTCTGCGCCGGAGCGAAGCGCAAGGACGCGGACCCTTCAGAAAATGCCCGGTCCATCGGGATGCTGATTACCTACGGCAAGTTTCGGATGATTGACCTGGGGGACTTGACGTGGAATAAGGAGCTAGGACTCGCCTGCCCGGACAACAAAATCGGCACGATCGATGTGTACTTGAGTACCCACCATGGACTTGATCAATCCAGTGCGCCGCCGCTGGTACACGCTCTGCATCCTCTCGTGGCCATTATGAACAACGGCGCAAGGAAGGGCGGATCGCCCGAGGCATGGCAGACTATGCATAGTTCGCCCGGACTCGAGGATATCTGGCAACTGCATTACGCGCTCGAAGCCGGCAAGGCAAACAACGCCCCGGACGACTTCATCGCCAATCTGGAAGAACATTGCCGGGGAAATTGGATCAAGCTTGCCGCGGAACAGGACGGCCATTTCGTAGTGACCAACGGCCGGAATGGGAAGACCAAAACCTATCAACCGGCTGATCAGTAAAGACATGTCGTGCTGGCCCCGCCCGCTTGCCACTCTGAGCTCGATGTTTTTTCACGGGTGAAAACCCACGCGGTGGGCTATTGCCCACAGCGTTCAGCGAGGAAGTGTCGGGCTGCTTGACTTGTCGTACATACAGATGTACACTCTCAACATGGCGGTTGCCTGGGACCCGGAAAAGGCACGGCAGAATCTCCGCAAACACGGCGTCCGTTTTGCGGATGCCATTCTGGTTCTCGAGGACCCGTACGCTGTTACCATTTCGGACCATGAATCCGAGCCCTCGGAAATGAGATGGGTGACTCTAGGTGCAGACGCGCAAGGACGTGTGCTAGTGGTAGTTTACACCTATCGTGGCGAGGACGTTCGGCTTATCTCGGCCCGGCTGGCCGAACCTCATGAACGCAAGGAGTACGAGACACAATGATGAAGACCTACGATTTCAGGAAAGGAAAGCGCGGTCCGGTACTGCCTGTCCCTCCGGCAAGGAGCGCATCACCATCCGTTTAGACGCCGACATCCTGGATTATTTTCGGGACGCGGTCGATCGTGCCGGCGGCGGCAACTATCAGACCTTTATCAACAATGCGCTGCGCGCCTACATCGAGGGTGGTCAGAAGCCCACTCTGGAAGACACACTCCGGCGCGTGATCCGCGAGGAATTGCGGGCACACTGAACAGTCACAGCACCAGCAGCGCCTGGCCCGGTTTCAGGCGATGGGTTTGACCGTCGATGTGAATTTCGATGGGGCTCTTGCGGGAAGAGAGCAGGACTTGGTGGACTTTGAAAATATTATCGGCCAAAACGAGTTCGCCGGTCCCGCCCACTCCCGTGAAGATATCCCACTGGCTTGGTTTCAGTTTCGGTACGGCCGCCGGCCTCCCGGCGACGCCGCCCACCCCGCTATAGACATCCCACTGCTCTGCTTGCTTTTCCGAAGGGACCAACGTTACGGCCGTTCCGACCAGCTTGTCGAGCCCCGTCTGATGACCGGCGGGCGTGGCGGTGACCAATTCGTGAAAGTGGGAGAATAGTTCCACCGGCTTGCCATTTCGATAGACCTGAATTCCCGCATGGTCACGGTCAACGCGCTGTGTGGTTGTGGCGATGAATTGGGCCTCGGGCCCGGCGAATGCTTCTTCCGGCGCGGTTGTCTGCGGTTGAGTCATCTCTTGGAGCGACGGGGGGCGGTGGAATTGCCCCGAGGCGAATTGGGGCTGCAAGAAATTGAAGACGATCGCGCAGGCTGCGACAAGGAGTAGAGCCAATCTTCTCGAAACCATTGATCCCTCCCTCGTTTCGGTCCACTTTATTCGTGGCAATTCTCTCACCGGAAATGCCCTGAGTCAATTTGCACGCTCGGTCAGATTCGCCGTCGCCTCCAGCCGCACCGTTACGATCTGAAATGGCTTAACGGGGAATTGGAATCCGTGGGGAGAAACCGGAAGAGGCCCTTGATTCCTTTCGAGAGCATCGCTCATCCATGCCGACTTCACCTCGAGAAGCGGAGTTTGCACATCCACCTCGTTTTCTTTGCCGGCCACCTCGAGAAACCGCAGAATCGTTCCCTTTCCATCCTCGGCCGTCTTCCAGGTTTCAAGCACCACGCCGGGTTCCCGCACTTCCAGGAAACTCAGCGCGGCCGAGTCCAGGGACCTGGCAAAGTTGATGGCCTTATCTTGTGAGGTAATTTGATCCACTTCCAGCGGCGACATCTCTTCCCGGCCCAGCCGGCTGAGATAGGCAGGCGACAGGTCCTTGCCGCTCGTGAACACATAGCGAAAATTGAAATCGCCTCCCTGGCCGGCTGCGTAGTTGGTGAAATAGTAGTTGTTCATCACGTAGGAGAAGATTGTGCCGGAGCGCGGCGCGAACTTCGCCGGCCACGTTCCTCGCACGATATCGCCCAAGCAGACCAAGGGGGCATCCACGGGCACCAGCGCCGCGCTCACACTGTCCTGGCCCGCCGCCACCCAGTGCTGCACCGAAAACCACTCTTTACCTGCGCCGGGTAGTTGGTCGCGGCTGGGGTCCACGGATCCGTTCTGAGTCTCGTAACGAAATTGGGGATGCGCCATGGCCAGCGGAAATGCAAAGTAGACCGCCTCTTTGCTATAGACCTCCGTTTTGTGCACGTGGTTGATGAATTCGATCTTCTTCTGCCCGTTGAACAGGATTATCTCCGTCTCGATGTGGGGCGTGTTCACACCGGAGCTTTCGAGATGTGCGACCGTCCCAAAAGGCTGTTCGGACACGGACACCAGGCGGCCGCCTCCGGCCCCGCGGACCGAGAGTTCCGGTACAGGCCACCCCGAACTGAATTCGACAAGCCGGTTGGGAGTCTGGTCCGCTCCCCTCACATACAAGTACTGATCGAACCGGTAGGGGCTTGAGGCGCTGACCAATTCCTTCTTCAGTTGCTTGTCCACGATGCTTTTGACGGCTCCGCTCTTGGCATCCAGCACCACCTTGTAGTAAGCATTCTCAATCGTCCCTCGCGGGTCTACCTGCTCCGCAGGCGCGTCTACGGTGGTTTCCTTCAGAGCGATGCCCTTGTAACCGACCGATGGAACGTCCGGCGCCAGAAAGCGAATGTGGTTGTAGGATTGTCCAGTCGCAAGAATCTCGTAGGGAATGGTGCGGTGCGTGGCAAGGTCAACCAGTTCCCGCCCTTTGTCCAGGTCCATTTCAACCATGCCGGAGCGCGGCCAACTCAGGGGATTGAACACCAGCAGCGTCCCCGAGGGGTCGAAAACAGAGTCAGCCAGGCCGGCCAGTGCGCGCTCGAGCACATAGTCGACCCCTCGCTTCGCCTCGCCGGCAAAACCCTCCTTGACCGCCAACTGGTCCACAGCTTCCCGGCTCTTCGGATTCGACACGCTGCGGTCGGCTCCCCAGGTGTGTTCGTCAAACAGAACCATGTTGTTCCACATCCGCCGCAGGGCTTCGGCCTCGGGCTGTCGAACAGGATTAACCAGACTGCTGAGAGTGGAAAACTTCTCCGCGGCAAGGGCTCTTTGTTCCGTCTCGCGCTCAATAGCTGCGGAACGGGCAGTTGAAGCAATGCCGTATTCCCAGTACGGGCCGCCGTCTCCGCGCACCACCGGAATGGTATTTCCGAATTGCCGCGCGATCTGCTCCATAGCCTCCGCGAACCCCGAATACTGCAAGTGGGGATAGGCGTAGATTTTGTTCCAATTGGCGGCCAGGCTCGCCTGGCCGGGATTAAGATCGGTATTTTCCCATTGCGTGCCGTAAACCAAAACCGAGTCGGCCTTGTATTCGGGGCGGGTATAAGCTTGCAGAAAAACCGGGATGGAGTCGCGCCCCGCCACGACGTCGCCTTGTATCCCGCCGAACAATACAGCGAGTTGAGAATAGACCCACGAGTACCACATCAAGATCCTGCCGCCGTCGGGTCCCTCCCACCAAAAGGGCGATCTCTCGTTCAGGCGGCCGTAGAGCAGTATCGGCCCATTGTCGTTGTCGCAGCCGGATATAAAATACTTCAGGCCCGCCGCTGCCAGGACCGAAGCGTAGGACCAGGAGTAGGAGGGCACATCCGTGATGTTGGCGTAGTCGGCGTCTCCCCCGTGTTTTTGGTTAAACTCGAACGCGGGATAAAGAGAGCGGATAAGCGTCTCGAGGGTTGGGAAGCCGGTGAGCAGGCTGGCCTCGACCGTGGGGACGAATATCTTCTTGTCTCTTACCATCTCGAAAAGCTGCTTTTGTTGATCCTCGCTGCGCCCCGCCAGATACTGCCGCACGCTCCAATAGCCATCCGGGCTAAATCGAAAGTCCGGATGCGCGTGGATCAAATCCATTGCTTCATCAAGTTCGCGGCTTTGAATTTCGGCCACCTTTTCCTGGTAGTCGGAGTATCCCACGTCCACATGCACGTGTGGGACGACCAGCAGGTTCCACCGTTTCGCCGGTGTCAGCATCACCCTGAAGCGGTGCGAGCGCCCATTGATTTTGACCGTGATCAGGCCTTTCTCCGGCTTGGTGCATTCGGTAATCGAGAACTCCACCATCTGCTCGCCGAATTCCCGCTTGGCCAGGTCCACGCTGTATTTGTTCGTGCCGACCAGCAGGCTCACCCCTCCTTGTCGTACCGGCAGGTCATGGCGCACGTAAATGTCCACCAACTCCACGAAGTCATTGCCCTGGTGCATGTAAAAAACCGTGGGCACGATTTCGGCCGTCACCTCGGCGTGATGTCTTTGAGGGGAATTCTGGTCAAGCTCCAAGGCATCGTAGGTCATCACGGAGTGGAGTTCGACGTCGCTGGTGGAGGGCGCGTCGGTGGCCGTTAAGGTGAGCCTGTTGGTCCCCTTCCGCAGAAACTGCGCTGGGAGATCGCAAGTGATCGTATCGGCAGCGGCAATCGGGCTGACGACCATTTCCCGATCGCCCCCCGTGTAGCTGAGCATGGGGCGCTGGTAAAAGAGACCCTTGTGCCCATTGATTTCCACTTCCAATCGCGCCACGCGCGCGGTCTCCGACAACAGCCCCGCTTTGAGCGTGTAGAAGCCGCTGGGTTTTCCGGGCAGATTGAACTGAATGGTATAGGGGTGAGGGCGGCTCCCCGGCCTTTCGATTTCTGCACCCTCTTGATAAGCAGGCCAATCGGTCTCCGGCCGGCTCTTTCCCACAACGTAAACCAACTCACCAGCGGGGTAGCGGGAGCCAAAGAGCGGCGGGCCTTGTTTCCCGGTATTGAATTCACTCGGCGACTGGTTGAAGGTGCCGATTCTCCACACGGCATTGGAAGGACCGCGGGATTCGGCCCGGCTCGGAGTTTTACGGCCGCGGCGAGATGCAACACCCCCGGCAGACGGGCAAATACAGATTACGACAGCCAGCACCACAAGCACTTGTAAAGCCCGCTCGTGCGGGTGTTTTCTCACTTCATCCCTCCGGTCGTCTCGATCGGTTCGTGCGCTTTGCGGCCGTACACCCGCTCGTAGGCTTGGCAGTAGGGACAAAGGCCGCCTTCAATGCGTTTAACGAACCAGAACGCCAGCCCCTTCTGGTTCTTGCGCGCGCGGCCACACACAGGACACTCAACGCATTTCTGGGCCATGGCGCGGTCTTGTTCGGAGATGGTTTCCATAAGCTTATCCTCTAGTCGTGCAGGGGAGCCGCAGTGGCGGCCTTCAGGCGTCCACAGGGCTCACCCCTGCATCCTGAATTTGCATCTTGAGTCTTTCGGCAGACCAGCATCATACCCTAGGAGTATCGAACGAGCCAAGGCACTAGCGCGAGGCAACGGGAATTGATAAGCTGCTTTCCGCCAAAGTGGCGGGGCGCCTGACCATTCGCTCCTGCCCTGCCTGGCAACGGCGTTAAGAGGGAGGCAACATCCGATGATTCAACGACGCGACTTCCTTAAGGCGGCTGGTGTGTCTGCGGCGAGCCTGGGCAACCCCCTCGTCTCGAATGCGGAGCAAAGCAGCGCTTCCGCGTCCGTTCCGGCCGACACCAAATACCCGAAGCTGGCGATTAAAACGCGCTATTCTCCCCAGAGGCTCGCGTTCGCAGCGTCGGCAGGTTACGAAGGCGTGATTGTCGACGTCAACGAATATTTCGATCCCGACAAACTCACGGACAGTCAGACTGATCAGGTCCTGGCCGCCGCGCGGGATGCCGGAGTGCGGATCATCAGCATCGAAAGCATGGTGAACCATCTGGCCCCAGATCCTGCCGAACGGCGCCAAATACGCGCGCGCTTCGTCCGTTGCATCGAATTGGCCCACCGGCTGGGGTGTAAGTTCGTCGGCACTTTCAGCGGGGGCAAGCCGGGCGCATCGGTGGACGAGCAGGCGAAGGAACTGGCCGAAGTGCTCAACGAGCAGTACCTGCCCGCGTGCGAAAAGTTGGACGTGAGGATAGGGCCTGAGAACTATCCCTGCGACGAGAATTTCGCCACCGTGCCCGCCAACTGGGAGAAAGTGTTTGCCCTGGTTCCGAACCATCGCTTCGGGCTGGAATTCGACCCTTCTCATTTGGTGCGGCAATACATCGACCCCATCCAGACGGCCTGGGACTTTCGCGACAGGATCCTCGCTGTGCATGCCAAGGACACGGAAATCATTCAGCCGGTTCTTGCCAAAGTCGGCATTCACGGCCGAGGCTGGTGGCGTTACCGCATTCCCGGACAGGGGCTGATTGACTGGCCCAAGTTCATCACGGTGCTTTTGCAGGCGGGATTCCGAGGCGGCATGGCGGTGGAACACGAGGACGAATTCTGGGATGCCCCGCACGGCGACGCGGGCCCCGAAATGGCGCAGGAACGCAAGGACGGGTTCATCCTTGCCGCGCGCTTTCTGCGGCAGTATCTCCCCGGCCGGTTGAGTTGATTCCGGGCCCGTACCGCTCCGTACGGGCATTGACCTCATCCGCCGGCAGGAACCCTGGCGGCGCCGCGTCATTGCCGCGAAAGCGGAAAGCCACCCATGGAAAGTGGGGCGGTTCGCGAACCGCCCCTACCAGCCGGATTCGCGGGAATGACGTGTGCGCGGATTGTGCCCCGGCTACCCCGTTGTCATTCGCGGGCCTTTGTACTACCCTTCCAGAGGGCGAATTCATCAAAGCGAAGGAGGTCACATGCGGCGTAGGACGTTCTTCGGGGGAGTTTTCGCGGGGTTGGCAGCCTCCGCGTTCGGAGCGAGGCCGCCCAAACCCAAGGCCGGCGATATCCCCATGCGGAGGTTTGGCAAGACGGGCGAAAGGCTCACCATCATCGGCCAGGCCGGCGGCCGTTTTCCCCTTATTACCTTCGAAGAGGCGAAGGCAATTACCTTGCGCGCCTACGACCTCGGAATCAACTATTTTGACAATTCCATTGATTACTGGGACGGCCGGTCGGAGGAAGTCTATGGGGCCGTTCTCCCGCCTTTCCGCAAGCATGTCTTCATCACAACCAAGGCCAACAAGCGGACTCGCGCCGGCGCCGCGGAGGAACTCGACCAATCTCTGAAACGCCTGAAGACTGATTATGTCGATCTCTGGCAGATTCATGCTGTGGATGAGAAAGCCGAGGTCGAGCAGATCTTCGGCCCCGGAGGGGCCATCGAAGCCTTCGAAGCCGCCAAGCGGGCGGGGAAGTGCCGCTTCATCGGCTTCACGGGCCACCACGATCCCTACGTTCACTTGGAAATGCTCAAGGCTTATGAGAAATTTGACTCCATCTTAATGCCGTTACACATTGCTGACCCCGGGTACCTGAGTTTTGAGAAACTCACCTTGCCCGTTGCCGCCGAACGCAAGATGGCCATTCAGGGAATGAAGTCCTTGGCCAATGCCAAGCTCTTGCAGGAATTCAGCGCCCGAGAATGCCTGAGCTACGCCTTAAGCCTTCCCGTCAACTGCGTTACCGTTGGCTGCACGACCCTCGGCCAGTTGGAAGATGATGTTCGCATCGCCCAGCAGTTCAAGGCGTTCACGCCTGTTGAAATGGATTCGCTTCGCAAGCGAGCTGAGGGCATTAAGGGACCAGGCCTTGAAGATTGGAAGCGGAACATCAATGTCCCGGCGACGGCATCCTCGACGGGTAACCGGGATTCGCGCCAGCGTCACGGATGATCTCTAGCGCTCAGGGCTGTCTGATGGACGGTCCCGACTTCTCATAATTCGAGAGATGGTATAAGGAAGTCCCTTTGATGATCTCCAAAACCTTCGAAGTCAAGATTGTGCGGGAAGGTTCGATGTGTTTCATCCCCTTGACGTTCGATCCCAAGGGCGTGTTTGGCAAAGTCCGCGCCCCCGTTAAGGTCACGCTCAACGGGTACACGTACCGCAGCACCATCGCTGCCATGGGCGGACCACCGTTCCTTCCGTTGCGGCGCAGCAATCGCGAAGCGGCGGGGTTGAAGGGAGGCGAAACGCTCGAGGTGCGGCTCGACCTCGACACCGAGAAGCGAGTCGTCAAGCCGCCCGCCGATTTCGTCAAAGCGCTCAAAGCCGCCCCGCCGGCCTGGGACCGATGGCAGGAGATGAGCTACACGCACCAGCGCGAATATTTCGAAGCGTTGGCAGACGCCAAGAAACCCGAAACCCGCGCCCGCCGCCTGGAGAGTGCGGTTCAGGCTATCCGGCTCCGGCCGGGGCGGAAGACTGGGCGCCACGGAGGTTAGGCTAGACTTGACTGCCCCCATGAGCAGAGGTACGGTTGTGGTGTGAGAGGGAACAGGATATGACTATTACCTTGCGACCGGAACACGAGCGACTCGTCGCGGAGGCCCTCCGTTCCGGCGCCTATCAGAGTTCCGAGGAAGTGATCAAGCAGGCGCTTGAACTGCTTTGCGACCGGGACGCTTGGCTCGCTGCAAGCCGTGCTAAGATCGCTGACGGCTATGCTGCCGCCCAGCGGGGCGAGCTTATAGACAGTGACCAAGTTCGGGCCCAGATGGAACAGAATAAACGGCGCTGGCTGGCTGGGCCGCGTAAAGCATGATCCGCTACAAGTTCACTCCTCAAGCGGCTGACGACCTCTTCGAAATCTGGAGTTACATCGCCCGCGACAACACTGCGGCAGCCGATCGCGTTGAAGATGCCGTTTACAAAGCTTGCGACTTCCTGGCTGAAGGCCGCCTCCGCGGGAGCGTCCGCGAGGACCTGACCAAGCTTCCACTCCGCTTTTGGACAATGCAAGCTTTTCCCAATTTCATCATAGTGTATGATCCCGAGAGCGATCCTCTTCGAATTATCCGGATTCTTCACGGTAGGCGAGACGTTCTGGCAATTCTCGGCGAATCCAAGCCCTGAGAACAAGGGTCGCCCCCGAGATCGCTAGGTTTGCGCACTAACTGGCCCGCAGTTTCCCGGAACCGGTGACACATGACGCCACAGTCCCCCGAAGAACGCCGAACCCGAGTCCGCTGGTCGGTTGGTGCCCTGCTGACCGCCTCCACGGTCATCAACTTCATCGATCGGCAAACGCTGAGTTCGCTGGCGCCGATTCTGAAATCCCAGTATCGGTGGACCAACTCCGACTTTGCTTCTCTCTTGATTGCCTTTCGTCTGGCTTACACGATCATGCAGGGCGTGGGCGGCCGGCTGCTCGACGAGGTTGGCTCGCGGCTCGGGTTCGCGCTGGTGGTAGGGTTTTATTCCCTGGTCGCGATGGCCACCAGCTTCGCCCAAGGGTTGGCGAGCTTTCGGATTTTCCGGTTCCTTCTCGGGCTGGGCGAAGGCCCCAACTTTCCAGGCGCTGCGAAGACCGTTGCGGAATGGTTTCCAAACCGCGAGCGCGCCTGGGCCGTGGCGCTTTTTGACAGCGGCACGTCCATCGGCGGCGCCGTCGCTCCCTTCATTGTGCTGTATACCTACAGGCTCTTCGGGACGTGGCGGCCCGCCTTCGTTCTCACCGGCTGCCTTGGAATCGGGTGGCTGATTATCTGGCTGCGCTTCTACCACGCGCCGCAACACCATCCTTCGGTCTCGCCTGCGGAACTGCGCTACATCCAGGAAGGCCGCTCGATTTCGGGCGTCACCGGCAAAGCCGCGCGCTGGCGGGACCTGGTTCGTTACCGGCAGACCTGGGGCATCGTGTTGGGGCGATTCCTGCTCGATCCCTTCTGGTTCTTCATTGCCGAGTGGTTTGCGCTCTACCTTTCCAGCAAAGGGTTTCGCCTGGAGGCCAGTGTGCTTGGCTTTTGGATGCCCTTCCTGGGGGCTGATTTGGGAAACTTTGCGGGCGGCGGGCTGTCGAGTTACTGGATCTCGCGCGGCTGGCCCGTGGGCAAGGCGCGCCGGGCGGTCCTTATCATCTTCGGGCCAAGCATGGTCTCCCTACTGCTGGTGCTTCGGACTTCCAGCTACATTGCCGCCCTGCTCATTTTCGCCTACGCGGCCTTCGCCTACGCCGCCTGTTCCACGATGTTCCTGTCTTTGCCCACGGACGTTTTTCAGTCGCGCGCCGTGGGCACGGTTAGCGGTATGGCGGGCACGGGAGCGGGCATCGGCACCATGATCTCTACTTACCTCATCGGCCGCGTCACCGATGTAACCTCGTTCGCCCCGGTGATCGTCGGCGCCGCCATCATCCCCTGCCTCGCCACCCTAGTATTCGTCAGCCTGGTCCGGCCCTCGAAACGGCCTGACCCGCGAGGTTTGCTTGTGGAGTTTTAGAGCTGACCTCCCCCTGTGGGCTGCCGAAGTTCCCGTGCAAGCGCAATACCAGCATTAGCCGATCTTGACTCCGTTAGGCTGACGGAAAAGGCTCTTGCCATCTCGACATCCAGTATGATACATATAACCATATGAAGACAACCGTACATATTTCCGACTCGCTGCTCGAACAAGCCAAGCGCTTGGCCTCTCAGGAACAAACCACGGTGAGGGCTCTGATGGAGGAAGGACTCCGACGCC
Source organism: uncultured Acidobacteriota bacterium (assembly GCA_963722675.1). Lineage (GTDB taxonomy): Bacteria > Acidobacteriota > Terriglobia > UBA7540 > UBA7540 > CAVROP01. The sequence continues at coordinate 15,835 of CAVROP010000008.1, forward strand.
TCATCGCTGAACGGAAGTCAGCGAAGCCCTTCAAACTTCGCAGAGTTACTTTCCGAGGCAAGGGCCTTCAACCCCGGATGGCGGGCGCTGGCTGGCAGGAGATACGCGACACGATTTACGAAGGGCGCGGAGCATGATCGCTGTTGACAGTAATATCCTGGTTTATGCTCACCGTGAGGATTCACCCTGGCACGCGCAGGCGTTTGCGTGCCTGGCCTCGTTGGCTCAAGGCCGGGCCGCTTGGGCGATCCCTTGGCCGTGCGTGCACGAGTTTCTGGCCATCGTGACCCACCCCGGAATCTATAACCCGCCCACTCCGCTTCAGGCAGCGCTCGCGCAGGTGGAGGCTTGGCTTGAAGCCCCGGGCTTGGTGCTCCTGGCCGAAACGGGCAGCTACTGGCCGGACTCCGCGGGGCACTGGCAGCAGGCCGTGTTACGGGTGCGCAGGTGCATGACGCGCGGGTGGCGGCACTGTGCCGACTCCATGGGGCAGTGGAACTGTGGACCGCAGACCGGGACTTTGGCCGCTTCCCCGCTTTGAAAACGCGCAATCCCTTGGTGGATTGAATTCAGGTCCTATCGTGACGCTGCCTGCAACAAATCCAGCCAGCCATTCACGATCGATGTTTCCGCGCAACCGGGCTTGAGGCGCGAGCTGAGCACTTGAAACGTGTACGCGCCGAAAGCCGCGTCGTTGGGGATATAACCCGAATTGGCCATGCCATTGGCTAGCGTTACTACCAACGTGTTGGCCACTGGCGACCGTTCTTTAAGTTCCCGGCCAATGACGCTGTAGATTTCAGCGTCCACTGAGGCCAGGGCTACATCGCCGATGCGCAATACGCCCAGCCGGATATTCACGGGGTCTCCATCTCCATAAGTGCCAGGTGCGCCCTCGCGACCGCTATCCGTGCGGCGGCGGCCCGGGCAGGTGATGGTGTTCTGGGCCGCCGAAATGCGCGGGGCGGCGTCCATTTGCCTGGTGTTGGTCATCACGCGAATTACTTCCTCGCCCAGCAGCACGCCTTCGCTGTCCATCACTCGTTCCAGAGTATCGCGCACTTTCGGGTCGAGCGGCCCGGCCTTGACCTTTCCGTCGCGGATGGGCGCCTCGGTCTTTTCCCGGGTGAGGACGTTACCGGTAATGGGCACTCCGCTCCGCGATGCTAATGCGTTGGTTCCGGCGCGAAGATACAAGGGGTTCTGATCGCCCGAAGCACCCTGGGCAAAGACGGCGACGACCTTACCGTCATAGGCCTGCTCGACGTAGCGGGAGGCGGCGCCGGCAAAATCTGCGCTGATGAGACCGGTGAGGAAGCCGTTGACGGGATGCATCGCATAGGTCATGTAAACCGCGATCGGTTCCCCTCCGGGCGTCTCGAATTTGAGCACGGCGACGGTCTTGTCCGAAGGCCCATCCAGATTCGCGGCCTGCGTCCAGAGGCGTGTTTCCGGGTCGATCGCGTCGCGGTTCACGTTGAGATAGGAGAAACCGGTTCCGAATCCGACCCGCGCCGGCTGGAGCCTGGCCTTCGCCTGCCGCACCGCATCGACCACCTGGCCGACGAAGGGCGGAGGCGGCACGTCGGCCGTCGCAGGCGACCACGCGGCCCCTGGACGATCAGGCTGGGGGCGCCGAGTAAAGGGATTCGCCCCGGGCCCCCAGCCGCTGTGCGTGTGCGTGACCGACATCACGATGTTTTCGACGGGGCAGTTCAGCTCGGCGGCGATCTGCTTCGACGCCGGTTCCCAGACGCTGTTCGGGAGCATGGCCTGATCGGCTCCGATGAGAGCGGCGCGGACCGAACCGTTGTCCAGCACGATCGCGCGCACGTAAAGGCGTTCGTGGGCGTACTTACCCGAGGGCGGATTGGCAGGGTCCGCCGAGGGCGTAATATCCACGCGCGCGGCGCCGACTCGAAGATTCCCCGCCGCCGCGCTCGGGGTGCGGCAGAGGGACAGCAGCAGGATGAGCAGAAGAAAATTCCGCATTTTCGTCATTTTGATTTGTTCCTCTCGAGGTCTCCCTACGCCTTTCCTTTGCGCGCCCCTTGGTTGAGAATTCGATTCCCCCAATACAACCGCAAACCCGTGAAGGCCAAACGCTCGAAGTCCTGATCAAGCGTGAAGAACGCGGCATTCCATTCCAGCGCCACCACCGCGAGGACTGCATCCACTGTGGAAAGGGTGTGGCCGCGGCTTCGCGCTTGACGAAAGACGGCGGCTGCCGCTTCGTAGGTCGCAAAGCCGCGCGGCTCGATTAAGGGCCATCTTGACAACAGTCGCGTTACCGGTTCGACGTCGCGCTTCAGACCCTGCAAGACTTCGGTGAGGATCAAGCCCGTAAGGACCACGGGAGCGTTGAGACCGATTAGACGCTCCAATTCGTCCCCGGCTGGGCTGTGCGGCGAGTTGAGGAAGTCTACCCAGACTGAGGTGTCCACCAGAATCACAGGCGGTTCCGTCGCAGCTTTTTCAAGTCACCTTCCCAGATCCCCGTGCCGCGAAAGCGCAAAATGCCTTTGCGACCTTCGCTTTGCACCAGAATCTCCAACGCCCGGTGCACGATCTCGCGTTTGGTGCGCAAGCGCGTCAACCTGCGGGCTTGTGACAGTAAGCGGTCGTCTATATTGATGTTCGTTCGCATACCCCAATTATACACCTCATAGGTGTACGAGGAAAAACCTGGAAAAGCCGGAAATATCCGTCCGCGGACTTGGATTCCTGAATCGCCAATCCTGAAGGCCAGGTCCTGCTCAGCACAGGTCCTGCTCAGCACCTTGCCGCCTTCCTTTTGCGTCCTTTATAATGAACCTTCGGGCTTACGGGCCTTCATGTGAATCACTGACTATGCTGCGTCCGTTTCGTCCAATCTGGCCTTATTTGGCGCGCTACAAAGCGCGTTACGCGGCGGGTTTTCTCTGCCTGCTGTTCGCCCAGGTGGGCGTGCTGGTTCCACTCCTCATCAAGGCCGGCATCGATGATTTAACCCAGGGAGTCGCCGTCCGAAAACTACTCAGCGTGGCCGCACTGCTTGTGGCCGTGGCCGTCTGCAAGTCCGTTTTGGGATTCTGGGTACGCTGGATTCTGATCGGGATATCGAGGGATGTCGAATACGATTTACGCAACGATTGCTTCCTGCATCTCATGCGCCTGTCGCCGCGCTACTACACTGAGAACCGCACCGGCGACCTGATGGCGAAACTCACCAACGATCTGAACGCGGTGCGCAATATGGTGGGGCCGGGCATCATGTATTCCGCCAACACGCTGGTGTTGGGCCTGGCAACGGTTGCCCTGATGATGCATCTGGACTGGCGCCTCACGCTCTATTGCCTGATTCCCATGCCCCTCGTATCCGTTGGGGTCAAGTTCCTCGGCCAGCAGATTCATGAACGCTTTGAGAAGGTGCAGGCGCTCTATTCGGAACTCACCGAGCGGGTGCGCGAAAACCTCTCGGGCGTGCGGGTGGTCCGCGCCTTCTGCCAGGAGGAGGCGGAGATGGCGCAGTTCGACACGATGAACCTGGACTTCGTGGCGAAAAACAAGGGACTGATCTGGATTTCCAGCTTCCTCTGGCCCAGCATGGAACTGCTCTTCGCGGTGGCTTTCCTGCTGCTGGTGGTGGTGGGTGGCCAGCACGTGCTTACACACAGGATCAGCGTGGGAACCTTCGCGGCCTTCAATGTCTTCCTGGCGTATCTCATCTGGCCCATGATTGCGCTGGGCTGGGTGACCAACCTGGTGCAGCGCGGACTGGCTTCGCTGGGGCGCCTGATGCAGATCTTCGATGCCAAGCCGGAGATCGACGACCGCGCCGTCCCCTTGCACCCGCTAGAAACGCTGAGGGGAGAAATCGAGTTCCGCAACCTCACCTTTGCTTACAACGGCACGCCCGTGTTGAAGAACCTGGACTTGCGGATACCCGCGGGAAAGACGGTGGCCATCGTGGGTGCGACGGGTTCGGGCAAGTCCACTCTGGTGGGGTTGATTCCGCGGCTTTACGATGCGCCGGAAGGTTCTTTACTTGTTGATGGTGTGCCCATCCGCGAGATTCCGCTTCAGACCCTGCGCCGGCACATAGGATTTGTGCCCCAGGAGACTTTCCTGTTCAGCGAAAGCATCCGCGAAAACGTCAAGTTCGGAGTGCCGGAAGCGACCGACTCGCAAGTGGAGCGCGCAGCGGAGATTTCCAATATCCTGCCGGAAATCCGGGCCTTCCCAAAGGGTTTCGACACCATGGTAGGCGAGCGCGGGTTGACGCTTTCCGGCGGGCAGAAACAACGCACTGCGATTTCGCGGGCCGTCATCCGCGATCCGCGCATCCTGATTCTCGACGATGCGCTCTCCAGCGTCGATACCTTTACGGAAGAGAAAATCCTCCGGCAACTCACCGGCGTCATGGCGGGACGAACCACCATCCTGATCTCCCACCGCGTGTCCACCATCCAGAACGCCGACGAGATCGTGGTCTTGCACGACGGCGAGATCGCCGAGCGCGGCACCCACGCCGAGCTGCTGGCCCTCAACGGACACTATACGGACTTGTATAACAAACAGTTGATTGAGGAAGAACTGGAGAGGGAGGCGTGAAACACGAAAAGAGGAGTCAGGAGTGAGAAACGCATTCTGGCTCAAGACTTGGGTTACGGTGAGACAAAGGATTTGATGGCAACGCTCGAGGAAGTGAGTCGGCTGCTGAATGCTTATTCGAAGGCCATTCAGATGGCCGCCTCCTGACTCCTGACTTCTGACTCCTATGGCCGACAGTTTCCACGACGAAGAAATCCTCGGCAAGGCGTACGACGCGCGCCTGATGCGGCGCCTGCTCGTCTACCTGCGTCCGTACTGGCGCATGACGCTGTTTGCCCTGGTGGCGATCCTGCTGTTTGGGATTTTGCAGGCGGTTCCGCCCTATCTGCTCAAGGTTGAGGTGGACCGCTATCTCGATCCCGCAGGCCGCGGCCAGCTTCCGAGAATTCTGGCGAGTTTCCTCAGTCAGAATCCGCTGGCGGGCATCGCGCAGATCGTCTTCGTGCTTCTGCTGCCCACCGTGGTGCTGACCTTCGTGCTGGAACTTGCGCAGTCGTTCGCGATGCAGATAGTTGGGCAGCAGGTGATGTACGACATGCGCAAGCAACTGTTCGCGCACCTGCAAAGCCTCCAGATGAGCTTCTTCGACCGCAATCCCGTGGGCCGCCTGGTGACGCGCGTGACCACCGACGTGGACGTGTTGAACGACCTCTTCGCTTCCGGCGTAGTCGCCCTCATCGGCGACGTCTTCTCGCTTTTCAGCATTGTGGTGGTGATGCTGAAGCTGGATTGGAAACTGGCGCTCCTCACCTTCTCCGTGCTGCCCGTCATTGTGGTGGTCACAGCAGCTTTCCGAAAGGCGGTGCGCGATTCTTACCGGCGCATTCGGGTGGCCATTGCACGGATCAATGCTTACTTGCAGGAAAACATCACCGGAATGGCCGTCTTACAGCTCTTCAACCGCGAAGAGCGCAGCTACCGGGAATTCGAGAAGATCAACCGCACTCACATGGAAGCCTACAAGGACTCGATTCTGGCCTACGGGTTGTTCTATCCGGCGGTCGATCTCCTGGGCACCGTCGCGGTGGGCATCATCCTTTACCTGGGCGGCGGCATGGCGCTGCGCCACCTGGTTACGATCGGCACCACCATCGCCTTCATCCAGTATTCTCAACGATTCTTCCGCCCCATCCAGGATCTGAGCGATAAGTACAACCTTCTGCAAGCGGCCATGGCGAGTTCGGAGCGCATTTTCAAGCTGCTGGACACCCCGGTGACGATCACGGACCCGCAGGCGCCGGTGTCCGTTGTCCGTGGTCCGTTGTCCGTTGTCACCTCCCCCGTCGTAGCGGCGCCCCCTGTGGATGCCTGGGTCCCGACGGACCACGGACAAATGACAACTGACCACGGACGTCCCTCCCCGCTGGTTGAATTCCGCCAGGTCGGATTCGCCTATCAGGACGACCACCGCGTGCTGGAAAATGTCTCCTTCTCGATCGGGTTCGGGGAGACGGTGGCGGTTGTGGGTCACACGGGCGCCGGCAAGACCACGCTCACCAATCTGCTGCTGCGCTTCTATGACGTGCAGGACGGCCAGGTGCTGTTTGACGGCGTGGACATCCGCCATCTGCGCCTACGCGATCTGCGCAAAAACTTCGGCATTGTTCTCCAGGATCCCTTCCTCTTTTCGGGAACGATCTCGAGCAATATCCGCTTGGGCAGCGGCTGGATCACCGACCATCAAGTACGCGACGCGGCGCGCCAGGTCAACCTGCTGGATTTCATCGAGGGCCTGCCGGGACGTTTCCAGGAACCCGTCAAGGAGCGCGGCGCCACGCTTTCGGTGGGACAGAAACAACTGCTCTCTTTCGCGCGAGCGCTCGCTCACAACCCGCGCATCCTGATCCTCGACGAAGCCACTTCGAGCGTCGATCCCGAGACGGAGCACCTGCTGCGTGAAGGCCTGCGCTGCCTGATTGAGAACCGCACCTCCCTGGTCATTGCGCATCGCCTTTCCACCATTCAGAACGCCAGCAAGATCGTGGTCATGCACAAAGGACGAGTTCGCGAGGTGGGGACGCATCAGGAATTGCTTCAGAAACGCGGAATTTACTTCAAGCTTTATCAGTTGCAGTATAAGGACCAGGAAGTGTCGGTAGGTGCGTCCGTAGTCCGTTGTCAGTTGTCCGTGGTCGAAAATGCGCTACAATGGGCACTTTGGGGTGCAATGAACTATGGCCAATTCCGTCATCGTTCGCGATCCGGAGATTCTTGGAGGTATCCCCTGCTTCCGAGGCACGCGTGTGCCCTTTCAAAACCTCCTGGATTACCTTGAAGCGGGTGACACCCTCGACCAGTTCCTGGAGCAGTTTCCCACGGTTACCCGGCAAATGGCTATCGAAGCGCTGGAATCGGCCAAGGACTAGCTGTTGACGAGGATCGGGTGAGGATTCTGCTGGACGAATGCTTGCCCGG
>CAVROP010000009.1:0-22717 GCA_963722675.1 uncultured Acidobacteriota bacterium
ACAGTGGAGGTTCAATCTGCTTAGCTTCCGAGTGGCCCTTGTAAAGCTCTCGGTCCTGCGCTCCTGGAGATGCCGTTGGACGGCCGTCCAGGCTTCCCGGTGTGAGCTGCGCCGCCGTGCCAGCCGCCGCTCCACGAGCTCGAGCAGCACGTCGCAGTTCCGGACGTCGCCCAGCGCACGCCGGCATCGCCGGATCTTGCGTCGTAATCGGCGCCCCTCGCGGGGCAGTGGAGTGGGGAAAATCAAGTCCAGCACTTGCTGGAGGCGCCGGCTGGCCACACGCATGTCATGAATGGCAGTCGGATCATCGCCTTTCAACACCTTCGCCTCCAAGGATATGAAGCGGTTGAGGTGCCGTAGCGCCAGCTTCCTGACTTTGTACCATTCATTTGGCGGAGGAGGTGTCCCGCCGCTGATGGCCGGCTCGTGGGCGGGGTGGGCATGATTGTGGGCAATGTGGGCCTGGTTCTCGTTCATAGGAATGGGCTGACAGGGGTTGAAGGCCGAGGGATTCTTGCCCCTCGTCCTGCTCTTAAAGCCACCCCCCTTGTGCTGAATTAAAGCCAAGCCTGTTGGCTTCTACCTAATAGTCTAAACTCAGTGCAGCCAACTTACAAGGCGCGCGGCGGCCAGGTTGTATCTCAGTTGGAAGTTGTAGCGGCGAGTTTACCTCGCCAAGTGGCGGCGTAAAGCCGCCTCTACGTCAAACTGAGACACTACCGGCGGCCATACAAACCTCTTGCCACGACGGCGTGCTGCATGTTAATTGAATAGATTGCGAGCGTTGAAGTCTGCCGCAACCCGTATGAGCCGACCCAGAATTCAATTCGTGAACCAACCTACCGCTTCGAGAGAGCCGCGCAGGACCGCCGGGCTGGCCGTCATTGGGCTCGGCACGGTGGGGACAGGCACGGTCAAGGTGTTGGTCGAGCATCAGAATGAAATCCAGCGGCGGCTGGGCTGCAAGCTGGAACTGAAGACCATCTGTTCGCTCGGCATTCGCAAGAAGGATGTGTCCTGGCTCGGCGGGCAAGTAAAGACCACGGTGGACTGGCACGATGTCGTGCGCGATCCTGAGATTGACATTGTGGTGGAATTGGTTGGGGTTCTCCGCGCGGCCCGCGCCATCGCCTTTGCCGCCGTGGACGCCGGCAAGCACCTGGTGACCGCAAACAAACAACTCGTCGCGGAATACGGCGTGGAACTTGCCGAACACGCCCACGCCGCGGGTGTCAGCCTGGGCATCGAAGCTTGCGTGGCGGGAGGCACGCCCATCCTGCATGCCGTCCGCGAGGGATTGGCAGGCGAGCACTTCGTGGGTGTCTATGGCATTCTGAACGGCACCACGAATTACATCCTTACGGAAATGGAGCGCCGCGGCTGCAGCTTTGCCGAAGCGCTGGCCGAAGCTCAGCAAAAAGGCTATGCCGAGCCCGACCCGACATTCGATGTCGAAGGGTACGACGCGCGCTACAAAATCGCTATCCTCGCCATGCTCTGTTTCGGCCAAGCCGTGCGCGTGGGAGAGATTCCGGCGGAGGGGATTACCGCCATCGAGCAAGTGGATTTTGCCTACGCCCGGCGCTTGCGCCGCACGATCCGGCTGATCGCCTCGGCGCGCCGCCGCTCCCGGGGCCGCCTGGAGATTTTCGTGCGGCCCATGATGATCCCCGCCAGCAGCCAACTGGCCAACGTGCTGGGTTCGATCAACGGAGTCCTGCTGGTCGGGAACAAGGGCGGAAACACCACGCTCACAGGACGCGGCGCGGGCGGTGAACCCACCGGCGTTGCAGTGCTCTCCGACGTAGTTCAAATCGCCCGCGCCATGGCGGCGGGCGGGACAGGCTCGACACCACTGGGCTACGAGACGTGGCGCCCGTCCAGAATCGCACCCTCTTCCGACAACATCATTTCCGCATACCTGCGCCTGGTGGTTCGCGACCGCCCCGGCATCCTGGCGCGCGTCTGCGCCCTGCTGGCGCGGCACGGTATCAACATCGACTCCGTGCTGCAAGAGCCCGCCATGCCCAAGAACCAACTGCCCTTTGTTATGACCCTCGAACCCCGGCGCGAGAAGGACGTGTCGCAAGCTGTCGCCGAAATCGCCCGCCTGCCCTTCATGGCGCGTCCGCCCCTTATGATGCCCTTTGCGGATCTTCCGTAAGTTCAATGACGAGTGAGAACTACAGAAGTCAGTGTCAGGAGAAGAGCGTTTCAGCCGGAGAGTGATTGTGTTCGGGAAGGAGCGTCGAAGAGCAAGCCAATCAAAGGCAGCGAGCAGGGGAGAGTAGTGAATGCTTTCTGCTTTTTGCCTTCCTGCCTGGTGAGCCGGCTGGGACTCGAACCCAGAACCCCTGCCTTAAAAGGGCAGTGCTCCACCGTTGAGCTACCGGCCCACTCTTGATAAGCGCAAGCTCCGTCGTTCAATCACCCTGCCGCCAGGGGCGGCCGCGCTGCGTCTCGCTCGAAACTTAGGTGGAGGAGCGCCGGACAGCGTAGCGTAGCATTGCGTATCCTTACAACTTACACCAGCAGGAGCACACCCGTAAATACCAATCCTCAGCAGGGGCGCCGGGCGAATTTGGAGAGACAGCCATCTCCCGTCGGGATAGGGCTTTCGATTCACGTTGTTGTAGTTAACGCGGTCCGGCGCTATACTTTCGCCGCCACGAAAGGAGCACTTATGGTAAAGGCACAGCAGCACATGTCTCCTCATTGCCCATCGCGAAGGGATTTCCTAAAGTTGACCAGCGTGGCCGTAGCGGTTGGAAGTGGCGTCGGTTCGCTGGCTTCTCTCCGCCCCGGGCAACCTGGCGCGGGTCCGAAGAAAAAGGTGGTCGTGGCAGCGCATCCCTGGGTGTACGCGGCGCCGCTCCCAGGGTACGACATTACACCCGTGCTGGAGCAGGTCTTTTCCGACATGAGCTATGCCGGGATCGAGGCGATTGAACTGATGCATGAAGCGCTGCGGCATGCGGATTCCGTGGAGCGCATTGGCGCGTTGTCCCACAAGTACCGTTTGCCGGTGCTCGGCGCCTCGTTTGGCGCCGACCTGTGGGACCGCTCGAAGCACGCCGCCATTATGGATTACGCAGAGACCATCATCACGCGCATCCAACAGCTTAAGGGGCGGACCTTGGGGACATCCGTCGGTAAGGCGCCGCAGCAGAAAACGCCGGAACAGCTCGACGCGCAGGCGGAGATTCTCCGCAAGATCATCGCCGTCGGAAACGAGCACGGCGTAGTGCTGAACCTTCACAATCACACTTATGAGGTCGAGAACAACGAATACGACCTGAATGGAACGCTGGCCCGGATTCCTGACGCCAAGCTGGGGCCGGATCTCAATTGGCTCGTTCGAGCCGGCGTTGAACCCGGTGGATTTTATCCGCCGACACTCCGCGCACATCGTGTTTATGCATCTCCGCGACCAGAAGGCGGACGGCGCCTGGTCGGAGGCCATGGGTGAAGGCACAACCGACTACGCCGCCGTCGGTAAAGAACTTCACAAAATGGGTTATGCTGGGGATATGGCGATCGAGCTTGCGCACGAGAGGAACTTCGCGCGAACCAGGCCCCTGCGCGAGAGCTTGAAGATGAGCCGTGAATACGTTCGACGAACGATGGGTTATTAATCAATCATGCTAAAAGGAGAGGCATCATGGCAAATGTCAAAGATCTGAAGGTGAACCAACCGGCGCAGCGCTTGCGCGGCACCTTGCCGAAGATCGGGATCCGGCCGGCCATCGACGGGCGGCGCAAAGGGGTGCGCGAATCTCTGGAAAACCAGACGATGGAAATGGCCAAGACGGCCGCCAGGTTTTTTCAGGAGCATTTGCGCCACCCCAATGGACTGCCTGTGGAATGTGTGATCTCCGACACCTGCATCGGCGGCGTCGCGGAGGCTGCGGAGGCCGCGGACAAGTTTGCACGCCAAGGCGTGGGCCTTTCTCTCACGGTCTCGCCCTGCTGGTGCTACGGCTCGGAGACCATGGATATGGATCCGCTCATCCCCAAAGCGGTCTGGGGTTTCAATGGCACCGAGCGGCCCGGCGCGGTCTACCTGGCCGCCGTGCTGGCTGGGCACAATCAGAAGGGACTGCCCGCGTTCGGAATTTATGGAAAGGACGTACAGGACGCTGGCGATACGAGCATCCCGAAGGACGTCCAGGAAAAGCTGCGGCGCTTCGCCAAGGCCGGGCTGGCTGCGGCCGAGATGAAAGGCAAATCCTACCTTTCCCTGGGCTCGGTTTCCATGGGCATTGCCGGCTCCATGGTCGATGCGGCTTTCTTCCAGAACTTTCTGGGAATGCGTAACGAGTATGTGGACATGTCGGAATTCGTGCGGCGCATCGAGGAAAAAATCTACGATCCGAAAGAATACCTGAGCGCCGCGAAATGGGTGAAGGCGAACTGCCCCGAGGGAAAGGACTACAACGTTCCGAAAATGTCAAAGACCAGAAAGTACGACGACTGGCACACCGTGGAGAAGATGACGCTGATCGCGCGCGACCTGCTGATTGGGAACCCGAAGCTGGCGGATCTGGGATTCGGCGAAGAGGCTTTGGGGCACAACGCCATTCTGGCAGGATTTCAAGGCCAGCGGCACTGGACGGACCACTTCCCGAACGGCGATTTCATGGAAGCCATCCTCAATTCCTCTTTCGACTGGAACGGCATTCGGGAGCCCTTTGTATTCGCCACCGAAAACGATTCGCTCAACGGCGCCACGATGTTGTTTGGACACTTGCTGACCGACACCGCGCAAATCTTCGCGGACGTGCGCACTTACTGGAGTCCGGAAGCGGTGAAGCGCGTCACCGGAAAGAGCCTGGCCGGAAAGGCCGGGGGAGGCATCATCCACCTGATCAACTCCGGCGCGGCGACTCTCGATGCCACCGGTGAACAGATGAAGGATGGCGCCAGGGTCATGAAGCCGTTCTGGGAGATCACTGCGGAGGAAGTCGGCCGTTGCCTCGACGCCACGCAATGGAGCCCGGCGGTCACCGAATACTTCCGGGGTGGCGGGTTCTCTTCGACCTTTGCAACCAAGGGAGAATTGCCGGTGACCATGGCGCGCCTCAACCTGGTGGAAGGCTTGGGACCGGTGCTCCAGATCGCGGAGGGTTACACGGTGGAGTTGCCGAAGGACGTTCACGAGACGCTCGACCGGAGAACCAATGCCACCTGGCCCACCACCTGGTTTGCACCTATTCTCACCGGTGAAGGCCCCTTCAAAGACGTCTACGCGGTAATGAACAACTGGGGCGCCAATCACGGCGCCATAAGCTACGGCCACATCGGCGATCTGCTAATCTCCCTCGCCTCGATTCTGCGCATCCCGGTCTGCATGCATAATGTGCCGGAAGAGCGCGTGTTCCGCCCCAGCGCCTGGACGGCTTTTGGAGTCTCAGGATCCGCAGGGAGCAGACTATCGCGCCTGCGCAAACTTCGGTCCCGTGTACGGCAAAAAGTAACACCGCGGCAGGGGCGGTTCGCGAACCGCCCCTGCTTCTCTTAGGCGATCAGCTTTTCCAAATACACTTTTTCCTTCCGAATGTCCTCGAGTTGGCGTGGACCCGATATTTCACGTTCAATAGTAAGAGGCCCGTCGTAGCCGAGTTGCTTTAGACGGGCGATCAGCCTGGGGAAGTCCGCTTTGCCCTGACCGATGGGGACTTCTTCTCCAAGCTTCCTCGGGTCGGTAGGAAAGAGGCCGTCTTTGGCGTGGGTGCCGCGCACCAACTTACCGAGCACATCCAGGGCGTCGTTCGGATTGCCTTTGCCATAGAGGATCAGGTTGGCAGTGTCGAGGTTTACAAACTGGTTATCAACACCCACGTCGCTGATCGCCCGCAGCAAAGTGATGGGAGTCTCCTGCCCCGTCTCATACAGCATCATCTGGCCGTTCCCTTTCAAATAGGTTGCAACTTCGCGCAGGGCCGGCAGCACGTCCTTGTAGGCGGCATCGTTGGGATTCTCGGGGATGAACCCGAAGTGCGTGTGGAGAGCGGGAATGCCGAGCTTCTTGGCAAAATCCGACGCTCGCTTAAAGTGCGCGATGCGCTGTGCCCGATATTTCACGGGCACCAAGCCAATCGTCAGCGGCCCCTGGTAGAAATCATAAATGTTTTGCCCAGGTCCGGAGGTATTGAGGGCGGTCACCTCGAGGTTGAACTTCTGAACCGCGTCGCGGATGCCCTTCTCCATCTGCTCCGAGAAATCCTCGGTCGATACCTGGCAGGTGGGAACTCCGAATTCATGTACTCTCTGCAAGGCTGCATCAGGGTTCTTGCCCATGCCGATAATAATGCCCAGGCGCATGCCTTTTCGAGCCGGAACACCAGGCGCCGCGGACATTAGCCCCGCAGCCCCTGCGGCAGCAGAGACTTTCAAGAAATCGCGTCGGTCGAGTGTTCTCATAAATGATTACCTCGTCGGAAATAGGATTCAGGATTCAGGATTCGGGATTCAGGGCTCCTGCACGCCCATACCTGAATCCTGATTGCCGTCTTGTTGACAACTTCTGAGACTACAGCATAGTATCCAATTTTAGGCGAAATTGCTCGGGTGAAGTCCGGAATTTGGAAGCTGCCTGACTCCTGAATCCTGGATCCTGAATCCTGCTCTTATGAAACAAGCATACCTGGATTGTTTTTCCGGCATCAGCGGTGACATGTTCGTGGGCGCTTTGCTCGACGTGGGTCTGCCGCTGGAACGGTTGTTTGCGGACTTGAAGAAGATTCCCTTGGGCTTTTACGAGTTCAAGCGCACGCGCGCGCTGCGGGGACATTTGGTGGGGACGCGAGTGGAGATTCGCGTCCCGGGCAAGCAGCCCAACCGCAAGCTGAGAGATATCGAAGCTCTGATTCGAGACAGCGAACTCTCTGCGGGCGTCAAAGAACGCGCCCTAAAGGTTTTTAGCCGCTTGGCGGAAGCTGAAGGAAAACTGCACAACATACCGTCCGAGCAGGTGCACTTCCATGAGGTTGGCGCGGTCAACGCGATTCTAGACATCGTGGGGACCTGCATCGGACTTGAGTTCCTGGAGATCTCGCACCTGACTTGTTCGCCGGTGAACGTGGGCAGCGGATGCGTCGAGGCCGCGCACGGCTCGCTGCCGGTTCCCGCTCCCGCCTCGCTCGAATTACTCAAGGACCTTCCCATCTATTCTTCCGGCGTTGACGGCGAGTTGGTGACGCCCACCGGAGCGGCGCTCGTCTCCACCCTCGCCACCGGCTTCGGACCTATCCCGCCAATGAGAGTGGAACACATAGGGTACGGCGCCGGGGCGCGCGAGATTCCGGGGCATCCGAACCTGGCGCGCCTGCTGCTCGGAGAAAGCGCCGAACCGGTGCGCGTCCGCGACGGCGCTCCCGGAGATGAAGTGGTTTCGGTTATTGAGGCCAATGTCGACGACATGAGCCCGCAGCTTTACGGCTACTTCATTGACCAGGCGCTGGCCGCAGGCGCCCTGGATGTGACCTGCACGCCCGTCCAGATGAAGAAGGACCGGCCTGGAATCCTGCTGAGCGTGCTGTGCACTCCCGAGAAAGGCGATGCTCTGGCCCAGATGCTCTTCGAGCAAACCACCACGATCGGAGTGCGAATCTATGAGGCGCGGCGCAAGATTCTGGAACGCGAACTCATCAGCATCCAGACTCCGTATGGCGCGGTCAAGGTGAAAGTGGCCAAGCGTGACGGGAAGGTGCTGAATGTTGCGCCGGAATACGAAGATTGCCAGCGCCTGGCGACCGAGAAGGGCGTGCCGCTCAAGCAGGTGATCATCGCCGCGCAAGCCTCGTACCTCGAGCAGGTGTCAAGCCCCACACCTGGAACCTGACATCCATGAAAACGTTCTACCTCACAACTCCCATTTACTATCCAAACGCTCGGCCCCATGTCGGCTCAGCGTACACCACGATTGTTTGCGACGTGCTGGCGCGTTATAAACGCATGTGCGGGTATGATGTGGCTTTCCTTACCGGCACCGACGAGCACGGGGAAAAACTCGAGCGCGCCGCGGCGGCGGCAGGCCAGACTCCCAGCCAGTTTGTGGCGGAGAAGCGGAAACTGTTTATTCAGCTTTGGGAAAAACTCGGCATCCCGGTGAGCGTTTATCCCGAGGGCAAGCCCGATTCCCTGCGCTTCATTTACACCACGCACCCCGACCATGACATTTCGGTGCAGCGCCTGCTGATTCGCGCCCGGGAGCGAGGCTTCGTTGACAAGCGCCGCTACGAGGGTCGGTACTGCGTGTCCGACGAGCGGTATATTTCCGAAGGCACCGATCCGGTGAACTGTGACATCTGCGGCAGGCCGGCGGAGTTGATCAGCGAAGAGAATTACTTCTTCAAGCTTTCCGCATTCCAGGATCGTCTGCTCGAGCTCTACGAGAAGCATCCGGAATTCGTACAGCCGGATTACCGCCGGAACGAAGTCAAAAGCTTCGTCAAAAGCGGCCTGCGTGACATTTCGGTCAGTCGCAAGCGCCTCAAGTGGGGCATCCCGTGGCCGGATGATCCGGAGCAGGTGTTTTACGTCTGGTACGACGCGCTCACCAGCTACATGACCGGCATCGGCTACGCGCAGGGCGAAAACGGCAACGAGGAATTCCGCAAATACTGGCGAAATAAACCCGGCGAGTCAGAACTCGTGCACATGATCGGCAAGGACATCCTGCGCTTCCACGCCGTCTATTGGCCCGCATTCATCATGGCCGCATATCCCGACCAGGTCAAGATGCTGCCGACCACAGTGTTCGCCCACGGCTGGATTTATTACGAGCAGGATAAGATGTCGAAGTCGAAGGGCAACGTCGTCTACCCCGAGCCCATCGTCGAGGCCCTCGACTCCTTCGGCGCGCCCGGCAACGACGCGCTGCGCTATTACCTGCTGCGCGAGGCCCCGTTCGGACAGGATACGAGCTTTTCTTATGAGGGGTTGATTCAGCGGTACAACTCAGACTTGGCGAACGGCCTCGGCAACCTCGCGAGCCGCACTCTTGCGATGATCCTTAAGTATTGTGGTGGCAAGGTGCCCGACTTCGCTGAATTCAAGGCCAGGGTACCGGGATGGGACCAGGGTCTAGGGTGGGATACGCTGGCCCGGGAGGTTTCTGCCGCCTACGACGCCTTCGCCCTTTCCAGTGCTGCCGAGAAAATCTGGAGAGTCGTCTCCCATTATGGAGATCAATTCCTGGCGACGCACCAACCCTGGACCCACGCGGAGAACATGGAAAGACGCTACTTTGTGGATGGCGTGCTTTATATAGCGTTCGAGGCGTTGAGGGCTGCCGCGACTTTGGCCCATCCAATCCTTCCGACGGCGACGGAGAAAATCTGGGCACAACTCGGTTGTGAGGCGTATCTCGGCAGGATTCAAGATCAGCGCATCGACCAACTCAACTGGGGCGCACTGAAGCCCGGCACAAAGGTTGGCAAGCCCGAGCCCATTTTCCCTCGACTAGACAAGGCAAAGGCGCTCGCCAAGCTCGAAGAACTGGCCGAAATTGACCGTGAGCGTGGAACGCCCGTGGTAGGGGCGCTTCGCGAAACGCCCCTACAGGCGCCCGTCCAGCTTGAGCTTGCCGAATCCGGCGGCGAACCTGACAAATCGAAGGAGGCATTTATAGCTGTGCCAACAGAAAACAAAGCCGAAGCAGTCGCGACGCCCGCACCCGCATCCCAACCGCCTGGCCCCCAGTCCCCAGCCCCCAGCCTGATTTCCATCGAGGAGTTCGCCAAGGTCGACATGCGGGTGGGCGAAGTGAAGGCCGCGGAGCACGTTCCGGGCGCGTCGAAACTGCTGAAGC
The DNA here is from genome assembly GCA_963722675.1 of uncultured Acidobacteriota bacterium. GTDB lineage: Bacteria > Acidobacteriota > Terriglobia > UBA7540 > UBA7540 > CAVROP01. The sequence continues at coordinate 9,815 of CAVROP010000009.1, forward strand.
TGATGGTGGACATCGGCACGGAAGTGCGCCAGGTTGTGGCCGGCCTGGCAGAGTACTATCGGCCGGAAAACCTGATTGGAATGAAAGTCGTGGTCGTCACCAACCTCCAACCCCGCAAGCTCCGCGGTGTAGAATCGAACGGCATGATCGTGGCCGCCTCGGCGGAGGACCACGGTCGTCCCGTGCTGGTGACTTTCAAGGAAGACGTGGAGAACGGAGCGCGACTGAAGTGATTGAGTCATTGGGCCATTGAGTCATTGAGTCATTTGGCCATTGGGTCATTGATCTGTTGGCCCATTGAATCAATTTCTCGCTGACCTACTAAATCGTGGCTTCTTTCAATGACTCAATGGCTCAATGACTCAATGACTCAATTCCTGGATTCCCATGCGCATCTTGACGACTCCGACTTCAACGCCGACCGCGCGGAGGTGATGGCCCGTGCCCGCGCCGCCGGACTGCGCTATCTGCTGGCGGTAGGGGGCGGCACCGGCCCGGAGAACCTCGAGGCTCCCCTCGCCCTGGCCGAGAGCCACGATTGGATTTACGCCACGGTGGGCGTTCACCCGCACGACGCGAAACACTTCACCGAACACCACGCCGAACAAATCGGCAGGCTGGCGCAACATCCAAGGGTAGTTGGGATAGGTGAGATCGGGCTCGACTATCATTACGACAACTCCCCCCGCGACATTCAGAAGCTCGTCCTCATCCGGCAGATGGAATTGGCGCGTCAGGCGCGGCGGCCAATTATTATTCATTGCCGAGAGGCGTGGACTGACCTCACCGAAATCACTCAAGCCCACTGGCAATCGAGCGGGCTGGGCGGCATCCTGCATTGTTTCTCGGGCTCCCGCCAGGATGCTTTCACCTTTCTCGACTGGGGATTCCTGGTTTCGTTTGCCGGCAACGTGACGTATAAGAAAGCAGAAGACCTCCGAGAAGTGGCTCGCGAGATTCCGCTCGATCGTTTATTGATAGAAACAGATTGTCCTTACCTGGCGCCGGTTCCGTACCGCGGCAAGCGCAATGAGCCGGCCTTTGTGATCGAAGTTGCCCGCACGCTGGCCACTCTTCATCACTTGAGCCCAGAGGAGCTGGGAGAAATCATGGTGCGGAACTTTGAACGGTTCTTCGGGTTAAACAGCGAGCCGCGGATTGACGCGGATAAACGCTGATAGAGAAATATGTTCTTCAACTGCTGGAAGTGCCGCCAGAAGATTGAGTATCCCTCCGGAAGCCGCGTCGGCACGCGCGACACCTGTCCCCGGTGCGCCTCCGACCTGCATGCCTGCCGCAATTGCCAATTCTACGACCCCGGCAAACATAACCAGTGCGCGGAAACGCAGGCTGAATGGGTCCGCAATAAGGAAGCCGCCAACTACTGCGGCTACTTTCGCCCCAATCCAACCCTATTCGCCATCGCCGATACAGGGGAAGCCAAGCAAGGAAACTGTAGCGGTTCTTGAATTCTCTGATAGACTCACCCAGAATTGCGGAATCAAAATTCCACATTCAAGATTCCAGATTCAAGAGGTGTAGCGTGGGATACAAGCGCTTTGAGGAACTTCCAGTCTGGCAAGCCAGTATCGAACTGGCCCTGGCGGCGTACGCCATAACCGTGCAGCCGGCGTTCCGGCGCCAGCATAGTCTGCGTGACCAGTTCGAGCGGGCCGCGCTCTCCGTTTCCAACAACATCGCGGAAGGATTTGAAAGGGGCACGAATCAGGAACTGCTAGCTTTCTTGTACATATCCCGTGGTTCTGCCGGTGAAGTGCGGTCGATGCTTTGTCTGATCGAACGCATACCTGCTTTTAGTGATCTGGAATCCGAAATCTTGAATCTGAAATCTCGTACCGAGAGCATTTCCCGGCAGCTTGGCGCCTGGATTCGCACCCTACGGGATTCCGACCTGAAGGGTCAACGCTACGTTACGGAGAAGACCCGCCGGATGGACCAAGCTCGCCAGCAGCGCGAGGAGTTTCTCAAGAAACTCGAGCGGATAAGGAAAGAGGGCGGCTCGGCTGCTGACAGCTCAGGGACAGCCTCGGGATCTCAGAAAGTCTGAAATGAATCTTTCATTCGAATCCGGACTCTGGAATGCGAGCCGTTCACCCCACTTCAAACCCGCCCGCTCTCTCAAACGCGTCGGCCACTCGCAGCAGCCTTGCTTCGTCAAAATGACGGGCGAGAAGTTGCATGCCCACCGGGAGGTGGGGCTCAGCATGAGTTTTTCCGCAAGGGACGGAAATGCCGGGAATTCCGGCCAGGCTGGCGGTAACGGTGTAGATATCGGCGAGATACATTTGCCAGGGGTCATCCATACGCTCGCCGAGCTTGAAGGCAGGGATGGGAGAGGTGGGAGTAACGATGATGTCCACGTCGTCGAACGCTTCCAGGAAATCTCGCGTGATGAGAGTACGCACTTTCTGGGCTTTCAAGTAATAGGCGTCGTAGTAACCGGAGCTCAGGACGTAAGTGCCGAGCATAATGCGCCGCTTTACCTCGGCCCCGAATCCGCCGTAGCGGGTTTGTTTGTACATCCCCTGCAAATCGCTGTGCTCGGAGGAGCGGAACCCGTAGCGAACGCCATCGTAGCGTGCCAGATTCGAGCTGGCCTCCGCCGTGCAGATGATGTAGTAGCAGGCGATCGCGTAATCAGTGTGAGGAAGACTGATGGGTACGATGTCGCATCCCAGCTTCGCCAGCAGGTCAATTCCCTTTTGGACGTTATCTCCGGTCTCCGGATGAAGCCCCTTGAAATACTCGCCCGGAACGCCCACTTTGAGGCCGCGCACGTTTTGATCCAGGCCGGCGACGTAGTCCTCCACCGGAACGTCTGCGGATGTGGAGTCGTGCGGGTCGCGGCCCGCAATGGTCTGGAGCACGCGCGCCACGTCGCGGACCGTGCGTCCGAACGGCCCGATGTGATCGAGCGAGGAGGCGAAGGCCACCAGCCCGTAACGCGAGACCCTGCCGTATGTCCCCATCATGCCCGCGAGGCCGCAGAAAGCCGCCGGTTGCCGGATCGAACCTCCGGTGTCAGACCCGAGCGAGGCCACCGCCATGTTCGCGGCAACCGCCGCCGCAGAACCGCCGCTCGAGCCACCGGGGACTCGGGTCAAATCGTGTGGATTGTGGGTCGGGAAGAAGCCGGAGTTTTCCGTAGACGATCCCATGGCGAATTCGTCGCAATTCGTTTTCCCCAGGATGACTGCACCCGCCGCCTCCAACCTTTCGACCGCCGGCGCGTTATAGGGCGCCAGGTAATTCCCTAAAATCTTCGACGCACAAGTATTGCGCATTCCGCGGGTCAGAATCACGTCCTTGATCGCGACCGGAATTCCCGCCAGCGCTCCCACCGGATCACCCTCAGCGATCTGCCGATCGATCTTGGCGGCCTGCTCGAGGGCGAGTTCCGGGCACAACTGCAAGTAGGCACGGACCTCTTTGTCGCGCTTCTCAATCAGCTCGAAGTGAGCGCGCGCCACCTCCGACGCAGAAACTTCGCGCTGGACGATGAGCTCTCGCAGCGAGTCGATGGTAAGTTCCGTAAGGTTCATTCGTAAGAGCTGTCTCTCCCCTCACCTATCATCTCATTCCGCCGCCCTCTACTCCTCTTTTTCTATGACGCGCGGGATTCGGAAAAAGCCCGCGCTGGGGTCGGGCGCGTTGGCAAGGGCCTCATCTTGGTCGAACGTTTTCTTGGGCTGATCTCCACGCAGGGAAGGGTTTGCCGCAGCGGGATAGGTCACCTGCGCCATCGGCTCCACTTGCGAGGTATCCAACTCATTCAGCTTTTGCATATGCTGAAGGATGGAATCGAGCTGAGGCAGGAACTTATTCACCTCGTCGGGAGTCAGTTCGAGATGGGCGAGTTCGGCGACGTAACGCACGTCTTTTTCTTCCAGTGCCATTAGTGGACCTTCTCATGCTTCCGTGCGACGTATTTGACACGCGAACGTCCGATTGGTTCCGCCATGCCGGATGTCGGGCGTGGGCGCTGGCGCGGCCAGTCTCCAGGTTCGGAAGTAGCCGGCGATTCCCGCTGGCGCGGTGACCTGCTGCTGTGCGTGAACTCGTGAGTACATTCAATCCTGAGATGTCTTACCACTGGTCCGCCCAGGAATTTGTTTACATGTGCGCGGATTTCATCTGCCATCTGTTTCAAGGGAACGGCCCAATCGGGATCCGCGGTTGCGAGCGTCAGAGTTCCCGCGCTGAACGTCACCGGCCGGCACGCCTTGGCCAGCGCCTTACCCGCAACTTGACTCCAAAGTGGGGTCAGAACTTCGATCACCGGAGGTTCGAGGCGAGAGAACTGAGGCCTTAACACCTTGGGCAGAATTTTGCCGATCTCTTCCATAACTTGAGTCCTAGATTAGTGGATTCTTTTGCAGACCGATTGTGCAGTCTAACACATCGAGGCCCGTTGGGGGAATCGCAGTCGAAGAAAAATCGTGGTCGAGCCTTTTTGTCGTGGTGGCGAATCTATCTCGCAACCTGACGGCGTACAGCCGCCGCTTCGTCAATCTGAGAAAGTCGCTTATAATTCTTGCACATGCGTCTCATTCTAGCTTCAGCTTCGCCACGCCGCCTCGACCTGTTGCGCAATGCCGGCTTCGATTTCGAGGTCCGACGGAGCCAAATCGTGGAAGAGATTCAACCGGGTGAACTGCCCGAGGATTTTGCCCGCCGCGCGGCACGAGAGAAAGCCCTGCAAATCGCGGCCTCCTCACCTCGCGGCAGCCTTGTCTTGGGTGCGGATACCATAGTGGTCATCGGCGGGCAGACGTTGGGCAAGCCGTCGGATCCTCAGGATGCCGCGCGCATGCTGCACCTGCTGTCAGGTCGAACCCATCAGGTGCACACCGGCATTTGCCTTGTGCGGGCTCCCGATCGTATTGAGGCACTGAAACACGAGACAACGCTGGTTACTTTCCGCGAACTCGATGAGGAAGAGATTCGCCAGTACGTCGAGAGCGGCGAGCCTTCGGACAAAGCGGGCGCCTATGCAATTCAAGGGCTCGCCTCCAAATTCGTCGCGCGCATCTCGGGTTGCTATTCGAACGTGGTGGGCTTGCCGATCGCACTGGTTTACGAGATTCTGAAGCCACTGATGGAAGGAGAAGGCAGTAGGCAGTAGGCAGTAGGCAGTAGGCAGTAGGCAGTAGGCAGTGGGCAGTGGGCACGGAATGATGGTTTTCAATCGACAATCGGCAATCGTAAATCGGCAATGAATTAGAGGATAATCCGTTCATCGCCTTCCCGCCTTGTCACGTGTTCCCGGTCGAGATACTCGAGCAAAGGGATTGCGTACTTCCTGCTCAGCCCGGTAATTTCTTTGAAAACAGTGACGTTAATGCGGTTGCTCTGAGCTTTCCGCCGGGCGAGCAGTTCCTTCAACTGCCTTAACGCCGAGCGGTGAAAAATCAGGTCCTCAGTCACTTTGCAGAGCACGTTTTCACGCAGCAGAATCTGAAGCAGTTTCTCAGCCCGCAGGCGGTCGATGCGAAGCTTAGCCAGAACCTCCGGCGGGCTCGGGACCTCCAACCCTCTTCTCCCGAACGCCTCGCTGATCTGCTCCTTAGCGGCCTGCTCTTCCGGTGTCAGTTGAATCTTCCGTCCGGCCAGCCGCACCGATTCACCTTGCACCTCGATCTTGCCCTGCGCCACGAGGCTTTGAAGGAGCGCATTGAAGAGCAAGGTTGAAGGCGCTACAGGGCGCACAGGGCCGCCGGCGCCCGTCCTGGAGCGCAGGTCGTCCTTGGGCAAACCCGCAACCAGCGGGTTTGCAGCGTGGAATCTCTCGAGCTGCTCAATCAACTTCGCCGCCAATCCCAGGAAATGCTCCGAGTGCACGAACAATTCCGGCGGTTGCCCCAGCAGCAAGAGCCGATTCTCAGAGGCCAACATCCTGCCGAGGCGCAGGACCTCACCGGGAAGCCAACCCGTGCGCGAGACAAGTCCGGACAGTTGAGCTTCACCGGTTTGCCGCACCAGCCATTCGAGTCTCACTTGCGAACCGCCTTTTTCCAGAGCGTCGAGGAGCGGCACGACACTGGAATCTCGCACGCGGTGGCGCTCAGGCTGGTTATCGAGGACCGTTCCGCCCCCGATCGTAGTGACGGGCGAAAACTGCCGGATGATAAAGCGATCTCCCGGCATGAACACGCCGGGTTCGGAAAGCCGGAGTTGCGCGAAGGTGCTGGTCCCCGGCGGCAGATCTTTCCGGTCCAACAAAACCACTTCGGCTAATGTCTCGGAGGTGTTGCAGTGGAAATGGACTCGGGCGCAGTTCTTCAAGGGTCGAGCGTCGGGCAAAAGGTTCAGCCTACAATCCAGTCGCCCAGTCGCCTTGAAAACCCCGGGAGGCGCCAGAACCATTCCGCGCGAGATTTCTTTCGCCTCGAGGCCGGGTAAGTTCACTGCCGTCCGCTGCCCGGCCAGGGCGGTCTGTGCGTCGGCATTGTGAACCTCGATGCCGCGCACCCGAACCCGCCGGTCCAATGGGTAGATTTCCACTTCCGAGTCTTTGTCGATTCTTCCTGACAAAAGCGTCCCGGTCACCACAGTGCCAAAGCCCTTCATCACAAAAGCCCGGTCGATGGGGAGGCGAAAGGGGAGGCCTTCAGGCTTGGGAGTAACCACCAAGGCGAGCCGCCGCAACTCTTCCTTGAGAGGTTCGAGACCTTCCCCGGTCCGGGCGCTCACCGGGAGCACCTTGGCGGCCTCGAGGAAGGAGCCGCGCACAAACTCCTGAATCTCCAGTCGCACCAGGTCGATGATGTCGGAATCGACCAAGTCGGTTTTGGTGATGGCCACCAACCCCTGGCGGATCCCCAGCAGTTTGCAAATGTCAAAGTGCTCACGCGTTTGGGGCTTTATGGATTCGTCGGCCGCCACCACCAGCATGACCAGGTCGATCCCTCCTACCCCCGCCAGCATGTTGCGCACGAAACGCTCGTGGCCCGGCACATCGATGAACCCTACACGCACGCCTTCGCCGAGGTCCAGGTGGGCGAAGCCCAGGTCAATCGTGATTCCACGCCTCTTCTCTTCCTCCAGACGGTCGGGGTCGGTGCCGGTCAGAGCCAGCACTAAGGCTGACTTTCCGTGATCGATGTGGCCCGCCGTTCCTACGGTGACGTATCGCATCTGGCCTCTGATTATGCGAGAAAGGGAGGAGGGAAGCAATCGCTTCCACGATTTCCCATAGTGGCCAGAATTAATCCCTCATGTTACGCTAAGAAGAAAGCACAAAACGTGCTCATTAACGGAGGTGTAAACGTGAAATTCGCAGTAACCACTCTTCTCGTGCTCATCTGCCTGGCCAGTTGGGCATACGCTGACGTGGCAACCCTCAAGAATGGAGACCGGGTTACAGGAACGCTTGTCTCGATCAAAGGAGGAACCCTGCAACTGAAGACGGCCAACCTCGGGACCGTATCGATCCCCATGGCCCAAGTGGCGACTTACTCATCAGACAAACCCGTTGCGGTTGTTATTAAAGGCCAGGAACCCGTGCAAGGCATGCTGGAACTTCTGCCTTCCGGCGACTGGCAGATCAAGGGCGAGAACGGCCAGGTGCATACCGTTGCCGCCGCAAAACCCGAAGCTATCATGCCGGGCGAGGACTATCAGAAACTGGAACAGGCCCCTGGAATCATGCAAGGCTGGAAGGGCGGCGCCAGCCTGGGTTACAGCCTCCAGAACGGCAACCAGGAATCGAACACCCTGACCACAAGCGTTGCCGCGTCCCGTGAACGTCCGGCGACACCCATTTTTGAACGGCATATGCGCACAACCTTCGACTTTACTACGCTTTTCTCTCATGCCGAGCAGAAGAGCATCACACCGCCATTCGTCGTCACCAGCACGGTGTCCTCGCGCACCCTCACCGCAGACCTGCGTCAGGACTACCTTTTCAGTCCCGATAACTTCGTGTTTGTATTCGGTCAAGTCAACCACATCTCAACCCAAGGCCTCTACTTGCAACAGACCTACGGTGGCGGCTTCGGGCGCGACGTTTTCAAAAACGCGCGAACGACATTCAGCGTCCTCGGCGGCCCGACCTACGTTCAAGAGAAGTTCTTCAATGGGCAGCTCACCCAGACCATCGAACTGCTGCTGGCAGAGACACTCGGCGTGCAATTCTCCAAACGGCTTCGGCTCGACCATTACTTTCAAGTCTACCCGGACCTGCTTCACGGCTCCAGTGAAGGGCTTGCAGCCGCTTCTGCGCCTGCGCAGCGTAGTCACTGCTTCCCAGCTCACTGACAAGGCGGCCTATGCTGTCAGGACTACCGTCGATTCAGGAGCGCGAAGCGGCTTCGGCGTCCGCTGCCCATGTGAAGACCGGCAACTGGCCCCATAACCTGCGCCGAGAATTGCAAGCCATCGTCTCCATGCCATATTACTCCTCGAGTTGCGCCGGTTGTTGAGAGCCCTACCGTAACATGGGAGTCCGCGACCTCCAAGAAAAATCCGTGGGTATGCGGCTGTCAGATGGTGCATATCATGATACCAACACTCTCTAAGGCTTGCAGACACGCTGCGGGCCGCATTGCAACCTGGGCACCCGCACGGTTGAAGAAAAGGATCTCCAGTTCAACAAGCCCATCCCCCCAGCCCCCACTCCATGCCCCACGCCCCCAACAAAACCGATAGGAAATTCGATTTTTGCGTAATGTGGGCCGGACGCCGTGGGGGCGGGGGTCTTCGGCACCTTTCCTGCGCGAGGCAAGGCCGGTATTCTACGAAATAAGGTCGCTCGCCGGGGCGGCCAGAGTTCCGAGGAACAGGTCCTGGCCCGGCGTTGGTGGCGACAGGTGACGCGAGGGATTGGCTATGAAGGTTAAGAAACGAAAAAGCATCGCCCAATTGTTCGCCGAGGGGCGTCCGATCGACGCGGCCATGAATAAGGCGGCGCAAGAGGCCCGGCGGCTGCACCGCCAAGCGGGTCAGCCGCTCGTGGTATGGCGGAACGGCAAGACCGTGTTAGTCGCTCCAGAAGGAATTCCGCAGGACAAGGCGGGGAAGGCGTGATGCTGGACTGGAACCGGCCCCAGCCTTGGCGAAAGGGGAAGTTTATTTTTGTGAACGTTGGCACGATGGCGAGGTGGCGGGGGGCTCGCGGCTAACAAATTGGACCCCTTCGATGTCCGACGAAAGGAACGCGTCATGTAATACCGCCAGAATCTGTCTGGCCATGTTCCGCTTCGACGGTGGACGCACATTCGCAAAAATAGATTATTCCACGGATTTGTGGCTAAGTGTGCGACTTGGTCTATTCTCCCAGGGAAGTTATCGTAGGCTACTATTGGTCGGAAAATCTCGAAATGAGCCAAGAAATACCCGTTCGCGAAACCTCTTCCGCATGCGCGATTGATCGAAGCGGTCTTCGAACTGCACTGGAACATTGCGGCGACTGGCCCGCTCTTGGATGCAAATGCACCACCACCCGACCCCGGATTTCGAATTCTGCTGGGTCGCTTGTACGACCGAATCCGAGACTCACTGCCAGTCGTGAAGGATTTACCGCAAAGTCAGGCTCCCTCGAGGCGCTTACCCCTCACATAGTCAGGCACCATTTTCTGCGCAAGTCCCGACGGGTATCCGGTTGCTCAAGTGGGACCGGGTGTGTTTTCATATAACCATGCCTCAGGCTACAAATGGGAGAAGTTTTTCGTAGGGAATTAAGAAACTGGTCCCCACGCTTTTCGACGCATATCCATCCGATATCCACCAATTTCGGCCAATCTCACTACAGCTTATGTACATAAATGCGATCGGCATGAAGCCCCATTGGAAACCGACGGAATTCCTCCGCGAGATGTTACACATCGGACTTGAAGTTGACGGCCCTAATGACTATGTCCGCGACAGCCCAAGCGACGTGAATTTTGCGATGATGTTACCGATAAACTCGCCCAGAGGAGTCGTAAATCACATCTTCGCAACTAATAAGGACCCAAAGGGCGTCCAAGGAATCCTTTGGCATATAATTGTAAGTTCCCAAGGCGACGATGTACCTGCTACCGTCGAGGGCATCACGGGCTGGTGCAAAACGCTCACGAAGTTGCAAAGTCGTGGTTTAGCTCCTTGTCACGAGGCAAATTGATGGAGTCCTTCACAAGAGAGAACGGATGAACGAGATCGCGAGAATCCCTGAGGCTACATTCGCCCACTACCCATCGCGGGAACTCCAATCCAGCGCGACTGTCAGTCTGCGCAAAACCGCGTCACAATGGCCAATCGCCGCCCTAGCCAGGGGAATCTGTGCAACCCGCCCTTTTGCTAGCCGTTTCCGCAAATACAGTCCCGATTGAACCGTTTGACCCCCGCAAGAAGATGCGAAGCGGCACGGTCAGTCAGACCTTTTTTTTCATTGGGCGGCGCATCAGCATTTCCGAAGCACGAAGGATCGCGTTCGCGGCACTCGAGCGAGCCGAGCGACAACGCCGAGAATTTCAGCAATGGGAGAATCGCTGGTGGTCCAGCGTTGATTCTGATCGAGAGGCATGACAGCCATGGTGTATGAACGATGTACCCAAGCCGAGCCGATTCAACAGGGAGACATTTTTGCAGTATTTCGTGTTACGATTTCGCTCCAATCTCTTGCGGTACTGGATGAAAACGACGAGGCTCGAGAACTGAGTTGGGAGCAGTTGCTTACGGAGGTGAGGCAACCCACAGTCAATCGTCTTGCCAGTGACTCAGGTTCATGGCATCGTGATTACACAGAATTGCGATGCAACACGTTTCGATTCCATTAGCTTGGCAGTAGTTGACAAGTTCTCCGACGTTGCCGGTTTTAGCGGTGCGATACCCGCTACGCCGAAGAAATGGAAGGATCTTATCGTGAAGCAGTGTCGTGCAAATCTCAGATACTTCTATCTGCCAGCAAGCAAAGAAAATGGCTTTGAAGACCGGATGGCGGCGGATTTCAGAACAATTGTTCAAGTCGCCCGTGAAGACCTGGAGCGTCTCAAAAAGCTCAGGATTGGGCGGCTGAATGAAATTGCATGTCAACATTTCCGCGAAACATTGTCGCAGTTCTTTCGACGTTATCCCTACGACGAATGGTATCCGCTAACGGGCGAGGAACTGGAGCGTATTCGGCGGGACTCGAAGAGCACGAAAGCGATTTCCTTGGCAGACCAGTAAAGCGCCGCCAACATCGTCTCCTGGCAACCAATAGGAAACGGTCACTGCTACGAAAAAAGCTCTCGCTTGCGGTCATCAACCACAGGGCTCGCGTTGCGGTCAAATGCGCTTGCCATCGGTGAGGGGATTTTTACAGAAAATACCCGGCATCCACCTTGAAATGTTCCGCCAGCAGCCGCACATGCGCCTTGGACAATTCGCGCCGCCCGGTCAATAGCAACGACCCCAGGCTCCGATTGCCCAACAGCCGCCCCAAATCCGACGCTCCACCCCGCCTCCGCCACCAGACTACGCAGCCGTTCCAGCGGCGTCGTATCTCCCACCGGCATTCCATGAAAGGCATCCTCGTAGTCTTCGATCAGCCGATCCAGCACGTCCAGGTATGGCGTCTGCCCTTCCGAAAGTGCCGCTTCCCCCTTGGCGGCCACCTGCAATCCCACCTTGGTCGCCGCGTCCAATTCCCGCTCATTGCGATGGAACCTGAGCCTCTGGCTTCCTACCGTATACACGAAACCTCGCCAGGAGCCACCCCATGCACCACCTCGATTGCTTCCAACGTCCAGTGGACTTGCGGGAACTACGTGGACCTTCCCCGATGGCCAACTGTCCTGCGCAGTTCAATGCCATCAACGAGATTCCGCCGGGGTCGGGCGAGGACGTTTCCGCGCTGTCGAACCCGACACCAGGGCCGGGAAGCCGGAGCCGTTGAAAACCAGAGGCTTGGTTCCTGGGGAATCAGGGGGTGTCGGCGGGCCGGATTTTGATGACGTGATCTTGGGGCTCCAGATCTTGGGAGTAAACGTGATCTTCAGTTGGCCGTCGGTCACCGCGACGTTGGGGAGGGACTGGATCAAGGGCTTTGAAAGGGCCGCCGGATAGTGGTACAAACTCGCGTCTTTCTGGTAGATTTTGGGTGTGTTGAGGTCCGATTTCATGCGATTGCGGCGCGGTCGCGGCAGAGCATGCCGCTGAGGGCGGTCTCTCAGACGGGCTTTTGAGCGGGAAACGACTATGAGCGAATCTCCGATTTTATCGACAGCGACATCGAATGGCGCGGGGCCCGCGGCGGCGGCGCCGGCGGCGCTCAGGCGGCGGCCAATACGGACGGGGCCGCAGCGGCCAGGGCGGATGCGCCGGCGACGGTGTTGCCGCGGCTGGCGACCGTACACAGCGTGAATTGGGCCAACGTGCTGGATTTTGCCCAGGTGTTCCGCGGGTTCCGCCTGGCGATCAATCCGGCGAAACTGTGCTGGCCTTGCTGGCGATCATGGCGATTTACGTGGCGGGGCGGGCGTTTGACCTGGCGTGGGGCTGTCAGGTTTATGCGGATGAGATGCAGCGTTTCGGGACCGAGCGGCCGGAGGTGTACGATGCCCTGCGGAACGTGCGCCTGCAGAGCCGGACGGACCAGTTGGAGCGCATGCTGACCGGGCGATCTGGACGACGGCCGAACAGCGGGAGCGTCTGAAGAACTACCTGGCGGTGCGTACCGGTGCTCTAAGGCGTCCTACGAGAAGCAATTTGAAGCGGCGGTGGAGGCCGCGAAGATGCGTCGCATCGAGACCCAGTACCGCCAGATGGCCAGCGCCTGCAGGTCGGCCAGATGCCGTGGGGGATGATCAAGTCGCCTGCGGAGATGGAGCAGAACGAGCGGGCGGCGGCGGCGGAGCGGCTGCTGGATTCCGTGGCGGAGCGCAGGAGGTGGTGGGGCGGGGGATCTTTCAGACGTTCTTG
>CAVROP010000010.1:0-50000 GCA_963722675.1 uncultured Acidobacteriota bacterium
ACATTTTACTAGCCAGGTATGTGCGGCTCTGCCGCCCTGCCTTGCGGAAAGGCTCTGCCTTTCCGGGCCTGCGCCAATCCCGCCACCCGGTTTCTGGCGAGGCTACGCCTCGCCATTTGAGGCGCAGCCTCAACCTCGGAGCAAGAGTCGTGGCCCTCCCCGGAAAGGCGAAGCCTTTCCGCAAGGCAGGGCGGCGGAGCCGCTGGCGGACCCCTCCTTTCGGGATGAACTGGCTCATTTTGCACTCAAAGTTGGCTTCGTTTTGGGTTCGTTTTGCACGTTACGAAAAAGTGATGTCCTTTGTTTTCAGTAACTTCTTAGCTTCGTTCCCACGATTTTGTGTTTTTCTCCGCGCTGTCATGGCGAGCGAAGCGAGGAATCCGGTTCTGCCTGGGTGTTTCGCGGAGAAACGAACCGGAGCGAGAATCCTCCCCTTCGCTGCGCTCAGGTTCGGAATGACACAGTTGGGCAAGGTCTCCAGAAAGGCTGTTTTTGGTGATGAATCGGCGCATTGGACACTCAAAATTGGGTTCGTTTTGGGTTCGTTTTGCACGTTGCGAAAAGTTCAGTCCTTTGTTTTCAGCAACATACTGGCTTTGTTCGTTTGTTTTTGATGTTTTCTGAGCGGTCGAACGAGCGCTGAAGCAATACTTTGCCGGGCGGGTAAGGAAAGCAGCGATTGGTGACGCCAGTACGGCCATGACAGAAAGACCCTGCAACCCCGTCATAGCCTATCACGTTGAGCACAGTTTGTCAAGTACTTTTTGCGGGATTATGCCGTTGACCGACCCACGAAGGCGCAGGCGGTGGGCTAAATCCGTGTGGCTGGCATCTCAGGTAGCTCTAATTGTGGGTTGCTAGTCACCGGCCAACTTGCGGCAGAAAAAGCAATACTTTGTCTTTCGCGTCCTCTTCAAGTCTTTCAATCTGTGTATGGTGCTCAAGCGCGCCATCACGACCCCGCCGCCGTACAATGACTCTAACTTCAAAGCTGGCTTTCACTGAGTCGTCTCCTGCGTCCATCGCCACAATATAGACATTCTCTTGCTTTGGGTCTCTGCGAATTTGGGAAAGTGTAATACTCATCGGTGTCATGCCCCTTTTCGTTTTCAAACTAGCATAGACGTCAAGTCTGCGGTATAACTACTGACGCATTTCGGCTTTCTGACTCTACCAAGGTTGAAACATATGGACGTTACATTGATTCGGCTCGTTTCAGGGATTGTATTTTGTACTCTCTTGGTGCTGCTGATAGTGAAGGCAATAAAACCGACGAAAGATAGTACCAGCGACGGAGGGACAGGCCATCCCTCGCCATCAGGGGACCGCATGTACATTTATGGTGGCATCTTCTTCTGCGTGCTCATAGCGGTAATGACCAATTGGGGTCGCATAGAAGGTATTCCACACGGTATCGGACGGGCTCTCGGTCATGCTTTTGTGGCATGTGTAATCGCGTACATTGCATATGGGAGGAAAAAGAACTGGCGTAAGTTTTCGCGCCTCTTTTTCTGGTTGTGTCTGATTTTTACAATGCTTCCATTTTACCCGCTTCCATCCAAATGACGCCAGCAGTCTCACTTTTTGTGGCGAGAACCCGGGTGCTGACAAGGGTTAGTTGGGAGTCCACAAAAGAATGTTGTGTTTTCTGAAAAATGCCTTCAGCCCTTGACTTGCCTCTGGACAAACAAGAACCTCCGCTACCTTGACCTTGTACTCTTCTTTGAGAAGCCAGCCTCCAACGACTACTTGCCCAACTACGTAACGGCCTAAGTTTGGGGTCACTTCAATGACCTCAACTGGGAGTCTATCTTGTCGTGCATGGGTCAAATGCTTTTCAAATTCCTTTTCAAATTCCCCAGGGTCGCACCGACCACGAGATATCAGCCCGTGGGTGCGAGACGGAAAACGTATCCCGTCGATCTGCCTTGGATAAGGGAAAGGGTCACCCTTTAGTTTGGCACCAGCGAACGTGGTCCCTCCGTGCTTCTGGCAATATTCCAGTAGCAAGCCATCATGCTTCTTTAGCCGCCGGTTGGGTTTCCACCTCGATTTATCAAAATTCTCCATTTGATTCCTCCACGCCTCAAAGTGACAGCCAGTATACCCCCGGTTTGATGGCTCACAAAGTGAGAGTTCAGTGTATCAACCTCTTTAATTGAAGGAACCTAGCGTGCCTAACGTCGCGCCCAATCTTGGTCTCATTCTCTCCCGGTACGAGGACCATGAGCATTTGGAGTACAACCGGAACTGGAACACGATAGACTCGAACCCCGGTCCGACGGGCTTCACCGGGTACACGGGATCAAGCGGAGGAGGGGCAGGCTCCCTCGGTCCGACAGGCTACAGGGGGGTGCAGCAACACTGATTTAGCCCACTACCCAAACCGTCCCTGAATTGCATAGCCGGGGCGCAGAGTGTAAAATGGACACTTTGTCCGACTCGGCGGCGCCAGCCTTCCCGCTTGCCGGTTTCCGGTTCGCCCCATTTGCAGGGACCGGTTTCGCGGGAACGACTTGACTTTCGACGCAGCATTGACAGGGAGTGCTGGGATGAACAGGTTGAAGGGGCTTTCGGGGGAACTTCTGGACGCGGCCCCGGACGCCATGGTGGTGGTGAACGACGAGGGAAGAATCTTACTGGTCAATGCCCAGGTGGAGAAAATGTTTGGGCACCGGCGCGAAGATCTGATTGGAAAGGAACTCGGAGATCCTGATCCCTCCGCGTTTTCGAAATACCCATCCGGGCCACAGAAATCGGTTCTTTGCCGAGCCGCGGGTGCGGGAGATGGGAGCGGGTTTGGAATTGTATGGCCTGCGTAAGGACGGAACGGAGTTTCCGGTTGAAATCAGCCTGAGCCCGCTCCAGACGGAGATGGGCCTGCTGGTGTCGAGCGCGATTCGCGACATCACTGACCGCAAGCGGGTGGAAGCTGGTATTCAGCGGCTCAATGAGGCCTTGGCTCAGCGCAGCGCGGAGCTCTGAGGCGACGAACAAGGAACTGGAAGCATTCGCCTATTCGGTTTCGCACGATCTCCGGGCGCCGCTGCGCTCCATTGACGGCTTCAGCCAGGCGCTCATGGAGGATCACCTGGAAAAACTCAACGCGGAGGGGCGCGATTATCTTCGTCGTGTGCAAGCGGCGGCGGGGCGGATGGGTGAGCTGATCGAAGGTTTGCTTGGGCTGGCGCGCCTGGCGCGCCACGAGATTTACAGGGAAAGCGTGGATTTGAGCGCCCTTGCGGCCTCCGTAGCGCAGAACCTGCGCCACAGCGAACCGAATCGAGAAGTGGAGTTTTCCATCGTGGAAGGCGCCAGAGCCGAGGGAGACCGTCAACTGCTGGAAATCGCGCTTCATAACCTGCTGGCCAATGCCTGGAAGTTCACGAGTAAGCAGCCCACCGCGCGCATCGAGTTTGGCGCACGGCAGGATAATGGCCAGGCGGTCTTCTTCGTCCGCGACAATGGCGCGGGGTTTGATATGGCCTATGCCGCCAATCTCTTCGGCCCGTTTCAGAGGCTGCACACGCAAGACGAGTTTGAGGGGCACGGGATCGGACTTGGCGACGGTGCAGAGGGTTATCCGCCGGCACGGAGGGCGCATCTGGGCCGAGGGAGAAGTCGGAAAAGGGGCCACGTTTTCATTTACTCTCTAACGGGCCTCGCAAATTACAGTGACCGCCGAACCCCCTCACCCGGTGCTACGCGCCACCCTCTCCCCCAAGGGGGCGAGGGCCATTACCCGGGACCACTGCCCTCTCCCCCTTGGGGGAGAGGGTGCCCGAGGTACGAGGGCAGGTGAGGGGGTCGATTTCACCATACCTTTCCAGCCTTTCCAAACGGAGGCGCTGGCTGGAGCAAGAACTTTGGACCCTACGGGGAGGAACCCATGAACGAGAAGGCGATTCTGCTGGTGGAAGACAACCGGGATGATGAGGCTCTTACGCTTCGGGCGCTCCGCAAGAATAACATTATGAACGAGGTCGTGGTGGCTCGGGACGGAGCGGAGGCTCTGGACTATGTGTTTGGCACGAACGGGTACGCGGGCCGGGACGTCACGGACTGGCCCTCGGTGGTTCTGCTCGACCTGAAACTTCCGAAGATCACCGGCCTGGAAGTGTTGAGGAAGATACGGAGCGATGAGCGCACCCGGTCCATGGCCGTGGTGGTCCTGACGTCCTCGAAGCAAGAGGAGGACGTGGCGGAGAGCTATGGCTTGGGTGTGAACAGTTATGTGCGCAAGCCCGTGGAATTCGCGAACTTGTTCGAGGCGGTGAGGCAGATCGGGCTTTACTGGCTGCTTTTGAACGAGGGTCCGATTCCGCCGCGGAGGAGATAGATGAGCACAGCTCTTAAGGTCCTTATCGTGGAAGACTCTCCGGACGACGCTGCCCTGGTCCTGAGGGAACTGCGCCGCGCCGAGTATGAGCCTGTCTCGGAGCGGGTTGAAACCGCGGAGGCTATGATAGCGGCATTGGAACGCGCGGAGTGGGATGTCATCCTCTCGGATTACACGATGCCGCACTTTAGCGCCCTTCAGGCGCTCGAAACGCTGAAGTCCAAACAACTCGACATACCCTTCATCATCATTTCGGGCACCATCGGCGAAGAGACCGCGGTGCTTGCCCTGAAGGCTGGAGCGCAGGATTACCTGATCAAAGGCAGACTGGCGCGCCTTGTCCCGGCCTTGGAGCGGGAAATTCGGGAGGCCCATAGCCGCCTGGAACGTAAGCTTGCTGAGGCCGAGAATCGGAAGCTCGAAGAGCAGTTCCACCAAGCGCAAAAAATGGAGGCGGTGGGCCGCCTGGCTGGGGGACTGGCCCACGACTTCAACAATTTCTTAACCGCCATCAACGGCTACTGCCAAATGATGCTGAATACCTTAGATCGTTCCGATCCGACGCGAGCCTGGCTGGAAGAGATCAAGAAAGCGGGCGACCACGCGGCTTCCCTGATGCGCGAGTTGCTCGCCTTCAGCCGGCAGCAGGTACTGGTGACGCAGGTTGTGGACCTGAACGAAGTCCTGGCCGGCGTCGAGAACATGCTGCGTCACTTGATCGGCAAAGATATCGATCTGGTAACCCTTCCGGCGCCGGCGCTCTGGCAGGTGAAAGCCGATGCGGCCCGAATCAAGCAGGTGATTGTGAATCTGGCGGTTAACGCGCGGGACGCGATGCCGGGAGGAGGCAGGCTGACGATCGAAACCTCAAACGTCGAACTGGACGCCGCCTCGGCGCAACGGCACCCGTCGGTCACCCCGGCCGGTACGTGATGCTGGCGGTGAGCGATACGGGGATTGGAATGGATGCACAAACGCAAGCGCATGTTTTTGAACCGTTCTTCACGACCAAAGAAGAAGGCAAGGGCACCGGGCTCGGCCTGGCGATGGTCTACGGGACGGTGAAACAGAGCGGCGGCGCTGTCTGGATCGACAGCGAGCCGGGCCAAGGCGCTACGTTTAGCATCTGCCTCCCACGTGCCGATGAGGCAACGCAGTTTATCCAGCCCCCCAAAACACCGGGCCACCCCGTCAAGACTTCTTCCACAGGCTCCCTATCCATCCCAGGAAGGTGAGCACGAGAAGGGGGTAAGCAAGACTTACGGCGATCTCACCGCAAGTCTTTCCCTGGACCGCCTGACGCCCAACGGCCCCGCGAAGGTCTTCGTCTATAGCAACGCCAACTTGGCCGGAATCGTAGCGCAACTCAATTTGACGGTGACGCCGCCCACCGCCGGCGGAACGACGAGCACCATCAGCACCACTTTCCCGGCGCACTCGATTACGCTGCTGATTGTGCCGCACCAGTAAACCTTACGTTCACTCGGGCCGGCGCAGACCGTGGCTCTGTTGGCCTGCGCTTTCTCCCGAATTTTGCGCTTTTCTTAACCGCCGGATATGCTACTCTAGCGGCGGCGCCCTGCCATGACCGAACTCGCAGTAGAGACCAACGGACTGTGCCGCCGCTTCGGAGAACTGGAAGCGGTGCGCAACGTCAATCTGCGCGTGGAAGCGGGCCAGTTCTTCGGATTTCTGGGCCCCAACGGCGCGGGGAAATCCACCACCATCAAGATGCTCACCGGCATGCTGGAGCCCACGGCGGGGCAAATCCGGATTCTCGGCCTCGACCTGGCCGACGATCCCATCGGCGTGAAGAGCCAGATCGGCGTGGTGCCGGAAGGCCTTGCCCTCTTCGACCGCCTGACCGGGCCGGAATACCTCAGCTTCGCCGGACGCATGTATGGCCTCGATCGCGTCACCGCAGCCGAACGCGCGCAGGAACTTCTCGACTTCACAGGCCTCGCCGATCGCACCAAGTCGCTGATCGTGGACTACTCGCATGGCATGAAGAAAAAACTCGCGATGGCTGCGGCGGTCATCCACGGGCCCAAGGTGCTGTTTCTGGACGAACCCTTCGAGGGTGTGGACGCCATTGCCGCCGGCACGCTGAAAGCCATGCTGAACCGCATGATCGCGCGCGGCGCCACGATCTTCCTCACCTCCCACGTACTCGAGATCGTCGAGCGGTTGTGCAGCCACGTGGCCATCATCCATCGCGGCGAACTGGTGGCCCAAGGGTCCATTGACGACCTGCGCTCCGGCGTGGCCGCCCGGCACGATGATGGGCAGAAGCTCAGCCTGGAACAGATTTTTCTCAAAATTGTGGGCGGCGAGCGCGCCGCCGTGCCGGAGCTATCGTGGCTGGAGTGATCTCGGCGCCGGGTAAATCCACGCAGCTCTTCCTGGTAGGCTGGCTGCGCTGGCGCCTGTTCGTCAACGGCCTGCGGACCGCGACCGGCAAGTTGAACCTGGCTGTACATATCATCATGGGCGCCGGCATCGGCCTCGGGGTAGTGGGGCTCGGGGTGCTGCTGGGCCTCGGAAGTTGGTATGCGATCCGGTATGGCAAGCTCCCTTTGCTCTCGGGCGAGCTTTGGTTGGTGTTCCTGGTTTGGCTGCTGTTTCCCCTTATCATCTCGGGGTTTGGCGCGGAAGCCGACCCGGTTTCGCTGCTGCGTTTCCCCCTCCGGTACTCCACGTTTGTGCTTCTGGCTTTCGCGCACGGAGTCTTTGACCCCGTGGCTGCAGCTTGTCTCTACTGGCTTGCCGCGATGCTCCTCGGCATCGCCGTGGCATCGTTAAACGCTCTACGTTGGGCGATCCCGGCTTTCGCGGCGCTCGCACTGCTCAACCTGCTGCTCAACCGGGCTATTTACGCCTGGCTAAGCCGTTGGATGGCGCAACGCCGCACGCGGGAAATTCTGGGCGCGGTGGGCATCCTTGTGGCGCTCAGCGGCCAGTTCATAAGTCCGCTCGCTAATCGGTATGGCCATCGGGCGTTGCCGTGGATGTCGCGCCTCGCTTCGGCTGTCCGCGCCCTTCCTCCCGGCATGGCGGCGGCGACGATCACGTTTGGGAGTGCCGGCCACCCAGGCAAGGCTTGCGCGGGGTTCGCAGGTCTGCTGGCTTGCTGTGGCGTGGTCGGGTGGCTGCTCGCCATTCGCTTGCGTGCTGAATATCGCGGCGAGAACTTGAGTGAGGCGCGACGCCCGTCTGCCGAAGCTCGCGCCCCTGTGCGCGCAGGGTGGAACGTGACGGGCGTGTCCCCCACCGTGGCCGCCCTGTTGGAGAAAGACCTGCGCTATCTCCTCCGCAACACCATGGCGTATCTCAGCCTGCTGACGCCGGCGCTGATCATCCTCGCACTGAGCCTGGGCCGCCACGGCAGTCCGCACCCCAAGGTGACGGGCTTCATGCTGGGTAGTTCGACTTACTTCCCCATGGCCGTCGCGTATGTCCTGCTCACTGTGGTGGGCCTTGCTTACAACAGTCTGGCTTATGACGGGCCCGGGTTACCCATGCTGTTCGCGGCGCCCCTTCGTTTCCGTGACGTGATGGTGGCGAAGAATCTGCTCCACTCGATGGTACTTGCCGCCGAGGTCATCATCGTTTTCGTCTTGGTCCAGTTCGTTGGCGGGCCTACCCCGCCGGTAGTCGTGGGACTGACCCTGGCAGGGTCGGTTTGGGCACTCCTCATGAACCTGACGGCCGGGAACCTGGTCTCGCTCTATTTTCCCCGCAAGTTGAAGCCCGGCCAGATGCGGCGGCAAAAAGCCTCGGGGCTTTCGGTGTTGGTCAGCCTGGGAGTTCAAGTGGTCGTGGCCGGCGTGGCAGCGGGCTTGTACTTCCTCTCGCGCTGGGCGGGCAACCTGGCCTGGTGCGGAGTTGGCTTGCTGGCGCTCTCGGGCATCGCCTGGTTGGCTTATGGCCGCGTGCTGAGTCTCGTCAACGGCATCGCCTTGAAAAGGCGCGAGGCTCTGCTGGCCGAGTTGTCGCGGCCCGATTGAAGCATGCCCCTACTGTTTGGCCGCGTCGCACCGGCACTCCTGCCCGTGTTGTGGGTAGCGCCGAAAATCCAAACCAAAACCCTCTCCCCGCTCCCTGAATCGATCATGAGGTTCTAGCGGCCGGGATTGTGGCTGCTAACCGGCAGCCGGTTTGTGTATACTGCGGTGGGCAAGCGGCCCTGCGCGGCGAAGTACTTCGATGTTCCTTCGCCGCGAGGAACCACTCCGGCATGTGGCCACGAAGAGTATTGACGATTTTTCTTGGCCTGGCATTCTACGCTCAGGCAATTCCGGCGCAGGCTCCCCCGGCAGCGCCGAACTGGGTGGGATCATGGGCAGCCGCTCAGCAAGCGCCGGAGGCCAACAACTCGCTTGCGCCCGGCGATCTTCGCGACGCCACGCTGCGCCAGGTGGTGCATCTTTCGATCGGCGGAGAGGCGCTGCGAGTACGAGTCTCGAATACCTTCGGGACCGCGCCCCTCGAGTTTACGTCAGTGCACGTTGCGCGGCCCGCCCCGGCTGCCTCGGCACGCATCGACGCCTCGACCGACCGGGCACTGACGTTTGCCGGCCGCCCCAGCGTCACCATTCCCGCCGGCGCCGATTATGTCTCTGATCCCATCGCCTTCGCGGTGGAGGCGCAGTCCGATCTCGCCATCGCATTCCACGTCGACGAACCCCCGGCGGTCCAGACCAGCCATCCGGGATCGCGAGCGACCTCTTATCTCGTGCACGGCGACCGTGTGGCAGACGCGGACTTGCCGGGCGCAATCAGCTTCGAGCATTGGTTCAACATCTCCGGAGTGGAAGTCAACGCGCCCACCGGCGCCGCAGCCATCGTGACGCTGGGCGATTCGATCACCGACGGGCGCGGCTCCACCACCAACGGCAACGACCGCTGGCCTGACGATCTGGGGCGCCGATTGCGCGCCGCGCTGCCCACGCGCTGCCTCGCCGTCCTCAACCAAGGCATCGGCGGGAATCGCCTGCTCCTCGACGGCCTGGGGCCGAACGCTCTGGCGCGCTTCGATCGCGACGTGCTGGCTCAGCCTGGAGTTCGCTACCTGATCGTTCTGGAAGGCATCAATGACATCGGCGCCTTCGGCCTTGCGGGCAACATGGCGCAAGCAGCGCACGACCGTCTCGTGCACAGCATTGTTGCGGCGTACGAGCAGATCGTGGCGCGCGCTCACGCCCAGGGTATTCGCGTTTACGGCGGAACGCTCACGCCCTTCACCGGGTCCGCTTACTCCAAGCCGGGACCGGTGAGCGAAGCCGATCGAAATGCCGTGAATCAATGGATTCGCGCGCCCGGCCATTTCGACGCGGTGATTGACTTTGACAAGGCGATTCGCGACCCACGACAGCCAGAGACGCTTCTGCCGGCGTACGATTCCGGTGATCATATTCATCCTTCGCCCGCGGGATATCGCGCCATGGCGGACGCGATTCCCCTGGCGGATTTTACTCCGTAGCCTCGGTCGTAGTGTTGACTTGCGGCGGTCGATCGTAGGGGCAACCCGTGTGGTTGCCCGCCGACCGAAGGCTTCGAGCCGCAGGGCGGGCGGCCACAAGGGCCGCCCTTACGACGCTGGATCCATCAACGAACTTCTAACCCAGGACACTGTCATTCTGGAGGATTCCATGAGGTTCACATACCCGACGCTCCGGATTCTGGTTTTAACGAGCGGCGCATTGTCTTACAGCCTTCTGTTCAGCCGGTCCGGGCCGGCATTGCAGCAGCCCGCCTGTCAGCCCGTGACTTTCACTGCCGAGCAGGATCATCAGAATATGCAGGAGCAGCTTGGCATCAAGGCCCTCCGCCCGGGGCCCAGCGGCAACGAGCAAGCGCCGAATCACGCCAACTATGACGAGTCGAAGGCCAATCCATTTCCGAATCTGCCCGATCCCTTGACGCTGAAGAATGGCGAAAAGGTGACGACGCCGGACATCTGGTGGCGCGAGCGGCGTCCCGAAATCGTGGAGGATTTCGAGCGCGAGGTTTACGGCCGCGTGCCGGCGAACGTTCCGAAGGTTACGTGGTCAGTGAAGGCCGTCGACCAGGAGAGGATTGGGTTCAATCCCGTGATCGCCAAAGAGGTGATCGGCCACGTGGACAATTCCGCCTGCCCGCTCATTGATGTGAATATCCGCATGACCCTGGTGGCGCCCGCGAATGCGAAGGGGCCGGCGCCGGTCTTAATGATGTTCGGCCGCAGCGGCTTCCCCGCACCCAACCAGCCGTCGCCGGAGGAACTGGAGCGAATCAACGCGGCGCTGAAAGATCTGCTGATCCGGCAGGATCCTTCCCTGCGCGAGGTTTTCGAACGACATCCCGCTTATGAACTGGAAACTCCGCCGCCATTTCAGATGCCGCAGTTCAACGCTGACGGCAGCCCGCCCCCGACATGGCAACTCATCGCGGACGGTTGGGGCTATGCGACCATCGACCCCGCCAGCATTCAGGCCGATGATGGAGCTGGAATCACCAGGGGAATTATCGGGCTCGTCAACCGCGGCCAGCCTCGCAAGCCGGACGACTGGGGTGCCTTGCGTGCCTGGGCTTGGGGCGCGGGACGTGCGCTCGACTATCTCGCGACGGACCCGGCGGTGGATGCCAAGCACGTCGGGATCGAAGGCGTCTCGCGCTTTGGAAAGGCAGCGCTGGTCACCATGGCCTTCGAACAGCGTTTTGCCATGGTCCTCGTAGGTTCTTCCGGCAAAGGCGGCTCCACTCTTTTGCGTCGAAATTTCGGCGAGGCGGTGGAGAGTCTGACCGGCGGCGAGTATTACTGGATGGCCGGCAACTTCATGAAGTACGGCGCGTCGGACGCTAAGTTCGGGAGCAAGAATGCCGGGGACTTGCCTGTCGACTCCCACGAACTCATCGCCTTGTGCGCGCCTCGCCTGACTTTCATCAGCTACGGAGTGCCGGAGAAAGGCGACGCGAAGTGGCTCGACCACCAGGGAAGCTTCATGGCGACAGTAGCGGCCAGCCCGATCTTCGGCTTGCTCGGGGCGAAGGGGTTGGGCGTCTCCGAGGATTACCACACCGCCAAGATGCCGCCGGTGAATGTCGGTCTGCTGGATGGGCAACTTGCCTGGCGCCAGCATGACGGCGGACACACCGACGCGCCCAACATGAAGTACTTTCTGAAGTGGGCCGACGGATTCATCGGCCACTCGCGGCCTGAGTAGCGGGGAGAGACGCCAGTCCTGCGATCGTCCGAGGCGTCCAGCGGGCCCAGGGGTAGCGCTACCCTACAAGACGCTAGTGTCTCAGTTTAACGTAGAGGCGGCTTTACGCCGCCACGTGGCGAGGTAAACTCGCCGCTACAACTTCAAACCGAGACACTACCTACAAGACGAACAATTTGAAAATTCCCGGTTGATAAGCTAGTCTAATCGCGGCAAACGCGTCATGGCGCAGGCGCGACATGCCATCGCGAGGTTTCACGGAGACAGGAATGGAGCCGCCGCCACCTCCCACAGATCCGCAGGCCGCAACTCACGCCTCGATTTTCGCTTGGGGCGGGCTGCTGGAGAGCCTTCGTCCTCAGCAGTGGGTGAAGAACGGCTTCGTCTTCGCGGCGTTGATATTCTCCCGCAGCATCATCGACTGGAATCGCAACGCGCGCGTCGTGGCGGGCGCGCTCCTGTTCTGCCTCATGTCCAGCGCAGTCTATCTTCTCAACGACATCCTGGATGCGCAGGAGGATCGGAAACACCCTCTGAAGCGGCTGCGGCCGCTGGCTTCCGGCCGGCTCGGAGTGGGAGCTGCAGCTATCGCTGCAATAACGCTGGGGCTGGTTTCCCTGGGTGGCGCGTGGGCGCTCGACCACACTTTCTTCTCCATCATCGCGGCCTACGGCGTCATCAACGTGCTCTATTCATGGGTGCTGAAGCGTGTGGTTCTCCTCAACGTCTTCGTGATCAGCGCCGGCTTCGTCTTGCGGGTGGTGAGCGGCGGAGTAATTATCCACGTCGAGATTTCCCCCTGGCTGGTGGTGTGCGCCACGTTGCTGGCCTTGTTTCTCGCGCTGAGCAAGCGCCGGCATGAGCTGGTAGCCTTGGGAAAAGAAGCGGGCAACCACCGCCCGATCCTGTCGAAATACTCGCCCTACTTTCTGGACCAATTGATCGGGATTGTCACCGCTTCCACGGTAATGTCCTACGCGCTCTACACGCTTTCGAGCGACGTACAGATCAAATTTCCCGGCAAGCGGCTTGACCTGACCATTCCTTTTGTGCTTTTTGGAATTTTCCGTTACCTCTATCTCGTGCACCAGAATGAAGAGGGAGGAAACCCGACGCGGTTGTTCTTGACGGACTCGGTCCTGCTTTCGGTCGTGCTGTTCTGGGCAGCCTCCGTCATTTTCATAATCTACCTTTAGAAGGAACGGAGATTTTCGGTTGCCGAGGGTCGATTGCTGATTGTCGATTGGAGCACAGATCGCAGGAAGATCGCGCTTCACTTCTATACTCGGCAGCCGGCTCCACAATCGGCAATCGACCCTCGGCAATCGAAAATCGACAAGCGACAATGTCACAGGATTTCGTAACTCAAGAACTCTCCGGGTGGGGGCGTTTTCCGGTCGAGACGTGTAATGTCTATCGCCCCGACAGCCGGCGCCAACTGGCGGCCGTCCTGGAGTCCGGTTCCCAACCGTCCTTGATATCGTACGGCATGGGACGCAGCTATGGCGACGCGCCACTCAACGCGCAAGGCGGAGTCATCTGTCACTCGCAGCTCAACAGGTTTCTCGCGTTCGACGCGCCGAGCGGTGTGCTGGAGTGTGAAGCGGGCGTAAGCCTGGCTGAAATCCTTCGCTATTTTCTGCCCCGTGGGTTTTTCTTGCCGGTGACGCCGGGGACCAAATTCGTGACCGTCGGCGGGGCGATCGCCGCCGACGTGCACGGCAAGAACCACCATCAAGATGGCACCTTCGGGAACTTCGTTTTGGATTTCAAGTTGTTGACGCCCAAGGGCGGCATCCTCTCCTGCTCGGCCAATAACAACAGCGAAATCTTTTGGGCGACCCTGGGGGGCATGGGACTGACAGGCGTGATTCTGAGCGCCCGGATGAAGCTGCGACCCGTCGCGTCAGCGTGGATGCAGGTGGATTACCAGCAAGCGGCAAACCTCGAGGACGCGCTGCGAATGATGACGGAATCCGACATCCGTTACCAATACTCGGTAGCCTGGATTGACTGCCTGGCGACCGGCCGGCATATGGGAAGGGCCGTCTTGATGCGAGGCAATCACGCGCCTGTAAAGGAGCTGCCGGCGAGCATTCGGGATCCCCTCGCCGAAGCGCCGCGCCGCCGCTGGACGCTGCCCTTCGATTTTCCCTCGCTGGCCTTGAACAGTCTTACGGTGCGCGCCTTCAACTCTCTCTATTACACCCTGCATCGGAATGCTGTCCGCCGACTCGTCGGCCTGGAGACTTTCTTCTACCCCCTCGACGCGATCCATCATTGGAATCGCTTGTACGGACGCAGGGGCTTTGTTCAATATCAGTCGGCCTTGCCTTTGGTTGGAGGACTCGAAGGGCTGAAGAAAGTCCTGACCAGGCTGGCGCAGTCGCGCCGCGCATCCTTCCTGGCCGTGCTGAAGCGTTTTGGGAAATCAAACCCCGGCCTGCTTTCGTTTCCGATCGAAGGCTACACGTTGGCCCTGGATCTTCCGGTCGCGAGCGGGCTGGTTCCTCTGTTGCGCGAATTGGATGCGCTGGTTCTGGACTACGGCGGCAGGATTTACCTGGCGAAGGATGCGTTGATGACCGCGCCAACGTTCAGGGCGATGTACCCGAAGCTGGAACAATTTCGAGCCATCAAGAACCGGCTCGACCCGCAGGGCCTGCTCTCTTCATCCCAGGCGCGGAGGCTTGGGATCGTCCCGAAATGACAAGGTGTGGACCACAGGCCGCATGCGGAAACATGTCATCCGTGCGCTCTGTGCCTCTAAAGCTTCAACACAGAGTGCACGGAAGAGTCTCTGTGATCTCTGTGTTAAGATGACCTCCGGCCACAGAGAACACGAAGATGATTCAGGCCGCCATTACTGAGGTGAGAGTGTGTCAACCGTACTGATTCTGGGCGCAACTTCGGGTATTGCCTCCGCCTTGGCAAAGGAGTTTGCGGCGCATAAGTACGACCTGGTTCTAGGAGGCCGCAATCGAGACGAATTGAGCGCGCTCGCTTCCGATCTCAGCCTCCGCAATTCAGTTCGCGCCAGCGTCCTGGCTTTCGATGCGCTCGACACACAAACCCACGCCGCAAGCTTGACCTCCTTCCTTGCGGAGGCTGGCAACGCTCTGGCGGGGGCCGTGGTTTGCATCGGTTACTTGGGCGATCAGGCCAAGGCTCAAGTCGATTGGGATGAAGCTCGCCTTATTCTCGAGACCAATTTCACAGGTTGCGTTTCGGCCCTGAATATTCTCGCCAATCACTTCGAGCTCAGGCGGACAGGTTTTATCTGCGCCCTCTCTTCGGTAGCCGGCGACCGTGGCCGCCAAAGCAACTATCTTTATGGGGCCGCGAAGGCGGGCCTGAGCGTCTACCTTCAGGGGTTGCGGAACCGGTTATTCCCGGCGGGCGTCAAGGTAATTACGGTGAAGCCGGGATTCGTGGACACACGCATGACCTATGGGCGTCCGGGGCTGCTTCTGTTGGCCTCGCCGGAGAGCGTAGCGCAAGGCATTTTAAGAGCCATCGTCAAGGGGAAGAGTGTGGTTTACTTGCCATGGTTTTGGCGCCCCATCATGCTGATCGTGCGGTCAATCCCGGAAACGATCTTCAAGAGGTTGAAGATGTAGAGGCCCTCGTTGACACAGTCCGCAGCGGGCGATTACCCTAGCTGAAGAGGGCGTATGGATATTTTCGCGGAGATTGCGAGGCTCAGAAGGGAAGGGCGCAAGGCGGCGCTGGCGACCATTATCCAGGTGCAGGGTTCCATTCCCAGCTATGAAAGCGCCAAGATTCTGATCCGCGACGACGGTTCGATCGTAGGCACGGTGGGCGGCGGCTGCGTCGAGGCGGAAGTGTGGTCCGTGGCGCAGGAGGTCATGCGCGAAGAGAAACCGCGCCGCTTGCACTTCAACTTGAACACCCAGCCCGAATACGACAACGGGCTGGTCTGCGGCGGGTCGCTCGATATTTTCGTCGAGCCCATCCTGGCCACTCCTACACTGTATCTCTTCGGCGGCGGACATGTTTCACTTGCGGTCTCGAAGATTGCCGGCCTGGCAGGATTCGATGTGATTGTCTCCGACGACCGGGCGGCGTTTGCCAACCCGGATCGCTTCCCGGAAGCGGTCGAAACCCACGCCGGACCTTGGGCAGAGACTTTCCAGAGGCTCAAAGTCAACGAACTGTCTTACCTGGTGGTGGCCACACGCGGGCACAAAGGTGACCTGGATTGCCTCCGGTGGGCGGTGACGACGCCGGCGCACTACATCGGCATGATTGGCAGCAAGCGGAAGCTCATCGAAATCTCGAAAGTGCTCGAGAGTGAAGGCGTGCCCGCGGAGAAACTGGCGCGCGTCTATTCTCCCATCGGCCTTGATATCGGGGCGCTGACTCCGGAAGAGATCGCGGTCTCGATCGTGGCGGAGCTGATTGCGGTAAGGCGCCAAGCCCCGTCCCCCTACCCCTCGCTTGCGTACAAACTCAAGGCCGTCGAAAACCACATGATCGCCGGACTGATCCTCGCAGCAGGCGAGTCCTCCCGCATGGGAACCCCCAAGGCCACTCTTGCCTACCGCGGCCGCACGTTCCTCGAATTGATCGTGGAGACGCTTCGCGAGGGCGGGCTCGAGCGCATCGTCGTCGTGCTCGGGCACCGGGCCGAGGAGATCCAACCACGGGTCAAAATAGAGGCTATCGAGGTAGTCATCAATCCCGATTACCGGTCCGGCCAGACGTCGTCGTTGCAGGCGGGACTGCGGGCGCTGGCGGCGGACGATCTGGAAGCCGTCCTCCTTTGCCTCGTGGATCATCCTGCGGTCTGCGCAGAGACGGTGAGGGGAATCGTGGCGGCTTTCCGGGAGAGCGATGCTCCCGTCGTGATCCCCACCTATCACGGCCGCCGGGGACATCCGGTGCTGATAGCAAGGCAACTCTTCGACGAGCTATTGGGGTTGACCAGCGACGCGGGCGCGTATTCCGTGGTGCGGCTATATCGACCGGCTACCCGGTATGTCGAGGTCGAGGACGAGGGGGTAGTCATCGATGTGGACGACCCGGAGGACTACCGGCGGCTGACGCGGGGATAAAGCGACATTTTGTCCGTATCGAGGGCTTCGGTTCCTGGCGTGTTCAAGGCGCTGTCCTTTGTTTTCATAGACATTCTCGCTTTGTTCCGTCGAATTCAAGTCGAGAAGTCGAGAGTTGAGAGTCAACGAGTGACAAACCGTCACCATCCGACCCGACCTCTTGAATTGGCCCCACAACTCCTCGACTCCTCAACTGCTCGACTGTTTGTTTTCATAGACATTCTCGCTTTGTTCCGTCAAATCTGAGATGCCCGCCATTACGAAATGTCCGTCATCCTTCGCCTCTCCCAAAGACGCGTCTCCGGGACGGCCTTCTCGCCGCACGCCGGAAGGCAGAGCCGCTCCGAGGAACAGTGCGGGCTGACAATTTGACAGCCGTACCGCATTGTGTTCACCGCAGGCCATGATTTCCTGACCAACCCCACCGTAATACTCTAGCCTATAACTCTGCGTTTGTCAAGAGACAAGAAGTCCGCTTCGGTCCAAGGGCGATGGCGCTCGCAGTTCTTGGCCGTAGGTCAGCAAGCGTTCTGGGTCAGAGGTTCGCTTACAGAGTCTTCCTCATGCGTGCGGTCTTTTCGCAGCCCCGTCAGGGCCGGAAGATAGTAGCCCACGGCGTGAGAGTCTGTGCGAAAACTCGAAGATTCTGTCATTCCGAGGAGACGTTGGCAACGAGGAATCTCGCGATGCGTTGAACCTACTCAAAGCGAGATTCTTCGCTCCGCTCAGAATGACAACAGCGAGATTCTTCGCTCCGCTCAGAATGACAGCGGCGAGATTCTTCACAAGGCGTGTGGAATGACAATCCGCAAGTGTTAAAATCTCTTTCCTTATATGAGCGGTGCAGCAGTCCCCCAGTCGTCGGCGGGTCGTTGGTTGGTGGCGGTGGCGGTGATGTCCAGCGCGGTGATGGAGGTGCTGGACACTTCGGTGGTCAACGTCAGCCTGCCGCACATTGCAGGCAGCCTTTCGGCTACGGTCGATGAATCCACCTGGGTACTGACATCTTACCTGGTCGCCAACGCCATTGTTCTCCCGATGACCGGCTGGCTGGCGAACTTCTTCGGACGCAGGCGATTACTGCTGACCGTCGTGACAGGTTTCACCGTGTCGAGCCTCTTGTGTGGGATCGCCCCGAATCTGCCGGCGCTGATTCTGTTTCGCGTGCTCCAGGGCACCACCGGGGGCGGGCTCCAACCGCTTTCCCAGGCTGTACTGCTCGAAGAATTCCCTGGCGCGGAGCGGGGCAAGGCCATGGCGTTCTGGAGCATGGGCATCATCGCCGCGCCCATCCTTGGCCCCACGCTGGGCGGCTGGATAACGGACGCCTATTCGTGGCGCTGGGTTTTCTATATCAACCTTCCCATCGGCATCGCCAGCTTGATCATGATCGGCCTGTTTGTTACCGATCCGCCCTACGTGCGGCGCGGTAAGCTGCGCGCCGACGCTTGGGGGTTTGGGATGTTGGCGGTGGGCATGGGAGCGCTGCAAATCATGTTGGACAAAGGCCAGGAGGAGGACTGGTTCGGAAGCCGCTTCATTATTTCGTTGGCGGTATTGGCCGCCGGTTTTCTGGCTGCGTTCGTGATCCGTGAATTGACCGCTGAGCAGCCCATCGTGCATTTCCGGCTCTTGAAGTTTCGCAGCTTTGGGGCTGGGATCGGGTTGGTGACGCTGCTCGGGTTCGTGCTCTACGGCAGCCTGGTGACGTTGCCTTTGTTTATGCAAACGCTGCTCGGCTGGACGAGCGCGACCGCCGGGCTTTGGACCAGCCCGCGCGGCATTGCCACAGCCTGCTTCATGCCGCTGGTGGGATACCTTCTGGGTCGAGGCTGGGACGGGCGTTGGATGCTGGTGTTCGGTTTCACGGTGGCAGGCATCGCTTTCTTCGGCTACTCGCACATGGACCTGGATTCCGGCACCTGGGACATCCTCGTGCACCTGCTCAACCAAGGCGCCGGACTGGCCTTCGTTTTTGTTCCTCTCACCGTTCTCACCATGGATCAGATCCCCAAGCACGAAACGGGCTATGCCACGAGCCTCTACAGCGTCACGCGGAACATCGGCTCGAGCATGGGCGTTTCCTTTGTCACGACCTGGATTGCCCGGCGCTCGCAGTTCAATCAATCGCTGCTCGCTGCGCATGTGACGGACGTCAGCCCCGTCACCCGGCAAGCGCTGGAGCAAGCGCAAAGGCTGTTCGTGCAAGGCGGGGCCGACCCGGTCACCGCAAGTCATCGCGCCCAGGCGATGCTCTACGGGGCGGTGCAACAGCAGGCAACGTTGCTGAGCTTCTTGAGCGTCTTCCGCCTGATGGGCTTCCTGTTTCTGCTCATTATCCCGTTCGTGTTCCTCTTTCAACGGCAACGAAGGCATCCCTCCAGGGCATGAGACGACCGCGTGACCTGATTGGCCAAGACACAAAAAACTTGTATTTTTGCGGAGGATTCAGAATACTCTAAGTATCACGTTAAAGGGCTTGTGCAACATGCGTTCGCTCTCTCTAATCTCCGTTCTGTTCCTTGTCTGCCTCCCTGCTGTTTTGTCGGCGCAGGGGAGGATTCAAGGCGTGGTCACCAATGGCACGAACGGCCAGCCGGCAGCGAACCAGACCGTGCAGTTGCTGCTTCCGCGAGGCGGTATGCAGCACGTGGCGTCGGTTACGACGGATGCGAGCGGGCGCTTTGTTTTTCCCTCTGCCAACATCGATCCGGCGTCCTTCTATTTGGTGCAAGCGGCTTATCAGGGAGTGGACTATAACGCCCCGGCGCAATTTGATCCGGAAGGAACCGCCACCATCAGCATTACCGTGTACGATTCCTCCGCCTCTGCGCCACCGCTGCGCATTCAATCGGCGCGCGTGGTGGTCCATGCCCAGGGCAGCAAAGCTCACGTACAGGAGATGTTTGCAGTCAGGAATGCGAGCGACCCTCCACGCAGCTATGTCCACCCCGCCGGGACATTCCAGTTTCATTTGTCGCCGGATATCAGAGAGCCGAATGCGGCCGTGGCAGGGCTGATGAACATGCCCTTGCCGCAGCCCGTGAGCGCCGGGAAAGGCCGAGGCGATTATTATCTTCAGTATCCGCTTAAGCCCGGCGTGACCGTGGTTATGGTTGCGTACGATGTGGATTACACTTCGAACCGTCTGGAGTTGGGCGACTCATATCCTTATCCCATCACCAACGCTGAACTCCTGGTTTCACCTCCCGGCCTCACGGTGGATTCGACACTCTTCACGCCCGCCGGAAGTGACGCGGAAACGGGCAGCCAACGGTATATGGCTTCGGGCTTGAAGCAGGGAACGAAGCTGGAGGCTCGCTTGAGCGGTGAAGCACGGGCCGATAATGCGGCGGGGGGCGCAGGAACGGAGTCGGGGCAGGCGCAAGCGCAAGTCCAAATCCTCCCTAACCCCATCACCCGAGTGGGTGTTCCCCTGCTGGCCTGCTTCTTGTTGCTGTTGCTTTGGGCGCTCGGCATTCGCCTGGCCAAGGAATGGCCACGATTCAGGGAAGCACAGAGAACGAGTTCAGTGCAAAAAGAGCTCGCGGCTACGGCCGATGGGTTGTTTAATTCCCTGGCTGATCTCGATGAACTCTTTGCTCAAGGCAAGGTACCCGAAAAACATTATTGGAAAGAGCGGCTGGACCTGAAGGCGCGATTGACCGCGACGCTGAAGAAAGCCTCGCCCTTGCTGCTCGAATCTTATGCCACCCGACACACCTCCGCACGTTAGGGCCGGCCTCGAACTTCGAAACGTCTCCAAGTATTATGGCGACCTCGCGGCGCTGGTCGGAGCGCAACTGCGCGTAGGGCCGGGCGAGTCAATTCTGCTCTACGGTCCTAACGGCGCCGGCAAGACCACGCTCCTCCGCCTCCTTGCGACCCTGGCGCGGCCGAGCGAGGGCGAGGTTATCTTCGAGGGAAGAGACATCCGCCAGCACGCGGCGGCGGCAAAGGCAGCCATCGGATTTGTATCTCACTCGACTTTCCTCTACGGCGATTTGACGGTGCGCGAGAACTTGGAATTCTTCGCCACCTTGTTCGCCTTGCCGGAACCTGAAAAGAAAATCGCCGCCGCGCTGGAGTTCTTCACTCTGGGAGACCGGGTCCACACACCCGTGCGGAAGCTCTCCCGCGGCCTGCAGCAGCGCGTCTCGCTGGCTCGGGCCCTCTTGCATGAGCCGACGTTCCTGTTGTTGGACGAGCCTTTTACGGGGCTCGACGCCGCTACCGTGGCCACCTTGGAGACCCTGATGCGTCAGCTTCCGGGCGAGGGAAGAACGGTGGTGTTTTCCACTCACGATTTCGCGCGCGGAGCAGCCCTGGCGCGCAGACTTGTGAGCTTGGAGGCCGGGAGGATTCGGTATGATGGACCGGTGGAAGGCAGGAGTCGGGAGTCAGGAGTCAGGAGTCAGTAAACGGAAGGCAGAAAATAGAAAGCAGACGGCAGAAGTCGGAAATCTGAAATTTGAAATCAGAAATCAGAGAGCAGAAATCGGAAATCTGAGATTTGAAATCAGAAATTACTGACTCCTGACTCCTGAATCCTACGCCTGTGCGAAGCCTCAAGATCATCGCGGCTGTTCTCGTTAAGGACCTCCGATTGGAGTGGCGCAATCGGGAGACGCTGGCGTCTGTGTGCGTCTTCGGCATCCTGGTCGTCTTCCTATTCAACTTTGCTTTCGAGCCGGGGCGTGAAGAATCGTTGCGCCAGCTTCCCGGACTCTTGTGGGTGGCGTTTGCGTTTGCGGGCGTGCTCTGCTTCAACCGGTCGTTCGCGCTGGAACGTGAAAACGCCTGCCTGGAAGGGATGGCGCTTGCTCCGGTGGATCCCGGTTTGATTTACCTGGGCAAGATGCTGGCTAACTTGATCTTTCTGGGCATCGCGGAAAGCGTCATCGTTTTCGCAGCGAGCCTTTGGTATAATTTTTCTTTTGTGCCCTCGCTCGAGTGGTTTGCGCCGATCACCTTTTTGTGTACGGTGGGCTACGTGGCGGTGGGCACGACGTTCGGGGCCATCGCCGCCAACCTCCACATGCGCGAAGTCATGTTGCCGGTGTTGCAGTTTCCTGTCGCCCTCCCGATTTTCATCGCTGGAATCGAAGCTTCCACGGGGGCGCTCAAAGGTGACCCACCCTCGAGTTACATGAGCTGGGTTAAGCTCGCGGGGGGCATCGCAGTGATTTTCGTCGTGCTGTCATATCTGCTATTTGAGTACGTTGTAGAAGAATAATGGGGAAAACACTCCCGACAGTCCACCTCCTCTGACGCTGGGCTGGATGCTCCTGGCGTTCTGGATGATTTTTCTGTATGCGCCGCAGGAGCTCACCATGGGCGAGGTGCAACGGATCTTTTACATCCATGCGCCGTTGGCTTGGGTGGCCGGGACGGCCTACACCATCGTTTTCCTCAGCAGCGTGATCTACCTCTGGAAACGTTCCCCGCTCGCCGACGAGCTGGCGCACGCGGCCGGAGAAGTCGGATTCATTTTCTGTTCGAGCCTCCTCTTCACGGGACCGTTATGGGCAAAGCCGGTATGGGGCATCTGGTGGACTTGGGACGCCCGGTTGACGCTGACCTTCGTTCTCTGGCTGCTCTTCGTATCGTACCTGATGCTGCGCAGCTACGTCTCGAGCCCTGGGCGCGCTGCAACACTTGCCGCGGTGGTGGGTATTATCGGATATGTGGATGTTCCCATCGATTATATGGCGATCCGCTGGTGGCGTACCCAGCACCCTCAACCGGTGATTGCGGGCGGAGCCGGTTCCGGGCTCGACCCGCGTATGTTTTTGACCTTCATGGTTTGCGTGGGTGCTTTTCATTGCTTGTTCAGTTACCTCCTCGCGCAACGCTTCCGGCTGGCGAAAGCGCGGCGGGAAGTGAGCGCTCTGCGAAGAACTCTGGCGACACGCTTTTCTGAGGACTAACGTGCTCAACACCTATTTGTTCGTGGCATTCTCTGCGCTGTGGGTGCTCTTCTTTATTTACGCTTGGAGTCTTTCCCGGCGGCAGGCGCGTTTACAGAAGGAACTCGAAGAGTTGAAGAGCAAGCAGGGAGTCAGGAGTCAAGAGTCAGGAGTCGGGAATCAGGAGTGAGCCCGCCTATCGAGACTCACCGCTATATCCACTAAGCATTCAAATTAATCGACGGCCCGCCCCGGCGCATGCTAACATGCCATAGTTCGATGAACTTCGCAGGGGAAGAAGCGTCGAACTTGTCAGACTTCGGGCTCTGTGCGACGGATGTTCGCGAACCCCGCCAGGTCCGGAAGGAAGCAACGGTAACGAGCCTCTCCGTGTGCCGCAGATCAACCCGAAGTCTGACCCCAATTCGAAACCGGAAAATAGAAACTGGAAAATGGAAAATTGAAAATAGGAGAACGAAGCACAGTCCCCAGCGGTTGCACGGCACCGCGCCATTGGCCGAGTTTGTATTTTCCATTTTCCAGTTTCTATTTTCCGGTTTCTGATTTGCATGTCTTACCAGGTTATAGCCCGCAAGTACCGGCCCCAGGTCTTTGAAGACGTGGTGGGGCAAGGTCTGATCACCGACACGCTGAAAAATGCCATCCTCAGCGAGCGCGTGGCGCACGGGTATATCTTTTCCGGCGCGCGCGGAGTGGGCAAAACCACCACCGCCCGGGTTTTGGCCAAAGCCCTCAATTGCGTTCAAGGTCCCACGGTGAAGCCCTGCGGGGTGTGTCCCTCCTGCCAGGAAATCGCGGCGGGCAATTCCATTGACGTCATGGAAATCGATGCCGCGTCGAATCGTGGCATCGATGAAATCCGGGAATTGCGCGAGACCGTGCGCTACCTTCCGGCGCGCGACCGCTACAAGATTTTTATCATCGATGAAGCGCACATGCTGACCACGGAGGCGTTCAATGCGCTGCTGAAAACTCTCGAGGAGCCGCCGCCTCGTTCCTTGTTCATTCTGGCCACCACCGAAGCCCACAAACTTCCTTCCACCATCCAGTCGCGGTGCCAGCACTTCTCGTTCCGGCTGCTCGACTATGAAGAGATCTTCGCACGCTTGAAAGCCGTCTGCGAACAGGAACAGATCAAGGCCGACGAGGGCGCCCTCAGCGCCGTCACGCAGGCTGCCGAAGGGAGCATGCGCGACGGCCTTTCGCTGCTCGATCAGGTCATCGCCTCCTGTGGGAACGAGCTCGAGGAGAAACACGTCCGCCAGGTGCTGGGCGTGGTTCCCGCCCAGTTGCTGGGTGACGTGCTGGAAGCCGTTAGCGGACGGGACGCACGGCGGGTTCTCGAACTCGTCGGGCAACTGGCGACCGAAGGTTATGAACTGGGACACTTCTGCGCCGAACTGACCCGCACGGTGCGCAACTTGATGGTGGCCAAGAGTTGTGGGGCCGATAGCTCGCTGATGCAGGTGGCGAGCGCCGAGCGGGTGCGTTTGGCGCAATTATCCCAGCTTTTCAGCGAAGAGGACCTGGCTCGCTTTTTCAACCTCTTGCTGCGTGCCGAGAGTGAGATGCGCTACTCGCTCCAGCCGCGCTTTCACCTTGAACTGGGACTGATGAAATTGGTGCATGCCCAGCGCCTGGCCTCACTCGAAGGGTTGCTTTCGCAGCTTGGGCAGGCCGTTCCGGGGGACAAGCCGACGGGAGCGGCGCCGCCGAGGAACCCGTCGGCCGAGCCTGCTCGGCTTGTCCGCCGGACCATCGAGGGCAACAACTTCGCCGGTGAAGAGAGTCCGAGGCAGATTCGGTCAATGTTACCTCGGACTCCGGTGTCCTCGGCGCCTCGGGAAGCCGCTGCGCCGGCGGCAGTTGCTGCGCCGCCCGGCGCGCCCATCGCCGCCGCCGCGGAGACTCGAGTGGCCACGAGGGTCGCCCCTCCAGTAGAAGACACACCTGCCGGCTCACCCGTGGCCGGAGCCGATACCACTCGCGCCGCCGCCCCGTCGGCTCCCAGGGAAGATGCTCGGCTCTCCTCCATCAAGTCGGCACTTTTCGACCAATCGAAACGCTTCCTGAGCAGTTGTCTGGATCATTTAGCTGCCTTCCGCATCGAGGACGGTGAAGTCCATTTTACTTTCAGGCAGAAGGACTCCTTGTATGCCGACCTTTTGAAGGCCCGCGAACAACAGGAGGCGTTGCGGGCAGTGTGCGCCCAGGTGCTCGGCCAGCCCGTCAGGATTTATGTTACACTTGAAAAGCTGCGAGCAGAGTCTCAGGCGCCCAGGCTGAGCGCGCGCGAGCGTGCTGACCGCGACCCAGGGGTTGAGGCCTTCCGGAAGAGATTTGACGGCGCTTTGGAAAGTGTCCAAGACCTCAGCCAGGAGTGAGCGATGAAAAACCTGCAACAGATGCAACAAATCCTGAAGCAAGTTCAGCAGTTTCAGGAGCAGCTTCAGAAGCAGTTGGACGAACTGGAAGTGCAGGGGTCAGCGGGTGGCGGGATGGTGACCGTCAGAATGAACGGACAGAAGCAACTCAGCGAAGTTCATATCGAACAGGAAATCTTTGCATCCCGAGACCTGGAAATGTTGCAGGACCTCGTCCTGGTTGCCGTGAATGACGCAACCCGAAAGGTGGACGAACAGCTCGCCAGCCAGATGGGAAGCTTGGCGGGTGGACTTAACTTTCCCGGACTGACGTAGCGCAAAGCGGAAATTAGAAACTGGAAAATGGAAATTGGAGGATACAGCCCGGGGGTTGCGCTGAAGTCTCGCCCTTAGGTGATTTTCAATTCGCGATCCATTTTCTAGTTTCCAGTTTCCATTTTCCGTTTTCCATCGCTATGAAGGATTACGCCGAGCCGCTGGCTTGTTTGATCGATGAGCTGAAACGGCTCCCCGGCATCGGGCAGAAGTCGGCGCAGCGGATTGCATTCCACCTGGAACGCGTGGGGCGCGACGAGGCCGAGCGTCTGGCGGGGGCTATTCTCGACGTCAAAGACAAGATCAAGCTGTGCAGCGTGTGCAATAACCTCACGGAAACCGACCCTTGTGAATACTGCTCCGACCCTCGCCGCGACCCGGAAGTGATCTGTGTAGTCGAGACGCCGTACAACGTAATTTCTGTTGAGAAGACGCGGGAATTCCGCGGGCAGTATCACGTCCTGCATGGCGTGCTCTCGCCTTTGCAGGGCATTGGTCCCGAGCAGTTGAAGCTCAAGAATCTGGTCGAGCGGCTGAAATCCGGCAAGGTCAAGGAGCTCATCATTGCCACCAGCCCCACGGTGGAAGGTGAAGCGACCGCCGTTTACCTCTCCAAACTACTCAAGCCTCTCGGGGTGAAAGTAACTCGAATAGGAATGGGGATCCCGGTAGGTTCCGAACTCGAGTTCGCCGACGAGATCACCATGCTCAAAGCTATCGAAGGCCGCAGGGAAATTTAGCGGCGGAAAACGACCCTTCCGCCCACTACGGTGGCGATAACAGCGCCCTTCAACGTCCAACCATCAAAAGGCGAATTGCGGCTTTTCGAGCGGCCTGTGGCGGCGCGGTAGGTCCACTCGAGGCCAGGATCAAAGATCGTGATGTCGGCCGGCAAGCCCACGCCAAGTCGTCCACACGGCTGGTTCACGATGCGGGCCGGGTTGGCGCTCAGCAAAGAGATGAGATGCCACATCGAGATCTTTCCCGTGTGCACCAGTCGCGTAAGCGCCAGGCCCAGCGCCGTCTCGAGCCCGATGAGGCCGAAGGGAGAATCGCTACCGAGGGGCCGGGCCTTGAGTTCGGGAGCGTGGGGAGCGTGGTCGGTGGCAATGGCGTCAATCGTTCCATCCCGAAGCCCTTCCACGACAGCTTCGACATCAGGCTCGCTGCGCAACGGCGGATTGACCTTGGCGTTGGTGCCCTGCTCGAGGACGGTTTGGTCGGTGAGCGTGAAATGGTGCGGCGTAGCCTCACAGGTGACGCGGATGCCTCGGCGTTTGGCGAGACGCACCAGATCGACCGAGCGGGCGCTGGAGACGTGGCAGACGTGCAGGTGTGCGCCCAGAGCCTCGGCCACGATCAGGTCGCGCGCCACACAAACGTCCTCCGCAGTGGTCGGAATGCCTCGGACGTTCAGTTGGGCCGAGACGGGGCCTTCGTTGATCACTCCGGAGGCGCTCAAGCTGGGGTCTTCGCAGTGGTCCATCAGGGGGGCATTAAGCTCCTTCAGCACTTTCAAGGCGCGCTTCAATAAACCGGCGGTCTTCACCGGCCGGCCATCGTCGGAGAAGCCCACCGCGCCGGCCTCCACTAGGGCGCGAAAGTCGGTTAGCGATTCCCCCTGACTCCCCATGGTGACTGCGGCGACCGGAAGTACGCGGGCCAGCCCGATTCGCTTGGATTTCTCGATTGTGGCACGCACAAGTTCCGGGCGGTCGGTGACCGGCTTGGTGTTGGGCATGGAGCAAACGGCGGTAAAGCCTCCGGCAACCGCGGCCGCCAGCCCTGTCTCCAGTGTCTCGGAGATCTCACCGCCTGGCTCGCGCAAGTGGACGTGGAGATCCACGAATCCCGGTGAGACGACTTTGCCTGCGGCCTCGAGGACCTCATCCGCCACCAGGCTTATGTGAGGTGCGACCTGGCGAATCACCCCATCCTCGAGCAAAACATCGAACTCGCCATCTAGTTGGTCCTCGGGTGAGATTACGTTACCGCCTTTGATGAGTAATGACGACATGACCATTAACCTCAGGCAAGGGGGCCGCAGCCTTTTAGGTCTGCGCTTCTTCCTTGGGCGGTTGAACTGACCCCGCACCCGGCCCGCTCCGGCTGATCAAAACGCCGGCAGCGGACCACCCTCTCCCCAAGGGAGAGGGCCGCCTCTCTCACTGCTGCTACGTCGCCTCCGAAAATGGGAAAAGCGGAAGCATACAATCCATCACAGGCTGATAGCTCTTCCGGTGCTCGGGACACGGACCGTAAGTGGCTAAAGCTCCGAGGTGTTCCGGCGTACCGTAGCCCATATTTCTCGCCAAGCCGTATCTTGGGTACAAGCGATCGAGTTCCTGAAGGTGCGCGTCGCGGGCTACTTTGGCCAGGATGGAGGCGGCGGCAATGGAGACCGAGAGGGCGTCGCCATGGACCACGGCGCGATAGGGAATCGGAAACCCGGCGCCTTTGTTACGGCCTTCCAGAGGCATGGCGTCCGTAAGAATGAAATCCGGGGCCGGATCAAGCGCCAACAAGGCGCGGATCATTCCTTGCCTTGATGCCTCGTAGATGTTGATCGCATCCACCTCGGCGGCGGAAACGGAGACGACCTTGAAGGCTATGGCCTTCTCGGTGATTTCCCGGGAAAGCGATTCGCGCCGCGAAGGAGTGAGTTTCTTGGAGTCATCAACACCCAGGATGGGCTTGGCGGGATCGAGGATGACGGCGGCAGCATAAAGCGGACCCAGCAGTGCGCCGCGTCCCGCCTCGTCACAGCCTGCCACAAGGCGGCATCCCGCTTGGAAGACCTGTTTCTCCAGTTTCCAAGTACACCTGAACTCACTGGCACTTGGTGAGGGCGGCATGGTGTGAACCATAACCGTTGATGGGGTGTGCTGTCAACCACTCCCTACCCCGTTCTTAAAAAGGAGGGGAGTCATCCCAAGTTCCCTCCTCGACTGTGAAAGGGGACCAACCCGCATTCCCCTCCTCACTGAGGAGGGGTCAGGGGTAGTGATATTCCCGTCAGGCTTCCTGTTCCGTGCGAACTTC
Organism: uncultured Acidobacteriota bacterium; assembly: GCA_963722675.1. Classification (GTDB taxonomy): domain Bacteria; phylum Acidobacteriota; class Terriglobia; order UBA7540; family UBA7540; genus CAVROP01. The sequence continues at coordinate 28,294 of CAVROP010000010.1, forward strand.
GCGCAAACGCGCCGCCTTGCCGCGCAGCTTGCGAAGGTAATAGAGCTTGGCGCGGCGCACCCTACCGGAACGGACCACTTCGATCTTACTGATGGTGGGTGAATGCAAAGGGAAGATTCGCTCGACGCCCTGGCCGAAGGAAATCTTGCGTACCGTAAACGTGGAATGATTGGCGGCCCGCCGCAGGCCGATGACCGTGCCTTCGAAGACCTGGATCCGTTCCTTATCTCCTTCTTTGATGATGACGTGTACACGCACCGTGTCACCCGACTGGAACTGAGGCAAATCTTTCTTCAATTGTGCTTGTTCAACTTTTTCGAGTGCATTCATAATTCCTATTCTCCCGAACTTGGAATAACGACCGGTTGGCACTCCCCTGCCCGGAGCGTCTCCAGCCAGCGACGCTCTTCGTCGCTCAGCGGGAAACCGGCCAATAAATCGGGCCGCCGGCGCCATGTTTTCTCGAGCGCACGCTGGCGGCGCCAACGGCGAATCTCTTCGTGATTTCCCGAAAGCAGCACTTCCGGGACCGTCCAACCCTGATACTCTGCCGGCCTGGTATACTGCGGAAAATCGAGCAGGCCGTGACGTAGGGGTCCCGCAGCGCGGGATGGTTGCCCTTGGGCGGCCACGAGGGCCGCCCCTACACCTGATTGGCGAAGTCCTGAGGCGCTTGGCTCCGGAGCGGTGAAGGATTCCTGGCAGGCGGATTCCTCATTCCCGAGAACACCCGGCAGGAGGCGGATCACGGATTCCATGACTAACGCCGCGGGAAGTTCCCCTCCACTGAGTACGAAGTCCCCGATCGAGATCTCTTGGGTGGCCACATGGTCCGCGATGCGTTCATCCACACCCTCGTACCGGCCACAAATCAGCGCCACGCGCTCCTCCCGCGCCAACTCCTGCGCCAAGGCCTGGTTAAAGAGCCTTCCCTGCGGCGAAAGCAGGATTACCGGAAGGCGCCGATCCGGCGACTCGAATTGCAGCGCGGCGACGGCCTTGAAGAGGGGTTCGGGCTTGAAGACCATCCCGGGCCCCCCGCCAAACGGCCGGTCGTCCACGCTCCGGTGGCGGTCGTCGGTGAATTCCCGCAAGTCATGCAGGCGAATGCCGGCTTGCCCGCCGGAAAGGGCGCGCTTCAGCACGCCGTACTCCAGCACGCTCCTGAAGAACTCCGGGAAGATGGTGATAACGTCAAAAGTCATCCATTAAGATCCAGCAGATCTTCGGGCGGATCAATCAAAATGGTCCTGGCCTGCGTGTCGATCTTCGTACAGATGGCCTGCGCCAGGGGAATCAGGACTTCTCCGTGTGGCGTCGCCACCTGGAGGACATCCACACCGCCCGTGGGCTCGATGCCCGTAACCGTACCCACTTCCACTTGTCTTCCACTGCGTTCCGTGACTACCCGGCAACCTTCAAGCTCCCAGAGGTAGTAATGACTTGGAGGAAGCGGCATTCTGTCTTCCGCCAAAATCAGCATGTGCCGCCCCTTAAGGCTCGAAGCGTCCGAGATGGAGTCGACTCCGGAAAACTTGATCACCACCCGGCCCTTGTGGGGCCAAACGTGCTCGACCTTAATGGGTTGAGGATCCGCTCCAGGGTTCTCCAGGAATACCTCGCGGAGTTCTTGGAAGCGCGCAGAGAAGTCCGTCAGCGGTTCGGCCAGAACTTCCCCCCGGCGTCCTTGGGGGCGAACCACGCGCGCGACGGCAAGGAAGCGATCTGGCACGGATCTCCTACTCGAGAATTTCCAGAGTGAATCGCTTCTTCAGCTTCATCCCCGCGGCGTTGAGAATCGTGCGGACGGAGCGCGCGGTTCGGCCTTGCTTGCCGATCACCTTTCCCAGGTCAGAAGGGTGTACGCGAAGTTCCAACACCGTCACCTGCTCGCCCTCGATGGCCCGCACTGTCACCTGGTCCGGGTTGTCCACCAGCGCCTTTGCGATTGCTTCGATCAGTTCCTTCATGTGGCCCTCCCTCGCACGCGACTCCTGCTTGTATACCCAATTAGAAAGCCTGTGTCAGAACGAATGAGTGCAAGTCGCACCGGCCTGAACCGGTGGCCCACCGAGTGCCGTCAACTCGATGTCGGGACTTCCGGCGCCTTCTTGAGTAAGCTCTGAATCGTCTCGGAAGGCTGGGCGCCCCGGCTTATCCAGTAATGCGCGCGTTCTCTATCAAAGACCACCGTTGGAGGATGCCGGCGCGGGTTGTAGTGACCTAGAATTTCCAGGAAGCGCCCGTCACGCGCTTTCTCACCAGCGATGACCACAATTCTATAACTGACCTTTTTCTTGGCTCCCGTCCGAGCCAAACGTATCCTTAACAATCGTCCCCCCTGAAATCCAAGTTTTGCAGGCTGAGAAGCCCTGCACTAGCGTGTTGCCGGCCAAACCGCACTTGCTCTGCATACGGTCTGACTGTCATTCTGAGCGAAGCGAAGAATCTGCATTAGTTCGCCGGACCGGAACTGGAGATCCTTCGCTTCGCTCAGGATGACAGCCACTTTCATCTCCGTGGGTGGGCCGCAGGTCCGTGTGCACTCGGTATGACAGCCACCAAAACTGCCCTCCTTAAACTTTCACTCCACCTTCCCCCACGGGCATCTTCAGCCTACTGAGTTGCCGCCCCAGAAAGTTCTGGCTGAAGGATTTCATCATTTTGCGCATTTGAAAGTACTGTTTCAAGAGCTGATTTACTTCCTGGACGCTCGTACCGCTGCCTTTCGCAATCCGCTTGCGGCGCCGCCCGTTAATGATCTCGTGGTTGCGCCGTTCCTGCGGAGTCATGGAGTCGATGATCGCCTCGATGTGGATCAGTTCCTTCTCGTCAACGTTGGCTTTCGCGGCGTCCTTAAAAATGCCTACCTTGGGGAGCATGCCCAGCATCTGGTCCATGGGCCCCAAGCTTCGCACCTGGTGAAGCTGATCGCGAAAATCCTCCAGGGTGAAGGTGTCGGTCTGGAGTTTGCGGTGAACCTCCAGGGCCTTTTGCTTATCGATCTTCTCTTCGGCCTTTTCGATAAGCGACAGGATGTCGCCCATGCCCAGTATACGGGAAACTATCCGGTCCGGGTAGAACACCTCCAGCGCGTCATATTTCTCACCCACCCCGATAAACTTGATCGGCTGGCCTGTTACATGATGGATCGACAGGGCCGCGCCGCCGCGCGCGTCGCCGTCAAGTTTGGTCAGGATCACACCCGATGTCCCCAGCCGCTCGTGGAACTCCTGGGCGCTGCGCACGGCGTCCTGACCAACCATGGCGTCGGCCACCAGCAGCACCTCGCTGGGGCGAAGGCGCGTGCGCAGATCGCTCACTTCCTGCATCATCTCTTCATCGATGTGCAGGCGCCCGGCGGTATCAACAATCAGCACATCGTGTCCGCGGTCCGCAGCGTCTTTGCGGGCCGCCAGTGCCAAATCGATAGGCGAGTCGAGCCCTTGGCCGGCGAAGCAAGGCAATTGGATAGCCTTGGCAATCACCGCCAACTGTTCGCGAGCCGCAGGACGGTAAACGTCCGTAGAGACCAGCATCGGCCGCCGCTTCCGGCCGGAAAGCCATAGCGCCAGTTTGCCTGCCGTGGTGGTTTTGCCGGAACCTTGAAGCCCGACGAGAAGGAAAACCGTGGGGTATTCCTTAGAAAACGTAAGAAGCGAGGCCTCGCGCCCCAGGATCTCAATCAACTCATCGCGAACGATCCGAATCACTTCCTGGCCCGGCGACAGGCTGGAGCGAATTTCTTCGCCCAGGGCTTTCACCCGCACTCGTTCGAGCAGGGCTTTGACCACATTCAGGCTGACATCGGCATCGAGGAGGGCCAGCCGCACCTCGCGCAAGTTTTCGTCAACCACGTCCTCGCTCAGAACTCCCTGCACGCGCAAGGACTTGAAAACTTTCTGGAAACGACTTTGCAAAGCGTCAAACATAGGGCTGGGCAGACAACTGGCCTTGATCCCCTTGAGCAGAACCCTTCATCCGGCTGAACTCCTATTGTACATCTGCAAACGTCTTAAAGGAAGCATGTTCTCTCCCGTAGCGCTGGCCTTCAGGTCAGCACAAGGAAAGTGCCGACCTCAAGGCCGGCGCTACAAACGCTCACTTCCCGGCCATGAGCTTCTCAATTTCTTCCACCGCGCGCGGCAGGCGCCTGCTGAGCAGTTCGTTCCCATCCTGGGTGATGAGGATGTCATCCTCGATGCGGACGCCAATTTTCTCTTCGGGAACATAAATGCCCGGCTCCATGGTGACCACCATGCCGGGCTGGAGGGGCATATTGTAGTTCATGGGGTCATGGACGTTCAGGCCGATCGAGTGGCCCAAGCCATGGATGAAGTATTGGCCGAGAGGGTTGCCGTGCATGTCCTTCCCGTGGGTGTTGATGTAATTGAAGGCAATCTCGTGGAGGCTGTTTTTGCCCCGCCCAATCGACATGCCAGGCTTGGCGGCGGCTATCGCGGCGTTTTGCGCACCCAGCACGATCTCGTAGATCTCGCGCTGGCGTGAGGTAAAGTGTCCGTTAACCGGCAGGGTACGGGTAATGTCTGCGGCGTAGCCGCTATAAGACCCCGCCACATCCATGACCACCACGTCGCCGTCCTGCATTTGTTGGTCGTCGGCATCGTAGTGCAAAACGGTTGAAAAAAAGCCCGAGCCAACGATGGGCGGGTAGGCCGGCCATTCGCATCCGCGCCGCCGGAACTCGTATTCCATACGGGCTGCCACCTCGTACTCCCAGACGCCCGGCCGAACCGTTTTCGCCGCCGCCAGGTGCGATTCGACCGAGGCGTCAACGGCCTTGCGAAGCAGGGCGATCTCGCCCGGCGATTTCAAGGCGCGCTGGCGCTCCACATGCGGGCGCACGTCGGCAAGGGTCGCCAGGGGGGCCATCCCGCGCAGCTTGGACACGATCTCAGCCTGGAAATAATCTTCGCCGCTCTCCGGCTGGGGGGTCAGTTCCGTGTAGAGCTTGGGAAAAGCTTTGAGCGCTTCCAGCAGGTCCGACTGGAAGAGTGAGGCTGCCTTGACGGTGGGGAAACCTACCCGCGCGCTCGCGTCAGGATCGTCCGGCCCAAGCTTCGGCCCATTCCATTTTTCCGCGAACAAGTTGCGCGCTGGGATGAACAGGATCTCCTTCTCGAGCTCGGGAGCGCCCCGGGCTTTGGCGCTTTCGGGATCAGCAACATCGTCGCGTTCGGTTCGTTCCAGCCGGTGAGGTAGTAAAAGTTCTCGTTCTGGTGGAAGGTCGTCACGCTGGCGGCCACGTCGGCATCCTTGTAGCCGAAAAGTACGATGACTCCGTCACCGCCCGTCTCGCGCACCAGGCGCACGCGCCGCTCATGAAAAACCGGCAACGGCTCGCGTTCCCAAGCCAGGGCCGGAAGTATCGAAACCAGCAGCCCTATCGAAAGCCACAAGAAGTTGCGCGATCGACGCATCAGCATGAGAACCTCCGCGAAATCACGAGTGTAGCATGGCCGGCCCTGCTTCGGCCTGTCATTCCGAGGAGCCGTAGACAAGGCTTGCAGTTGGGATAGAACTATGTTTCTTGTGAAGCGGGACGGGATCGGCCAAAGGCGGGCAGGTTATTCCAAAGCCGGCGCAGGGGCGTCTGGAAAAGCGACATGGTGCCCATATAAGAGTAGCCTACCAGGAAGAGAAGCAGAAAAGGCACCGTCAGGTAGTTCTCCACCCGATAGGAGTACGCGGTAGCGAAAACGAAATAGGCCGCCAAGCCCAGCTCGACGTAGGGCATCCAACCACCCCCTCGGCGGACGTACTTCTTCTGCTCCCAGCCTTCTTCCTTCAACTCCACCCGGTACTTCGGAGTGCGGACAAAATCCGACCGCTTGCCTAGCAGTGCTTCGATCACCGCCATGGAATTGGTAACGGAAAGGCCTATGCCCGTGGCCATGAGGAAGGGCATGTATCGGATGCGTTTCCACCACTCTTTCGGGTAGAGCTCACGTTGGGCCACCATGTAAAAGCTGGATACTGAGCAGGTGGACGCCAGGAACATGGGCAGGTCCAGGTACAACATCTGGAACCAACCCTGGTAGAACCGCACAATCATGGCGGGCAGGAGAATGACCGAAAAGACCACCATCAAGGGATAAGCGACGTTGGCTGTGAGATGGAAAGTGGCCTCGAGCTTGACGCGCAGCGGCTGACGGCTTCGCCAAATCCGGGGAAGGAGTTTCTTGGCCACCTGGATCAGGCCTTTAGCCCAGCGGGCCTGCTGCGTTTTGAAGGAATTCATCTCTACAGGCAGCTCGGAAGGGCACTCGATATTCGGGTCATAGACAAATTTCCAACCCTTCAGTTGCGCGCGATAGCTTAAATCGGTGTCTTCGGTGAGCGTGTCGTGCTGCCAGCCGCCCGCGTCATCGATGGCCGCACGCCGCCACATGCCGGCGGTGCCGTTGAAATTGAAGAAGCGGCCGGAGAAGTTCCGCCCCCCGTGCTCAATGACGAAGTGCCCATCGAGAAGGATGGCCTCGACTTCCGAGAGGTTCGAGTAATGGCGGTTTACCCAGGTCCAACGGCCCTGGACGACACCGATCTGGGGATCGGCGAAGTATTCAACCATCTGGCGGATGATGGGAGGGGGAGGAACAAAGTCCGCGTCGAAGATGGCAACCAACTCGCCGCTCGCATGTTTCAAGCCCTCGGCCAACGCGCCTGCCTTGAAGCCCTCCCGGTTGTCGCGATGGTAGTAGGAGACCGGGTGGCCGGCGCGCGCATACTCGCTCACCAGGCGTGAGGCTACAAATCGCGTTTCGTCCGTGGAATCGTCGAGGAGCTGGATTTCCAGCAGGGCACGAGGGTAGTCGATGCGCGTCACGGCCTCGAGCAGCCGCTCAACCACGTAGCGCTCGTTATAAATCGGCAGTTGAATGGTGACCCGGGGAAGCGGACCGGTATGCTTTGGCGGCTTGGGCGCTTTCCGCTTGTTCTTAACGTAAAGGTAAGTCAGGAAATAGCGATGAATCCCGTAAATCGACAGGATGCCCAGAATCGTGAAGTACGGTATCAGGATGGAGAGATCGAAGGCATTTACATGGTAAATGCCGCGAAAGGGGTCCTTGTGGAATATCGAGTTTAAATACCGCCCCAGCAGGCTTGAGTGGAGGGGCAGGATTAGTAAAAGCAGATAGTCCATAAGAAAGTCAGCTTAAGGCGCGAGACCTGCGGTTTGGTAGCTCGAGCGTTCGGTTAGCGCCGCAAGCCTGTCGGATTAGAACCACCTACAATCTCTTAGATGCACCTCGGGTCGTTAGCGACCCGTCAGCTTCCGACCTCGGCGTTCCGGTCTTCTTACACGGCCCCGGATGCCCGGAGGACACTGGCGGCACGGCGGACGTTGGCACATTCCGTTCCGAAGCTCCTCGCCTGGTTGTTGGCCGCAGGATTATTATACGCTGCCGGCAGAGGCCTTGTCGAGGGTTCTATCGTGCTCGGTGCGGGTCGCGCGTGGTGGCGCCGAGGCGGCTCCTTGGTTGGGGCATTTTGTCACTTTGGCCGGAGCAGGTTTCGGCGCGGCCGCTCTACAAGGGGTGCCGTGGCCTTCCGTCAGGTGGCGGAGCCGAAGGCCCGTCCGAGCCATCCAATGCCTTGCGCCGGACGCATCCATCTTCGACAGCGACCCTTTGTTTTCATAGACATTCTCGCTTTGTTCCGTCAATTATGAAGTGCGGTAGCAGCAGCCACCGCCTTTCTCTGTCGGCGACTGGTACGTCCTCGCCTTCGGTGTAGGGGCGGCATTGATGGCCGCCCTCGTACGTGATTTTCCGGCAGCGGCCCTCTGTAGCCGACTCTATGTCACTTGTCTGGCCTCGCTTTCATGTCGGAGGCTTCGGTTCGTTTTGCGCAAATTGTGCTGTTTTTGCTCCTTTTGGCGTCAAATCTGTGCGAATTTGCGCGCAAAACGCGCATAATTTGCACCACTCAAAAAAGTGATGTCCTTTGTTTTCAAGTACTTCTTAGCTTCGTTCCCACTATTTTTCATTTTTTGTAGATTCCTACATTCCCCCATAGCCGGGACCCTTCCGCTTTCTCGTGCGCCCGGCGCGTACCAGCGCGGGTTTGCGACAATGTGTCCCGAACGACACCACCTGAATAGGCTATCACAACACTGTTGGGTTGTCAAGCGGAAAATGCAAAGGAGTCAGCGGACTCTCCCGAATTTCCTCGCCCCCGCTCGCATCTTGTCATCGACACGCTGCGATGTTCATTTTCGAAGTTTGCGGCGCATCGCCTTCATTCTGGCCGTGATCGATCCGTAAACGGGATTCTTGTGGTCGCCGCGAGGCACGAAAGCCTGCCACTGCGCAGCGGGTAATTGGTCGAGCGGCTCGGGCAGCTTGAGTACGGTCAACCCCGAGGCGGAGACTGCGAAGATCGTCTGACCGGTTGGATCCATCGCCATCATTGGAGCCGCGCCAATCTGGGGGTAGGATATGACATGAAGTTCCTCGGGAGTCATCAGACGTGCCCGCAGCCCTCCAGTGGCCGTGTCCCAAATCTCGAGTGAGTCGCCAAGAGGCACCACCAGCACTTTGCCGGCGGGACTGAATGCGGCGCCTATTACGCCAATGTCGTCAGGGGGGCTGAAGTCCGGATAAACGTTGGTATTCAGGTAATGAAGGCCGGAGTCAAAGAAACCGACTGCCGAACCTGTGGCATAGGGTGGGGCATCGACCGCGGCGAAATGGGCGCCGTCGGGCGACACGGCCAGGTCACTCCAAAAGAGATATCCATAGCCCGCAGATTGAACGGCATAGGTTGATGGATCGATGGAATAGACTTCGCCGTTGCTGCTATCGAGCGCCGCAGCATAGAGGTGAGATCCATCCGCAGAAGACCTGATGAAGCCAGCAAGGGCGAACAAGTTCGGGGGTTGGGTGAAAGCCAAACTGGAAAGATCGAACACGAGTCCCTGACCGCCGACCATCACCACGGTATTCGAATTCGTAATGGTGATCGAGGCGCCTACTGTTGCATTGCCGATATACGTGAATAAGGAACCGGGCGAACTGCTGCCGGGATTGAATACAATCAATTGCGGATAAGTTCCGTTCGTAGTGTTGGGCACAATGCCCGCAACGACGAGTTTAGAGCCGTCCGGCGAGAGAGCCATCGCCGTGTAAGGCCCCGTTGCCCCCGTCGGGAAGACCATCGGTGATTGCCATTGCAAGGTTGTGAGATTCAGGACGTCCACTTCGGTCGCCTTCAACGCGTAAATCAGATCACGATGGCTGTCGTAGATTATTTGAAGCAAGCCCGAGGCTGGAACGAAGGTAGGTGAAGGGTAATACGTGGCTACCGAGGTTAACTTTCCGGATCCCAGTGAGCTGGAAACTTGGATGGAGACCGAGTCGCCGGCAGTACCGCTTGGAACGTAAAACCCCTCAACCTCCAGGGTGCCTAGTCCATACCCCGGTATCGCCGAAGGGTTTTTGATAGTCTGGCCTCCCATAGTTATTGACGGCGCCGGGCCCTGTGTTCCTTCAGTCGTAAAGAAGCCATAACCAAAGAGGTACCCTGGCGGATTTCCCGTGGGTGGCAAGAGGTTGGCGCTAAAGCCCACCGGATCGACCCCTTACGATACTCCCGCCGGAATTACGGCCGTATCTCCGGAGCTGTCAACGCATTCAACATCCGCCGGACCGGCGATTGACGAGGCGGGAATAACTATTTCGGTCAATCCCCCCTGTCCAGTGGCCAATGTCGCCGGTTGGCCGGCGATATACACGTCCACGTTCGTGGGCTGATTCGGCAGGGTCATTTGCTGAGTTTGGTTCAGGGGTGATTCCGCATTCAGATTTAGACAAGTGGGCCCGGGAAAGCTGGCGGAAGTAATGGGGACGGGTGTTTGCGATTGCAGCACAATGCGCAGGCCCTCGTCGATTCCGAAGTAAGCCCGGCCTTCCGCGTCGGTCGTCAGCAACCTCTCCAGATTGTCGCCGTCCGGGTCCACGGTGGCCGACAGGTAACCCAGCGCGGTGTAGCTGTTCGCGTCGATCTCCACCAATGCCAACGGAAAGGCATATTCAAGGAATAACCTGCTCCCATTAGAGCTGAACTGAATCGCCGATCGAGAAGTCTGAAACGCCGCGGAAAGAGTCGTGGAGCCCAACACGTTAAAAGAGCGATCGAAAAAGGTTAACTGAAAAGCCGAGGCGACGGCTATCTTCGTTCCATCCGCATTAAGTGCGTAGCCTCGGATGCCATACTCATCTTGTGGCGGGTTGACCGTGTTCACCGGAACCGAAGTGAGGCTGGAGGAATCGGAGCTGTAGAGATAGAACTGGTCGGCAGCGAATACCGCCCATTTGTGGTCGGCACTGCGGGCCAGACTGTCTACCGCCCAGTCCAAGTCGCTACTGTTCTGGGGCGTCGGCTCAAGCTGAGTGAAGGTAAGGTATTGGTGCTGGAGTTCCATTCGTAAAGGTATTGACCGGCTTCATAGATGTTGTCGGAGTCGATTCCCTGTTCCAGGCCAATCATCAGCACCTCGCCGTTGGCCAGGGCCACGACCATGGGGAAGAACAATGAATAAACGTAGCTCCCGACGGCTGCATACGGATGTTGCGTGACCGCGTAAGTATCCTCGTCAACCGTCACGATCTCCTGCGCCTGCGTGCCGATCACCAGGGTCTTCCCATCCGCCATCTGATCGATTCCCCAGGGTTGCGGAACAGGAACCCTGGCCTTAAGGGAGTAATCCAGGCCGGAGAAAACGTCCAGTTCGTTGAGTCCGGGATTGGTTGCGAAGAGAAGTTGGCGGGTCTCATCATAAAAGCCATGAACCAACGATCCCCCCACAGCGTGGTAAGGATCTTGGACGGCTACCCTAATCACTGTGAGTTGAAGCGAGGCCTCTGCCGTGGTCGTCCCGGAGACGCCGTTCACGCTCACGGTCTGTTGTCCAGCCTGGGCATTACCGGAGGCCGAAAGATCGAAGCTCGCCTCCTGCCCGGAGGAAATTGATAAAGACGAAGGCGAAGCCGTAACCCCGGTGGGCAAATTTGCCGGAGTGACTGTCACCGTGCCCGTAAAGCCATTCTGGCCCGTGACCGAAACCTGCACCATCTGGCTCGTTGACCCTTGCAACACGCCAACGCTGGAAGGAGACAGTGCGAGGGTGAAGCTGGGCCCGGTCGGCGGAGGTGGGGACGAACTAGAGCCACCGCCGCAGCCGGCCATGAATAAACAGACCAGACCGGAACTTACTATAAAGAGAAGATCTTTCCTCTGTGTCATGTGGACCACCTATGGTTATCAGCGTGGGGCCTGGGTAACATCTACAAGAACCCGTTACGCAAGCTAGTCCTCAATGAGGCCAACCTGGGGAAGAGTGAAGGGAGGCGGAAGCTACCGGTTGAGAGCCACCTCCATCCGAAAAGCGAAAGAGACTCGCCGCACCTTTGTATCGTTCCGGTATGACCTTACCACAAGACCGGCCATATTCAAATAACGTCGTCACAAGAACGGTAAGGCGAGTACAGGGCCAAGTGATCGCATACATCACAGCGCGGCCGAGGCGCAATTCAAAATTCGAGATTTGAAATTCAAGAGCATGTAACGAAAACGATTATCGGCAAGAATCTTGGCGCGCCGCGAGGAGATTCGAGGATAGTGGTGCAACGAGGCAGAGCCGCAATGCGAGATTCAAGATTCCGGATTCAAGAAGAAATCCTTTCAAAATGACAACGTCTCATGAACTCGTGCTACAGGAGGGGGCAAAAGGCGGCGTGGGGATTTTCGCTCCTGGCCTTGCGCAGCCCTGGCAAATCGCATCGGCGGACATGAGGGCATTGGCGCTTTTGGGCACGGGCAGCACGGCACAGCGGAAGTGTGTGTGAGCGACGGGGAGTCAGCCGGAATTCCGCCAGCTTCGGCGGCGTGAAAAAGATAAACGCTGTCATCCCACAGAGAAATGGAAGTCGAGGGAGCCGACCCGGTGTTGTGGTGCGGGCGAGACGCCCGCACCACGCGCAGTGACCTTATCGTCCGGGCACGGGCTGCGGGGCAGCCCCCGGCGCGGGGGCAGGGCAGATCTGCGGGAGCTTGTCCTCGGGCATAATGATCCAGGCGATGATGTAGGCGAGCAAGCCGCAGCCGCCGAAGACCACCAAGGCGACCCACAGAATCCGAACCAGGCTGGGATCCAGGTCCAAATAGTCTGCGAAGCCCGCGCAGACACCGGCGATCTTCCGGTCGGTCCGAGAGCGCGAGAGAGGTTTGCGGGGCGCGGGCGGCTTCGAAAGCGCCGTCCCGCATTGGCAACAGAAGTTCACCCGGTTAGTAAACTCTTTTCCACACTGTGGGCAGAACATGTTTCGCCTCCTGTCCCGGATTTGGATTCAATCCTGTATACGCCACCGGGTGCGTGAAAGTTCCGTTTCCGGCTGCCCCCTGCCCGCCGTCCGGCCAAGGCCCTCCTCGGCCGGCCAACAGAATTCGTCTCGGAGAGCCTGATTTTAGGTTACAATCCCACTCATCGTAGTCTAATGAGAGTTGCGGAGAAATCAAATTGGTACGTCTCGAACTATGCGTGTAGCACCTAGGATGACATGGGTCGCTCGAAAACCGTTCACGGTTTTTGCCCGCGGCACTTCTTTACGCCGCCGGGTGGCGTATAGCCTGTTCCTGGTGCGGTTGATCCTGGCGCCGGTCATTTTCCTGACGGTTTACTACATCTTTGCGATGGGGTGGATCGTTGACCGCATCGTCAGCGTCGATGCCCCGATGGCCACGCAGGCGGAACAGATCTCGCTGGAGATGCTGGAGGCGCTGCGGGCGGAACGGAATTACTTCCTCCTTTATGACCCGGTGGAACTGGAAGCGAACCGCCAGGCGCTGGCCAGGATGCAGCAGATCATCGATTCGTGCCTCAAGTTACAGCCGGAGGAGCGAGCGTCCCTCGAACATATGCGGGCCCAGGGGCAGTTCTATCAACAGCGCATGGCGGTGGCCGTGGCGCGGCGGGCGGAAGTGAACGAAGCGCCGGCACAGCACGTTCGCAATGTGATCCGGGCTTACACCCGAGACCTGGATAGCTTGTTAAAGGGCTCGAGCCGCACCAACCGTGCAATCTTGATGGAGGAACTCCACAACCGCCTGGGCTCGCTGGACGAGCAGGTGGCGGCCTCGCTGGCGGCCGAGGATCCGGCTTTCCGCCAGATCTCTGCCGACCTCCGCTCCTCCAGCGACGCGGTGGTGAAGGAGTCGTCGGAGCTCGAGGCGCGAAGCTGGCAGCGCGTGCAGCGGGACCATGAGCGGGCGCGGCTTTTGCTGCGGCGGGCGGAGTGGGTGCTGAGCACCGTATCCTTATTGACGATTCTCCTGAGCATCTGGGTAAGCTTCGTCTTGCCTCGCACGGTGGTGGAACCGCTGGTGGCCCTGAAGGCGGCGGTGGATCGCGCGGCGGTCGGGAATTATGCTATCGAGTTTGACGTGGAAGGGGAAGGCGAGGTGGTGCAGCTTGCCAATAGCGTGCGCAAGCTGCTGGCGCATGTGCAAGAGAAGGAGGAAAACTCCAAGCCGCCGAGCGAGTCGTGACGTGATCATGCGTGCGGTTGTGTCATTCGGAGCGAAGCGAAGAATCTCGCTCTGTTTTAGACGTCTGGCAGAGCGAGATTCTTCGCTTCGCTCAGAATGACAGTTTTCAAGTGTTTTTCCGCAGCGTGTAAAGGCCAGCGTCAGGATCGAACTTATAAACTAAACGGTCTAGGGGTTTATTGGGCGGACGGATTCATAACAGGAGGCGAGGACTCATGAAAGGTAAACCGGAAGTTTTGAAAGCTCTGCAAGATATGCTGGAGGAGGAGTTGGGCGCACTTAACCAGTACTTCCTGCACGGCGAAATGTGCGAGAACTGGGGCTACGAGCTGCTCAGCAAGCGCGTCAAGAAACTATCCATCACTGAGATGAAGCACGCGGAAGAACTCATCGAGCGCATGCTTTTCCTGGAGGGAGCGCCGAACCTGAGCGAACTGCCCAGGCTCAATATCGGGAAGGATGTGAAACAGCAACTCGAGAACGACCTGGCCCTCGAGCACGGCGCGGTGACGGATTATAACGAGGCCATCGCCACCTGCCGCAAGGCCGGCGATAACGGTACGGCCGATTTCCTGAAGGGAATTCTCGCCGACGAAGAAGGCCACGTGGATTTTTTCGAGGAACAGCTCGGCCTCATCGAGCAGCTCGGCATGCAGAACTATCTGGCACAGCAGCTTGAGGAAGAAGAGGGGAAGTGAATCTGCCCAGCGAGAGGCCGTGAAAGAAACGAAGACCTTATCACCACAGAGGCACAGAGTCGCGGAGGGCTGACGAAAAAGGCCTTCTCTCTGCGCCTCCGCGCCTCAGTGGTGGGCATGTAATCATCCCTTAATCACACCCATCGGTTTCAGCCGCGCCACGCGTTTCGCCAAGCCGGCGTTGTGAACCACGTCGATGACCACGTCCACGTCCTTGTAGGCTTCGGGGATTTCTTCGGTGATGCCGTCGCGGGTCTCGGCGCGCACCACGATGCCCTGCGCCTCGAGGCGCTGGCGGACGTTCTGGGCGAAGGGGGATTTCCTGGCGGCGGTGCGGCTCATCACGCGCCCGGCTCCGTGGCAGGTGGTGCCAAAGGTCTCCTGCATCGCACCCTCGGCGCCCACCAGAACGTAAGATGACGTCCCCATCGAGCCGGGGATCAGCACCGGCTGGCCGCAGGATTTGTAGACTTCCGGCACTTCCGGCCGCCCGGCGGGAAACGCCCGGGTGGCTCCCTTGCGGTGCACCATCACTTTGCGGTCCCGTCCGTTTACGGAATGGCGTTCGAGCTTGGCGATGTTGTGGCAGACGTCGTAAACCACGCGCAACTCTTCCTGCGGGCCGAAGATGCGCTGGAAGGCCTGGCGCGCAAAGTGGGTCATGCCCTGGCGATTGGCCCAGGCGAAGTTCGCCGCGGCGCGCATCGCCGAGAGGTATTCCTGGCCTTCCTTCGAGTGTACCGGTACGCACGCCAGTTGGCGGTCGGGCAGGTCGATGCCGTAGCGGCGCATGCCGGCGTCCATGTCGCGCAGGTAGTCGGTGCAGACTTGGTGGCCGAGGCCGCGTGAGCCGGAATGGATTAAGATCACGATCTCGCCCTGGTAAAGACCTAGCGCCTGAGCCGAAGCCGGGTCGAAGATGTGCTCGACGTACTGGACCTCGAGGAAATGGTTGCCGGAACCGAGCGTTCCCACCTGGGGCAGGCCGCGCTTCTTGGCCCGGTCGCTGACCATGGCGGGGTCGGCTTCTTCGATGGCGCCGTTCTCCTCGCAGGTGTCGAGGTCTTCCGGCCGGCCGTAGTCGTGTCCAACCATCCAGGCGGCGCCCTCCTTGAGCAGCTTGTCGAGTTCCTGGTAGGAGAGCCGGATGTTCCCGCTCTGGCCTGCGCCCGAAGGGATGTCGCGGAAAAGCTGGTTCACCAGTTCTTTGATTTTCGGGCGGACCTCGTCGAGTGTCAGGGTGCTGGCGAGCAAACGCACTCCGCAGTTAATATCAAAGCCCACTCCCCCCGGCGAGACCACGCCGCCCTCGTCCGGCAGAGTGGCCGCCACGCCGCCGATGGGGAATCCATAGCCCTGGTGGATGTCCGGCATGGCCAGGGAGCGGCCCACGATGCCCGGAAGCATGGCTACGTTAATGGCTTGTTCGAGAGAGAGGTCTTTGAGCAGGTCCGGCAGCAGGCGCTCATCAGTGTAAATGAGCGCATCGGTGAGCATGCCGGGCTTGGTTCCTTGCGGCACGAGCCAACGGTAGTCGTCGAGTTTTTGAAGCTGGGAGATTTCGAGAGGCATAGTAGACCACCCACCTACGGAGGGTTACATAATATCGTGACGGACCAACCCCCTCACCCGTCCGTCGGCTGACGGACACCCTCTCCCCCAAAGGGGGCGAGGGCATAAACTCGGATTATTTCTCCCCTCACCCAATCGACAATCGTCCATCGACCATCGTCAATCATTGTTCCAGCACGTTGACTTCGCGAATCTCTCCGCCGTTGAGCGGCACGCGCAGCGTCTTGATTTCAAGTGGCCGGAAGTTGCCTGTCCAGCGGCGGTTCACTAATCCCAAATCCAGGTTAGCCGTTACCGGGCGGCCGGCGGTTTCGTAGCAGCGGACGATCAGGTCATCGCCGTCTTCGGATTTCTTCACCGCCGAGACTACAACGTTCGGCGCATCCACAGACAGGAAAGAAGCGGAGAGCGGCCGATTGCCGGGATGGATTCCCTGATAAATGATAGGGATGGGGGCCGTAAACTCCTCTGCCATGCGCACAATGCCCGCGTCCTGCCAGGCGCCGGTGTGAGGCACGAGGAGCATGCGGAAGGTTTGCATGCCCTGGTCTTGCCAGATGTACTCGCCGTTGGGCTCGAGTTGGCGGGGCCGGTGTTGCGCGAAGACCGCGCCGCGGGTGATCGAGACGCGCATGTCGTTGCCCTGCACGCTGTAGCCGTACTTGGCGTCATTGATGACGGCCAGCCCATACTCCCCTGCGGCGCGGCGGCCGGAGAGGTCGATCCAGCGTTGCCCGGGATCTTCGTCGCCGTTGGCCTGGCGCACCTTGTACCCGTAGGCAATTTCGTAGGTGGGCTGGGGATCCTGCACATCCACCGGGAACGAGAACTTCAGGATATTGCGATGCTCGTGCCAATCGAGCGCTACGCGGGCCTCGACGGTTCGGGCGCCGGAGTAGAGCAGCCAGTCCGTCTGGAGCGAAGACGCTCCGTAGTTCGTGCGCACACGGATGGTGGCGCGCAACGGGCCGTTCTCGAGCACCCGGAAGCGCGCGTTGCGAAAAACGCCGAGTTCCTTGGTGTAGGAACGCACGTCGTGGCTCCAGGTGTCGCTGGGGTCGTCCAGCACAATCGCCCGCGCTCCGCTCGCGCCGCTTTTGAAAACCTGCGCCCCGGCATCCTTGTCGAGCAGCGTCAGGCTGCCGTCGTCCGCAAAAGTGACACGCAGATGTTCGTTTTCCAATTGGCGTTCGGTGGCATGCACGGCCGAGACAAGCGGTGCGGCAGGCTGGCTGCTTCGCAAGCGGAATTGCCGGTATCCGAAAGCGGGCACCGGCGCCTGAAACGCGACTCGCATGCGATCGTCCACCACCGTCGTCGCTTGGATCCATTGGTGGGGAATGCTATTGCCATTCTCATCTTCCAGCACGGAGGCTGGTTGTGCGCCCTTCTTGTACTCGAAACCCCAGCCCACATCGTATTCGACGTTGAGCTTGGCGTTCCAGGCATGGGGATTAAACACCACCAGGTATTCGGAGTTTGGGTCTTGCGTCGGAATCTGAAAGGCAATCTTCTCCGCCGCCTTGTTCATCGCCTGACCGGCGATGTCGATAGCGCGTCCGTGGGCTTCCCGGGCCACGTCATAATGTTCAGGAAGCGCGGTCCCGGCCATGCCGTCATGGAATTGTATGAACAGCACCCTTTTCCAGGCAGCCGTGAAGTCGGCCTTGGGGTAGTCAAATCCAGCAACCACGGACCCGAGGGCCGCGAGTTTCTCGCCAGTCGTCAGAGCGGCTTCCGCAGTCCGGTTGTTCTTTTTGACCTCAGACATGGCCGTGTAACAGCCCACCGAGTGATGCTGAAGATCGTCCGCCACCACCGGCAAGTGTAGGGGCGGTTCGCGAACCGCCCCTACTTCGTTAAAGTAGCGGTCCGGGGTGCTGAAAATGAACGCTGGCGCGCCTGGCATCTTCTGCATATCCAGGATCGCTTGGATATTCTCCTTGGCGGGCCCGCCGCCATGGTCGCCGGCGCCGTAAAAGACCATCAGTTCTTTGGTGGGTTCTTTCAATTCCGTGATGAAGTGGCTGACCTCTTCCTGCATATGCTCATCAATCCCGTAACTGAACGGGATGCGGTATGTGAGCACGCGGCTCCCATCGGCGCCCTCCCACCAGAAAAGGTCGGCGGGAAGCTTCTTCTCGTGAGCCTGGGGACGCATGAAGACATAAGCGTGCAGGCCTTGCAGCTTGAGGATCTGCGGCAAGGTTCCGGGATGGCCGAAGGAGTCGGGGTTGTAACCGACCTGGGCCATGCGTCCAAATAACTCCTGGAACAACCTTTGGCTGTAGAGCCCTTGCCGGACTAACGATTCGCCGTTCGGGATATTGACGTCCGGCTCGACCCACCAACCGCCCACCAGATCCCACCGCCCCTCCTCCACCCGCTTGCGGATCTCTTCGAGCATCGCGGGGTCAGTTTCCGCGACCCACTCGTAGAATTGAGCGGAACTCGCGGTGAAAGTGAAGTCAGGGTACTCATTCATGCGGTCCAACGCCGAGTGAAACGTGCTGAGCACCACCGACATGGCCTCCGACCACGGCCAGAGCCATGGGGCGTCAATATGCGCATTGCCGATCATGTGGAATCGGTATTGGCTCGCACCCGACAGCCAGGAACTTCCGGACTGCGCACTGGCCTTCGCGGCAAAGAAACAGCAAACCAAAACAGCGACGAGGCAGAGACGTTTGGCGGCTGATCTCAAAGCGATGCTCCCTTCAGAGGGTGAAGGTTAAAGGGTAAAGGGTAAAGGATCAAAGTGTAAAGGCTAAACATGCCATCGGTAGCGAGCTGATTCGATTCGTAGCGCCCCGACCTGTCGGGGCATCTGCCGACCCTTCGCTTCGCTCAGGGCAGGCTCTGAAGGCCGGCGCTACGTGTCATCACGAGGAGTTGCGGGCGGTCCTGCTGGCTTTAGCCTTCACCTTTCACCCTTCAACCTTTACCCATCGACCTTCACCCTTTCCTCGCTTGCAAGATGCGGTCCGGCTTCTTATACTAACCGCCGATAGTTCTAAGACTCCAAGGAGGTTCTATGGCTTTGATATCACGTCGGGACGTGGGGAAGCTTCTGATTGGAGGCTCTGCCGGTTTGTGGGCTGTTAGCCGCAAAGGCTGGAGCGCGCCCTACATTGATTCCGTAGTTCGCGGAGTCCAGATCGGCGCGCAGAGTTATTCCTTTCGGGACATGGGTCTCGATGCCGCCATCGAGGCTTTCAAGACGGTGGGATTGGGCGAGTGCGAACTGTTTGATGGGCACGTGGTGCCGTCCAATATTAAGGAACAAGAACAGGAGAAATGGTGGATTTCCGCGCCTGCCAGTGCTTTTCACGAGATCCGCACCAAGTTCGATAATGGCGGCGTGAGGATTTATGCTCTCACTTACGCTTTTCGCAAGGGCGTTACAGACGCAGGAATCGAGGCCGGCTTCAAGGCCGCGCAGGCGCTGGGCGTCAAATACATCACCTCTTCATCCAATGTGAGTGTTGCGCCGAGAGTTGACCCGTTTGCCCAAAAATACAAGATCATGGTGGGTTTCCACGGCCATGACGATACCCGCGACCCGGATGAATTCTCGACTGCCGAGACGTTTGCTCGCGCCATGAAGGGTGCGTCGCAGTATATCGGCGTCAACCTGGACATCGGCCATTTCGTGGCTGCCAACGGCGATCCCGTTGCCTATATTCGCGAGCACCATCAGAAGATCGTCACGCTGCACATCAAAGATCGCAAGAAGAACCACGGCGCCAACCTGCCCTTTGGCCAGGGTGATACGCCTATTAAAGAGGTTCTCTGCTTGCTGCGCGACAACAAATGGAAAATTCCCGCCAACATCGAGTACGAATACGGCGAGGATAAGCGCCTGGAGACCATCGCGGAAGTCAAGAAGTGCTACGCGTACTGCCGGGAAGCGTTGGAAAGTTAATCCGCGTTTGCGGCGTCCTGCAATTCAGTGTGGCAGCGCGGGCCCCTGATACGGGGGTCGCGACCTTTTCGGATCACATGCGGGGAGCAGGAAGCACCTAACCAGTTGCCTGGTCATCATAGATCGTGCTCCTGTGTCCGACGGCCACCACGAGAACCACGATACGCCTCTCTTGCAGTTCGCAGATGATCCGGTAATCACGCACTCGGTACCGCCATAGGCCAAACCTGCTGCCTCGCAGAGGTTTCCCGAAGTCACGCGGGGTCCGTGCGCTTGCGATCCGATTGTCCATGTAGTCAACGATCTCGCGCTGAACGGCTTGATCGAGCTTTTTGAGATCCTGGAGGGCGCCAGGGTCGTATTCAATCTGCCAGGCCAAGTTCTTTTCGCACCTGTCGGCTGGTCAAAGAAGGGCGCCGCTTTTCCAACCGAGACTCCGCCAAATAACGGTCCTCAAGGTCTTCAAGATTCCCCTCGATAAGTTCCCGGACATAGTAGGCCTTGGTTCGCCCCGTGCGCCTGGCCAAGTCGGTGAGTCTTTTTTCGATGTCAGGGTCTAGCCGAACGGAAAGCATAGTGTCCTCTCTGTAATACACAGCATACGCCGATGGCCTGAGAATTGCCAGTCCGCTCTGCCGGACAGACCAGAAGTGCTCGCGATCCTTTCCCGAAAGCAAGCTTTTTGTGTTATTCTCGGCATCTTAATTTCAACGCATCTGCTGACGGCGCGGGGGCAGCCGCCAGGCGGGTGCGACTGTACCCGGAGCCAACTCATGACCGACAACAAATATCTTCTGCCTGAAAGTGAAATCCCGAAGACTTGGTATAACATCGTTCCTGACCTGCCGGCGCCCTTGCCGCCTCCGCTTCATCCCGGGACGCTGAAGCCCGCAGGACCGGGCGACCTGGAGGCGATATTCCCGCCGCAGTTGATCGAGCAGGAGGTTTCGGCTGCTCCGACGATTCCGATTCCGGAGCCCGTGCTCGACATCCTGCGGCTCTGGCGGCCATCGCCGCTGTGCCGGGCGCGCCGGCTGGAGCAAGTCCTGGGAACTCCGGCGAAGATTTTTTACAAGAACGAAGGCGTCTCGCCGGCCGGAAGCCACAAGCTGAACACCTCGACGCCTCAGGCCTACTACAACAAGGTAGCAGGCATAAAGCGCATCTCCACAGAAACTGGGGCGGGCCAATGGGGAAGCGCTCTGGCGTTCGCCTGCAATGTATTCGGCCAGGAGTGCATGGTTTATATGGTAAAGTGCAGCTTCTATCAGAAGCCCCACCGGCGCACCATGATGCAGTGTTGGGGCGCCCAATGCATTCCATCGCCCAGCGACCAGACCGCCGCGGGAAGGCAGATGCTCGCCGAAGATCCGGACTGCCCGGGCAGCTTAGGCATTGCCATCAGCGAAGCGGTCGAAGATGCGGCGGGTCGCAAAGACACTAATTACTCACTGGGCAGCGTCCTGAATCACGTACTGTTGCACCAGACTGTCATCGGGCAAGAGGCGATCGCTCAATTGAAGCTCGCCGGGGCCTTCCCTGACGTGGTGATTGGCTGCTGCGGCGGAGGAAGCAACTTTGCCGGCCTGGCGTTTCCCTTCGTGCCCTTCAAGGCGGCTGGAAAGCAAATCCGCCTGGTTGCGGTCGAGCCCGCCGCATGCCCGACCATGACCAAAGGCGTCTATGCCTACGATTTTGGCGACAAGAGCGGGATGACGCCGCTGCTGAAGATGGACACTCTGGGGCATGACTTTATTCCAGCGGGCATTCACGCCGGGGGATTGAGGTACCACGGCATGGCCCCGCTGGTCAGCCTTCTGCACCGTCACGGTGTGGTGGAAGCGGTCAATTACCTGCAATTGAAATGCTTCGAAGCGGCTATTACCTTCTCGCGCGCAGAGGGCATTATCGTTGCACCTGAAACCTCCCACGCGGTCGCTTGT
>CAVROP010000011.1:0-112574 GCA_963722675.1 uncultured Acidobacteriota bacterium
ATAAGCGTTAACCTAAGGAGTTGCCCCTTCCATGGAATTGAGGTATGCTGGGAGGCATGAGCGCTGCGAACCAGGGTCTTGCGGAGTTGGAGAATTGGGAAATCCTACGCACGTTTCTGCCGCCGGAATGGGCCGAGCAGGCGCGTCGACTCGGGGCCATGCGGCGGGCCCGTTACATCTCCGATCCGGAAACGGTGCTGCGCGTCTTGCTCCTGCATCTGGCCACGGGCTGTTCTTTGGCGGAGACGGCGGCGCGGGCTTCGGCCTCCGGTTTGGCGCAGATCAGTGCGGTAGGAGTTTTCAAGAGGCTGCGCGCTGCCGAACCTTGGGTACGCTGGCTGGCGCAGCAGATGCGGGGCGCAGCCGAGTTACCGATGGCGGTGGCGGGACGGCGGGTGCGGGCGATTGATGCCACCTCCGTCTCCGAGCCGGGCAGCACGGGGACAGACTGGAAAGTCCATTGGGCGTTGAACTTGGCGGACTTGCAGTGTGATTTTTTCGAGCTGACGGACATACACCAAGGGGGTGAGACCTTTCGGCGGGTGCCGGTGGTGGCCGGGGATATTGTCATGGGGGATCGTGTTTACGCAGCGCCGCCCGGGGTGGCGCACATCGTGCGCCGCCAGGGTGACGTGGTGGTGCGACTGAATCGACAAGCACTGCCGCTGTTTGAAGGCGGCCGACGGATGGAATTGTTACGCTTCTTGCGCGGGCTGAAAGGAAAAACCCCGCAGGTGCGCGCGACCGAGGTGCGCGATCCGCAGGGCGGGTGGATCAGCGGGCAGTTGATCGCCTTGCGCCAGAGCGCGGAGGCGACACGCCGGGCGCAGCAGCATCTGCGTCGGCGGGCGCAGCAAGGACAAGGCAGGGTATCGGCAGAGGCGTTGGAATTCGCCGCCTTCTTCATGGTCTGGACCACCTTGAGTGGCGCTTTCTCCGCCGCCGCGATTCTCGATCTGTACCGGCTGCGCTGGCAGATTGAACTGGTGTTTAAGCGCATGAAATCAATTCTGGGTTTAGGTCACTTACCCAAGAAGGACCCTCTCAGTGCGAAGGCTTGGCTGGAAGGCAAACTGTTCACGGGACTCTTGATCGAACGGATGGTACGTAGCGCCGAAGCATTTTCCCCCTGGGGCTATACCTTGGCAGGCCCGGCGCAGCAGGTGGCGTGAGGTTGAATTCATGTACCGTCAGGTAGGCGCAGCGCTTCTGCTGCCCCAAAGTCTGACCGCAGTTCTGCGGCAATGGCGAGCCATCACCCATGGGTTGGCAGGGCCGCCCCGAGAGCGGCCCCGATACGGTTTCGCTTAGGTTAACGCTTATGGGCCAACGGCCTGGGTGGAAGCAGTAAGCGGAAATTTCATTTCCTGCCTCAAGCCCTGAAGGGGCGTGATAGCTGCGCCTTCCGTAGGTCGCCCCTTCAGGGCTCGACCGGGAAAACCGCCTCCTTTCCCCAGGCCACTGGCCTAGGCTTTGCTGGGCCGCCCCTTCGGGGCTGTCCTGTTCGAGGGGGACTCATATGAAAAGAGGCAGCGTTCCGGCTTTACATCTAAGAAGCGTCATGTCTCTGGCCTTGCCGATCATCGCACTAACGGCTTGCCACCAGGCGATGGCCGAGTCACAGACCGTCTGGCAGATTGGCAAGTTCGATCGCTCTTCGGCGGAGTTTAACCAGAAGTGGGAGGAGAGGGAATTACCCGGCGCGGCGCTTGCTGAAACCCCTGTGGTTTACACAGTTGGGAAAAGCGACGCGCAGAGTGGCTGGTATGCCTACCAGCCGGGCTCGGGCAACGAACGCGCCGGCCATCGTCCCCATCCCTACACGATCAAATTCTTCTCGGCGGCATCACCAAGAGGTTGTCACTTCCTGAAGGTGGCATTTGTAATCGGCCAACGGGCCTATTTCCCAACGCTTCAAGTGGAGATCAACGGCCAGCAAGGATGGGCGTACCACCATCCGCTGCGGCACGACGCGCCCGGCGATAAATACTGGTCTGATGAGCTCGAGATCCAACTTCCCACGCCGTCTTTGAAGCAAGGCGAGAACACGCTGGTCTTGACCGCGATCGACGAGGCGGGATCGGACGCGAATTCTGCGGGCCTCGAGTACGATGCACTGGAACTCGATCAGGACACCGGCCAGGCCTACGATCCGCGAAAGATCGGCATCCAGTTTGAACCCAGCATCTATTACCAGACCAAAGGCAAGCAACTGTTGGAGCTTGTGGATGCTTACCTGCGCCACAATTCTCCTCTTCGCGACGCACGGTTCGATCTCGAGCTAAGTGGCCAGGCCTTTTCTGATCCTATCGCTTCCCAACGGAGTTTTGGCGAGGAGCGCCTTCAGCTCTCCTTGCCGGAGTTCGCGGCCGATACGAAGGCGGAAGTTACAGTGACGCTCGCGAAGCATCCGCAGCGCCTGCCGGTGACTTTATCGCCCGCAAGGAAATGGACTCTGCTGATCGTTCCGCACGAGCACATCGACGTGGGTTATACCGACTATCAGGCCAAGGTTTCCGAGATTCAAAGCCGGGTTCTGGATGAAGCCATGGACATGATCCAGGAACACCCGGACTTCCGCTATAGCGTGGACGGCTACTGGGTGATTCAGGAATTCCTGGCGGGGCGTAACGCCGGAGACCGGCGGCGGCTTCTGCAACTTGTGCGGGAACACAAGATCCTGGTTCCGGCGGAGTATGCGAATCTTCTCACGGAGTTTCCCGCGCTCGAGACCCTGATCCGCTCGCTCTATCCCAGCTATCGGTTCGATCGCGCCAACAGAGCCAATTTCGATTACGCCAATATCACCGACGTGCCTTCCCAGTCCTGGGCCTATGCCACCGTGCTGGCGGCCTCGGGGCTGAAGTACTTCACTTCCGGCAGCAATCCGGATCGCGGGCCGATCGTTGTGCTCAGCAACCTCGAGAAGCAATCTCCTTACTGGTGGGAGGGCCCGGATGGCGAAAAAGTGCTGATGTGGTACTCGAACAGTTACGGGCATGTCTCCGCCGTTTTCGGCATGCCGCCCGAAGTCAAGACGGGCGCGGGAGCGTTTGCCCGGGTATCTCGAAACCTACTCGTCTCCCGAGTACAAGCCCAACACCGTGATGGTGTTTGGCGCGCAGTGGGAGAACTCCGACCTTTTCCCGCAGCAAGCCCAGATCGCCGATGAGTGGAACAAGATTTATGCTTACCCGAAACTGCGCTATGCGGGTTTTGCGGAGGCGCTTCGCGAAGTCGCTGAGCAGGCGGGGAAATCGCTGCCGGTCATCAAGGGCGACGGCGGGCCGTATTGGGAGGACGGAATCTACTCCGACACTCAGAATGCCATTCTGGCTCGCAGCGCCGAGCAGAGGGCGCCTTCGGCTGAAAAACTCTCCACCATCGCTTCGCTGGTTCATCCTTACGTGCAAGTCGAGTCCGCCGCGCTGCGCCGCCTCTGGCAAAACTTGCTGCTCTTCGACGAGCACACCTGGGGCGCCTGGCAAAGCATTTCCAGCCCGCTGAGCGAGGAGACGGTTCGCCAGCAAACCGTCAAGGATACTTTTGCCACCCAGGCAGAGGAGGATTTGGAATACGTTTTGGATCGCGGCATGGCCGCCATCTCCGATTACATCAACGATCCGAAAGGGACGCTGGTGGTCTTCAACACTCTCAACTGGCCGCGCAGCGGGTTGGTGGAAACTGACTTGCGAAAGGGCTCCGAGCTCGTTGACTTGGAAACCGGAAAGTCACCCCTTACCAAGTGATTTCCGATCTGCCCGCTTACCCCACCGGGCCCGGCGAACCCAGCTTCGAGCGTGTGCGCTTTGCGGCGCAAGACGTGCCGGCCATGGGCTACCGCGCCTACACCATCCGGCAGGAAGCCTCAGCGCCTGCCCTGGCCGCGAAGCTGCAAGTGGATTCAAGGCTGGAAAACAGCTACTACCGCGTGGATCTTGACCCGGCCAGCGGCGCCGTGCGGAGCATCTTCGATAAAGAACTGGGCAAGGAACTGGTCAACCCGGCCAGCCCTTATCGCTTCGACCAGTATTTGTACGTCAGTGGCGGCGACAAGCCGCCCTACAACCGCCTGATCTTCGGCGACGCCAAGCTGCTGGCTCCCGAACTCGTCGTTCATGGAGCCCACGAAGGGAGCCTAGTTTCAGTCGAACGCACTCCCTTGGGCGTTGAGGCAAAACTGGAAAGCTCGAACACCAACACACCCAAAGTGCAAACCGAGGTGATTCTTTTCGACTCGCAGAAGAAGATTGAATTCATTAATCACGTCCGGAAACAGAAGGTTTACACCAAGGAAGGCGTCTACTTCGCGTTTCCCTTCGCTGCCGACGATCCCCAGATCCGCTACGACCTGCAGGATGGCTTTGTCGATCCCACCCATGATCTTCTACCCGGCGCGGCCAAAGAATGGTTTTCCGCCCAGCACTGGATCGCCGTCCAGCAAGGCGGCGTCACCTCGGCTCTGGTCCCCGCCGATGCTGAACTCTTCGCGCTGGGCGACATCGTCCGCGGAAAGTGGCCCATGGAGTTGGATGAACACCGGGGCACGGTGTTCTCCTACGTGATGAATAACTATTGGCACACCAACTACGCAGCGGCGCAGGGAGGCGATTTCACTTTCCGCTATGTCCTGACGAGCGGCAGCAACCTCGATCCCGGCCGCCTCAGCCGTTTAGGCTTCGAGGAGATGACGCCCCTCGAGACCAACGAGATCATCGAGAACGATAAGGAAGTCAGTCCGCCGAGGCCGCTGGACAAAGCCCGGGCAAGCTTTCTCCAGGTAAACCAGTCCAATGTAGTTCTGGTAAATTGGAAAAACGCGGAGGACGGGCGCGGCACGATTCTCCGCTTCCTCGAGGTGGCGGGACAAACGGGCCAGGTAGATCTACAGATTCCGATTCTTCAAATCCAGGGCGCCTGGATTTGTAATGCCATGGAGGAAAACCAGCAGCAGCTATCCAACGGCGCCCACGGACTTTCCTTCTTGATCAAGCCGTTCCAGGTTGTGACCATTCGCGTTGAGGGTGTGCCGATGGTGCATTGATTGGTTTGGGGGTTTCGTTTCGCGCCGGAATGACGGGCGAACGTTGCAACGACCGGTCCGCCGTCGATCATCTTTCGTGTTCGAGTGGCAATTCGCCAGTCTCACTAAACAAAGCCTGGACCTGGGGTAACCCGTGCATCAACTCTGCAACAGTTTCGAAATACCGACTATGAGTGTGTCGGAGCGCCTCCATGCTCGGAGCATCCAGAATCACGACTTCGTGGTCAACGCCTTTGCGGTTCAGTTCCAACTCAAGCTCGAGCCGAGCGTCCTCGGCAAGCTGCCGCGACGCAGGCTCAAATTCGCGCAACTGGACAATTGCCCCCCGGGGACGATCGTACTCAATACCTTTTAGACCCTGCGCCTTGGCGCAATCCGCCCCGTGCCGAGAAGGGTTGGGGTATACTGATGGAAGGGTTGTGAATTCTCAGGAGGGCTTCAAATGAACGCTGCAGTCGTGCATGCTTTCGATGCTCCGCCTCGGTACGAATCATTTTCTGAGCCGGTTGCCACCAGTGAAGAAGTGATCGTCTCCGTGAGCGCGGCAGGACTTCATCCGATCGTCAAGGCGCTGGTGAGCGGGGCGCACTACAGCTCGACCGGCGAACTGCCGGTGATTCCCGGCATCGATGGCGTGGGACGCTTGAACGATGGCCGGCGCGTCTACTTTGGTGCCTCGCGTAGTCCCTACGGAACCTTTGCCGAGCGCTCCGTTGCGAGACCCGCGATGTGCCTGCCGGTCCCCGAGACGCTCGATGATGTCACCGTTGCGGCAATTGTGAATCCCGGCATGTCGTCCTGGGCCGCGTTCAAGTTGCGCGCGCAGTTGGCCGCTGGGGAAAACGTTCTAATCCTGGGCGCCACGGGGGTAGCCGGTCGGCTTGCGGTACAGGTTGCGAAGCGTCTAGGGGCCAAGCGAGTGGTTGCCGCCGGTCGCAACCCCGCCTCCCTGAAGGAACTCGAGCGCTTGGGCGCCGACGCGGTCATCTCGCTGAACGTGGGGCCGCAGGCCCTTGTCTCCGCCCTGCGCCAAGAGTGGGCGAAGGACAAGATCGACGTCGTGCTGGACTACCTATGGGGAAGTCCGGCGGAAAGGGTGCTGGAGGCTATTTTGCAGAAGGGGTTACAGCATACAGCGTCGCGCATTCGCTATGTGGAAGTCGGGTCGAGTGCCGGCGCCACAATCTCACTGCCCGCTGCCACGCTGCGCAGTTCCGGACTCGAACTGATGGGCAGCGGACTCGGCAGCGCATCGCTGGAGAGAGTCCTCCACTCGTTGGGGGATTTTCTCGCCGAAGCTGCCCGAGAGGCATTTCAGGTGAAAACAAGAACCGCTGACCTGCGGGAGATCGAAGGTCTCTGGAGGGGTGCGGAAGAAGGCGCGCGCTTGGTGTTTCGACCGTCCTGAAGTCCGACGACCGCACTGCGAAGTGCTCGACTCTCTGCGACCGAGTTTTAGTTTGGCCCCCTGATCTGCGTCATCCAGTAACGGTGGATCGCGACGGCCACGCCGGATGGAATGCCACCTCGGTCGTCGGACGGGTCCATACGGACAACCTCGCCCTTGCAGACGACCTCGCCTCGCACCCTTTCCCCATTTTCGACCGGGGGAAGTTCGAGCCGGAGGTCGAGAGCCGTTGTTGGCTCGATGGTTTGGTCGGTTCGAAACAAAACTCCGGAGCGGCTGACATTTTCAGTGTAAGCCTCAAACCATTCTGGGCTGCGGGGCAGGCGGTAACGAACCGGGATATGAATTGGGAAACGCCGGGCGCGGCCGTTCGATTCTTGCCGTTTTCTTAACATAAGTCGTTCCTCCCCAGAGGTTTAGCAACCGGAGGGTATTCTACTCCCGCGCCGCTGCCCTGCCGATCAACACAGCATCTCGAGTTTTGAGATTTTCCTTCTATCAAAGGCTAAATAAAGTGCAGGTAAAGGTAGGCAAATGTTCTGCCAAAAGGCAAAATTCTACGTTGGGGTTAAAAGTATGAAAATAAATACTTTGATAACCCCGGGGACCGATGAGTGCTGCCGTGGAGGAATGAGGTCGTGTACTTTTGACACATCTCTGTAGAATCTACACTGTGGAAACTATGCACCGGTTGCAACCGCTCCTGCTGATCGCGAAGAGCGGCGCCGCAATGAAGACCGCCTATCTCTTGGTTGTTGCGTCGATGAAGATGGCGAAATCCTGCTTCATCTTGGCGTGAGCCTTCGAGTCCAGATATACCATATGCCCCGATTCGTACTGGGCGTGCGAGATGTTCTTGCGGAACTCCGGCGACAGGTCGAGATGGTCAAAGGTATACCATGCCGCGAGATAGGGAGTGGCAAGGTCGTAGAAACCCTCCATATTGAGGATCTTCAGATAGCGATCCTTCACCATGGCCTCGCGCAGCGGGGTGGAAGTCTCCATCTCAAACGGATTGCCGCCGCCGCGGCCACCCTGCGGAGCGCTAAAGCTCCACCGGAAGAACCCCGACTGCTGCCCTGAGACGTAGTAGGGCATGTCTACTTTGTAATTCAGCTCCCGGCGCACATAGTCGTTGAAGACGCTCGTGAAGGGCGGTCCGGTTTCCGCGCTGGAGGGATCAAAGAAGCGGGTGTTCATGAAGCCGTCCGGATCGGGTCCTTTGAAGCGCCCGTCCAGGCGGCCCACGCGGAGCCTCTGATCGGCGAGCAGGAAGTGAGTGAAGGTGCCAACATCCAGGCGCAGATTCGACCACTCGATCACTTCCTTCGAGATGCCGGTATACCGATTCAGTTTATCGATGATGCTCTGCCGCTGCTCTGGAGTCAGTGTATCGCCGGAAGCCAAGGCTTGAGTGTATTCTCCAAGCGCAAATTGCATCGATTCCTGCCGTGCGCGGTTGGGGTCGGCCGCGAGGTCCGGCGGCAGCTTCTTGTGATACCAGGCGATGGAGGTGAAGGACGGGAGAAGCATGGGGTACGGCACATCATTGGTGAAGGAAGATTCCAGCGTCTCAAAGTTCAAGACCGTGGAGAGCAGCACGATGCCGTTAAAGTTGATGCCACGCTCGTTGAGGTAGCCGGCAAGCCCCGCGGATCGAGTGGTGCCGTAGCTCTCGCCGAAAAGATAGAGCGGCGACAACCAGCGCTCGTAGCGCGAAATATAGATGCGGATAAACTCACCAAAGGCGGCGATATCGCCGCTCATATTCCAGAACTTGCGTGCCGCAGTCTGGTCCGCCGGCCGGCTGTAACCGGTGCCGATGGCGTCCACCAGCACCAGATCGGTTTTGTCCAGCGGCGTGTTGGGATTGTCCTCGAGACGGTAAGGCGACTGCGGCAGCCACCCCTCAGGCTCCAGGACGACCTTGCGCGGCCCCAGCGCCCCCATGTGCAGCCAGACGGAGGCGGAGCCGGGCCCGCCATTGTAAGCAAAGGTCAAGGGACGCGTGGCGGGTTCTGTGCCATCCAGGGTGTAGGCCACGAAGAACATCTCCGCTTCGATCTTGTCCTCAGCGTCCTTGATGGGTAGGCGGCCGGCCGTGGCCGTGTACCGCAAAACCTTTCCGCCGATGCTGATCTCGTGGTGCGTTACCACGGGAGGAACTTCGACCATGTCGAAATGGAACGGCCGCATGCCCTCGCCGGGAGCGCCGGGCTGGGCCGTTTCAGGCTGCGAAGGTGGAGTGGGAGGCTTGGCCTCGCGTTCCTCCCGCTGCGGTCGTTCGGAGGGAGTCTGGGTTGGGGTAGCAGCCGTCCGCGCGGAGGATTTCGGTGTCTGTTTGGTCTCCGGGGGAGCGCTAGGTTCCTGGGCCATAATCAGCACCGGAAGAAACACCATTGCCAGGGCTAAAAGTGTGCGTCTCATAGTTTTCCTTTATCGTCGAAAGTGAAATGCGCCTTGCGGGAAAAATGGAATGTACACCTTTTGAACGTGCCTGTCCAATTTTCTGACAAGGATTTAGCCGCGCAGCGTGGACCGGGCGCGGCAACGCAGGCAAGCTTCTCCGTGCTCTCCGCGACTCCCAAGCCTCAACACAGAGAACCTCAGTGGCCTCTGTGTTTAGTCTTTCCTGGCACAGAGAACACGGAAGCAAGAATCAGGTCGCCGCTTCGCCGCAGCGGCTCAATTCACGCCTTGCAGGAATTCCCGTGGAATCGGAGTTCCGGGAGTCTCGCCTTGCCAGAAGATGGTGACAATCCACCAGCGCCGGCCGTCATTCATCAATTGGAAGCTGTTGATCCCGCGCTCGAAGGGCTTGGGGTCGTCGGCGGCGTAGCGCGATTCGTAGGTGCTGAACACCTGCGCAATATCGGCGAAGCGTTCGGTACGACGCGCCACTTCCCGCTCAAAAAAGCCGTGATTCCGGAAATACGGGGCGTCGTGCTGTATGTATTCCTCGGGACTGAGCACCACGGTACGGAATCCTTCCTGGTGGTTTGGAATCACAGCGGCAAGGCGGGCGCCGGAGACAAAGAGGGAGCGAAAGCGATCCCAGTCGCGCTGCCGGCCGGCGGGCCCGGAGATGGTGTCGTAGGCGGCACGCAGAATGGCGTCGATGGAGCTTACATCCGCCGGATTCGCTGCGGGCGCGGTGGCAGAGGGGCCTGAGAGGGTAGCTTGCGATTGGGAAGAAGCCTGCGATCCGCTGAGGCCGACTTGCGGTCCCGTCACACACATGAGCAATGCTGCCGCTGAGGCGAGTAAGGTCCTGGAAAAACGCTCCCCGATTTTCATGCGAGACCTCCAAGTGCAACTTCACAGTATTTCGTGGTGCACTCTCGACTGTCAACCCTACGGCACCAGCATCACCGGAGCGCGCCAGAACGCGGTTTTCCGGCCGGTGGGATCCAGCACGGTTACCTGGCACTCATATTTGCCCGGAGCGAGTGGGCGGAGCGGGATACTGAAGCTTAGCGGCATGGTTTTGACGCGATTATTCATGCCGCCGGTCACTTCCATGGGCGGCGTTTCGAACGCCTTCTTCTCCTCCTGGTAAAAACTCACAAAGGCGAGCAAGGGCTGGAAGCCGGGCAGGCCCGGCTCGTAGGCCTGAAGGTAAACGTAAAGATTCCGGCTTTGACTGAAAACTCGCGTGACGCTGGGGATAAGCTTTTGCCGGTCCTGCACCAACGGGTTAGCCGACTCCTCCTGGTCCTTTTTCTTGAGCGCGTTGTAGATCGCTTCCCGCAGATCGACGCGCTGGCTGCTCAGCACCACGGAACTGATGGGAATTCGCTTCTCTTCCTTATTCAAGTTGGGAATGAGGAAGCTCGTCTGGTACGTGCCGATCCTCCCGGTTTCGTCGTCGCGCGCCAGGAATTTGATGGTGTATTTCCCGGGCAGAATCGTGAATCCGGCGTCGTACTCGATGGGCCGTTTGGCCAACTGAGCCGCCGTGGCGTCGCTCAGCTTGATATTCATCTTGTCGCGCAGGTTGGTGATGGTTGAGCCGTACTGGTCCTTGATCTCGCCGATGAAATCCAGAAGCGTGTGCTCGGCGCCGCGGCGCTTGGCCAAAGCCAATTCCCTGCCCGGAATCTTCACCACGATAGGCACGAAGTACTCGGCGCGATTCAATTGGAAATAATCGATCTCCATGGCGATGGTGAGTTCGGTGATCGGGTCCTCGAGCATCAACGCGTCTTCGAGCTGCCGTTCTTTGTCGGCGGGAGTGAACTTGCTGAACTGCTTATCGGCATAGTAGCCCTGGCGATAGTCCAAGCTGGCGGACAAGTCCGAGTTCAGCGAAATCTTAACGCGGCGGAACTTGCCGTCCTGGGCCGCGTTCGTGGTGTAGTAACCCAGAATGTAGTAGCTCGAGGTGGCCTGCTCCGCCTGCACGATTCCCTTCGCAAGGTCGTTATAATCGAGTAGTGCCTTGCCGCCCGTATCGCCGGCCAGCGCATAGAGCGTGTCCTGCGACTGCTGGAAGTTAGTAGTCAGCGCCAGGGCCGCGGCCCCCGAGTACATGCCAATGTTGCCCTGCGACCCCTGCGTGGCGTCCCCGAGCGGGGCCTCGGCCACCAGACCGCGCGCGTCGATGGGCCAGAACGACACGCCGGCGCGGATGGCCGTGTCGATGGTGGCGTGGAGCTGCGCCTGGTTGTCCAGGCCACTCAGCCTGAGGCCGCTGGCAAAGTAGACCAGTGATTTCTTTTCGTTAATCTGACCCAGCAACTTCGACGCGGTCTGGAGCGCGGACAACTGGCGGTCCGTATTAAAGACGTTGAACTCGCTGTCATCCTGGCCGAACGCCGCCCCGGTGTCGGCCGTGCCGGCGTCGTCGCTCGATAGGCCGTAACCCTGCCCCTCTCCCACGATCATGGTTTCGAGGATGCTCGACAGCCGGTTGCGGTCGTCGGTGAAATCCTGGAGAACATCCACTGCACCGCCCGCGAATCTGAGGATGGCAACCAAATCCGCCGGCGCCATCTGGGTTTTGATGAATCGCTTTGCCGCTTCCAGGGCGCGTATTTGGTCCGCCGGCGGCATGGTCGTCATATCAAAGTAGAGTGCCAGCAGCCGGTGGTCCTTGTATCGAAACTTGCCGGGCGTTTCGGGGGCAATGCGCGTCCGGCTCAGCTTATCGTAGATGGTGATGTTCTCGGGCTGGGCGCGAGCCGCAGAGGGCGCGTTGGAGGCCCCCACAAGGTCCTGGTGTTCGCAGAAACTGATGGTCTGGGGCGTCCCATTCTCGGTAATCGTGAAGTCCTTGGCGGTCAACCCTCGAATGGGATTCCCTGCTTTGTCCTTCACCACCACCGCCTCCACCACTAACTGCGTGCTGACGCGTAAGGTGGCCGTCTCCTTGGCGTTGGCCGTCGCGTTCTGCCCGATCTGCTGCGGGGTGGCAGGAAGCGCGAGAGGCAGGGCAACGAGGAACCCCGCCCTGGCCGTCATTCTGAGCGAAGCGAAGAACACCGCCCAGGCCGTCATTCTGAGCGAAGCGAAGAACACCGCCCTGGCTGTCATTCTGAGCGAAGCGAAGAATCTCCGCAGTTCTGTTGAGGCTGGAAACATAGCCCTCTCCCCTGGGGAGAAGCCAGGTGTTTTGCGCTTTGGCTCGTCACTCATCACTCGTCACTCGTCACTGCCCTCAAAACCTCACGCGTATCGTGGCTTGCAAACTGCGCATGGCGTTCGCCGCCGCCGGCAAACCAAATTGCGCGCTGGTGATGGTCGTATCCCAGCTTGCAAAAGTAACGTGATTGAGGAAGTTCGTCGAGTCGATTCGAAAGTCCAGGTTGGAGCGGCCGTGCAGGCGGAAGGTTCGCCCTATGGAAGCGTTAAACGTAAATTGAGAAGGGCCGGTAATCGAATCCCTTCCCGCGTTTCCCCATTGGCCGGTCGCGGGTGGTGTGTACGCAGCGGGGCTCAGAAACAAGCCCTGCGGCGCAGCGTAAACGGGCGTGCCTGTAGCGTCCGGCCGGATGCTTCCCGTCACTCCCGTCCCCGGCACAGCGGCAAGATAAACAGGTGTCTCCGGCAGACCGCTGCCGACCGTAATCTGGCTGAGAAAAGTCCACTCCTTAAAAAGCGTCCCCTTCCAGCCGCGCAGGAGCGTTTCACCGCGCAGTCCCATGCCGGTGGTGTATTGAAACTGTACGTTCAGCAGATTCCTTTGATCGAACGTGGAAAGGCCGCGCTCCGCCTCGAGGTCAAGCCAGTTCTGTGCAAGGGCAAGGCTGGAGCCGCCCGTACCCATCGTCGTCAAGTTAACTTGCGTTCCACTGTTCCCTGGTCCGCCGGAAGGAACTCCGAAGATCTGCGTGGGCAGGGTAGCGCCCTGACCGCCCAAAGCAGAATCATCATCGATGGATTTTGAGAAAGTGTAACGGACTGTTGAGGTGAGCCCGTTGCGCAGTCTTCGCCGCAATTGAAACTGCGCGGCTTGGCGAGAGGAGTTGCCGTTCGAACTGAGGTAGGCAAATCCCGTAGGGCAACTCGGGCACGGATTCGCAGCCCCGGGTGGAAAGGTGTTGGGCAGAAACTCCTGCACTCCGCGCGTTCCCTTGACCCCTAAGTATGTGGCGTTGAGTTGCAGCGAACCAGGAAGGTCCCGTTGCAGGGATAATTCCCAGTTTTGCGCGTAACCGACGCGGAAATGCGGATCGACTGCAAACGTGTCAGGAGTAATTGCCGAACACGTAATGAATCCATTTGCCAATGTGAGCGGGCACGCTGGGCTGTTTTGCACGCTCAAACTCTTCGAAAGCGGCGCTTGCTGCGCCATTTGCTGGGCGATGGTTTGATAGACAGAGGTGTCGTAATAAACGCCATATCCGGCGCGAACCACCAGCGACGAGCCGGCAATGGGGCGCCAGGCAATTCCGATGCGCGGCTCGAATCCGTTTTTATCAGGGTGGATCAGCGAACTCGGATACTTCTGACCCGACAGCGGCCCCTGCGGGTCGATTCCCACCACCGGCGCCACAGCCGCAAATCCCGGCGTGATGTCCAGGTTCACCAGGCGTCCGTACAGCTCCGTAATCGGCGCGCCGTATTCCCAGCGCATCCCGGCATTCAAAGTGAATTCCGGGCTGATTCTCCAATCATCCGTGAAGTAAGCGTCGTAAACGGATTCTCGGAAATACTTATCCGCATTGCCAAACGCGAGCGAGCTTGTGTCCGGAATCCCCAGCAGGAAATCCGCAAAATCGTCGCCGCCGATCATCTTGCCGTTCGCGTTTCCCTGGGTGGCTACACCCGTGAAGGTGAACACGCCTCGCGGGTTCTGCTGTCCCAGGTAATTGAACTGTTGCCGCCGGAAGTCGCCACCGATGGTAATGTTGTGCCGATCTCGGCTCCACAACAGCGAATAAGACCAGGTATCCGTCTGGTTGCGGTCGAAAGAGCTTTGCGCGTCGGAGAGCCCCGCCAGCCCACTCGAGAAAGTCAGGCTCGGCGGGCCCCAATTCACGGGGTCCTGGTCGTTACCCGCGATTCCAGCAGAGCCGGAAATGTTTTCGCGATCAGACCAATACGGATTGGTCCGCGTCGCCAGCCGGCTGAACTGGTAACCCAGATTGAGAAATAGCCGCGTCCCGAGGTGATGCGACCAGTTGATGCGGCTGTTGATTCCCAGCACGTCACTTGTATCGAGAAAGCCGAATAGATTCGGCGTGGCCGTGCGCGCACTCTGGAAAGCAAAACCGCCATAGAGTTGGTTCTTGGGATTAATGTACTCGTCGAAACGCGATTGGAGCGCGTCTTGGTGCGTGTCTGTGTTGATGGGGACCTGGTAGTTGTACTGCCGCTCTCCGCTAAAGCTGGGCAGCGGATAATAATTGAGCAAGCCTTTCGCCTGAGGGCTGATTTCGGTTGGCGGAATCTTACTGCCGGAGAATGGCAGTCCCGTGGCCGGATTGAAGACTTGGACCGGCTGACCCAGAGCGCTCAGCACTTGCGAGAAATCCCCGCCCCGCTCCGCTGCATCCGGCACCAGCGCCGATTGCGTGGTGTCGTCAACATATCGCGTCCACTCATAGGCCACAAAAAAGTTTGGCGCGTGCCGTTCGATGAGATGCGGAATCCTGAGCGGGCCGCCCAACTTCGCCACACCCGTGATTCGGTTGTAGGCCGGCTTGGGGGTGTTTTGGCCGCTCAGGGAAAAAGGCCGGGAATCGAGTGCGGAATTATCGAAAATAAGGCCCAGCCCGCCGTTGTAAAGCCCGCCACCGCGGTTGCGATAATTGCCGAAAGCAAACGCCTGCGCGAATCGCGTAGCGGCGCCGTTCAGCACGCTGCCATTGATCAGCAAGCCGTCCTCGGCGCGCTGATTGAGTTCGTCGCTTGCGGCTTGGCTGTTTTCGTTGTTTTCGTTGTTGTTTCCTGCGTTGTTTTCTCCCTCGTTCCCCGCCTCGCTCTCGCGTTCTTTACCTTCCTCGTTCGCTCGCGCCTTCCCTTCGTCACTTCCGCCCTTGGGTTGTAGGGGCACGCCATGGCGTGCCCCTTCGACGGGGGTGGCGCCGGGCGTCACTTCCGCTCCTGATCTTATCTCAGCCTTGATTTGATCAAGCGGCAGCAGCTTCAATTCCCATTTCGCTGGCGAGGCATTCGGTCCGATCGCCACTTCCTGCTTGAGCGATGCGAAGCCGGTCATCTCCACTTCAATCGTCCATGCTCCATCGGTCAAATCCGGAAACGAGTAGAGCCCCTCCTGATCCGTAGTCGTGGAGAATTGTCTCGTGCCCTGCGTGGCCTTTACCGTCGCACCCGGAACCGGCAATCCGCCGAAAGTGACCTGCCCCCTGTACGGAGTCGGTGCACCACCAAGACACAAAGACACAAAGAAGAAGCAGATGCAAAAGGCCAGAGAAAAGCTCTTCTTGGTGCCTTGGCGTCTTGGCGGTGACAACAATCTAATTCTCCGAAGGACGCTCGACGTGGTCGATCGTGAGCACTTCCGCAGGCGCTTTGGTGGGTTCCAACCTCAACCCGAGCTGTTCTTGAAGCGCCGTGAACACCGAAGGGCCGGAAGCATCCGGCTGGGGCGCGCCGTCGGGCGGAGGACCGCCGCCTCCCGGCCCAGGTCCTGCCATCATCATTCCTTCGCCCTGTTCGGGTGTCCACTTGAGCGTTACATCATAGTTGCTTTTCAGCCCAGTCTGATCCAGCACCGTGCGGCCCAATTGTTGCGACAGCACGCTCGCCAGAAACGAAAGACCAATCCCTTGGCCATTAATCTCGCCCCTTCCCATGCGTATCATAGGTCCGTGAGGGTGGCCGCCGGGAGCGCTCTGCGCGTCGGCTGGAGTGTCGACCGGTTTGGCCTCTTGAAGTTTCGGGCCATTCTTCGCCACCACCAGCGCGTAGGCGGGCATGTCCTTCGTCCCGTGTGTCAATTTCAATTGAAACCGGTCGGCGAGCAGCGACTGGAGCATCGAATCAGCCAACGGGCGCCGCTGCTCGCGAGGAAGCTTATCCACTTCCTGGGCGATCGAGTCCGGTTCCTTCGCGTCAATATCGTATCTTTCGGAATTGACCCAACTCGGTCCTCCCGAGACCTGAAACTCCTTCACATCATACGCCATCGTAATGAGGAACTTTACCGTCATGCCGGTCGCGTTGAATCGGCCGGGCTGCCAGGACACGAAAAAGCGCATCTCGCCCGAGTGATTCGGCTTGATCGAGGCGACCTCGAAGGAAGCCGAGGTGGGCAGAGTGGACATCGGCGCCGATTGCGCGCTGCCGGCCGCCGGCGCTTGCCCCACGGCGGTCTGCGGCGATTGCGCCCCCGCGCGTGCGCTGCCGAAGAACGCGAACACCACAAGCCCAGTCACGGCTGCGATTCCGATAGCGGCCATGCGCATTCCTCTTCTGGCCGAACTGCACTTGCCGGCAAGGTTCGGGATCATGAATTGTCCTTTCCTTCTGGTTCAGCTTTTGGAGCGTACCTCAAGGGTTCGCTATGGTTGGTTTGACGCACGAATCGCCGTAGCGTTTGCCCGCCGCTAGTTCTCCGTGGGCCGCTCGATATGTTCGATGACAATGGATTCCACTGGCCCCTTCATGGGTTTCAGTTTCAAACCAAGCTGTCGCTCGAGCGCGGTAAAAATGGAGGGCCCCACAGGTCCGGGCGGTGGGGCGTTGTCGGTTGACGCAGCGGCTGTTAGGCGTTGTGGTGCATATTGAAGCTCAAGGTAGTAGCCGCCCTCGAGCCCCGTTCGGTCGAGCACCGGACGGCCGATCTCCGACATCCAGGAAAGTATATCCACCACAAGACCCATTGACCCATAGTTATGCCAGCACCTCATGTCTGTGGGGCACGGCGGGCCTGCGGGGTGGGGCAGGGTTGGGTCTGCCCGACGTGCCGGGTCGTCGGAGGTCTCAAACTTCGCGTGCAGGAACTTGGGACCGCCCTTGGCAATAACCAGGGCATAAACGGGAAGCTGTTTTGTGTCACGCCTGACCTTCAGCTTGAATCGCTCCGCGAGCAGGGCTCGATGGTTTATCAGCGAGCCGACTACTGCCGACGCGATTACGCCCGCCCCTGCGAGGGCTGACGAGAGTAATACGATTGCAACTCTCAATTGGCCTGACCGCCTGGGATTCATCGCGTCACCTCCTTAGTAACGCGCGTCAGACTAACACACCCTCGCCCCCTTACGGACACTCGCCCTCTCCCTTGGGGCTGATCATTACCCATATCTTCGGCTGGACACCGGGGGTGAGTGCGCAGTATGAGCGAGGAGTTTCCACATTGCGGTGAGTGGCTCGAGATATTGCAATCCGAGCCAGAGCGTTTGGGTGCCGGGTTCGCCGTCGCTCTTGCGTCCCAGGAAGCCGCCCAGCGTCGCCACCATGCGCATCGCTTCCCGCAAGTTTGGAGGTTGCTCGGGTGGCCTCGGATCCTGGTTGATGTAGGCGGCCAGCGCTTTCCATTCGGCTTCCTCGAAGTAGGCGGAGCAAGGAACATCAGGGACTTCCCGGCCCAGCTTGGTCAGATGAAAAATGCGCCACGCCACCACCAGATCAATTGCCAAGCAGGCTTCAATGCGCTCGGCCGTGCCGAGTTGCCGCTGCTCGATGCGGCAGCCACTTTTCAGCGTGCGATGATAAACTTCAATCCCCCAGCGCAAGGTGTACCAACGCAGCTTTTCGCAAGCGGCTGCAAAACTGTCCACCGGGCAGGTGGTCAGCAGCATCCAGAGCAACGGTTCTTTGATTCCCCGGGGCGCTTCCACTTCCTCTGCCAGCACCGCCCAAAGCGTCAGCTCGCCCAGCTTTTCTTTGCCATGGGGCGGTCGCAAGGTGACCTGCGCAAAGCGCACTTCGAGCCGCGCCACCCGTGCCGCTTGGGCACCCCGCCGCGGTATCCGGACTTCCTGAATGCCCGCCAGCGCGTGCTGCGCCATCCCCGGCCACAAATGTTCTTGGCCGTCCTCGCCCAGCCGGTCGCGTTCGGCTCGCACCAACAGCCAGGGACCGTTCTCCTCTGCGAGAGCCCCATGGAACAGTTCGTAAATATCGGCTTCCCGATCCCCCACACTGACCAGCCGCGTGCAGCGCGTGCGCCGCTGCACCTCCGCCACCTGCCGCAGACTCTTCAGCCATTTATTGCTTTCTTTCTCTTCAATCGGCAGAGTCTTGCGTCGAGACCGTTTGCCAAACTGCGCCCGGTCCCGCGCCCAGCACTGCACATCCAGCAACCCCAAGGGTGTGCCCGCCGCATTGAAAGCCAGCGTCGAGTGCAGCACCAATCCCACCGTACCTTCCTTATTCGAGCCAATGGGGCCCAGGTCGTCGGTCGCCGGATGGGCGCTGTAGTTCAGGAACGTCGTGTCCTGCACGGCAAACACCAACCGCTCAGCCGCCACGCGCTGCCGGGTCGCTTCATAATGGGGTTGCAACAAAGCGTCCATGCCGGTGTCCGGATGCTCAAAGAAACGATAGGCGGCTTTGGTTCGGGCGCGAGTCTGACAGGCCTGCGGCAGGTTGGCCTGAGGCCGCGCGTAAAAATCGCGCGCCAGGACCAACAACCGTTCGCGCCGCCGCTCATCTCCCAATCGCGCTCCGCCGAACTCTTCCTCCGCCCAGTCGGCCGGAGGAGGGGGCGGAGCGGGTGGGTGTCCGCCCAAGCGCTGGCGGGCCTGCGAGTGCAAAGCATACAGGAAAATCCGCTTCACCGCTCGGCCGCCGGTGTGCTCGCGGTCCTGACGCCCTCGCCCCGTCGTCTGGCCCACCTCCAGCCAGTTGGCCGCCCGATAGCAGGTGCCCCTAAAACGCTCCGCGTCCACAAAGGTTTCCACCAGCAGAGGCCTATAGCCGTAGCGCTCTTGCCAGTCCTTGGCGACTTGCTGCAGTGCCAAGCCGAGCACCTGCGAAGCCAAGTTGGGCACGCGCCAGTGGGGCAGAATCAGAAAACGGCTGTTGGCAATCACCTCCTGCAGATGTTCACGGCGCACTGGGTCACTCCAGCCGATCCACTCATCCCGCGCCGCCAGTTGCCAGGCTGCGGCACTGAAGGCCAGCCCACCCAACCAATCGCCCTGGCCGCTGCGCACGCCATAGCGCATCTGCGCCCCACAGAGAGGTCCGGCTCCCAAGTAATGATAGCGCTCCATCATCTGGTTCCAGAGCCGCGAGGCCGAACAATCCGCCTGCTCAATGCGCAGCAAGCGCACCGGCTGCAAGGCCTGGAGCGAGGCTTCGGTGGGCAAGACCTGCTGCGGCGCGGGCTGGGCCGCAACTCGCCGGGGTGGAGAAACCACGGCCGGGGCAACCGCGGGCAGATCAAGGGCCCCACGACGCTGCAGCTTCCCCAGCGCCACGCGGCAACTGACCTGCTTGAGTTCACCCGAGGCAGTGCGCCAGTTCAACCATTCGCAAACCCGCCGCGACAGGGTCCGACGCGAGATGCCAGGTTCGTCGTTGACGGTCTGCTGAATGCGCTGCACAAGCTGCGGACCGAATTCTTGCCCGCAAACCTTCATGCGGGCAGCTTAGAGCATGAGGACCCCCGGTGTCCAGCAAAAAGTGTGGGACATGATCAGCCCTTGGGGAGAGGGTGGCCTGCGGCGGCGCTTTCATCAGCCGCCGCAGGCCGGGTGAGGGATTGTTTCCGACGCCACCGTGTGTATCTCAAAGTGCGGATCCGCCGCGTCTTGTTTGACGCACCACTCAGATGTCCGTTTGCCTGGCCTCAATTATCCGTCGGCCTGTCGAGGTGATCAATGACGATAGTTTCCAATCTGATGACCGGGCATCTCCGCCTCGGACTCTTTGTCAGCGGACTTCCTGTCTCTTGACAAATGGAAATCGATAGGCTAGGATTATTAGCTTCGGCGGGAGTTCAGGCCTGCCGCGAGATTGTGACGCAATGCTCCTCGACGTTCCATCCCCCCGCCCTCGTTTCAGCTTTGAAATTCCACCTCCTGCCGCACCTCCGTTCGGGCCGGATTTGAGATCGACCGCTATCCCGAAGGCGAGTACAACCGTCCAAGAGCTTGGCGGCAAGGCGGGGTGGACCGGTGCGAACCTAGCCATTTCTTACGAACGAACCGGGAATGTCTATGAAAACAAAGAACGAGGTCAAAAAGTCGTGGGCTGGCGCAGACGTTGCTCTTGAACGTCTGCGATGCGCCGAAGGCGCAGTTCGGTCAGATTGTGCCGCTTGCCTTCGCCTGTCCCTTCGGGACATCGCAGACCCCACACTTCGGGGTCTGCGCCAGCCCTGGCGCTACCAGAATCGAGGGAACAAAGCGAGAATGTCTATGAAAACAAAGGAGACGTTAAAAAGTCGTGGGCTGGCGCAGATGTTGCTCTTGAACGTCTGCGATGCGCCGAAGGCGCAGTTCGGTCAGATTGTGCCGCTTGCCTTCGCCTGTCCCTTCGGGACATCGCAGACCCCACACTTCGGGGTCTGCGCCAGCCCTGGCGCTACCAGAATCGAGGGAACAAAGCGAGAATGTCTATGAAAACAAAGGAGACGTTAAAAAGTCGTGGGCTGGCGCAGACGTTGCTCTCGAACGTCTGCGATGCGCCGAAGGCGCAGTTCGGTCAGATTGTGCCGCTTGCCTTCGCCTGTCCCTTCGGGACATCGCAGACCCCACACTTCGGGGTCTGCGCCAGCCCTGGCGCTACCGGAATCGAGGGAACAAAGCGAGAATGTCTATGAAAACAAAGGATCGGCGACGCCATGCCGTGGCATTTCCGCCAGGCGCATATCGGGATCTTAGTCGGGAAGCGCACCTGGGGCGGGCTGGTGGGATTCTTCGGCCCGTTCGAGTCGCTGATGGATGGAGGTGTGGTGACCGCGCCCAGCCGCGGCTTCTGGACCCCGAACAATGCCTGGGAAGTGGAGAATCACGGTGTGGCGCCCGACGTCGAAGTCGAGCTTGATCCCAAGGCAGTGCGCGAAGGCCACGACCCGCAACTCGAGAAAGCGGTTGAGTTGGTGCTGTCGGAACTCGCCAAGAATCCCATTCCCACTCACCACAAGCCGCCGTATCCGAACTACCATCAGTAGTCGAGGAGTCGAGAAGTCCAGTAGTCAAGAGTCGAGAGTCCAAAGTCCAGAGTCGAGAGTCCAGAGTCCAGAGTCCAGAGTCGAGAGTCCAGAGTCGGGAGTCCAGAGTCCAGAGTCGGGAGTCCAGAGTCGGGAGTCTAGAGCAGGAGGCTAGTATCGAGTGCATCTGAATTTCAAATCTGGAATTTGAAATTCTGCACTCCTGCGCTCGAGGTGGACCGGCGCCCTCTTTTTACCCTTTACCCTTCACCCTTTAACCTCTACCCTTCAATTCTTCGACTTTCGACTCTCGACTTTCGACTCCCCGACTAGTACAGCCCGCCGAGGTTCAGCACAATCACGGAAACGAGTATCACCACCACCGCTGCGGTCAGCACCCGCCGGGTGGCCGGCGAAGTGGCCCGCCATTCTCCCGTCAGAATGCCGAGGAAGTTCGAGGAGAGGATCATGGAGGTGACAAACAGCGTGTAGCCAAGCGAGGTGCCGTACTTTCCCACCAGCGTGGCGCCGATGCCGTAGCCCACCATCCCGGAAAGCCACAGCAAACCCATGGCGATGGCCAGGCCTGTTTCTCTTGCCGATCCCTGCTTCAGGAAAAGCGGCCAGGTGCCGTTGCGAAACAGCAGCAGGAAACAATAGAACAGATTGGGAATGAAGCCCGCGCCCAGCACCAGCGCCCACGAAGCGTACGTCGCGGTTACTGGGACGGCGCCGAGTGCCACGGCCTTATCGAGAATCGTGCCGCTGAAAGCGAAACCAAGGTTGATGTTCGACCCGAAAATTCCGGTGAAAATGCAGATGGCAAGCCCCGTCATGAAACTCATCGCGGCAGCGCCGGCCGCGGCGCCCGCCGGGGTCTGTTCCTTCTCTCTGCGACGCCCCGCCATTCCATAAAGGACCAGGCCGCCGAAGAGGATGGGCATGCTGATGAGCAGCAGGACGCCGCGCGGCCGCAGCAA
This sequence comes from uncultured Acidobacteriota bacterium, assembly GCA_963722675.1. Taxonomy (GTDB): domain Bacteria; phylum Acidobacteriota; class Terriglobia; order UBA7540; family UBA7540; genus CAVROP01. Next base: position 21,945 of record CAVROP010000011.1, read on the forward strand.
GTCCGCGGGGTTAAGGACCAGCAACGGCACCAGCGCGCCCGACAGGCACGACAGCCCGGCCACCACGGCGAAGGCCAGCGCCATGCCCACGGCGCTGATTCCCAGGCCGAAGGTCACTTGCGCGATGCCCCAGAGAAAGCCGAAGATCAGCGGGGCCAGAAGCGCACGGCTGGAGACGCCGTGATATACGTCTGCGAGGTGCGGCACGAAACCCGCCGCCAGCAGCCACGGAATGACCAGCAGCGCGGAAGCGGCAAAAACCAGCCAGGTGTTCTCCCATTTCCATTGACGCGTGAACTTCATGGGCAGCGCAAAGCTTCCGTTCAACGCCCCACTGATGAATATGACTGCCATGCCCAGCCAGAAATGATCGCTCATTCAAAACTCCCTTGTGTGCACGCTGCAACCCGGCGCTGTGGTGCGAGCGTCTCGCCCGCACCACGTCAAAAGCAGCATCACCGCCGAGGGAACAGAGGAAAGCCCTTCTGTTTTCCTCCGCGAACTCTGTGGCCTCGGTGGTGAAATCACTTCACCGCAAAATCGGCGAACTGCGCCAGATTCCAACCCGTGCCGATTCCCACCATACCTTTCTTGTGGGTTTCGTCACTCAGGCTTGCGACCCGGGCTCCGTCGATGCTGGCCTCGATTGTGGAACCCCTGAAGGCGAGCGCGAAATGGTGCCACGTCTGGAGGGAGAACCCGACCTTGCCCGAAGCGAGCTTGGCAGTAGCAGTCTTGAACTTTGCGTTGTCCAGTTCCCAACTTCCGTCCTGCTGCACGGTGAGCACGTAGCCACTAGGCCAACGCGCCTTCCCATCCTGGAACCAGTCGGCGGAGTCGATTCGGCCCACGAGAGTGATGTTGCCGGACTCCTCAAGCATGGCGGAGGTGCTGACCTCGTAGTCAGTCCAATCCGCGCTGCCAAGGAAAGTCAGCGGGTCCGGGCTGATGCCGCCCCAGGCGATCGGACGTTGCCGCACCACCTGCCGCAGGCACTGGCCCGGCCGTCCGACGCAGGGCGCCACCTCGAATGCGCCGTCCTGGTCCGCAAAGTATTTGGGAGTCTTGCCCACCGGCGCGCTCTTGAAGTCGTCGCTGTAAGGAAAGGGGAAGGATGCTTGCGCAGGCGGCATGGCGGCGCCTTTACCTTGGCCCGTTGTGGTGGTGAGCGAATAGACCGAGTCGGGCTCGAGGGTAATACTGAATGAGCCATTTTGCGGCGTAATATCGCTCAGTTTCTCAAATGACTTCGAGGCATTCGTCTGCCAAACGTGAATGACGCCGGCCGAAAGGCCTCCGGCAATGCTGAACGCCACTTCCTGCGGTTCCGTGGCATCGACGGTCTCGACGATGACACTGTAGTCGTTCGAGGCTGGAGATTTGAGAGAGACATAGCTCCCCTGGCCCTTGAGATACCCGCAAGCGCTGTCGAGGTATTGCCATCCCGGCTGCGCGAATTGCGTCGTATGCGCCGTCACCCAGATGGCGGATTGCACGTCGTAATAACCTGACCACGGCGTATTGGCGTACATCAAGCCGGAATTCGGTGCGGCCAGGTTATCGTAGTATGAGGTTACCGGGCTCCAGGTTTCCGTCTTGGTAACCTTGCCGTCGATGTAGTTCGTGTTAAGGACCTTGGCCCAGATTCTCGCCCCAGGTTTCCAATCACGTTGCAGGATCATTCCCACGTATCCCACATCGTCGAAAGGCTGGTCCTCGCTCGACCACAGTGGCTTGCCGGACTCTAAAGCGCCTCCCGTGACGTAGAAGTTTCCTTTGACGCGCGCATAATGGACGGCAATCGCATAGACGTCCTCTTTCAGTATCGGGTCCAGCTTGAAGTCATCGGTGATCTTCCATTGATTCTCGTAGAGGTCCGCCGCAACAATCCTGGTCTTAAGACCGTTGGCCTCGAGCGTCTTCTTCAGCATCTTGATGTAGTTGGTGTCGTAGTTGGTCTCGTTCCAAATGCCTACGTAGTCGATGTCCAGGTCGTGATGCTTCTTGGCGCCCTGGATGAACTTGGCGATATAGTTCGCCATGTCCTGAGAGTAGTATTTGCCGTTGCCGATCCAGCCGGGAGCGCCCCAAGGCAGGGCGTCCAGGATGATCTTGGGATTCCTCTTTTTGGCCTCCGTCATCAACCACCACTCGAACCCGCGATCGTAGTTCTCATCCGTGCGGCTGCGCATGTGGCTGGGCTCGGAGCCGTCGGTGGAATTGGTGTCGCCGCCGACCTCAACCTTCAGGTGCTGAAGAGACGCGCCGTAATCCGGTTTGAAGAGGTAGTCAAGGATCTGACTCCGTTGAGGCTCGGGATAATCGATCAGCAGCCTCGAAGAGGCGCCGGCGCTAACGCCGCCGATTCCCTCGAAAATCCTTCCCTTCCCGGAGCCATCGATTTTGATTTCGGTTTTCTGCACCGGCGCTTGTTGATTGCAAGAGAACAACGGAAGAACAATGGCCAACGCCAAAAGCATGAAAACGTTTCTGTAACTCATCGGATCTCACTCCTCCCCAATCCTCGATAACGACCCGCAATGTAGGGGGACGGCTTGCCGTCCCCGCAGGGTTACTAAGTCGACGAGGCTAGTGCAAGCCCTACCCCTACACTACTTGGCCCCTGTGGTGAATGTCGCTACTTGCCATGGACTGAGGACCGCCAATAGGCTTGGATTCCCCGGTAGCTGTCGTCATCAGGCAGGTTAGCGAGAATGAGCCGCCTCACTTTCAACTCATCGATCGGGCCTTGAACCTTGTAGACCACCTCGCCGTCGGGGCGAATCAGCAGAGTGTAGGGGTCCGCGCCATTCCAATCCGGATCAAAGGCCGCCATCAAGCCATAGATATCTGTCGCGCCGAAGATGTAATTCGTGTTGCTGGCGTGTGCCTTGCGAAGCGCCGCGAGAACGCCCTTTTGCTCATCCGGGTAGTTCGTGCTCACCATGATTAAGTCGAAGGGGCGCTGCGCGGAACATGCGGTAAATCGTTTCGAGCTTGGCCATCTCCGCGACGCAAGGCCCGCACCAAGTGGCCCAGAAATCGACCAGGAGCAGTTTGCCGGTGCCATTCTTACGCAAAGCTTTCAACGCGTCCGCGCTGACCGGCTTGACCGTCACGGGCTCAGCTTCGATGCGGCGCATCTCTTCCTCGCGCGATTCTTCCTTATACATCCACTTGGTCGAACAGCCGACGGCCGGGGTCTTCTCCACGGACACGGGTTTGCCGGCCAGAAGCTCGTCGAGGGCAAGGCGAGCATCCTTCCTGGTCACCAACGCTTCGCGCGGGTTGTTGTCCACACGGCCCTCATACCGCAACTTGCGCCCGGCATCGAAGATGAAGAGGTGGGGCGTCGCTGCCGGGCCGTAAGCGCGGGCGACTTTCTGGGTCTCGCCATCGTAGAGATACGGGAAGTTGAAATGCCGATAGGCGGCGCGGATCTTCATTTCCGCCAGCGAATCGCCCAGGTCTGTGTAACCCTGTTCATCCAGAAGGACCGCGTTGGCGTTGTTGGGGTTGATGCCCACAAACGCCACGCCCCGGTTCTGGTAGTCGGACACCAGTTGCTTGATTCGGGTCTCATAAAGTTGCGCCGTGGGACAGTGGTTGCAGGTGAACATGACCACCAAAATCTTGGCGGAAGCAAAGTCTCGTAAACAATGCACCTTGCCGTCCACCCCCGGCAGACAAAAGTCAGGTGCGCTTGACCCAATCACCAATACGGGAGGCGTATCCTCCGCGCCGAACGCCACTCCGGATGCGAGCGCGAGAAAGAGAAGACAAAGACTAAGACGCCTGTTCAAATGGACCTCCTCCGGGAGAAGCATCTCCCGCGGCGACACAATTCGCGGTGACGGATTATATCCTAAATGCAGGCGCGATTCGTTGCGAGGATACGGAGCCTGAGGCAGGGGGACGGCTTGCCGTCCCCCCCGCCGTCTATAGAGGCCCTCACCAATCCAGGATGGCTCCATCTGCGGCTCGGATGCTGGTGCTAGGCATCGCCTCCGGCCGGAAGGGGTGCTTTCGCGCTTCCTCTTCGTTGACTTCCACACCCAGCCCGGGCCGCTCTGTTTTCAGCCAGTAGCCTTCGCACGTTTCGAGCGAATGCCGGACCACGTCCCACCGCCACGGAACATCGGTGAGCATATCTTCCTGGATGAGAAAATTCGGAGTGGAGAGTGCGAAGTGCAGCGCGGCAGCATTCGCCACGGGGCCCAAGGGGTTGTGCGGCGCCACACCCATATAGTACACCTCCGCCATAGCCGCGATCTTCTTCCCTTCCAGCAGCCCGCCGCAATGGCAAAGGTCAGGCTGAATGACGTGGCAGGCCTGCTGCTCGAAGACTTCGCGAAACTGGTGCCGCGTCACGAGCCTTTCCCCCGTCGCGATGGGCACGCGCACCGCCTGCCGCACCTCGCGCAAGGCTGCGACGTTTTCCGGCGGCACGGGCTCCTCGCAGAAAAACGGATGAAACTCGGTCACCGCGTTGATGTACTGAATCGCCATGGCCGGAGAGGTTCGCCCATGAAAGTCAATCATGAGGTCCACCCTGTCGCCCACCGCCCGTCGCAGCCTTTCGATGGCCTGGGCGAACTTCTTCACGTAGGACGCGCTCATCAGAGGCTCTGAGTACGGAACGCAAACTACTTTGACGGCAGTGTATCCTTTGGCCACCACCGCCTGCGCCAAGTCGACGAGCGGCGCGGGGTCAAAAGTCTCGTAAACCGATTTCATCTCGCCGCCGCCCAGGTGAGTGTACATGCGCACTCGCTCACGCACCGCGCCGCCCAGCAGCTTATAGACAGGAAGACCCAGGGACTTGCCGACAATATCCCAGCAGGCCTGTTCGATGCCGCTCACGGCGCTCATGCCGATCACGCCCAGCCGCCAGAAGGACTCGCGGTAGAGTTTCTGGTACAAGTATTCGATACGCGTGGGATCCTCGCCCATCACCAGAGCACTCAGGTCCTCGACGGCCCCCATCACCGCCCTGGTTTTCCATTCCAGCGACGCCTCGCCCCAACCCCACAGGCCCGCCTGGTCGGTCTCCACTTTTACGAACACCCAATTGCGCATTTGGGCGTTGACCACGAGAGTTTTGATCGCAGTGATTTTCATGGCGTCTATCCATCGGGTAGAGGTTGCAGCCTCCGCGACCGTGGGCTTTCTTCGGGGGCTCATCGTCAAGGGCAGAGTAAGAATACTAGGAGCCCGCCTTCGTTCGTGTCAAGCTATTGCCAACAAGCGCAGGTAGCGCGGCGGCACGCGATGTTTGCGATGCTCCGCGGTTCCTCGCAATTTGGTCCTTGACACGCGCCCGCGCGAGGGGTAGCGTTTGCGATGCCGAGGTTACTTCCCTGGCCAAGGGACTCCTCGCCAACTTCATCCTGCTCCCGTGCATTGGGTATCTGAACTGCCAACACCTAGAGTCCTCAGGAGGGTGTCATGAAGAAAATGGTTGAAACGATCGGGCTTCTGCTTCTGGTTGCAGGATTCGGCTGGGCCAAATCCTCACAGGATAACTGGGACAACCTCAAGGAGCTGCGCACGGGGCAGAAGATTGAGGTAGTGGACTCCAACATGAAAACGCTCAACGGAGCCTTCGTGTCGGCTTCTGACCAGGCCATTTCGCTTCGCACCGGCAAGGGCGAAGAATCCGTTTTGCGCGCCAAGGTGGTGCGCGTCAGCGTCCGCGATAATTCTCACCGGTCGCGCAACATGTTGTTGGCGTCGGGCGTTCTCGGTGGCATCGCCCTGATTCCGTCCGCCATTCTGCTCGCGCAGCAGAGCAACGAGGGCAATAGCTGTGGTGCGTGTGTGGCTGCAATTGTGGCGGGATTCGGTGGCGGAGCTGCCTTAGGCGCAATCCCGACCAATCGCACCATTTACCGAGTCAATACAAAGTGAACTGGAAGGCCTGACAATGAAGGGTAGCGCAGACCTGCTCTCCAAGGTCTGCGGCCGTTCGTCTGCTCCGCCGCATGGGGATGGCGGCGACACCGTGTAGCTGCGCGCTTCCCACTCCCTACTTCATCCCTTCCAGAATCGACCCCACGATGCCTCCCACCACCCCTCCCTCGACCGATTCCCTGTGCTGCTTGGGCATATACTCCATGAGCTTATGTGCCAGTCTGGAGATGGGCAGGGTTTGCAGCCAGATTCGTCCCGGCCCGGTGAGAGAGGCAAGGAAGATTCCGTCGCCGCCGAAGATCAGGTTCTTGATCCCCGGCACGGTCGTGATCTCGAAGGAAACGGAAGCCTGGAACGCGCCGACGTGCCCGGGATGCACCCGCAGGTTTTCCCCGGGAGCGAGGTCTTTGGTGATCAGCTCGCCGGAAAGCTCGATCCAGGCATGCCCCACGCCGCTGACGCGCTGCAGCAGAAAGCCGTCGCCGCCGAAGATTCCCGCTCCCAGCGACTGCTGGAAGCCAACGCTGAGCTGAATCTGCGGCGTCGCGCACAAAAAACCATGCCGGTGAATCAGGTATTCCTGTCCTCCGCCAACTTCGATGGGTACAATATGCCCCGGCAACTTTGTGGCGAAGGAAATTCCGCCCGCAGCGCCCACGGCCCGGTACTCCGTCATGAACAGCGATCCCCCGCCCGCCACGCGCTTCAGCACGCCGAAGATGCCTCCGCCGCCTGCGAACTGGGTGTGCGTCGTCATCTGGATGGAACTCGTCATCCAGGAAAGTTCTCCGGCTTCAGAGATAACGGACTGGTTGGGGTCAAGCGCAATTTCAAGCACCGGCATGGTGGTGCCGAGGATGCGGGTTTGCATGGCGGACTCCTTAGTTGAATTGCGCGCCCCCGACGGCCTTGGGGCACGCGCTGGGCACTCGATCGAACTTACACCATGGAATCACTCGTTGACAAGTGACCTGTACGTTTCACACCGCCCATCATCCTGAGCGAAGCGAAGGATCTCAGCAGTTTCGTGACACTAGCATTGGGCTTGCACTAATGGTATATAAGATGTAACAGGAGGCTGCCATGCATGCAGATGGTGCGGAAGTCTCATGGGATGCTGCCAAGTCGAAGTGGCTGGTTCGGATCAAGTCCGGCGAAGAGGTGATCCGGCGGCACTGCGATGCGCCAAAGGATGCCGACGAGAAGAGCCTTCGCTCCGCCGTCGAGAAGACGCTGAACGATGAAGGCTACGAAGCGGATCCGGCTCGAATACTGATGAAGTAGCTCCTCGATTCGCGGCTGGTAATATCATGGGCGCATGAAGTTCAGTTTCATGCTCCTTTGGGAATTGTGGTGCGGGCGTCTCGCCCGCTGTGGCGCGGGCATTCCTTCGCTTCGCTCAGGACGGCTCTGCCCGTGCGCAGGAGCGGGACGCACTCGCGACCGCGGGCGAGACGCCCGCGCCACGTCCCTCAGCCGGCGGCAGGGCAGATTGCTTCGTCAACCCGATCCAGCCGATTCGACAGGCGCATCATTTCGCCTGCGCGGGTGGAGGGCCCGGAGGGGTTGCGGACGAAGCGATGTCCGAGACAGCTTTCCATGAACCATCGGCCTGCTTCTTGTAAACGGTTACATAGCTGCCTTTGTCGTTGATCGGCTTTTTTGTGGACGGGTCCATCATGGTCATGGTGTAGGAGCCCTGCGTGTAGGCCATGTCCCCGCCACTCGCGACCTCGACCCGCGTCGCTTCGAACTTGAGAGAGAGCGCGGGATCAGCCACCATCTGCTTTAGCCCGGAGCGAATAGCGTCCTTTCCGACTGCCGGCGCTGTGCCCGGTGCCATCAGCACGGCATCATCCGTGTAAAAGCCCACAAGCTTGTCGAGGTCTTTGGCTTGGTAGTCTTTGTTCGCCTGAGCTTCGATGTCTTTGAGTGCCTGAACGTCCGCGTCGTGAGTATCGGCAGGCTTGGGCGCCTGGGCACAGCTCATGGTTACCGCAACGACCGCCAGAATAGAGAGAGCAAAGAGTCTTCGTGTCATTTTTGACCTCGGTTGAGATTTGTATATCGCTGTTCGGGATAGCCTTAACAGACAGCCTTGTCAGGCGTGCGCCCACCCCAGAATCTTTCGTGCTGAACGAAGCGGGCAGCTCACACGTATGCCTTCTGGGCGTTCCGCTGCGGCTTTTCGTTCAGTGCCGCCGCAACTTTGCGGCGCCGGAGTCTTCCGCCGAGGTAGGATCGATCACCAGCTTGACCTCGGAAATACGATTCGCCGGAAACCCTCCCTGCTTCGCATGTTCCCGAACCATCTCTTCATTGGGTGCGATGTAGACGCAGTAGAGCTTGTCGGCAGTCACGTAGCTGTGCAGCCACTGAATGCTCGGCCCGAGCTTATTGAGCACGCTGCAAGACTTCTGCGCTACCGCCTGCGCCTCGTCCGGCGTCAGATTTCCCACCCCTGGAATCTCGCGTTCGATCACGTACTTTGGCATTTTTCCTCCCCGGAACGATGCAGTTGTTAACCTCTTCCAAAAGTCGTTGAATGCGTTACAATCAAAATGGCTGCTTACTACCTGAAAAGGGCTCCGACATGAACAAGGTTTTCATAACCGGCGGCACCGGTTATATGGGCCGGCATTTGATCACGCCTCTCGTGCAACGAGGGCACACCATTCGGGCGCTGGTGCGTCCCGGCTCAGAGAGCAAGCTGCCGCCGGGGTGCACTCCGGTATTTGGGGACGCGCTCAACGCTGAGTCTTATGCCCACTCAGTTCCGCCCTCCGACACCTTCGTGCAATTGGTGGGCACCCCAAAACCCAACCCGCGCAAGGCGCAACAGTTCCGCGAGATCGATCTCAAATCCGGCATGGCGGCAGTCACGGCGGCCCGGCAGGCCGGAATCCGCCACCTCGTCTACGTCAGCGTGGCTCATCCGGCGCCGCTGATGCACGCTTACATCAAGCCTCGAGTCGAGGTGGAAGACGCGATCACTTCCAGCGGCCTGAACGCCACCATTCTGCGCCCCTGGTACGTCCTCGGCCCGGGACATCGTTGGCCCTACCTGATTTTGCCGGTCTATTGGATTATGGGCGCAATCCCGAGCAAACGCGCGACCGCCGTAAGATTAGGCCTCGTGACACTCAAACAGATGATCGCAGCACTCGTCCATGCCATCGAAAACCCGGAGCAGGGAGTCAGAATCTTGGAAGTCCCTGACATTCGGCGTCACTATTGAGCAGGCAGCGCAGGCCCGCTTCCCAGGGCCCGCGCTTGTCTCTCGGCCGCACGAATCGCGGACCTAAAATGCGCGTCCGCGTTACTCGCTACTTCCACTCAGAAATCTGCGCCTTCGTATTTCCCTGCGGGTCAACGTCGTACTCGAACACGGCCGCCACGCTATTCAGCCGCGCCCATTTAGGAAACGCGGTCTGGTAAAAGATGGCGCCGCGATATTTGACCGATCCATCTTTCCCGATCAAGCCCACGCCCTGGCCCACCCAGCTTGCCGCGCCGCCTTCCACGTTCATGACGATGCCCTGCCCGCTCCCGATCACGCTGCCGTCCGGACGCATCGTCGACGTGTACGTGCCCGTAGTCCGATGGGCGACTCCCAGAATCGAGCCTTCCGTCTGGAACGAAGTTTCCATCATCGGGCCTGCGCCCTGGCACGGAAGCACTCGCCGCACTGTAACCTTCCCCGTCTCTTCGCCGATCTTATCTCCAAGCATTGTCTCCTCCTGTCAGTGAGTTGCGCAGACCTGCCTTTCAACGTCTGGGCTACCCGCTCCTGTAGCATCAGTGGCGGGAGTGAGAGGCACAAATTCAGACATTGTGCCCGGCTCAATGCCCGCACCTATGGTCCAAACTCAGACTTAACGCGAGTAGGCGAGTCAACTCTAACGAGCCATTTAAGACTTTATGCCCGATTCATACTCTAATTGTCCCCCCCAACCCCTGTCAAGCCCATTTTCGCGCCCTTGCGGATCCGACCTGAAGGCCCCGGCTCTCTAGCCTCCGGGCTGGATATTCTGGTTGACGCGGAAGAAATTGCTGGGATCGTATTTCTTCTTGATTTGCGCCAGCCGGGCGTAGTTGTCGCGAAATGCGGCCTTAACGCGATCTTGACCCTCGTCCATCATGAAATTCACATAGGCGCCGCCCGCAGAGTAGGGATGCAGCGCGTCGAAATACTCTTTGCACCAGTTGGTGATCTTCTCCTTGTTGGCCGGATCCGGATCAACGCCCACGATCACTTCCGCAAACGTCGCATCGCGATAACTGAATGCCGTGTCGTTCTTGCCCACGCGGTGGGCCGCCCCGTCGATGGGGTAAAGGTGCATCGTGGAGAACATGGTTGGGAGTCGAGAGCCGTGCTCCACGTGCCGCGCGACCGCCTCGTCGCTGATCTCCTTCACGAAGTCCGCTCGCCAGTACCATTGCAGGCCGGGCGGATAGAGCCCGTCGAACAAGCTCTGGAGGATTGGGAAAGGGAATGGGCCGACGTGGTCGAACGCCGGCTTGCCGAAACTCCGCATGGGCTTCAGCGCCGCTTCCGCCTTTTCGGGCGGCGCCGTGCAGCACCACACGATCCCGCACATCTTCTGGAGGTGCAAATGCTGCGGGAACATGGGCGCCGGGGGAACCACCAGGAAAGCAAAGAAACCGTTGATGTCATCAGGCGCTTGGACTATAAACTGGCGAAAAGCGCGCAGCACGTCCGCGGCCTGCTCCAACGGCCACAACGTCGGCCCCGCGTAGACGGTCTTCACCGGCTGTAGACGAAAGAGGAAGGAAGTGACGACACCGAAATTACCGCCCCCTCCGCGTAGCGCCCAGAAGAGGTCAGGATTCTCATCGGCGCTCGCCTTGACTAATCGTCCGTCAGCCAAGACGACGTCCGCGGCCAGCAGATTGTCAATGGTCAATCCGTAGGTCCGCGTCAGGTAGCCAATGCCGCCCCCCAGCGTCAGTCCCCCCACACCCGTGGTGGAGATGAAGCCGCAGGGAACGGCCATGCCGAAGGCGTGCGTGGCGTGGTCCACGTCGCCCCATAGGCAGCCGCCCTGAACACGCGCCTCCCCTGCCACCGGATCCACGTGGACGCCTTTCATCCGTGAGAGGTCGATCACCAGTCCGTCATCGCACGTTCCAAGTCCGCCCCCATTGTGACCGCCGCCGCGAATGGCTACCAGCAGGCCATTGTCGCGGGCGAAGTTAACGGCATAGATCACGTCGGCTGTATCCACGCACCGCACGATGAGGCGGGGGTGCTTGTCGATCATCCCGTTGTAGACTTTGCGGGCGTCGTCGTAAGCCGGGTCACCAGACTGGATAAGCTCACCCCGCAAGCTGGCGCGAAATTGTTCCAAAGATGGTTGGTCCATACTTGTTCTCCTTTGAAGATTTTTGTGCTTCTGAATGGCATTCTGCGCGCCGAGATCAGCGCGTCGGGTGAGGGCGGGTCAGACTCTGAGCAAGGAGAGCAATTGCAGCAGGCTTTTGCCCGGCCGGAGCGGGAGAATCCGAGAGAAATGGCCTGTCCCGAACCGAGCTACGTCCGGCGTTACAGTGGCGTGGCCTGCGGACTCCCCATGGTCGCGTTCTGATGCCTTATCCGAAGAAGCGTCGCAAACGACAAGCTCAATGACCTCGCCGTCATTCGAGACATCGTCTGCCAGCGACTCAGCTCCGGAAGTTCCCGAATTGCGAACAGTAACGCCACGGACAAGCTCAGAAATGAAAGAACCCTCATGTGACGTCTGATCCTCATGAGTCGCCCTGAAACTCCCTGTGTCGCTTGGATGTCGTCTCGTGCCCCAACTGAAACTATGGTACAAAATGTCCGCTGCCCTGTCAACCTTCGATTAGCGAGCAAGTAGCTTGTACTCATTGCCGGAAATCGGCGTCCGAACGGGGCTCTTGGGTGAGGGTGGGCTTCAAGCCTGCCGCCTCCGCACCTCTTGCTTTCAAGGGCCTCGCCAGATTACGATCAAGCCAGGGTCCTTAAACACAGATACGAGTTTTGGCGGTTCATCGTTCTTACCGACAGAGGAGAAATCTCGATGGCGACTCTCAAGTCCGTCATGGCGGAACTGAGCAGCAAGGGCAGTGAGAAGACGCGCATCATTTACGCGCGTCACGGCAATCACCCCAAGCAGATGTTCGGAGTGAGCGTGGCAAATCTCAAGGAGATCGCAAAAACCATCAAGGGGCAACAGGCTCTGGCCTGCGAGCTTTATGAGACCGGAAATATGGATGCCATGTACCTCGCCGGCATGGTGGCCGACGGATCCGAGATGCCCAAGCAGCAGTTGCAGGCTTGGGCGGAAGGCGCGTCGGGGGTGCCCATGGTTTCGGAATACACCGTGCCGTGGGTGGCGGTGGAGAATCCGCACGCTCGCGATCTGGCGATGGAGTGGATGGCGTCCAACAACGAGTCTGTGGCCGCGTCAGGATGGTGCACTTATTCCGGACTCGTCGCCACAAAAGCGGATGCGCTTTTGGATCTTGCGGAAATCGAGAGATTGCTCGCGACCATCGTCAAGGAAATCCATACGGCGCCAAACCGGGTTCGATCTGCAATGAATGGGTTCGTCATCGCGGTGGGGACGTATGTGAAACCCTTGCTGAAACAAGCGAAGGCGGCCGCTCAGAAGATTGGCGAAGTTTCCGTGGACGTCGGCGACACCGCCTGCAAAGTGCCGCTGGCGAGTGCGTACATCGCCAAGAACGAGTCTGCCGGCCGCGTAGGAAAGAAGCGGAAGACTATCCGATGTTAGTGCGGTGTCGGCGTAAGTCTTGACAATCACGTTGTGTCTTCCGACCCCCTCACCCGGCTCGCTACGCTCGCCACCCTCTCCCCCAAGGGGGCGAGGGGGATTCTCAGTCGTTATCGCCGGCGCGTGGGACGAAACTGGGATTTCGAATTCAAGGTTCGAGATTTCAGCGGTCTTGGGTCTTGACTCTCAACTCTTGACTCTCGACTCTCGACTCTCCCTAGGATCGCCGGTACGGGCCGCCTAACACCTCTCGCACCTTGCGAGCCAACGCCTCAGGGGTAAAAGGCTTTTGCAGGAATGCCCCGCCGCGCATCCAGCCCGCCCGGATAGAAAACGGAGTTATCCGCGTAGCCGGAAATGTACAGCACTTTGAGTTGCGGGCGCTGACTCACCAGCCGGCGGGCCAACTCGCGTCCGTTCATCTGCGGCATCACCACGTCGGTCACCAGCAAATCGATCTTGCCCGCGAACAGCTCAGAGAGCTCCAGCGCCTCTTCCCCGCGGCTGGCTTCCAATACTTTGTAGCCATTCTCCCGCAACACATTGCGCACCAACTCGCGGACTGAGTCGTCGTCCTCCGCAAGCAGCAGCGTCTCTGTGCCGCGCTGGGCATCGGCTCGCCCACGACCGGAACTCGGATCGTCAACCTCCACCTCGGTGCGGGGCAAGTAAATCTTGAAGGTCGTTCCCTTCCCCACGTCGCTGTAAACCCAGATGTATCCTCCGCTCTGCTTGACGATGCCGTAAACCATGGCCAGGCCGAGGCCGGTGCCTTTTCCAACCTCCTTGGTGGTGAAGAAAGGCTCGAAGATGCGGGCTTGTGTTTCGGCGTCCATCCCGATGCCCGTATCGCTGAACGTCAGCAGAACGTAAGGCCCCGGCTTGAGGGGAAAGTGGGCCTGCGCAGAAGCGGCATCCATTTTCACATTGGCGGTCTCGATGGTGACCACCCCGCCCTCCGGCATGGCGTCGCGCGCGTTCACCGCCAGATTCATCAGCACCTGCTCGAGTTGCCCGGGGTCAGCCATGATCGGGCCACAAAATCTCGCCCAGAGCGGTGACCAGGTCGATGTCCTCTCCGATCAGCCGCTTCAGCATTTTCTGGATGTTGGCGACCACGGAGTTCAGATCCAGCACCCGGGGCGCCAGCACCTGCTGCCGGCTGAAGGCGAGAAGCTGGCGCGTCAGCGAGGCGGCCCGGCCCGAGGCGTTCCTGATCTCGTCGACGTACCCGCGCAGCGGTTCGACAATGCCGGGGTGCTCGATCAGAAGCCCGCTGTACCCGCTGATAATCGTCAGCATGTTATTGAAGTCGTGCGCCACGCCGCCCGCCAGCCTGCCGACCGCCTCCATTTTCTGCGCCTGGCGAAGCTGCTGCTCGAGGCGCTTGCGCTCTGTCACCTCCGCCTTGATGGCAATGAAATGCGTGATCTCACCGCGCTGGTCCCGCACCGGCGTGATGGTCATATGCTCGTTGTAAAAACTCCCATCCCCACGCCGGTTGATGATTTCGTCCTGCCAGATTTCACCGCCCAGGATAGTCGTCCACAGCCGTTTGTAGAAAGCCTCGTTTTGCTTTCCGGACTTGAGAATGCGCGGGTTCTTACCCAGGGCTTCCGCGCGCGAGTACCCCGAGACGCGGCAAAAGGCGGGATTGACGTACTCGATGGTGCCTTTGGCGTCGGTGATGAAGATCCCCTCTGCCGATTGTTCGATGGCGGTGATCAGCAGGGTTCTTTCCGCCTCCGCCGATTTTTCCTTGGTGGAATCAATCGCCACACCGCGCAGGTGGATGGGGCGCCGCTCCGCGTCCAACACCACATGCGTGGTATCGTGGAGCCAAACCAGGTGTCTGTCCGCCGCGACCATCCTGTACTCAAGACTGTGATCCCGGCCCTCCCCCATCGCCCGCCGCCGCGCCGCCACCACCTGCTCGCGATCGAGCGGATGAAGATGCCGCTCCCAGAAATCAGGTTCGTTCAGCCATTGCTCAACAGGGTAGCCCAGGATTTGTTCAGCTCGCTGGCTCACGAAAGTGAATTGATGGGTCTGCGGTTCGGCTTCCCACACAATCGCATCGATGCTCTGAACCAGTTCCCGCAAGCGGCGCTCCGAAGCCTCGGCGGCCGTGCGCAAGCGTTCGCTCTCCGTCTGGTCCTCGACGGTCAGCAAAAGGCGGCCTTTACCCTGCCCATTGGAGATCTGGGTCAGACCAAGCCGGGCAGGCCGAGTCCCCATTCCGCCTAATGCGGCGAGGTTCAGAAGCACATCGTGCGGTTCGGCGCCAAGCTCTGTCGCCCCCAGCAGACGGCGGGGCGGCCCCTCCGCCTGGATGACCTCCGGCAAGGGGCGGCCGATCACTTTCTCGGGCCGCACACGAAATCCCTCGAGAAAAGTCCGGTTGGCGGAAAGCACGTTGAGATCGGGAGAGAGCATCAACAGGCCCACCGGGACGTTGTCCACCATTTCCTGCGCAAAGGCCTGGAGAGCGAGGATGGCCTGCTGGTGCGCCACCCTTTCTTCCAGAGCGCGGTCCAGCGTCGTGCGACGGTATCCAATCAAGAGGTAGGCGTAAATGAGAATGATCAACGCCCCCACCAACGCTTCGAGCCGGGCTCGGCTGGAGAAATCCTCCAGCGCTTCCTGCCGGTCGATCTTTCTCACCAGGATCCAATCGGTCAGAGGGATGGGCAGCACGGCGCTCAGAACGCGAACCCCACGGTAGTCCACTCGTTCGCCGCTCAGTGATTTTCCCACGCGCCCGGCTTCGGCCGTGGGAACTGTCAGGGGACCTTGCCGAGTGCCCTGCGGAAGTGGTGCGCCGCGCATCGGCGAGAGATAAACCAACTCGTTTCCCTGGCGTTCCAGGAGCACGTTTCGCCGCTGCGCGTGGGTACGCTTTCCACCATCAGCAGCGGAAACAACCCCTTTCTGGGGTCAATCTGCAAGACCAGCAAGCCCATGGCCGAGGACGAAGACGGGGCTTCTGCTTTGGAACGAGCGCCGGGAAAAACCGGCGAAAGAAAATAGACGATAACTACTGGCCTGCGTCTGCCCCAATGCGCCAACCCAAAATGCGCGGCCCTGCGACACCTGTCGCGCCCGTTCAATTACTGCGGGCGCCATACTTTCCGAGGTCGCGGATCGTGCCTCAACTCGTCCCTCCATACTGATCAGGTAAATAGCCGCATAGCCATGCGTGAAGGCGACCTGGTCCATGAATGCCGAAAGATGACCAACTTCCTCCTCTCGAAGGGCGCCCGTCAATCCGGACTCCTCAACGGGCCAAAGCAATCGTTGAACGGAGGGGTACAATGAAAGCAACTCGGCGTCAGCGCGGCGTTCCCCTAGCCAGTTTGATATCAAACGCGCGCGGTCGCCGGCAATGGTCGACTGTTGATCCTGCCAGTAGGCAATGGTCGCCTTTCGATTCTCCAGAATGTGAAATCCTGTTAGGGCCGAGACGATCACGGCTCCGGCGAAGAACGCCAGGAGGTAATGCCAAAGGTGGCCACGCGATTCATCGGAAGGTTCCGCGAGGTGCGGTGAGAACTCGACGGTCGAACTGCCGGCTGCGGGAGTTTCCGTACTTAAAGAACTCATGTACAATCTCGTCAATCGCCAGAATGATACCACCTTGCAATAGAATTGCCAGTCAAAAGGCAGACGTCAGAATGTCGCGGTTGACGGAATCGATCTCCTGGGAGTATCTTGCACGCTTGCGTCTTCCTGTGGTCAACAGCACTCGGAGAATCATGTTGGCAGGTCATCTTGCCGGAAGCCGTCCACAGCGCTCGTCTTCTGACTTCTGACTCCTGTCTCTTGACTTCTTCTCAACGCGGAGGCTTTTCCCATGGACCTGCACCACGTAATTGAAGCCCAGCAATTCGACGTGTCTACAATTTCGCGCCTCATTCAAACCACGCAAGATATGGAGAAAGTCGTCTCGGGTGGCGGGACTTCACAATTCCGCGGACGAATCATGGCCACACTTTTCTATGAGCCGTCAACGCGCACCCGCTTCTCTTTTGAAGCGGCGATGCACCGCCTCGGGGGGAGCGTGGTTTCCACGGAAAACGCCGCCGAATTCTCTTCGGTTGCCAAGGGTGAAACCCTCGAGGACACGGTTCGCATTTTGAACGGTTACGCCGATGTCCTGGTGATTCGTCATCACGAGGTCGGTTCGGCTAAACGCGCGGCGTCCGTATCACGCATCCCGGTTATTAACGCCGGAGACGGGGCCGGCCAACATCCCACACAGGCTCTGTTGGACCTCTACACCATCCATAAAGAGATCGGCTCGATTGACGGCTTGCGGATCGCCATGGTGGGAGACTTGGCGCAGGGCCGCACCGTTCGCTCGCTGGCCTATTTGTTGAGTAAGTATCAGGATGTACGCATTTACTTCGTTGCTCCACCTCTCTTGAAAATGAAAGAAGATATCCTCGGCCATTTGCGCGAAAAAGGCGTCTGGTACACGGAAGAAACCGACCTCGACAAAGTGCTTCCTGAGGTGAATGTGGTCTACCAGACGCGGATTCAAAAGGAGCGCTTCGGTGACCGCATTGCCGACTACGAGCAATGCCGAGGCGTATACTTGATCACTTCGGAATCCCTGCGCCTGATGAAAGCCGACGCTATCGTCATGCATCCCCTTCCCCGCCTCGACGAGATCGCCAAGGATGTTGACGGCGATCCGCGGGCTGCCTACTTCCGCCAAGCGCAAAACGGCGTCTGCGTCCGGATGGCCCTGCTGTCCATGGTGTTGGGATAGTGGGCACAAACGCTTCCTGGTCCACGATAGAGATCCTCTCCCCTGTGGAGCGGCGCCTTAACTCTCTGATCACAATGGTGTCCGAGTTAGCAGCTTAGCGCCCGGACTCGCTTGGCCCGGTACCGGCCGCTTAGGCGCGATGCCCGCTCTTGCTCAGAATCCGCGAGCACATCGGAAACCGAGCATCGAAGCCAAACTCAAAACGACCGTACTCCCCCCAGTACAACCTCCGTACCGGTACCACAGTGCCCTTGTCGAAGCAGAGCGAGGCGGCGAAAATTACCATCTAGGTTATGGCTGTGAACAGTATTTGCAAAACACGTAATGAAAGAGGGTGAACTTATGTTGATTGGTACGCGCCTGCGCCAGCTTCGTGAGCAAAAGCAATTGTCGCAAGGGGATATCGAGGAGCGCACGGGGTTACTGCGTTGCTACGTATCCCGAGTCGAAAACGGTCACACTGTTCCTTCGCTGGAGACCCTGGAGCGATTTGCGGGGGTTCTCGATGTTCCGCTGTACCAGCTCTTTTTCTCCGGGGACGAGGCTCCGCCAACTCCGAACCTTACGCCACGGAGGACGCTGGACGAATTGACAGGGGACAACGGCGATAGGGGAATAGACGCCCAGTTCCTGTTGAAGCTTCGGAACCTCTTGGGTCGGCTTGCCGAGCCTGATCGCGATGTCATCTTAAGCTTGGCCAAGAGATTAGCCGTGCGTTAAGGGAGTCCCTCGGGCAACTCGGGACTCCCCGCCCGCATGGCGATTGGTTCCGCCCAGGTCGGACGCTCGTCTCCAGACCGACCAGACCGGGGACGTTACTGCGGAATCAAAACCACGTGCTCGTCTGCGGCTTCCTTTGCCGTCGCCTTGGCAGGAACCTTTCCACCTAAAGCCCGAAGGTAGTTGACCACATTCCAAATCTGCGGTTCGGGCATGCGGCCTTTTTGGCTGGGCATAGGGTCCTTACCGGTGGACACGATGGCAAAAAGTTCGCCGTCGGTGCGCTTGGACAAAGAGTCCACCTGCGTGAAATCAGGCAACGTTAGAGACATTTCTTTGGCCAGGTCGCCTTTGCCGTCTCCCTTTTCTCCATGGCACAGCGCGCACTGGTATTTGAAGACCTTCTTGCCACGATCTACTGAGGCATCGGTAAATCTAATCGGGTTCTTCTTGGCTGCGTCTTCTGGCGATATTGCGTAGTTGTGCGGTGAGGACACAGGAGCGGCTTGTGAACTGGAGGCGGCGGGAGCTTGTGGTTCATCTTTTTTCTCTTGCGCCAGGAAGCTTCCCTCCACCAGAAGGACTACCGCTGCTGCCAATAATATCTTTAGTTTCATAGGCATCGCGCACTCCACGATGGCTCACGTCGGGCACGGCATGCGACAGGCCATACTCAACCTTGCCGGTTCATTTGAGCCACCTGTTTTGACACAGAGCAATTTCCGTGCCCAAGCGCGTGGGCTAAACAGAAAGAAGATGCGGGAGGGGCACCTCGAATTCTGGCGAAATGCCCCCGGCATGGAAGGTACGAGCAGTTGGTCTTGCGGGAAATATTACAACGTGCAAATTGGTCATCGGCTCTTGCATTAAACAGAGTTGGCAAACCTCCCAGTGGTCCGGAGAGGCTCACTAGTCTGTAGGGCAAGACTGATGCCAATCTCTGCCTTCAAATGCCTTTGCAATTCAACGAGTTACAAGTTTGGCAACAGCCAGGCGGAGCGAGAACTATGGCAGACTTGCATTCCGCGTGTAGAAATTTCCAAAACCCACGGCGTGAATTGAGAGGCCAGGAGAGTATTAGCTCTCTTCCCAGCGGTTAGAGAGATTGCATTATAGACAAATAGACCATCTCCCTTCCAAGCGCTGCTGCATCGGGAACATCCTTGCGGTGGCCATCCAAATCAGCCAGAAGCCCTCCGCTAAGTCACCTGTCGGCTTGTGGTAATGCAAGAGATGGAGTGCATGCCCGGGTCGTTGGGCTATTCAGGAAGGACACCCGCAGGGAGGCCAGGCGTAGCGGAGAGAGCAATCGGCGAACTTTCCCCTTCGACGCGATTTCGGCCTCTCTCCTTGGCGCGATAGAGGGCCTTATCCGCCGCAGAGAGGAGGACCTCCATGTGCGGCGCTTTCAGTGGGTGCGAGGTCACTACACCCACGCTGACCGTGGCTTTGATAGATTCGTCTTTGACTGCTATGGGCTGGGAACTGACTACTTCACGGAGCCGCTCTGCTTGGGCCAGACCGGGCTTTGCGTCGCAACCGGGGGCCACCACCAGGAATTCCTCTCCCCCAAACCGCCCCACATAATCATAGGTGCGAATGGAGGCCCGCAGCCTCCTGGACACCTCGCAGAGGACCCCGTCTCCAGCCGGATGCCCAAACTTGTCGTTGACGGACTTGAAGTGATCAATGTCAACCATCATCACCGTGAGGGGTTTTTGTTCGCGTGCGGCTCGGCCCAATTCCGCCGCCAGGAAATCCATAATGGCGCGCCTGTTCAAAAGACGGGTCAGGGCGTCGTGCATGGCCAGATCGCGAAGCTCTTCTCGCGCCTGAATCAGGCTATCCTGCAACTCCACAATCCGGGCGCCGGCGCGCAGACGCGCCCTGAGTTCATAGGGGTCAAAAGGCTTCGTCAAATACTCATCGGCCCCCGCCTCGAGTCCCGCCACCACGTCTTCCTGGTATCGCCTGGCGGTTAGGAGAATCAAGTAAATGTATGGCTGGATATTAAGCCGCCGCACCTCGCGGCAAATCGACATGCCATCCATCTCCGGCATCATCCAGTCCAGGAGAGCGAGACGAGGGGCATTTTCCTGTTGAAGGATTTGCCATGCCTGCAGGCCATCGTTCACGATTTGTACCTCGTAACCCCACTTCACCAGGTAGGTCTGTAACATCCGCCCTGTTACGAGGTCGTCTTCGGCCACCAGGATTTTCATGGTTTTATGCCGCCACTTAGTTTTATCAAGACGGGCCCCAGTTCCTCCAGGGCCGCGTCGAGCGCGGTCAGAGCTTCGCGAGCCTGCTCGAGATGTCCTTCCCGGCCCATCTCTTCCAGACGCAGTGCCGCGTCATAGGAAGCTCGAGCCGAGAAATTTGCCACGGTGCCCTTCAGTTTGTGCGCGGCCCGCTCCAACCCATGGGCATCGCTCCGCTCCACAGCCCCTCGAATCCCGTCCATCAGCTTCGGACAGTCGTCCATGAAGAGATTGACCACATCGCGAAGTAAGTCACCCTCCCCTTCAAAACGCGCCAGGAGCGCCGCCTCATCGAGGATCTCGTGACTTACCCCTAGCGGCGTGCCGAGCGACGATTTGAGCTCGACGGTTCGCACTCCGGCGATCAATTCAAAAAGTTGCTTGGAATTGATCGGCTTGGGAACATAGCCGTCCATGCCCGCTGCCAGGCAACGCTCTCGGTCGCCTTTCATCGCGTAAGCGGTCATAGCAATTATCGGCAAATGCTCCTCTGTCCTTTTCTCTTTTTCTCGAATTGCCGCCGTCAGTTGCAGCCCGTCCATCTCGGGCATCTGCACATCCACTAAGGCCAGGTCAAAACGCTGTCGCTCGAGTACTTCCAACGCCTCCCGCCCGTTGTTAGCGATAGTGACAATATGGCCTTTATTCCGCAGGAGGTGCTCGGCCAAGCGTTGGTTCACGACGTTGTCTTCAACCACCAGGATCTCCAGGCCCCGGCGTGTCTCGCGCAAGGAATGCCGCGTCACCAGCGGTGCCGATTCCTCCGTCCGTGCTTTGGAACCCAGAACTCTGACAATTGCTTCCAGCAAGTCCGCCTGCCGGACCGGCTTGGTGAGGTAGGCGGCTATTCCCAGTTCGCGGCAGCGAGCCGCGTCGCCGACCTGTCCGCCCGAAGTCACCATGGTAACTAGCGTGCCTGCCAGCCGCGGGTCGCGCTTGATTTCCTCCGCCAACCGGAAGCCATCCATCATCGGCATATGCGCGTCGGTCAGCACGAGAGGAATGAGATTTCCACCCTCCTGGGCGTGCCTCAGCGCCATCATGGCTTGAAAACCATCCGCCGCCAAACAGGTTTTCATGCCCCAGAAAGAAAGCGTCTCGTCCATCACGCGCCGATTCGTCGCGTTGTCGTCTACAACCAGAACCGGCACGCCGTGAAGGGTCACAGGCGAGGTCTTCTTCGGCGTCACACCGGCGCGGGCCCGCCCGAGGCGCGCCGTGAAGTGAAACGTACTTCCCTTCCCCAATTCGCTCTCCACCCAAATCCGGCCATTCATCATCGAAACCAGCCGCGCCGAAATCGTCAAACCCAGCCCGGTTCCCCCGAAGCGCCGCGTGGTGGAACTATCGACTTGCGCAAAGGCCTCGAAGATGAACTGCTGTTTGTCCCAGGGAATGCCAATTCCTGTGTCCCGGACCGAGAAATGGAGCACGACCTCATCTTCGTTTGAAGAGTCCCCTTCGACCCTCAGCAGGATTTCTCCGCGCTCCGTGAATTTGAGTGAATTGGAAAGAAGGTTCACGATGATTTGCCGCAGACGGGTGGGATCCCCCACCACCGCGTCCGGCACCTCGGGAGCCACGTCACAGATCAGTTCGATACCTTTCCGGTCCGCCGGGTACGCGAACATTCGAACATCTTCCTCGAGACTATCCCTCAGGTTGAATTCAATCAGATCGAAGTCCAGCCTCCCGGCTTCGATTTTAGAGAAATCCAGCACCTCATTGATCACCGTCAGCAGCGAATCCGCCGAAGACTTGACCATGGTGAGAAATTCCCGCTGTTCGCCGGTCAGGTCAGTGCTCAACGCGAGTTCGGTCATGCCCAGAATGCCGTTCATGGGTGTGCGGATTTCATGACTCATGTTGGCCAGGAACTCGCTCTTGGCGCGGCTCGCGGATTCGGCCACCTCCTTCGCTTTTTGCAGTTCTGCTTCGCCTTGTTTGCGGGCCGTAATGTCGATCAAAGTGCCTTCGATCAGCTCCTCCCCGTCTTTAATCAAAGTGGCGGTTTCCAGCACCCAAACCGGAGTGCCGTCCCTCTTTAACAGGCAGTGCTCGAAATTGCTCAGAGCCCCTTGCGCCTTGAGGCTGGAAGTAAACCCTTGCCGCGCGGAGGGGCTGGTGTAGAGGTCCGAGGCGTTCCGCCCCACTAACTCCTGCGGGGTGGAGTAGCCGAAAATGCGTGCGCAGGCTTCGTTGCAATCCAGAAATCGCCCCGCCAGGCTGACACGGTAGACGCCCGCGAGATTGCGTTGGAACAGCAGGCGGTAACGTTCTTCGCTTTCCGCCATTGCCTCCTCCGCCCGCCTCCGTTCGGTGATATCGCGGAATCCCCAGACCCGCCCGATGTTTCTCCCCCAGGCGCGCTGAGGCTCGGAATGGCGCTCGAAAACGCGCCCATCCTTAAACTCCACCAGATCGTCACACAAAGCCTCCGAATCCTCGTACAAACTGCGCATTTTCCCGAGGAAAGCGTCCGCATCTTTCAACTGGGGCAGAACGTAGTCCATCCACTTGCGGTCATTGCCCGCGGCAAGAACTGACTCGGGTATTTTCCAAAGCTCGGCGAACTTCGTGTTGTGGGCTACGATGTTTCCCGTGGCGTCCAGCACCAGGATTCCGTCCGCGGTGGATTCCAGCGTGGCCCGGATGGTCTCCGTTTGATGCCCGACGCGCCGCCTTAACATGCCCACCCAAAACAGCACACAGACGACGGCCAAGGCCGTGATACCCAGCAGAATAAGAGTACGCTGGAGGTTCCACCAAGGGGGTTGTTGCAGCACCACGATGTCATCCAGCGTGCGCAGGAGCATCGCGAAACCCACCGGGTTCCGGTTCTCGTCAACCCTGACATCACAGATGCCAGTCAGTTGCACCAGGCTGCCCATTCGGGCGTGAGCACCGCCATCGTCTGCTGCCCGATCCCCTCCATCTGGGCCTCGACCATGACCCCGTCTGAACTGAGCGTGAGTGATCTTTGATTGCCACGGAGTGAGACGCCTAGCACGCGCCCTCGGATCCGGATGAGTTCGCAATCATAGATCCCCGACAACGCCTGGGCAGCGGTCGCTGCCAGTGGGGGAGTGGCCGCGCCATTCCCGATCTTGCGATAGACTGCATCCTGGAGCATTGGGCTGAAGTCACCTACCGCTGGGTAACCTACGACGTCAACCCGGTCGCCGACGCTCAAGGCGGTTGTTTGAAGCGTTTCAACTTCCAAGCCCTCTTGGGCGTCTCGTATGAAAATGCGCTTGCCCGCCAACTGCAGGGTGACAATCCCTTGAACGTGCACGGCTTGGTTGTAAGCTCCGACCGGACCCAGCCTCTCGACGAGGTGGATGGGACGCAACGGTATTGAAAAGGGGTCCGCAGAGGCCGGCAATTCAATGGCGAGGTTTTTCAGCCCTGGCACAAGGAGAATGGCGCCAAGAAACTGCAGCCGCGGGTTGTAGGTGCCTCCGGAAACGCCCTGCACAACGACCCTGGCCCCTACGAGACCCTCCGGAATGGGTTTATAGTCCAACACGTATACGGGAACGATCACAGTCCCAGAGGCCACGTGCAGCAGCAAACGGCCTTGGCTTTCTGCTGCCGACCGCACCACCCCTTCGATCTCCACAAATTGGCTGTCCTCGACCCCTGTGGCAAACTCTTCCCCCTTGACTCGCTTGGCAGCCGGCAGAGGACCTTGGCCAACTACCTGAATCTTGGGGTTCTCAATCTGGGAAGCAAAATCTCCAGGCCCGCTGATGCCGGTGACCTCCACGATCTGCCCGGAGTGAAGTTGCAGGACGGTGGCATCCGAGTTCACATAAATGCCAGCCGTGGAATCTTGAACAAAGAGATCGTTCTGCGTTTTGTCGGCATAGGTTACCACGCCGCGCACCTGAATCGGGTATCCAAACCGGGCGTTCTCGGAAGGCAGATCCCTGACTTGTCGAATGGTTTCCAGTGTTTTCACGCCGTGCGGACGCGTATCCTTCCCTTGCTGGGCAGGGGAGGCACTGGCGAGGAGCGCCCAGGCCGTCAACAATAGAACGACATAATGGCGGGAACGTCGCCGTGTCTCTGTGGGAGCATCTTCGGTTGGAGTTGCCATGATCTCCTAGGCCGCCAACGATATTCTGGGATGGAGGAGGAAAAGCAAGTGCCGGCCCTCCCGATTTCAGACTGGGGATACTAACAAAGTGGGCAGGCTAACGCAATGCAACAAAAGTACTGTATCCAGGGACTTCAGGACGGCCGTGACGTAAGGGTACAGCCATCCGTCGGCGTACGTGCGGTCAGTCCTTTCCTGTAACCTTGCAAATTTGACAATCGTCTAATTTCTGTAAGGCCAAACGCGCGACAACCAGCTAAACACCTAGGAATGTCTACTGACCGTAAGAAACCCGTACTCTTTTCCTGTGCTCTTTTGGCAGTAGTCTGCTTCATGCCCCCGACGCTTTCCGGCCAGACATCTCAGACCGGATCAATCGCCGGCCATGTGCGGGGTCCAGGCGGTGTTTCGGTGCCTGCCGTTACAGTCCAACTGATAAATCCGCAAACCGGTGAACGCAAAGAGACCTTAACAGACGAGGATGGTAATTTCACCTTCACGGAGATTCCTCCTGGCAATTACCGCTTGACTTTGGCGTTGGTCGGATTTCGGCCGGACGTGCGCGAGCCGATTCCTGTGACCGCCGATAAATCGCTCAAGATCAATTTGGCAATGGTTCTTGCCACACCCGAGAGCACTGCAATATCCCAGGGCAACGACGAGGGAAGCCCGCCGTTAAGACGCCGCAACGGCAACCTGGCAACGCTCCCGGCAAGCGCCCGAAATCGCGGCCAATATCGTGCCGGCCCACAAAATTCCTTTGGGGATGGCGGCGGAGGGGAAGAAGGAGTGCTCCGTATTGCCGAGAATGGCGGTGCGGAGAACTCCGGCGCAGAGAACGCTCCTGCGGGCGAGGCAATACCGGAGAATCCCGATGCCTCAACGAGCGCGGGCAACTCTTTCCTGCTGGGCGGCGGGGTGGGTGACGTCGCAACCCCCGGGGAAGGCCGTGGCGGCCGGAGGGGAATGCGCGGCGGAGGCATGGGATTTGGTGGTGGCCGCGGGGGCTTTAGAGGAGGCGCAGGCAGCCCCTTCGGCGCTGGAGGAGGTCCGGGCGGAGGCGGTCCGGGTGGAGGCGGACCGGGCGGAGGCGGACCGGGTGGAGGGTTTGGCGGGGGTGGCGGAGGTTTTGGAGGCGGAGGAGGAGGAGCGCGTGGTTGGGGCCGCAATCGCGCCCAGGTAAACCGAGTCCGGGGCAATTTGACTGAGCAGTACACAAATTCAGGCTTCGATGCTCATCCCTACCCGCTGAACGTTCTCGAGTCGCCTCGTATCCCCTCCTACCAGGAAACCTTTGGCTTCTCTTTGGGCGGCCCGCTGGTGATTCCCAAGATTTATAACGGCGGCAACAAGACAAGCTGGTTCGCAAGCTACAACTTGCAGCGCGGCAGGACCGGTCTCGACAGCTTCTCAACGGTCCCCACACCGGCGGAGCGCGGCGGGGATTTTTCCGACGCGGTCATCGCCTCGGGACAATACGCGGGGACGGTTCCAACTATCTATGAACCCTCGACAAGTGCTACTGGCGCGCGCACGCGTTTTCCGGAAAACACGATCCCTGCACAAGAGATCTCCGCGGCCGCGCAAGGTCTGCTGGCCTACATCCCCTTGCCGAACCTCCCCGGGCAGGTCCAGAACTTTCATTTGCAGGTTCCGCTGCCCACCGCCAATGACCGCGTGATGGGCCGCATTGGGCAACAGATCGACTCCAAGAACAGCTTGAACGTGATGTATTACTTCAACCGGTCGGCCAGCCAATCGGTCGCTGCCTTTCCCGGGATGAATTCCCGCACCTCGAGCCGCGGCCAGAATCTCACCGTTAGTGAATCCCACACTTTCAATCCCCGTCTTGTCAATTCGCTTTCCTTCAACTTCAACCGCCTGCGCACATCCCTGCTCAACGACTTTGCGTTCCAACAGGACATTGCCGCGCAACTCGGTATTACCGGCGTTTCGACCAATCCCTTCGATTGGGCAATCCCCACCATCGGCTTCACCAATTTCGGAGGTTTGAACGATCCGCTCGCCTCCCTCACGCGCCCCCAAACCATCCGCGCCAACGAGGTGCTGATCTGGAACCACGGTAAGCACAACATTCGTCTGGGCGGCGAACTGCGCCGCGTCCAGCAGAACACTGAGACGGATCCCAACGCTGAGGGGACTTTCAGCTTTACCGGCTATAGCACCAGCAACTTCAACAATGGATTTCCGGTCCCCGGCACAGGTTTTGACTTCGCGGACTTCCTGCTGGGTCTTCCCCAAACCACTTCCGTCCGCTTCTGGGATTTCCTCCAGGGTGTTTCCCAGTCCGCCTCCGTTCGTAACGGCGTGGCCAGCAATTACCTGCGAACCTGGGTCACCACTTCTTTCATCCAGGACGATTGGCGCGCCGGCAACCACTGGACGCTCAACGGTGGCGTCCGGTACGAATACTTCCAGCCCCTTAACGAAAAGTTTGGACACCTCTCCGACTTGGCCTTTGGGCCCGGCTTCAGCTTCGCCCGAGGTGATTACCGGCCTCGACCCGGGTTCTCTGCCTGGCTCGCTGATCCACAGCGATTGGCACAACTTTTCGCCTCGTCTGGGGATCGCTTATCGACCCTGGATTCAGCACCACCTGGTGATGCGCAGTGGTTATGGGGTTTTTTACGACGGCAGCATCTACTCGCGCATGGTGACCAACATGGTGGACCAGCCTCCGTTCGCGCAGGCCTCCACGCTGACCACCAATCCCGTGCAAGTGCTGACCCTCGAGAAGGGGTTCCCCACCCTTGCTGCCAATACGATTCATAATACCTACGCGGCCGACACCAATTTCCGCCGGCCCTACGCGCAGACTTGGAACTTCAGCCTCGAGGATGAACTCGTCCGCAACGTTGTCCTTTCGGTCCAGTACATCGGCACCAAGGGAACGAAACTCGATTTGCTGCTTTCGCCCGACAGCGTAAACCCCAGCGCCTCCGGTTCGCACGAAACTTCGATTCCCGGCGTTCAGCAATTTCTTTACGAAACCTCGGGCGCGGCTTCGATTTACAACGGCCTCCAGGTCGTTTTGCGCAGGCAGTTTCACGGCGGCTTCTCCATGAGCGGCTTCTACACCTGGTCAAAATCGATTGACGATGCGGCCAACATAGGGGGCAACGGGCACAACGTGCCCCAGAACAGCTTCGACCTCGCGGCGGAGCGGGCGCTTTCCAATTTCAACGTCGGCCAGAAACTGGTGGTCAATCACACCTACGAACTGCCCTTTGGTGAGCAGCGCCGTTTCCTGAACCGCGGCGGCTTCGGGGAGCGAATCATTGGCAATTGGCAGCTCAGCGGCGTTACTACCTTGCAAACCGGCTTGCCTTTGACTGCGGCGGTGGCCGGCAATCAATCCAACAACAACGGGTCGGGCGTGTTTGCCTCCGAACGTCCCGATGCCTCAGGCGTTCCCGTCAGCCTGCCACGCTCACAAAGGACAACCTTGGAGTTCTTCAACACCGGGGCGTTCGCGCTGCCCGCCTCGGGTGAACTCGGTACGGCGGGACGCAACACGATTACTGGTCCGGGCTCAGTGACTTTTAATATGTCGCTGGGGCGCTTCTTCACTTTCTCTCGCGAAAAGGGCATTCGTGGACGGTTCAGCATCAACGCCAACAACATTTTCAACCACCCGAATTACGCCGGCGTGGCGACCACGATCAACGCGCAGAATTTCGGCTGGGTGACCAGCGTAGCGGCTATGCGCTCTTTGAACGTAGCGTTGCGGTTTAACTTCTAGGCAGGTCGGCAGGTGGGCAGATAGCCACGACAAGCAGGCGATCCAAAGATGTGCACGGTAAGTGTGAGGCTGTCGGCCCACACGATAATGGCATGCAGGCCAGGTAACAGGAATAAAGCGACAATGATAACCAGATGTTCTGGCAGAAGGACGGCGAGCAAGGCTAATACCACTGCCCACTTGCCCATCTGCCGATCTGCCCACCTGCCTGCAGTTCTTCTCGCCATCTGCCTATCTGCCTACCTGCCCACTGCCCTTCTCCCAGCAGAAGCCTTCCAGCTCCCACTTCTCGAAGTCCGCAACAGGCCTTCATCCTGCGCTCGCAGACCAATGAAGTGCTGGTCGACGTGCGGGTGTATGACAAAGCCGGCAAAGCGGTGACGGATTTGAAGCAATCGGATTTTCGCGTCTTCGAAGACGGAGTTCCGCAGACCATTTCTGATTTCAGCCTGGAAGACGTGGAGAAATTGGCGCAAGTCACCGGCGGCGAGGAGCGCGCGCAGGTGATTGACCTTGCGAAGCTCCCGCCCGAGGTTAACGCCGACCGGGTGCTCCAGGATCATCGCCTGCTGGTTTTCTTTTTTGACTTGAGTTCGATGCAACCGGACGAGCTGATGCGCGCCCTGAAGGCCTCGGGCGATTTCGTCGCCCACCGCATGACGCCCGCAGACTTGATTGCCCTGGTTACCTACTCCTCCAACCTTCGTGTCGTGCAGGATTTCACCAACAATCGCGACTCGCTCACCAAGGTCCTGCGCGCCATCCTGGTCGGCGAAGAGTCCTCCAACCTGGCTACGCAGGGCGAGATCGGTGAAGCTGGCGGGACAGACGCCAACGGCATGGAAGCCGTCACTCAGGACGTTTCCGACGCATTTACCCCCGATGAAACCGAATTCAATATCTTCAATACGGACCAGAAGCTGGCAGCCATTGAATCCCTGGCCACCCTGCTTCACCAGGTGCCTGGGCGCAAGAACGTGATCCACTTCTCCAGCGGCATGTCGCGCACCGGCCAGGAAAACCAGGCCCAGTTGAGGGCCACCATCGACGCTGCGAATCAAGCCGACGTTTCGCTCTATACGATGGACGCGCGCGGCCTGCTGGCCCTGCCTCCGGGCGGCGACGCCTCGTCATCCAGCCCCTCCGGCACTGCCATCTACTCGGGCTCGGCCCACGCCTCGCAGGTTTCCTCCTTGCAGGGAAGCCGTGAAACGCTGGCCTCGCTCTCCACCGACACCGGCGGAAAGTTCTTCTACGACCTCAACGATTTCAGCCCCGCCTTCCAGGAGGTCCAAAGGGACAATTCCAGCTACTATCTGATTGGCTATTCGCCCTCCAACAAGCGCTCGGACGGCCGCTTCCGGCACATTCGCGTGGAAGTGTCGCGCCCCGGGTTGAAGGTCCAGGCGCGGCCCGGCTACTTTGCTCCCAAGAACTTCCGGCAATTGACGCGCGAGGATAAGGAAGTTCAGCTCCAGCAGGTGATGGATCTCGATGTGCCTTTCGTGGATCTTCCCTTTGCCATCGACACCGCCTACTTCCTCCGCGCCGATAAGAAATACACGGTTGTTCTGGCCGCCAAAATTCCGGGCGCAGAAGTTTCCTTCCTCAAGAAATCCGGCAAACACGAGACTGAATTTGACTTTGCCTGGAGGTTCACCGACGCGCAGAATCATATCGCGGGCGGTTTGCACGACACCCTGCCCGTGAAGATGACGGACGAGACCTTCGAAGAAGTCACCAGCGGGAACCTTCTCTACGAGGGCGAAATCACCCTGGCGCCGGGAAAGTACAACTTGAAAGTCGTGGCTCGAGAGAACCAAGGCGGCAAGATCGGGACCTTCGAAACTCCCCTCGTCTTGCCGGATGTCTCCGATCAAGGGCTGAGCTTGAGTACGGTGGTGTTCTCCAATGAAGTGCGGCCCGCCGATCAACTCCCGCGTACGCGATTTGATCGCGACCGCAACGCGCCGCTCCAGGTGGGGAATCGCTCCGTGCTGCCCAGCGTTACCCGCGTGTTTCGAACTAACCAGACCCTTTCGGTTTACCTGGAGTCATACGCCGGGAAGCCACCCGCGACGCCCCAGAGCGCCGCGCCAGCGCCCTCCGTGGCGTTCGTCTTCCTCCGGCACGGAAGGAAGTTTGCCGAAGCCGGGCCGTTCAACGCCAAGGCGGAAAAGGGCTCAGCGCTGAAGACCACGTATTTCGCGCAGATCCCGCTGGAGAAGTTTCCAGTGGGACGCTACACCGTCCAGGTGAACGTGCTCGATCCGGCGGCAGCGCGCGTGGCCTTCACGCGCTTGCCCATGGCGGTCGTTAAGCCGCCCCCGCGCACTCCGCACGGCGGCGGGTAGTTACGTGGCCGAGGCGTCTCGCCCGCTCTCGCGCGCGGGCAGAGCCCGGCCCCGCCGCGGGCGGGACGCCCGCGCCACAACGCCGTACAACCAGCACCCCATGCCCTGAATCGAAGCAGAAGGGATAAGGACATTCACCGTTGGGAGGTAAGCAAACCATGCGAAGGACCAATAACCTTGCACTATTCGGCCTGATTTCTGCCGCAGCGATCTTACTCGCGATTTCACTGCCGCGGGTGGCCCGCGCAGGTGACAGCCAGCCGAACCTGGGTGGCCGTTGGCAATTCAACAAAGACCAAAGCGACGATGCACAGCAGAAGATCACCGATGCGCAGAGCAACCAGCGCACATCCGCCAACAGCGGGGGCGGGTATCCCGGCGGCGGGACCGGGGGCGGATACCCCGGGGGCGGCACCGGCGGCGGCTATCCGGGCGGCGGGGTCGGTTTTCCGGGAGGCGGCGGGATGGGCCGCGGAGGCATGGGCCGTGGCGGCATGGGCCGTGGTGGAGGACAACAGGCCAATCGCGCAAGCACCGTGAGCGCCGAGGACTGGGACCGCCTTGGGCAGACTCCGAAGCTCTTGGAAGTCGACCAGAAATCCGGCCAATTGGTGGTGACCGACGACTCCGCCCACGCCCAGACCTATTACCTGGACGGCAAGAAGCACGACGACAAGGATGACAACGGAAAGAAGATCTCCTCAACCAAAACCCAGTGGCAAGGCGATGCACTCGTGGCCGAAACCAAGCTGGACCACGGCACCAAACTCACAGAATCATTCCGCGTAAGTGACGACGGCAAGGAGCTGACGGTAGTTTCCCGCCTCGAGAACTCTTCCCTGCACGGACCCGTCACCATCCGGCGTGTTTACAACCTCATGGGCCCGACCGATACACCGCCCGTGCCGATGAAATAGCGCGTAGGGGCGGTTCGCGAACCGCCCCTGCAAGAGGCCTCGGGGACTTCTCCAGGCTAACATGCTGTTCATATGAAGAAAGTGTCCGGCGTCATGGTCGCAATCCTGGGGCTCGCGCTCAGCCTGTGGCCGCAGGGTGTTCGCGTCATTATGCCGGCGGAGATTGGAATCAGCGAACTGCGTGGAAAACCCTTCACGGCCACGGCTCGAACCACACTCACCCAGGTCCTTCCGGACGGAACGAAGAAGACCCGCACCGTGGAGGACCACATCGCACGCGACAGTAAAGGCCGCATCTATCAAGAGCAACACCTGCCCTGGACGGAGGACGTCAACAATCCAATCGACTACGTGAACATTTACGATCCGGTGGGGAAGCGCAGAATCCACATCGACCCGCAGAACCACAGCGTCATCATCAGGCCTATTGAACGACCCATCCATTACGATGCCTTGGAGTATCTGACGCTCAAGGCGACTCGGCCCGGAGAACACATCAAGAACGAGAAACTCGGCACCAGAGAGTTTGCGGGCGTGTTTGCGTGGGGAAGACGAACCATCCGTACCTTCCCGGCAGGAACGTTTGGCAACGCGGGGAGTTTTGAATCGGTCGAGGAATGTTGGTTTGAGGAGCGATGGGGAATCGACGTGCTGCGGCGGAGAAGCGACCCGCGCTCCGGCGACCAAGTCACTGAACTTATCAACCTCACTCGTAGCGAGCCCGACCCCACAATATTCCAGCCGCCACCCGGCTACACACGACAGTCCCCGCCGGCCCGGCACTAGTACTTAATGACGGAAGTCGCCGTGATAACGTGGCGCTTTGGAAGGGCGGGGGTTCAGCCCCGCCGCCTCCGGGAGCCGAACGAGTTGGGCCTTTAGGCCCTGTAGCCACGTTCCTTCAGGGGCTAAAGCCCCCAATGACGAGCCGTTCTCCGTGGCGGGGCTGAAGCCCCGCCCTTCCCGCCGTTCGGCACTATGAGGCGGAATTTCGTCAGCGAGTACTAGTGCGCGATGATCATCTCGGAGGTGCTGGAGAGGGTAAGCGTTCCGTTGACCGTGGCCCCCGCGCAGTTCTTGCCGGAGCCGACCGGCATGAGAGGGAAGATGAACTTGTAGTCGTAGCAGACGGTGACCTCGACTGTGCAACCGGGGGAGTTCTCCGTGGTGGAGCAGATGGTTGGACTCCCCGACTGTACTGGCCAGGACGCCGTAACCTTAACCTTATTGGGATCAATCCCGGAAGGCGTTATGCCCGGCAGGTTGCAGGTCCCTCCCCCCGTCACATAGGATTGGAGGTCAGCCGCGGTAGCGGGCTCGCAGTTCATCGGCGCCGTGCCGTTGCAACTGTTGTCGCCCAGTGCCCCACACGTCGATCCGTTCACCGCCGCCCACCTGGCCGCCGACTTGGATGCGTGCGATACGAAATGGTACGCGTAAAGGGCCGTGCCAAACGCCCCGATCCCGAACAGAATCGCCATCAGCACAATGAAGACCACGGCGAACTCGACAAGATTAGTTCCATCCTCAGTCTTCAGCGGCGCGAAACCTGGCGCCGCGCCTCTTACTCGGCATCGAGGAATGACGGTGAGCAAAATCGAAGCCTTCCGTTGCCTCATTATTGAATCACCCGCAAAGTGCACGTCCTGTCGATGGTAATCGACGCCAAACTTGGTATGAAGCTAAACAAGGAATTGAAGGTCCCCTTGGCTTCCACCGAGACGAGCACGACCCAGTGCTGGCCTGCGGGACATGAGCCCGAAGTGGGGTTATCGTTGGGATTGCAATAGTCTCCGGTGGGAGGATCAGGAGATAT
This sequence comes from uncultured Acidobacteriota bacterium, assembly GCA_963722675.1. Taxonomy (GTDB): domain Bacteria; phylum Acidobacteriota; class Terriglobia; order UBA7540; family UBA7540; genus CAVROP01. The sequence goes on from CAVROP010000011.1 coordinate 55,347, forward strand.
GGTCCCATTGTTGTCACATGTGCACCCGAAGTACGAAGGAGTAAAGGTGCCCGCTTGGACCGTGAGATTGCTCACGTTCTGGCCGTTGTTCTGAAAGTCGTTTTTGGCCGCCGTCTGAATGTCCCCTGCGTCGCCAGCATGCGCCAGGCTCTGGGCACCGTAAGCGGCGCCTGCCCGCGCCGCGTTCGCTACCAAAATGCCGATATAGGCGAACCGCCCGAGCTCAATCACTCCAAGCAGCAGGAGCAGGAGAAAAGGTGTCAGCAAGGCCACCTCGTAGAGGCTTTGCCCCGAGGGAGGCCGGAGAATTCCCCATCTCGAGATACTCGAAATCGAAAACCGCCTCATGGATTTGCCCAGTGTTGCGCGAAGGGCCTTCATACTCACTCCACTAGGGTGCTATTCAATACAAGGGTTACACCTGGAGGTAGCCCGGATGTCCCCGTCACATTTACGGTTGGGTTACCGCTCAGCGCTATCGAGCCGGCGACCACCATCGCGGCGCTGAAAGAGGTGTTTCCGGAAAATGTCACTGTATCCTTCGGAAAGTAGATTGCTCCGTCCATGTAACTGCCTACATTTCCACCGATCGTAGGGCCGGCCGTGTCGTTTGGGTCCTCGTAGAAGAGAATTCCGGCGTACTTCCCTGAACTGGGGGCTGTGAGCTCGATGGTATCGTTGCCGGAGCAATTCCAGGTGGCACCGTTTGTAAAGTAGAACGTCACGCCGGTGCCCTGGAAGGTGGGAGTCCCGTGGCATGTGAAGCTGGTGCCGTCGAAAATATACGTCCCGGAGGGAAACACATAAGTGCCATTTCCGCTGAAGCTCGTGCCGCTGCTATAGGTTCCCGGCTGAATATTGCTGGGGTTGAAGGCGGTCGGCGTCCCCAGGGACGGCGGCGTCAGGTAGGACAAGGGATCAGCGGCAGGCGGCGCTCCGCCGGCGGGGCACTCGGAAGGGGGCTGGCCATCGGTGCAGGTTACATTGTCCTTGCCGACTATTTGTCCCGACACGCTGACATACCCGGCAGTGACGCTGTAAGCGCCACCCTTGGTGTCGAAGTTGCCATCGTCAACAACTCCGCAGTTCGGTGCATTCACACTGGGGTTTCCGTTTATGCTGATTCCCACAGTGATTCCATCGACGAAGGGATCCAGCGTATACACGCAGGCGCCCCCGGATCCCGGGGCGAGATTCCCCGCCACCGCCCGCGCGGTGACGGTTGACTGCTTAAAACCCAGCACCTGTTCGAAATAGTTAGGCTGCACTGAGGAGACAAGCACCTCCACATAACTGCTGCTGTTGGCGCCCGACGAATGCGGCCCGGACAGGGGCGGATTGTTGACCTGGACACAGACCGTGCCAATCGCGGCGCTGGCGCCCGTGCAACTGAGGGTTCCCCCGGTGTTATCCGCAAAGCTGTTCTGTGCTGAAGCCTTTTGCGCTCCAGCCACGGCAGCCGCGTTGCCGCCAAAAGCAAGGTTGGATGCTCCGGCAATGGCAGCAGCGTCGGCAGCAGATTGCTGAAGGCGCTTCTCGTAGCGCATTACGCCCATGTCAATGCCCAGGCCAATAAGGCCCATCAAGACGGGCATCGCCATGGCGGCAAGGTACAATGCCTGGCCTTTCTCATCTTTGAAGAACATTGGACTGCCTCCGCTTTGCGATTATCGTTCGGTCACGAGTTGCTCGACTTGTCATCCCCGCCAAGGGAGTCTGACTGGTCTTCTTTCAGCAGGCGCAGAGAGTGTGGCTCCCGCCGGTTCCAAGGAGGGGTCAATATAGAGGCAGTTACTCATCTGCGTTATAGTCCTTTCAGGGCTCAGGTGAAGCCCCAAAGGGGCTAAAATTGTGTTGTTCTCTTGGATACCCTGAGACGTTTCGCCCACCACGGACCTCTCCCCTCAAGAGGATCCGCATCATCGCTGGCGGCAGAAAAAAGTGCAAGGACTACCGTAAAGAATTCTACCGAGTCAATCGTCCCCAAGTCAAGGCCCTAATTGCGGAGATGCATAGTACGTTAGTACTTTAGTGCTTTAGTCCTTTAGTACTTCAATGTTTAGTCTTCAGACCCCGAATAAGCGATTGTTTGTTGACGAACCCATCCACACTTCGTGGTACAATCTACCGACAGGAGCCATTACGTCGCGCCAAGCGAGCCAAGTGCATGAGTTCATTGAGCTTACTCTCGACGACGGAGCAGCATCGAGCGTCTGAGGAGTCACACTCTGCCTTAGAACCCGCGCCACCCAAGCCGAGCGCTGACCCCAACAGCGACCCTCTCAGATCGAAAATCGAAGATACGATTATTCTGCTTTATAAGAAGCATGCAGCAGGTCTCTTGCGGTACGGCCAAGCCGTCTGTGGAGATTTGGAGATAGCTCGCGATGCCGTTCAAGAGGCTTTTCTCCGATACTACATCGCACTGCGTGAAGGGACGACCAGTGGGGAGGCCAGAGGTTGGCTTTACAGCACGACCCGCAATTATATCTTGGACCGCTTGAAAGAATGCTTTGTCCAAAACAGCGAGAGTTTGAACGCCGCCTTACGCTTGGCGGAAGACGCTCCCGACCCTGAAGACCGGATTTTGCTGAGCGAAATCGACGCCAATGCTCACTCGCTCTTGACCGCCCGTGAGCTCGAGTGCCTCCGGCTCCGAAACGAGGGATTACGATACCGAGATATCGCCAAACTTCTGGAGATCGAAACAGCCACGGTAGGTGTATTGCTGGGGCGGGCGCTGAAGAAGATTCGCGCGGCGGTGAACCGGCAGGAGAATCGAAAATGAAGGTTTGGGCGCAGCCCTCATTGCGTATGTTGGGGGGCCTGGTCGGTCGGCATGTCGAGGACGAGGACCTTCTGTCTTTCAGGGACGGGGAACTGAGCCGCTTGGGGCGCTGGTGTGTGAGAATTCACCTCGGCCGATGCAGAGTATGCAGGCGCGAGGTGGAACTGATCGAAGAGGATTCTACTGCGGTCCAAGAAAATAGACGACCTGCTTTTTACTGGTGATGTTCTGAACCTACAGACCGGCCTGGGGAGGCTTCGCCGGGCCATTGAGGACTGGGAGGCTCAGCGCGCATGGGATCCCCGAAGCAGCGGGCCGGCTGAGGCCCTCGGCGAAAACGGCCTTGGACAGCTTGCCAAGGAGCTCAATTTCTACCTGGGCAACCAGGTCACACTTACTTTCCTCTCTCGAATGAAAACCCGCGGGGAAAAGCACTGTGATCCCTTGCTCGAAGCTGAATCAGTCCTGAGCGACTTTCTGGGGCCGGGAGCCGCCGCGGCCGTGGCTCAGAGAATCTCATACACCCAAATGGCAGGCGCCCGGACCGGACAGAGTTCGCCTGCCTCGTGACACATCATGGGCAAGAAGTCGCCAAGGCTTATTCCCACCAACCCAACGCTTTCAGGCCTGATTCTCTTGGCCACGTCGCTCCACCTCTCTTTAGGGCTGGTGACCCACACCCTCTGGTTGCTGGGAAGAAATGCAGCTCTCTTTCGATATTACTTCACTTATCAAGATCCGCTCTTCCTGCTGGCGTGCAACATCACGGAACTGTCTCTGAGCTATGCCGCATGGAAGCAATTCGCGCCTGGGCAGCCCCTGAGACGCGCTTGGCTGCTGATCATGGTGTCCGCGCTCTGCCATGTCGTGGGTATGGTTCTCAGCCATATCTTGCCCGCGGACTCTTATATCAACCCGCTTTATGTGCTTCACCGGCGCTGGCTTGAAGCTACCCAAGCCCACTTAGCGCCGATCGGCATGTTCATAGGCGGGGCTGTCCACATGGTGATGTTGGGAGGCGGTCTCTTCATCGCCTTCCGGCTTTGCCGAAGATTCGCGACGCGCATGAAAATCAAGCTCGTCGACTGGGTTATTTTGGGGCTTGTCGCCGCTTATACCTCGCAGGTCGCGTATGTGATCGTCCGGTTGCGTTGGGTTGCAAGGTCGGCGCCAGGTTTTACTGAAGTCATGAATTGGGCAAATGACCCACTTTTATGTGTACTTCTGTTCTTTGCTTTCTTCCTTCGAAGGTCGCTGGTCCAGATGGGGTGGGGCTTCGTCGCGAAATGTTGGGGAGCTTACGTCGTAGCGATTTTGGGGACCTCAGTGGCAAGCATGGGGATGTGGCTCACGAATTTCGGCATCCTACCGTATCCTGAAAGCGCTATCTTGTGGTACGTCTGGCCGATAATCTACGCGGCCTACGCCTTGGGACCCACTTATCAGGTAGAAGCTGCCCGCGTCGCGCTGGCCCGTCTGGACGATTTGGGCTTGGAGCTTAAGCTGGGCGCCACGATGCGGCCCAATTAAGTTCGAGGTATACCGAGCGGAGAATCCCCATAGTTGTGATCCTGACGACCTACGGACACTCTCCTTCGCCCGCAGCGTTCAGCCCTACGGCTTCACGCCTAATTTGCGAAGGAACGTCATCATCGGGCACCAGTTCGTGAAGGCCGACTGAAACAGATTCAGCCCCACAAAAGCTGTGAAGAGATACCATTTCGGGCTCGCCCAGTACCCCAAAGCGAGCGTAGCCAGCACAAAAGCGCCGGCAATCATCCGTAACATGCGATTCACGTCCATGTTGCTTCCTCCCCCCAAGAATTGAAACTCGAAATTCGAAAATCGAAATTCGCTCTAGCTAAACGTCATTCCCGCGAAAGCGGGAATCCATCGCCGAATTTCGCTTTGCCATTTTCGAGTTTCGATTATGTGTCGCGCCGCGCGTGCAGGTAATACAGCACCGGCACCGCCATGCGTGAAAGAAACGTCGAGGCGACCTCGCCTGCCATCAAGGCGATCGCGAGCCCTTGAAAAATCGGGTCGAAAAGAATGACGAAGGCGCCCACCACCACGGCGGCTGCCGTCAACAACATCGGCCGGAAGCGAATCGCGCCCGCGTCCACCACCGCCTCCGCCAGCGGCATGCCCTGCTGCCGGCGCAATTCAATAAAGTCTACCAGAATGATGGAATTGCGCACAATGATCCCCGCACCTGCGATGAATCCGATAATAGTTGTCGCGGTCAGGAACGCGCCCATCAAGGTGTGCGCGGGGATGATGCCCACGAGCGTCAGCGGAATCGGCGCCATGATCACCAGCGGCACCCGGAACGATTGGAACCACGCCACGACGATGACGTAAATCAGCACCAGCACCACGGCGAAGGCAAATCCCAGGTCGCGGAAAACTTCGTAGGTGATCTGCCACTCGCCATCCCATTTCATGCTCACCTGATCGGTGAGAAACGGCAAGTGCGTGGCGTAGCGCTCAATCGAGTACCCGCCCGGCCCGCGCAGTTTGTCGAGCGTCTTCGAGAGGCTGAGAATTGCGTAGGCAGGGCTTTCTTCTTTCCCTGCCACGTCGCCCGAAACGTACACAACGCGCTTCAAGTTTTTGTGGTAAATCGACGTCTCGATGACCCCGGTCTCCACACGAGTCAATTCACTGAGCGGCACCAGCGCGCCGGAGGCCGAAGCCACACGAATTTCGCCCAGGTCGGCCGGGCTGCTGCGCTCGGCGCGCGGGAGTTGCAGCACGATGTCGACGTCTTCCTTCTCCTTTGGCTGATGGGCCAATCCCACAACCGCACCGCTCACGGCCAGGCGCAGCGTTTGCACGATCTGGTCCGCGGAGACGCCCGCCAGCGCCGCTTTCACTTTATCCGTAACAAAGCGGTATTGCGTTTGAGGGGCCTCGACTGTCCAATCGACGTCAACGACTCCCGGAGTAGTCTTGAAGGCGTCGCGAATCTTCCGAGCGATGTCGATCTGTTGCGAGTATTCGGGGCCGTAAACCTCCGCGACCAGGGTCTGATACACCGGCGGGCCGGGCGGAATTTCGGCCACTTTCAGTTTGGCGCCGTATTTTTCCCCGAGGGGCACGATGGCGTCGCGCACCCGCTTCGAGATGTCGTGGCTCTGCTCGGAGCGCTCGCCTTTGGGAACCAGGTTTACTTGAATGTCCGCCTGGTTGGCGCCTTGACGCAAGAAGTAGTGGCGCACCAGGCCGTTGAAGTTGTAGGGCCCGGCCGTGCCGGCGTAGACCTGATAGTTAACGACCTCCGGCTCCTGCGCCGCGCGCCGCGCCACCTCACGCGCCACGCGGGTGGTCTGTTCGAGCGTTGTCCCTTCCGGCATATCGATGATCACCTGAAACTCGCTCTTGTTGTCGAAGGGCAGCATCTTGACGCGCACGATTTTCAGCAGCGGAAGAGTGAATACGGAGAGCAACAGAACTACGACTCCCACCAAAAACACGGCGCGTTTACGCGCATCGACGAGCAGCGGCATCATCACTTTGCGATAAACGCGCGTGGTCCAGCCTTCGCGCGCTTCTTCGGCTTCGCCGTGCCCTGCTTGGGCCTTCCCCAGCATGCGCAGGGCCGCCCAGGGAGAAATGACGAAAGCGATAAAAAGCGAGAACAGCATCGCCAGTGACGCGCCCACGGGGATGGGGCGCATGTAGGGCCCCATCAATCCGCCCACGAACGCCATGGGCAGGATGGCCGCGATGACGGTCCAGGTGGCCAGGGTGGTGGGATTCCCCACCTCATCCACCGCCTCGACCGCGACCTCCGCCAGAGGCCGTCCTTTGTTTTCCGGAAGGTGGAAATGCCGCGTGATGTTCTCCACCACCACAATGGCGTCGTCTACCAGGATGCCGATCGAGAAGATCAGAGCGAAAAGCGTGACTCGATTCAGCGTGTAACCGTAAACGAAGTAGATGAACAAGGTCAGCGCCAAGGTCACCGGCACGGCAGCCAGCACGACCATGGATGACCGCCAGCCGAGCGCCAGGGCGATGAGGAGGGTTACGGAGAGGGTGGCCAGCAAAAGGTGCTGCAATAACTCGTTGGATTTTTCCTGCGCCGTTTCGCCGTAATTCCGCGTCACGGTAACTTCCACCCCGCTGGGAATGAAGCTCCCCTTCAGCCGCTGGATTTTGTCGAGGACCTGTTCCGCCACCACCACCGCGTTTTTGCCTTGGCGTTTGGAAACGGTGAGCGTGACGGCCGGCGACTCACCCAGCGGCCCGGCGGATTTCACGCGGGCGCCGGCTCCACTGCCGAAGAGCACGTAATTGGCCGGCTCTTCGGGGCCATCACGAATCTCGGCAACATCGCGCAGGTAGACCGCCCGGCCGGCGGAAACGCCCACAACCACCGCTCCCACCTCGTCGGCGTTGCGCAGGAAGTCGCCCGTCTCCACGTTGTATTCCTGGTTCGTCGCGGCGAACTCACCCGCCTGGAGGCGCTGGTTGGCGCGGTCCAGGGCGCCCATGACCGCGACCGGCGCTACTCCGTAACCCGCCATGCGGCCGGAATCAAGCATCACACGAATCTGCCGGCGCTCCCCGCCGATAATCTGCGTTTGCGACACGTCGTCAATGTTCTTCACCTCACGATCAACTTCGCCAACCACGCGCCGCAGGGTGTAGCTGTCGTACCGGTTGCTCCAGAAAGTAAGCGCCAGAATCGGAACGTCGTCGATCGAGCGCGGCTTGATGAGAGGCTTCGAGGCGCCGGGGGGAATCAGATCGAAATGCGAGTAGAGCTTGTTGTAGAGCTTAACAATGGAGTCTTCTTCTTTTTCGCCCACCTTGAAGCGGACGATCGCCATGCTGAGCCCCGGACGCGTCGTCGAGTAGATGTATTCGACCCCGGGAATTTCCCAGATCAGTTTTTCCATCGGGGTGGTAACGCGCTGCTCCACTTCCTGGGCGGTGGAACCGGGCATTTCCACGAACACGTCCATCATGGGAACAACGATTTGGGGCTCTTCCTCGCGCGGCGTCTTGAGCACCGCAAACGCACCCAGCAGAATCGAGAACACCATGATGAGGGGCGTGAGCTTGGAGTTGATGAAGTAGTGGGCGATGCGCCCGGCGAATCCCAGCTTGCGTGCGCTCATTGGCCCTCCACGCGCGCGCCGTCGCGCAGGCGATCGGTCTGGGTGATGGCAACTTTCTCGCCCGCCGCCAGCCCGGACAGTATCTCCACGCGGCTGCCGAAAGACTTTCCGGTTTTCACCAGGCGGTACTCGAGCGTGCCTTCCGGGTTCACGACGAAAACACCTTGCAACTCTCCGTGCTCGACCACCGCGGAAGCAGGCACTGCGAGGCTTTTCCCTTCTCCAACCGGAATGCCGGCTTGACCGTACTCACCCGATCGACACTTACTCTCCCGGGGAAGGTCGATTTTGGTTAAAAACGTGTGGCTGGCGGAATCTGCCGCCGGCACCACCTCGGCAACATCCCCCTCGAACTGGCCCTCTTCGCTCCAGACCGAGACCCTTTCGCCGATTTTGACTTCTCCGAGGTAGGCCTCCGGCAGGCTCACTTCCAGACGGTACCGGGACGTGTCTTCCACGGTGAGGAGCGGCGTGCCCGGCATGACCACTGTCCCCACGTTGACGGATTTCGCGGTCACGATGCCACCCAACGGCGAAACAATGCGCGAATAGCTGAGATAGGTTTGGGCCGAATTCTGTTGCGAGCGGGCCTGCTGCTGCCGAGCCAGGATCTGCTGTTTTTTGGCGGCCACGGCGCGCTCATTCGCCAGCGCCGCCTGGTAGTGCGCTTCGGCGCCATCGTATTCCTGGCGGCTCAGCGAATTCTTGGCCAGCAGGTTTTTGTAACGATTGAACGTGGCCTCAGCAAACTCTCGCTCCGCGGCGGCCGCCTTCAGCGCCTGGTCGACTTCCGCCTCGCCTTCGGCAGCTTCCTGCACCCCCGCTTCAGCTCCCTGCACCTGCGCCTGCGCGCTGCGGTCGTCCAGCACGGCGAGAAGTTGGCCGCGCCTGACGCGATCGCCGGCTTGCACATGAATCTCTCGAACGGCGCCGGCCAGTTGCGCCGCCAAGACCGCGGTGTTGACCGAGCGGACGACGCCCGCGGCCCGGTAAAGCGTGGGCGCGGACTCCATGCGCACGGTCTCCGTCTGTACCCCGGAAATGACCGGGCCTGGCGCTTCAGGCCGTTTGACGTTTGAGCCGCAAGCGGAAATCAAGCCTGTCGCCACAACGATCAAGATAAGGGATCGGACGCTCTTTCCATTCATACGGTGTTCCATCCTTGTCACTTGTCACTCGTCACTGCCCTCGAATCCGCCGCCAACTCTCCGGTCGCCAATTCCAGCGCCGCGTAGCTGAGGCGATAATCAAATAGGGCGTTCAGGTAATTCTTGCCGGCGCTCGTGCGCGCGGTTTCAACTTCCAGCAAATCCGTGATCGTGGCCAGGCCGGCTTCGTAGCGATTCTGAATGATGCGCAGGCTTTCTTCGGCTTCCGCCTGCGCTTGGCGAGAGACCTCGATGCGCTGTTGCGCGGTGGTCAAGTTCAGATAGGCCTCACGCACTTGCAGTTTGACTTCAGCGGCCATTTGCGCCAGTTGGGCTTGCGCCTGGTTTTGCCGATTCCGTGCGGCCGCAAGGCGCGCGTGGTTCGCCCCACCATCGAAGATGTTGAAGTTCAGGCTGACCCCAGCCGTCCAATTGTTGCCGCCCCGGGTGAGAAATGTTTGATTGTCCTCTTCCCACGAGCTGAACAGGTTCAGCTTCGGCAGGAACTCGGCGCGCGCCATGTGTTCACCGTTTGTGGCGCGCTCCGCTTCCAGCCCGGCTTCGAGATAATCGGGCCGGTTCTGGAGCGCCAGCCGTTCGCGTTCGGCAAGTGCCCCGGGCTCAAACCTCGATTCCTTGAGCCCCGATTCGATCCTGCTCGAAGCGTCCTCCGGCAGCCCCATGGCGACGTTCAAAGCGGCTTGGGCAAGATCGACGGCGTTCTTCGCCTGCAGCAAATCCTCCTGCGTCTGGGCCAGATGCACTCGCGCGCTCAGCAGGTCGGAAGGGACCGCCTGGCCCTGCTCCTGCCGCGCCTGGGCTCGATCCAGGTCGGATTGCGCGGCCTTGGCCGCCGCTTCCGCCACCCGCACGTTCTCTGTGGCCAGTAGCTCATTCGTGTAGGCTTTCACCACACCGAAGATGACCTCTTGCCGGGTTCGCCGGCCGGCCTCGCCCGCCCCTTGGGCGTTCAGTTTTGCGTCTTTGATTCTGCGCCCCGTCTGGCCCGCGTCGTACAACGGCAGGGCAGCGGAAAACTGCGTATGGAAGATGTCGAGGGGCGGAGGAGTATTGAGAAAGTTCAGGGCAAAATCGTTCGAGTTGAACTGCCGCTCCGTGAGCAATCCGCCGAAGACGTAAACGGGGTTGTTGCCCCGCGTGAACCCTTCGGAAAAATCCATGCGCGGGAAGCGCGCCGCCCTCGCTTCGGCGATTCCCTCATGCACGGCCCGCTCATAGTAAACCGAGGCCTTCACGGTGGGGTTCTTTTCCAGCGCCACGCGTACGGCCTCCTGAAGCGTCAGTTCCTGCGGGGCCGGCGCCTGGGCCGAGAGGCTCGCAGCCGATAGCACGATCGCCAGCAACGCACCCAACGCAGGGGCCCACGGCCGTCCGACATGGCGCGGCGGGATAACCGTCTCCTGGACGGCCGCCGGGGAAGAGTCGCCCGCACCCGCCAGGCGCAAGCTACTTTTCTGCACTTGAAATTTCACAGGCATTTGTCTGACCTCACACCCTAAATGCAATCCTTAGCAGGAGGTAACACGTAATTCTTTCGGCAGGAGCCCTCGCCCAGATGAGCTAGCAATGCAGAGGCGAAGACGTCGGCGGTCTGGTTTGCGTCCCGCGAAGCGGGACACTGTAAGTAGCCGTAGGTGAAACCTACGGAAAAGGTTTTGAGACAGCTTCTAGTGTTTGGTCTTTGCCTTGGGCGTTGTCTTATGCGATGGGCTTTGCATACCTACGATGATCTTTTCGGCTTTAACCAGCGCGGTGGTAGCCGCCAAATCCTGTTCCTCGGGATGCTCGGCTACGTATTTGATAAACGTATCGACGAGGGTTCTCCGATAAGTCAGGTTTGCCGGAACAGGATGATAGTGCTGGCCGTGGCCAGCCTCCAGCCGCTCGTCATACATGCCGTCAATGTAGGATTGACAATGGACAACCCCGGAGACTTGCTCTATCGAAAGTGAATAGGTCTTGTCATTCTCGAGCGGCTCGCCGTTGTTGACGGTTAGGGCGGTTTGGCAGTCCTTGGCAAGCTCACCCGCTGAGTAGAAAACCGGCCTGTCGCCATGTTTGAGTTGTACCTGTGATTTTGCCAGAAACGGAAGGGTGAATAGCAGAACGAGAGTTAAAGGGCGGAATCGCATTTTTATTACCCCCGGCGTGAGAAGGTGTGAAAAAATCGCGCTGTCATGCTGAGCGAAGTATCTGCATTTAGCTGCTTGAATACAGAACTGCCGATTCCTCGCTTCGCTCGGAATGACACGGCTGGTCGATTTATTCACACCCCCTGACTCGCCGGGATTATACAACCCCCCTCGCCGGTTTTCCATTACACACTTAGGATATCGGCTACAATAGCCTCTGTGTCGCTGGGAGACTGGCAGGAGTGAACAGACAGATCGAAACAGCACTGAATACGCTCAAGTCCGGCAACCCTCAGGAGATCGAGCGCGCCATTGAGACCCTGCAGGGGGTCGTTTACGGATTCGGGATGAAATTCTGCGGAAGCCGCGAAGATGCCGAAGACACAGCGCAGGAGACCCTGATCCGCCTGGCGCGCCAACTCCGGGATTTCCCCAATGCGCGCGGCCTGGCAGTATGGCTGTACAAGGTCGCCAAGACTCAATGCTTGATGAGCCGCCGGAAGAGCAAATTTGCACCCGCTCAGATGCTCTCGCTGGACGACTTGATGCCCAAAGACTCTGTCCTGTCCGCCGAAGGGACAAAATCCTGGCAGTTCACGCCGGAACAAGTCGTTCTCAACAACGAATTGAGGAGCCTGCTTGAAAATGCGGTTCTGTCCCTCCCCAAGCCTTACAGAATGGTCTTGATCCTCCGCGATATGGAACAGCTCGATACCCGTGAAGTCGCGAGCGTGATGGGCATTTCCGAAGAGTCGGTCAAGATGCGCCTGCATCGGGCGCGCGTCTACGTGCGCAATGCCTTGGGCGGGGATTTCACCAAGGCCGGAAAGGGCCGGCGGCGCCCGGGCGGGGCCAAGCGTCGTTCCCTCGCCGCTGCGGAAGGAGAAGCGCACCATGCCTGACCGGAGATGCAAGCGCATTTTCGCGACGCTCTCCGAGTATCTGGACGGCGGCCTCCCGGTTAAGAATTGCCGCGAACTGGAACTTCACCTGAAAGGCTGCGCGCCCTGCATCGCCTATCTCGAAAGCCTGAGAAACACTGTTGAAGCCTGCCGCCGGTACCAAGTGCCCAAGGTTCGCCCTCCATCGAAGAAAGTCCGGGAAGCCCTGCGATCGGCCCTGCGGTGAGCCCCCCGCAGTTCTGTCGATATAGAACCGCTCAGCTTAGCTAGCGCAGCCAATTCTCACGCGCCAGGTCGCGAACGCGGGCGAATTCCTTTTCGTTGTCGGTCACGATCGTAAAACCAAGTGCCAGCGCGTGAGCCGCGATCAGCATGTCATTGGCGCCAAGGGGCGTGCCCGCCTCCTCAAGACCGGCGCGCAAGGATGCATAGATGGCGTCTGCCGGGGGCTCAAAGGGCAGAAGTTCAAGGACGCTGAGCACTGCCTCGAGCTGTGCCGAGAGCCGCGCGGAACCTTTCTTTGCGGCTCCGTAACGCAATTCCGCGGCAACGATGATGCTGGTGCAGACCCGCGCCTCGCCCACCTTGCGGATGCGCTGGGCCGCCTTTCCCTGAGGATTGCGGACGAGATCGGAAACGGCGTTCGTGTCCAGCAGGTAGCGCATCAGAGATCGACCGGATCGGGAGTCAGGTCGCGGATGGAAGGAAAATCCTCGCGGAGCGGCGCCAGGGTCGCCAGCAGCGCCAGTAGCGACTTCGGGGGAGCAGGCTCAACAATCAGCCGGCTGCCCTCTTTCCGCATGATGGCATCCTTACCGGGCAGCTCGAACTCGCGGGGGATCCGCACCGCCTGATTGCGTCCATTCTTAAAGACTCTGACGCGTCGTTCCGCAACGGGCGCAGTTCTCTTTGGCATATGCCTAAGCATAGGGCAACCGCGCCCAGGGTGTCAACCCTTGGAAAACCTCGACAGGAAAACCTCGACAGGTTGTTTACGCCCTGCACACGAGATATACTGGCGCCATGGGATCACGGGTCGTAGAGGCTGAATACGAGAAGGGCATGCTCAAGCCGAGCACGCCGTTGGCGCTTCGTCCTGGCGAGCGCGTCCATCTGATAGTCATGCGGCAGGCGGATCCGAAGCGATGGGACCTGTCCCGTCTGGCGCAGAGCCTTGCGGCCGATGAAGCGGCTCTCACGGAGCAGGGCCTGGAAGGCTGGGCGGCGAACCTCGATGAAGAGGATCGCCGGTGAAGCGAGGCAGGTTCAGCATGGAAAATCAGTACGTCGAAAACCGCGATGGTGGCTACTACGTTTCGGGTACTCGCGTCTCGCTCGATTCCGTTGTGTACGCCTTCCTGCGCGGCGAGTCCCCTGAGGGCATCGTCGAATCGTTTCCCGCGCTCAGCTTGGAGCAAGCCTATGGTGCGATCGCGTTTTACCTGGCGCATCGGCCAACGATTGATGTGTACCTTCAAAAAGGGCGGGCCGATTTCGAGCGGATGCGCGAAGAAGCTCGCCGCAAACATCCCGCCCTGTATGCCAAGTTGGAAGCGGCGCGCCGTTCCATGCCGGGTGCCCGTGCATGAAACCGCGCTTCTTGGCTGACGCGGACTTCAACCAGAAAATTGTTCTCGGCCTTCTCCGGCGGGAACCCACGATTGACTTTTGGACCGCCCATCGGGGTGACGTGCTGGGTCGGCCGGACCCAGAAGTCCTCGCCATCGCCGCCCAGGAAAACCGAATTCTGCTCTCACACGACCGAGCAACTATGCCCGCGCACTTCGTGCGATTCGCTGAATCACACTCAAGCCCCGGTTTGATACTCGTTTCGCAGGACATCGATATTGGGACAGCAATCGAAGACCTGCTGTTAATTTGGGCTGCGTCGAGTATTGAAGAGTGGCGCGACATAATCGGCTACGTCCCATTATGAAGCGAGTAGCGTAGACCTGCTTTCAAGGTCTGCGGCTCTTTCGGTTCGCAGATGTGCGTGTTCTCATCGGCGGCCAGGCGCTCCCGGTCGAGGCGTAGGCAGGACATGGCGGTTATTTACCCGCTGTCGTCGCGAGGTGCAATGCTCTCCGAAAAACCGCAGACCTTGGAAAGCAGGTCTGCCCTACTCGCTTCCCCCTCACGCGCCAGCGGGGAGCAGCAAGTAGCCGACCACCCCGTCATCGTTTACCGCAGTCACGACCAGGCTATAAGGATGGTTGGAATCCTGCGGGAAAAGGTCCACCGACTCCTTCGCACTCAGGTTGTTTAACCACAGGGTCTTCCCTTCGTTGGTCAAAGAGACATAGCCCCGGAAGCGCTGGTAGGCGACGTCCGTCTTGAGCACGGTCAGCGTCACCCCCGGCGCAAGTTCGATGGGGTTATTCTTGACAATTTCAAAGGTTACCTTGTCCCGATGGAGTTGCTGGACGAGCGTCTGAAGACTGCCCTGGTTATTGGTTACCTGTCCCTGCAATCCCGCAAGGTCGCGTCCGGTGTTCTCTTGGGTGGCGGTCAGTTGTTCGCGAAGGCTGGCAACTTGAGCCCGAAGTTGATCGTTGAGCAGAGCGAGTTGCGCCCGGTCTTGGCTTTGCATTGATTCCACATTGTTCAAGCGCGCATCCACTACTTGACCCTGCTGATCCAACTCTGCCTGTAAGCGTCCGGCAGCTTGCCCCACCAGTTCCCGTGTCTGATTGCGCGTTGCGCGCAGGCTGGAGTCAACCTTACGATCGAGTTCGGCCAGGTGGTTTGCCATAGCATCCCAGTTGGCCGCCAAATCACGCAGTTTGGCCTCCCCGGCACCCATCCGTCCACCGAGGGTGTTGATGGACTGGAACATTCTAGCCACGTCCGAAAGGCTAATGTTGTTGTTTCGCAGACTGAGATAAAAGTAGGCACTGGCCCCTACCAATGCGAGCACCAGGATCATTAGAGCTAACCATAGTCCTCCGTTTGAGCGCCGGGACGATAGTTGGGCTCGGGCGTAAGAGTCACCCGCGGGCTCCAACCTTCGCCCACCGATTAGGTCGCTGGCACGGTTGCCAGATTCCCCGCCGCCGCGCAGGTGCGCAGCGGGGTCGGCTTGCGGAATCCCACCTGCGAATGCACTGCGCTGGTCTTTCTCGGATTCCTGTACACCGGAACCCATCTGTTCGTCGGACCCAACCACTTGCCTATCTTTCATCGCCGGCCCTTCGCCGCCAGGAGGCCGCGACCCCGAAAGGTCATTGGTTCCATGTGCTCCAGTTCTATCTAGATCACCTAAGATTCTCATCGGATTACCTCCAAGATAAAACTTGGGTGCTTCCGGCGCACTTCTCGGATCAGTTCCATCTGTTATGCTAAAGCCCCACAGCCACTCAGCAAAGGCATTGCCAAAGGGGAGTGCGTTCAGGCTTGCCTCTGCGAAATCAGGCGGTTAGCGCTCATCCGTTGTCGAACTGTCAGCAGGGTGTGATTACCCTTTTACATGGTACGTGAGGAATTTACAGAGCGGTTAAGGTGGTGGTGCAGCTAGCTAGTAGCGCAGACCTGCATTTCAAGGTCTGCGGCTCTTCCGCCTCTCAGATGTGCGTGTTCTCACCGGCGGCCAGGCGCACCCGGTCGCGGCGTAGGCGGGACATACCGATTATTTACCAGCTGTCGTCGCGGCGCCCAATGCTCTCCGAAAAACCGCAGGGTCGAAAATGTGATTTTCATCAGCTTTCGCGGGCCGAAGGCCCATGGGCACAGACCTTGAAAAGCAGCTCTGCGCTCGCTCCCCTGCGACAACCTGACTCGGTACTTGACACTTGCGGTTCTCGGCAGTATCTTTCGGGATGCCGCGGGGTTTTTTCTCCGGCTAAGGATGTCGCCGCGAGGTGGCACTCTGTGGGTGTCTGAAACGATCCGACACTCTGGCAGCCCTGGTAATCACCCCGCGGCGTTTTCCTATTCTTCGGTGGCCAGCTCCTCGACGCTGTAAAACGTGTATTCTCTGAGCCGCCCTCGAGCGTCGGGCGGCTGTCTTGCCCAATTGACGGGGAGCCGATCAAGCTGCTTAACCACCACTCGCACCAAAGCTGGAGATCTGTTTGCGAACGTTACACTACGCTCAAACACAAGCAACGTGCGGGCGAAGTCAAAGTCACCGCGACGGTTAGGATCGAGTGGCCTGATCCCCGCGGGTAGCATCGGGTCTTGCAGCACGGCTCTCACGCACGGTAGTATCAACAATGATGCGTGGATCCGGGCACGCGATCTGCGAAGGCGAGTGATGTGGCGCCACCCTTGCCAGGTGAACCAAATCGGGCCGAAGTAGCGGTTATCAACCGGCGACGGAATCAGGTAATCTCTATACCACTGCTTCGCTACATCGCGTAAACCGACATTAAGCGGACAGCCGAGAACCATGCCTCGCACACCTGGCAGTTCCCTGGGGAGCGAACGGCGAATCTCTGCAAGTATCTGACCCCTAGAGAAGGGGCCGAACACATTCCGTCGTGAAACGAAAATGGTCCCCCCCGCCGCATCCTCTGAAGTTATTCGCCTCCAGAATGCCTTCGCCTCGGCTCCAGGTGGGGCATCGACACACACCAAGAACATTGGGCAAACTTGATTCGACCAGAGATCCCGGTGCTTAGGGGATATCGTGACGGCGAACCCGTCCGGACAGCGGTGGAAGTGCTCGCTTGTGCGGACCTGCAGATCAAACCGATGCGAGGTCGCACGGCCGTTGTGGAGGTCGAGAACGGTGGCATCGATCCCTAGGTCGCGTGGTCCCTGGAATTCTTGCAGGACGCAGCACCATCCCGTTTCGACAATGCTTTTGACGTAGTCAAATCCCCACTGCCCAGTGCGGCCCTGTTGAGTTGTCTGAGTCAATGTTCAGCGCCCCTCTGCGGCATCTTAGCCCAACGCTTAATTAGGCTGATAAAGAAGGACCGGTTCACCAGGAACCTCCTTGCTCCGAATGCTAGGGTACCGGACAGGGCAGGGGGAGTCAAGCGTGGGATCAGGGGCGCGCGACGTAGAAGTGCCGATGTTTGCAGTCACATCTATTCCCCTTGTTGCGGGCTGGCCGAGCAGGGCGGCGGTATTCGGGCATAGGCGTTGAACTAAGCGTTTCTGACGGGTCCCGAAGGGACCCAAGATCATTAGCCGTAAGTGAAACCTACGGAAAGTGCCGGCTACGAGATTCAGCCAACCCCGCAGGGGTTGAATTCGACCCCTCCAGGGTCGGGGCAAGCACAAGAAAAGGTTCATTTCTCCGTAGGTTTCACCTACGGCTAATGATGTTAATGCCCTTCGGGCATTCAAGCTGCAGAGCCTCCGCTTCGTTTAACGCCTATGCGGTATTCGGGAGAGCGGACCCGCTTTTCTTGCAATTTTTTGCTTGACAAACTCCGGGACCTATGATAGCCTACAACGATGAGCATTTTGCGGACACATTGTCGTAGGCGGGGGCCGGTTAGACACGCGGCGCAAGGGACAGCGGGAAGGTCCCGGCACTCGGGGAAGGAGGGAACTAAAAATAAATATAAAATAATACGATCGAAGCCAATATGTTATTGAAAACAAACAAGGGCACACAAGCCCATTCGAAACGAAGCTAAGAAGTATCTGAAAACAAAGCAGTTAAACGTTAACGAAGGGAAAAAAGCTAAGAAGTACTTTAAAACAAATGAGTTAGGCTATTAAAATGCGGCGGATTATGCGCGTTTTGCGCGCCAATTAGCACCAATCGGACCCAAATGGAGCAAAAAACAGCGCATTCTGCGAAAACGAAGTCAAGGCTGGGAGTCGGCTACACTGGCCCCGCACCACCCGTGGAAGCGCAGGCAGTCGGGCGAGTCAGAGCAGTGGATTCCCGCTTTCGCGGGAATGACGACCTTCAGGGTACACATCCCGGTAAGGTCATTCCGAGCGGAGCGAGGAATCTCGCACTGGTGCTCCCGATCATGGCCCAATTGCAAGGGCAGAGCGAGATCCTTCGCTTCGCTCAGGATGACGACGAAGGGCTCAGGATGACAGCGAAGGGCTCAGAATGGCTGGCTTTCGTGAGAGCGGAGGGAGGAATGACAGCCAATATTAGGAGTCCATTTCTTGACTTGCGCTGACCGGGTACCTAGAATTGGAAGTCTGTGACCACGACCGGAAGGCTGACTGTATGTCGCTACGCATTCACAACACCTTGAGCGGGCAACTGGAAGAGTTCAAGCCCCTCCACGACAACCAAGTAGGCATGTATACGTGTGGGCCTACGGTATACGATTTCGCCCACATCGGGAACTACCGGACTTTCGTCTTCCAGGACATCCTGCGGCGCTGGTTGAAGTACCGGGGATACGCGCTCCGCCACGTCATGAACCTGACGGACGTGGACGACAACACCATCCGCAAATCCAAGGCCGCCGGCCTGTCGTTGCGCGACTACACGGCGAAATACATCGAGGCTTTCCAGGTGGATCGTCAACTCCTCAGCCTGGAAGATCCTGAAATTGTGGTGCGCGCCACCGACTCGATCGACGACATGGTGAAGATGATCCAGACGCTCATGGAGAAAGGCTACGCCTACGCGAGCGAGGGATCGATTTACTTCCGGGTGGCGGCTTTCCCACACTATGGCCAGTTGACCAAGATCGACTTGACGGGAATCCGTGACGGAGCGCGGATTGATTCCGATAAGTACGACAAGAATAATGCCCGCGACTTTGCGCTCTGGAAAGCGCCCAAGGAGGGCGAGCCCTTTTGGGAAACGCCCATCGGGCCCGGCCGCCCCGGCTGGCACATCGAGTGCTCCGTGATGTCGATGAAGTACCTGGGCGAGACTTTTGACATTCACTCCGGGGGCGTCGATCTGATCTTCCCGCATCACGAGAATGAGATCGCGCAGAGTGAGGCGGCCACGGGCAAACCCTTCGTGCGCTACTGGCTGCACGCCGAGCATCTGATCGTTAACGGCGAGAAGATGTCGAAGTCGCTGGGGAACTTTTACACGCTGCGCGACCTGTTAACTCAAGGCCACAAACCTTCGGCCATACGGTATTTGCTGGCGGCCGTCCCCTACCTCCGGCATTTGAACTTCACTTTTGACGGTCTGCACCAGGCGCAGCAGTCCATCGAAAGGCTGAGGAATTTCCGGCTGCGGCTGACCCAGGAGTCCTTTCCGGCGGGGGAGAATACGGCTCTCGAAGATCGCGCCCGCGCTGCCCGCCAGGCGTTTGAAGACGCCATGGACGATAACCTCAACACCGCCGAAGCCCTGGGCGCGATTTTCGCCATGGTGCGCGACGCCAATACGGCCATCGACTCGCGGTGAATTTCGGGCCGGAGATCGTGCCGCCTTCCTGGAAACGCTGGAACGCTGGGACCGGATTTTCGCTGTCCTCGAAGATAACGACAACGCCAAGCTGCGGCAATTCGGCTTGGGAGTCGAGGCTCCCGTAGTTGCCGGGATCCCGGCAAGCGTAACGGCGCCCACCGGCGCTGAAGCCGCGATCGCCGGCAATGGCCACGGAAGGGCCCCGATGCCGGGACTGCTGACCGACGAAGCGATCGGCCAAGCGATTGCCGAACGCGATGAGATGCGCCGCAAGGGCAATTACGCTCGGGCCGATGAGATTCGCCAGAATCTTCAGAAGGCCGGTGTTATACTCGAAGACAGCAAGGCCGGAACTCGCTGGAAACGGAAGTAGTCATGTTGGTGACCATGCTTAACCGACCCCTCACTCGTCCCGCTCCGGCTGATGAAAGCGCCGGCAGCAGGACACCCTCTCCCCAAGGGCTGATCATTACCCATATCTTCGGCTGGACACCGGGGGTGAGTGCGCAGTATGAGCGAGGAGTTTCCACATTGCGGTGAGTGGCTCGAGATATTGCAATCCGAGCCAGAGCGTTTGGGTGCCGGGTTCGCCGTCGCTCTTGCGTCCCAGGAAGCCGCCCAGCGTCGCCACCATGCGCATCGCTTCCCGCAAGTTTGGAGGTTGCTCGGGTGGCCTCGGATCCTGGTTGATGTAGGCGGCCAGCGCTTTCCATTCGGCTTCCTCGAAGTAGGCGGAGCAAGGAACATCAGGGACTTCCCGGCCCAGCTTGGTCAGATGAAAAATGCGCCACGCCACCACCAGATCAATTGCCAAGCAGGCTTCAATGCGCTCGGCCGTGCCGAGTTGCCGCTGCTCGATGCGGCAGCCACTTTTCAGCGTGCGATGATAAACTTCAATCCCCCAGCGCAAGGTGTACCAACGCAGCTTTTCGCAAGCGGCTGCAAAACTGTCCACCGGGCAGGTGGTCAGCAGCATCCAGAGCAACGGTTCTTTGATTCCCCGGGGCGCTTCCACTTCCTCTGCCAGCACCGCCCAAAGCGTCAGCTCGCCCAGCTTTTCTTTGCCATGGGGCGGTCGCAAGGTGACCTGCGCAAAGCGCACTTCGAGCCGCGCCACCCGTGCCGCTTGGGCACCCCGCCGCGGTATCCGGACTTCCTGAATGCCCGCCAGCGCGTGCTGCGCCATCCCCGGCCACAAATGTTCTTGGCCGTCCTCGCCCAGCCGGTCGCGTTCGGCTCGCACCAACAGCCAGGGACCGTTCTCCTCTGCGAGAGCCCCATGGAACAGTTCGTAAATATCGGCTTCCCGATCCCCCACACTGACCAGCCGCGTGCAGCGCGTGCGCCGCTGCACCTCCGCCACCTGCCGCAGACTCTTCAGCCATTTATTGCTTTCTTTCTCTTCAATCGGCAGAGTCTTGCGTCGAGACCGTTTGCCAAACTGCGCCCGGTCCCGCGCCCAGCACTGCACATCCAGCAACCCCAAGGGTGTGCCCGCCGCATTGAAAGCCAGCGTCGAGTGCAGCACCAATCCCACCGTACCTTCCTTATTCGAGCCAATGGGGCCCAGGTCGTCGGTCGCCGGATGGGCGCTGTAGTTCAGGAACGTCGTGTCCTGCACGGCAAACACCAACCGCTCAGCCGCCACGCGCTGCCGGGTCGCTTCATAATGGGGTTGCAACAAAGCGTCCATGCCGGTGTCCGGATGCTCAAAGAAACGATAGGCGGCTTTGGTTCGGGCGCGAGTCTGACAGGCCTGCGGCAGGTTGGCCTGAGGCCGCGCGTAAAAATCGCGCGCCAGGACCAACAACCGTTCGCGCCGCCGCTCATCTCCCAATCGCGCTCCGCCGAACTCTTCCTCCGCCCAGTCGGCCGGAGGAGGGGGCGGAGCGGGTGGGTGTCCGCCCAAGCGCTGGCGGGCCTGCGAGTGCAAAGCATACAGGAAAATCCGCTTCACCGCTCGGCCGCCGGTGTGCTCGCGGTCCTGACGCCCTCGCCCCGTCGTCTGGCCCACCTCCAGCCAGTTGGCCGCCCGATAGCAGGTGCCCCTAAAACGCTCCGCGTCCACAAAGGTTTCCACCAGCAGGGGCCTATAGCCGTAGCGCTCTTGCCAGTCCTTGGCGACTTGCTGCAGTGCCAAGCCGAGCACCTGCGAAGCCAAGTTGGGCACGCGCCAGTGGGGCAGAATCAGAAAACGGCTGTTGGCAATCACCTCCTGCAGATGTTCACGGCGCACTGGGTCACTCCAGCCGATCCACTCATCCCGCGCCGCCAGTTGCCAGGCTGCGGCACTGAAGGCCAGCCCACCCAACCAATCGCCCTGGCCGCTGCGCACGCCATAGCGCATCTGCGCCCCACAGAGAGGTCCGGCTCCCAAGTAATGATAGCGCTCCATCATCTGGTTCCAGAGCCGCGAGGCCGAACAATCCGCCTGCTCAATGCGCAGCAAGCGCACCGGCTGCAAGGCCTGGAGCGAGGCTTCGGTGGGCAAGACCTGCTGCGGCGCGGGCTGGGCCGCAACTCGCCGGGGTGGAGAAACCACGGCCGGGGCAACCGCGGGCAGATCAAGGGCCCCACGACGCTGCAGCTTCCCCAGCGCCACGCGGCAACTGACCTGCTTGAGTTCACCCGAGGCAGTGCGCCAGTTCAACCATTCGCAAACCCGCCGCGACAGGGTCCGACGCGAGATGCCAGGTTCGTCGTCAACGGTCTGCTGAATGCGCTGCACAAGCTGCGGACCGAATTCTTGCCCGCAAACCTTCATGCGGGCAGCTTAGAGCATGAGGACCCCCGGTGTCCAGCAAAAAGTGTGGGACATGATCAGCCCCAAGGGAGAGGGCAGAGTATTCAAACTCCGCGCGGCATTCAATCTCCTCACAACCTTCGGCTCAGGCTTCCCCATTTCGCCCGCCCCAACCTGTTTGGCGGGGATTAATACCTCCTAACATAATATGTATAAACACATAGCGCGCAGGAGCCCGCCGGCCCCGCGGCCAAGCGCTGGTCAGCCCTGCAAGATTCGCCAAGGAGGATTCATATGGAAAGCAAAGTCCCTTCGATCAAGACACAGCTTCCCGGTCCGGAGGCCCGCAAAATCCTGGCTCTCGACCAGGAATTCGTCTCGCCCTCCTACACACGGGACTACCCTCTGGTCGCCAGGCGGGGGCAAGGCGCGAGCGTTGAAGATGTGGATGGAAATGTATTTCTGGATTTCGCGGCGGGCATCGCGGTGGTATCGACCGGCCATTGCCACCCCGAGGTGGTGCGCGCCATCCAGCGCCAGGCGGAAACCTTGATTCACATGTCGGGCACGGATTTCTACTACCCCTTGCTGGCTCAACTGGCGCAGAAGCTGGCGGAGATCACTCCCGGCAAGTTCCCGAAGCGTGTGGTGTTCGGAAATTCCGGCGCCGAAGCCATCGAAGCCGCGATCAAAATCGCGCGTTACCACACCCGGCGCAACCGCTTGATTGCGTTCCTGGGCTGTTTCCACGGCCGGACTTTAGGAGCGCTCTCCCTCACCGCCAGCAAAGCTGTCCAGCGGCGCGGTTTCGGCCCCTTGTTGTCCGGAGTGACGCACGTTCCCTACCCCAATCCCTATCGCTGTTCGGCCGGCCATGCTGCTCAGGAATGCGATTGCGACTGCACGGACTTTCTCGAGAAACAGCTCTTTAGAACCGCCGTGCCTGCGGATGAGGTCGCGGCGATCATCGTCGAGCCAATCCAGGGCGAAGGAGGATACATCGTACCTCCGCCGGGCTTTCTGGGTAGGCTGCGGCAGCTCGCCGATCGCCACGGGATTCTTCTGATCTTCGACGAAGTCCAGTGCGGAATGGGCCGCACCGGCAAGATGTTCGCCTGTGAACACTCCGGCGTTGTGCCGGACATCCTCGTCACCGCCAAGGGGATTGCTTCAGGGTTGCCGCTCGGCGTGGCGGTGGCGCGAGCGGAGGTGATGGACTTGGGGCCCGGGCGCGCACGCTTCCACTTTCGGGGGAAACCCCGTGGCCTGCGCGGCCGCGATGGAAACCATTCGGCTGCTGGAAGAAAAGTATGTTGCCAATGCCGCGCGCATGGGAGAATACATTCTCGGGCGGTTGGCTGATTGGCCAGGCCGGCATCCGTCGGTCGGGCAGGTGCGAGGCCGCGGCTTGATGATCGGGATTGAGTTGGTCAAGAGCCGGCAAACCCGCGAGCCCAACCCCGAGGCGCGCAACAAGGTCATCGAGGAAGCGTTCCAGAAGGGTTTGCTCGTTCTGGGCTGCGGGGAAAGCACGGTGCGCCTGATGCCGCCTTTGGTCATCGGGCAGGAACACGCGGATACGGCGCTCGATATCCTCGAGCATTGCCTTTCTGAGGTCGAGCAGTGAGCTGAAGACAGCGAACTGTCATTCTGAGGCTCGTGCTCTGGGGCCGAAGAATCTTCGCAGTTTCTGCAAGCTGACGGGCAGGCTGCGGGAACTGCCGAGATCCTTCGTCGTCCCGATCAGATCGCGACTCCTCAGGATGACATGGCTGCGTGTCGTCCCAAAGTGCGCCGGTGTTGTTATAATGAGTCTGTTAGCCCGATTGATGTATCGCGCGCTGGTTTGGAAAGAGCGTCAACGTGCCTCCCGGGCAGCTTCCTTCCATTCGCCGCCGCGAGGCGAATCGGAGAATCTGGACCTTGGCGCCCGCGGCGAAACTCTGGCCTATTGGTATCTGCGCCAAGCAGGATATACTGTAGTAGCGCGAAACTGGCGCGCCCGTTCAGGCGGAGGGGAACTCGACTTGGTGGGGTGGGAAGGGCCCACCCTGGCCTTTGTGGAAGTTAAGACAAGAACTTCCCAGGCAGCAGGCCCACCCGAAGAAGCGGTTACTGCGAACAAACAGAAGCGGGTCATCAAAGGAGCTAAACAGTACTTGCGGCAGCTCAGGCGGCAACCCTTGAGTTGCCGGTTTGACGTCGTGAGCGTCTCGCTGCACCCGGCGAAGGGCCTGCAGGTCAAGCTGATTAAGGACGCTTTCAAGGCTTGAAGCGGCGCCTCTCGAACGCGTACAGCCTTTAAAAGGAGTCTAACTTTGCCCGAACTAAGAAAAGACCCCATCACCGGGCGGTGGGTGATCATTGCAACCGGCCGAGCCACTCGGCCAACGGATTTCGTCCGGGATAAAGTCCAGATCCGCGGTTCAGGCTTTTGTCCATTCTGCTACGGCAACGAAAGCAAGACGCCGCCGGAAATTCATGCTTACCGCAGCGACGGCAGCGCCCGCAACACCCCTGGCTGGACGGTGCGCATTGTACCCAACAAATTTCCCGCGCTGGGCATCGAAGGAACACTCAACCGGCAGGGTGAAGGTCTTTACGACAAGATGAACGGCATCGGTGCGCACGAGGTCATCATTGAAACGCCGCAGCACAATCTGACCTTGGCCACGATGCCGACCTCCCGCGTCGAGGATGTGCTCTGGGCCTACCGGGACCGCATTCTGGACCTCGAGAAAGACAAGCGCTTCAAATACATCCTGATCTTCAAGAATCATGGAGAGGCTGCCGGCGCTTCGCTCGAGCATACCCACTCCCAACTCATCGCGCTGCCCGTGGTGCCGAAGCGCGTGCGCGAGGAGGTGGATGGGGCACGCGAGCACTACAATTTCAAAGAGCGCTGCATCTTTTGCGACATTCTACGCCAGGAAAAGGAAAAGAGTGTGCGCCTGATCACGGAGAATGACGCCTTCGTTGTCATCGCGCCATTTGCTCCTCGTTTCCCATTCGAGATTTGGATTATCCCCAAGACACACCAGTGCGCCTTCGAGCAATCCCATAAAGCGGAGTTCGAGCAGCTCGCCCCGATTTTGCAGGATATGCTCTCGCGTCTCGATCGCGTGCTGGAATTCCCTGCTTACAACTACATCATCCATACCGCACCGATCGGGGAACCCGCAGAGGATTATTACCACTGGCACCTTGAAATCATGCCCAAATTGACGAAGGTCGCCGGATTTGAATGGGGTACGGGCTTCTACATTAATCCCACCTCGCCCGAGGAGTCCGCAAAATTCCTTCGCGAAGCCGCCCGGCCGGTGGAAACTCCCACCGCGGCGCACTAGGGGAGTGGCTGGTGGCGAGTGGTTAGTGGCTGGTAGTCAAAGTGCAGCGGCTTAGTGGTTGGTGCCGATTTGAGTTGTCCGTCCCTAGCCACTCGCCACTAGCCACTAACCACTGTTTGGCTTGACTTCGCTAATCTCCGCTTTCTATAATCTCGTGAGGAGTAAGCTAGGTGATCGAGCGGGAATAACTCAGTGGTAGAGTGCGACCTTGCCAAGGTCGAAGTCGCGGGTTCGAATCCCGTTTCCCGCTCCAAAACTCGGTGACAAGTGACGAGTGACAAGTGACGAGCCGGAACGAATCACGCCGGCGTTGCGCTCGCCACTCATCACTCGTCACTGCTCAACGGCGCGGTACCCAAGTGGCAAGGGAGAGGTCTGCAAAACCTTTATGCGTGAGTTCGATTCTCACCCGCGCCTCCACTTACCCGAGGCTGAAAATAGACCACTTACAAACTGATCGTTGGAAATTGTGATAGCTTTGTGTCTGACCCGCAACGAGATGGATGCTACCGTGATCGAGGAGTCGCTCAACGACGGGGACCTCCTGGGGCGTATCTCGGGCAGGTGTTGGGTCACCCGCTTCCAGCTCAACAGCTGTTCGAGCCGTTTGCATCTTCTTTCCTATGGGCCATCACTTGAGATTCTGTTTGACGAGAGCCGCGACGGCGGACCTGCAGGCTATGCCGACAGCGGAGGTTGCAATACGATAGGCGCCGAAGGCGCGGTCCGATAGCAGGGCGGATCCAACCGCGATAGCCAGGAACCAAGTTACACCTCTGGAACTTTTGGCGCGAGCCTTTGGCAAGCCCATCGATGTATATCGTAAGAGCGCGTTGATCAAGCTACTCTCCCGATTCTACGACTCAGAGGCTTTTAGCAACCAGACTTGTGGGGCTCATCTCTGTTGATAGATCTCCGCAGCTTCCATGGCACGATAGGGCCCCCGACCGTGAGAGCTACAACAGCCCCGTGCTGGGTGCAGAGTGTGGTTGACCACCAGCCATCGGCCCAAGTTGCGGAAGGCCCAGAACGCCGCGCCAGTCAAGACTGCTGCCATCGAGCAAGAGGTGCCGCGTCTTCGGCAGAAAATCGAAGCCATTCTGGGCGAGTGGGACGAAGGATTCAGATCAGAGGAGTGAGGTCTCCAGGCTGACCCTCCGGCGTTGGTTTGTCTCGGTTCCATGCTGGCGAGAAGCCGTCGGGGGAATACGGGACAGGAGTGGTTCGCAGCCTTCGACGCTTGGCTTTTTGGATCGATACTCCCTTGAGCTCGCTGGGCCTGGCCCGGAAATCGATCACGGGGGTATCCGGGAAACGCAGAATGCAGAGGGAAATAGAGCGGGTGCTGGAGCGGGACGGATGGCGATATCGGAAGTGCGGCTCACTGGAGAACCTGCAGCTCCATCACAAGATCAAGAGGAGCCAGCGGGGTAATGATTCTCTCGCGAACCTTGTAACGCTTTGCGCGTACTGCCACCTGGCTGAGCACGGGCAGCTTTTCTACTCGGTGCCTTCGGGGAGAGTTTGCAGCAAGCCGAAATCACCGAGGAGGGGAAGGCTGCCCAATTCCCTCCGGCTTCGATAAAGCCAAAGTTCGAGCGAGGGTCTGGAATCCGTAGCGATTGAGCGACCGCTAACCACAAAGTCAATACCACGCTCGTGTATTGACGAGACGACGATAAGAGTGTTCTCTATGTACTTAGATCGGGTTTGGGGGGTCACTCAAGCTCGTAGCGTGAGGTTAACGTTTGGGTAGGCAGTCGCCATTGCACCCAGTCTCGACTAACCGCACAAAGGAGGCTCGCCGATTTCGCGAGATTCGGTTCGAATGGGCTGCCGAGCGGTCTTGCTCGGGACGAGGGGGCGGGCGGCAGCAGTCCCGCAGCGATTTCGCTTATCTATTGTGTCACTCGTGCAACGTTGCTAAGCTTCCGCCGACTTATCCTTGGAATTCGCCCAGGATCCCGGGAGGGTGACAACATAGCCCCGAGGACCTGTCGGTGAGTAACCACTCCCGGGACAGTCAAAGGCAGCGGCAAGTCTTTACACGATGACTACAGCGCTCCTTTGCTTAATCCTTATTAGCCTTTGGGTAGGCTTCTATCAGATATTCAAGCAGCAGGGTCGAATCCTACTCCGCGTGGACCAGCGTGAGCTGCACACACCCACCGCTCATGCCGGGTTGGGACACGCTGGTGAGCAAGCTGAAGCGGCCGGGTTGCCTCTTCGAAGTCAATTCCCTGCCTTCAGCCTTACAGACCTTGCAGGAAAGGTTGTGACCCTCGAAGAGTTTCGCAGCCGGCGGGTGCTCCTGTTCTTCAGCGATCCTCAGTGCGGACCTTGTGACGAGCTGGCCCCGCACCTGGTGCGTGCCTATGGTGAAAGAGCCCATGACGGGGTGAGCATCGTGGTGGTGGGACGGGGAAGTGCGGAAGAGAATCGCCGCAAGGCGCAGCAGCACGGCATGGAGTTTCCGGTGCTGCTTCAGGACAGGAAGTGGAGAGTGTCAAAGGCGTACGACATTCTCGCCACGCCTGCCGCTTTCTTGATCGGGGAAAACGGCCTGATTGCCAGGAATCCGGCGGTTGGGAAAGACGCTATACTGGCGCTCGTCCGTAACGGCCGCGCGTAGTCAGAAGGGGGAAGAAATGGGCGCATTGATAGACGACATTTCCAGGGTCATTGCCAGTTCCGTCTCCAGAAGGCAGGCGTTCAAGATGGTAACGGGATCCGTGGGAGGCGCCGTCTTAGCCTCTTTGGGCTTGGGCAGGGCTGCCCGTGCCCAGGAGGCGCAGGCTAACCCGTGTCGAGAGCACGGAGTCTTCTGCCATGGGCGCTGCTATCCCGCGGGCTCTAAGTGCTGTGGCGACAGGATGGTGTGCAACCCTGACCAGACCTGCTGCTCGAATACTCACTGCTGCGACGATTCACGGAGTTGCTGCGGTGAATCGTGCTGCCCTAAGAGGCGGATCTGCTGCAACGGGATATGCTGTTCTGTACGAACCCCCTGTTGTGGGGGGACCAGATGCTGCCCCGAGCCCCGGCGTTGTTGCAACGGCGCATGCTGCGCGCCTTTTTCGGCATGCTGCGGCGGCACAACCTGTTGCCCGCCAGGCTCTTATTGCTGCGGCACTCAGTGCCAACGGACGCGACCGTCGCCCAGCAGTGGCTGTATACCAGTAGGACGTCATGAAGGACCTCCTTTTTAGGTGGTAGCCGCTGAGCTTGCGCCGCATTCGGAAATGAGCACGTAGAAGGGCCGCGGGGGCAAATGATTCAGTCGCAGTTGGGGGGGGTTCCCCGAAGCGAAATCTCACCGCGCCTGCGAGTGCGAGCGGCGGTGTTCCTGCTTCTGGTCGCCGTCGCCAGCGTGTGGTTGGCGGTCGAGTCCCTGCTGGCGGGAATGGCCTCCTCTTTCGCCACGCCTTCCCTAGCGGCCGAGACTGGGGATTCCACACCGGCATGATTCTGCGGTCGTTAAATTTGCGCACCCTTCGCCCTTGCCGGCACAGCGAATTGGCACCGCGGGCAGATCTTTTTGCACTCGGATGTTGACAAGCTCCTGCTGGTTGCGGAAGAACCAAGCCCAGGAACGCCCCGTCGCGGGGTAGGTGTCCTGGCTCTCCAGTTCGTACCAATGTTCGACGTAGGGATCATGCACAGATACTTCCGCCCCCATCTCAGCGAGCTTGCGCAAAACCAGTTCGCTGCGGCTGCAACGTGTATCCCGTACGTCCTCGCGGTAACTTGCGCCCGCCAGCAGGACCCGCGCCCCAGCGATATACCTCCCCATGTTGCGCAATGCGTCGTGCGTGAGCTCCGCAACGTGCAAGGCGCGCGTGTCATTGATATTAATAGCGGCGGTGCTCATCTTGAAAACGCTATCCCCATCTTGAAAGCCCAGAATGTGTTCGTAGGCCCAATAGCCCAGCCCGCCGTCTTTAGGCAGGCAGTACCCGCCGATGCCTGGGCCGGGAAAGATGATGTTGCTGTGCGTCGGCCGGATCTTGGCGGCCCGGATGACTTTCGTGAGATCCACACCGTTGCGCTCCGAGAAGATTGACGACTCGTTGAGGAACGCCAGAATGGTTGCCCGGTAGGAGTTCGCAACAATTCTGGTGGTCTCCGACTCAATTGGCCGATCCATCACCGTCAGCGGAGACTTCTCAACATTGAGCACCGCATTGAGAAACTTGGGCTACTACGCCTATGTCAGGGCGCTACTCATCGAGCACCGGTTGAGTTTTGAGAGCGATTGGAATTCCCCAAACAGGTTTCATTTTGAGATGAAATCGACCAAAAGGTGTAGGTCAAGATGCTTTTTGCAACTGATTCCGTTACTGGCGAACCACAGGGTGGAGAGCCCAATTAATCCGAGCTCAGACACCGGCAGCGCTCGGAATCTATTGACGAGTGGAAAACTGTTTGGCGTGCGAGACACGACTGCACCGCCGGCCACCCTCGCCTCTCCCACAACCTTGAGCACAAAATCGAGGTTGACTGTAATGGTTCACGATTTTCTCCCCCGCGGGAGGTCTTTTTTGTCAAATTAACACCGCCGTCGGGGGAAGCGATCGTGATTGGTCTCTCAGTTGCAAGCCGCGCGGCAGGGTTGTGTCCCAAATTCCCTTGAAGTGTCAGGATGAGAGGTTCTTGGTTCCAGGGCAAGCAGGCGTCTCGGCAGTCTCAGGACTCCCTCCACGCCCCCACGATCACCAACCCGACTCCCATCGCCAGAGCCATCCATTCCGCCCACTCCAGACGCACGTCCCTCAACCGCTCCACCCGCTCAAAGCGATCGTTCCACCGCCAAGTCTCCCGCCGGTAGATCTCCAGTTTCACCGTCGCCGCCGTCACCAGGATGTAGCCCAGAATCTCCGCCCCACCAATAAGCATCGCATGCGCCGTGCCAGCCAGGAACGGCAAGGGGCCACGCAGATCCATTTCAACGAACGAGTTGGTCCCCAGGACCAGCCCGGTCATTACTCCCAGCCAGATCGGCATGAAATACCCGACCGAGAATCCCCTTACTCGCTGCAAGTTTAGCGTCGCGCACAAGCCGCAGACCACCCCCAGGTTCGTTATCAGCGTGCGCACGAATTGCCCACTCCACGTCCCGCCCGCCGCTGCCCACTCGCCTATCCGAAACCATGGACTGCCCACCAGCCATTTCTCCGGAAGTCCGAAATACCCGATTAGGAACACTACTTGGTGCAGCAGCATGTACAGCCCGTACAGAAACAGCACCCGGAGCAACACCGTCCGCAAGTCGCCCTTCAACACCGCCTCTTCCCACACTCCCTCGCCGTTCATCGTTTCATCCTTCTGCTGGCGTGCGGGAATCCTACCACGCCGCAAGAATGCTCCATCTGGAGATTTTGATTGAGAGCCACTACGTGCGGAGTCTCAGGCCGCGCTTTGTACAGGCTGGCGACCTATGGAGGTTCGTCCATACCAAGAAAAAGCATCTTGCCCACGGACATGAAACCGTCAAGGCATTTTAGAACGTCACCCGCGGCAGGGTGGCAGCGGCGCCGGAACCTTAATGCTCGCAGAGCCATCCTGGCATCAAAGCGCTAAACTCCGGGGCCTGGGGCGGAGCCCCAGAACTTGCGCCTTAGATTGGCCTTCGCGCGGGGGACGGCTTGCCGTCCCCGGAGGGTTACTAGGCCGACAGGGGTAGGGCAAGCTCTACCCCTACACCACGTGGGTGCATCCAGATGGGGCGAAAAGGCGCATGGCTACACGCCGCTTCGATCTTCGGCTGCCGTTATCGATGGCTCGGGGGGTGGCGTGGGCGAGAAGCGGTAAGCCCCTGTTCGGGTCGCAATCGATCTGTCGGCCGGAATGCTTGCTTGCTCGAGGGGCACGGTTTCATCTGGCGATCTGAACGCCGACAACCCCGCGCCTCCACTTATTCTGATCCCATCATCTCCACCAAGCCGTTCACAATTCCCTTCTCCGCACAGCCAGGCTTGAGGTGGGAAGCCGTGTTTTCATAGCTGATCGGCTCGAACGCGTCGTCGCTGGGGATATAGCCACTGGATCCATTGGCGTGGGTGACCATGAGGGTGGCGTTGAAGGGCGAGTCTTTCTTCAGATGCAGAAAGATGCGCGTGAAGACTTCACCGGATACTCCCGCCAAGGCCACGCTGTTCAGCTTCACCAGGCTGAGCCGAATGCTCACAGGGTCTGCGTCTTCAAAGGTGTACTCGGTGCGCGGCGTAGGTCCCGGCGCCACGCGGCGCCCCGGACAGTCAATGACTCGTTGAGAGGCTTCGATTCGAGCCTGCGACGACATCGTGGTAATGCTATTCGCTACGCGTACGGACTCTTCTCCGAGAATTCTCCCCAAACCGTCAACCATGGTGAAATCTTCTCCACGGTCCTCCGTAATTGGGTTTTGATCTCCTGCCGCGCCGCTCGTCCAGATGGCGACAGGACCTTCGCCGCCAACCTTCTCTTCCGCTCCAGCCTCCAACTCCCATCCCGCGTCGCTGCGCGTCGGGATTTTGCCCTGGTAATACTGCTCGACGTAGCGTGACGTCGCCCCGGCCAAATCTCCCGTTATGGCCAGATTGTCGGGCCCCATAACCACCGCATGCACGGGGTAGTTTATGAAGAAAGCGATGGGCCTGCCGGCCATGTCCGTGAATTTGACGACCGCAACCGTCTTGTCGGAAGGCCCGTCGGGATTGTAGCCGAGCCACCACCACCCGTTCTTAGGAAAGTATTCGCGGCGATTGATGTTCACGTAAGCCTTGCCGGTCCCAAATCCGAACTGCGCCGGCTGGAGACTCGCCTTGGCTTGGCGCACGGCCTCGAACGCGTCATTCTCCAGTTTGGAAGTGTAGGCAATTGTCGCGGCAGGCGGAGGAGTTCTTCCATACATACCTGCCGGCGAAGGTGCGCTGTGGTCATGAACCGCTGCAAGCAGAAGGTGATCTGCCGGGATGGCCAATTCTTTCGCGATTCGCTGCGAAAGCTCTTCCCAGACATGATTGGGCACGCCGATCAGCTCCCAAGCCACCAGGGCGGCCTGGCTCGAGCCATCACTAAGCACGATGGCGCGCACATAAATATGGTCATGAATTCGCTGAAATCCCTGCGTGCGGCCCCCATATCCGGACATCGGGAGTGCGGCGTCAGGGGCGGGGGTAATATCTACACGCGCCGCACCTACCTGAAGGGCTCCGCGTGGCGCGCCAAATAACGCCGAGGAAGAAGTCGCTAACAAAAGCACCAGACAAAAGCAAAAGCGTCGTGGGTTACACATCATGGTCTCCTTCAGCCGGTTTTCCGACCCCAAAGGGTATCATACTATTTGCGAAACAGGCGCGTTGGGGCAACCCTGGCAGGCATCCGAGGGCAGCCCCAAGGGCCGCCCCCAAACAGCACCCAAAAGGGGAAAATCTCCCCCTTGACTATTGACAGGAGAGCGCCGATAATTACCTGTCGATAGTTGAGGGGAGAAATCATGAAGTTGTCAGTGGTCAGTCTTCAGTCCTCAGTCATCCCTCACCGCCTCCGCGCACAGTCTGGGGGCGAGCTGCGTCTGAAACTGGTGTCCACTCAGGAAAGAGGCGCGGTAACTGATAACTGATGACTGAGAACTAAGAACTCAACATGCGCTGGTTTCACAAACTGCCGCTTCGGTTCCGGTCCGTGTTCAGGCGGGGATCTGTCGAGGAGGAACTCAACGACGAACTCCGCTTCCACTTGGAGCGAATGACCGAGGCGAAAGTCGCAACTGGAATACCCGCCGAGGAAGCCCGCCATGCGGCGCTGCGCGAATTGGGGGGCGTCGAGCAAATCAAAGAGGAGTGCCGCGACATGCGCCGGGTGAGCTACCTCGAGAACTTCCTGCAAGACGTCCGTTATGGGCTGCGCCAACTACGCCGAAGCCCCGGCTTTGCGGCGGTGGCCCTGCTGTCACTCGCGCTGGGCATCGGTGCGAACACGGCCATCTTCCAACTGCTGGATGCGGTCCGCCTGCGCATGCTTCCAGTGGAAAACCCTCAACAGCTTGCCGAAGTGCATCTGACGAACCGGCATGGGCGCCAGGGGAGTTTCTTCAACTGGCACGCCATGCTCACCTATGCGATTTGGGAACAGGTCCGCGCGAATCACGAGCCCTTTTCCGGCGTTGTGGCCTGGGCGCCTGACAGCCTCAATCTGGCCCCGCGCGGAGAAGTACACCTGGTGAGCGGGATCTGGGTGAGCGGCGATTTCTTCAACGTGCTGGGCGTTCAGCCCCTGCTGGGACGAGTGTTTAACGCGGCGGACGATCGGCGCGGGTGCGGCGCGGGTGCAGGCGCAGTGGTGAGTTATTCGTTCTGGGAACGCGAGTTGGGCGGCGACGCGTCAGCCATCGGCAGAAAGCTGACCGTTGACTATCATCCCGTCGAAGTCCTGGGGGTAACGCCGGCCAGTTTTTTCGGCCTGGACGTGGGCCATTCATTCGATGTGGCCCTTCCCATCTGCTCGCAGCCGGTTCTGGGGGGCGAGGACAACTACCTCGACACCAAACATGATTGGTGGCTGACGGTGATCGGCCACTTGAAACCGGGTTGGACGCTCGAGAAAGCAACGGCATATTTGGGCTCGATTTCGCCAGGAATCTTTGAGGCCACCCTGCCGCCCGCCTACACTACCGAGCACGCCAAGAGGTATCTTGCCTTCAAGCTGGCGGCATACCCGGCGGGGGGCGGCATCTCGTCTCTGCGTGAAAGCGCGTCGGATCCTCTGGGGCTGCTCCTCGCTATCACCGGTCTGGTGCTTCTGATCGCTTGCGCCAACTTGGCCAACCTCATGTTGGCACGCGCCAGCGCGCGCGAACGGGAGGTCGCCGTGCGGCTGGCCTTGGGCGCGTTACGCCGTCGTCTGCTTCGGCAAATGCTGGCCGAAAGCTTGCTTCTGGCCGTGGCGGGCGGGGGTGCCGGATTGTTTTTGGCCGGGACTCTGTCCAAGCTCTTGGCCTTGTTACTGAGCACGAGCGAGAACCAAGTGGTCCTAACTCTAAGCACCGACTGGCGAGTCTTCGCCTTTACGGCTTCGGTGGCGATGCTGGCCACCGTTTTGTTTGGGTTAATGCCGGCCTTGCGCGTGACGCGCATCGCTCCCGGTGAGGCGATGAAGGCAGGAGGCCGCGGGCTTACGGCGGACCGGCCGCGCTTCGGTCTTCGCCGCGTGTTGGTGATCTCGCAAGTCGCTATCTCGCTGGCGCTGATCGTCGGCGCGCTGCTCTTCACGCGCAGCTTGCGCAACCTGCTCACCGCGGATTTGGGATTTCAGCGCAATGGCATCCTCATTACCGATCTCGATCTGACCCAGCTCCATCTGCCGGTTGAGCGCCGTTTCGTTTTCGATCGCCAACTGCTCGACCAAATTCGTTCCACGCCGGGAGTGGATTCCGCCGCAGCGGCGGCCATCGTTCCGATCAGCGGCAATTCTTCCAACCGCAGCGTATGGATGGAAGGCTCCGATCCTGCACAGGCCAAGGGCCCCTGGTTCAACTGGGTGAGCCCCGAGTACTTCCAAACGATGGGGACTCCGCTTCTTGGCGGGCGAGACTTTAATGATCACGACACGCCCACTTCGCCCAAAGTGGCGATCGTGAACGAGGCCTTTGCCCGCCAATTCTCCAGCGGTGCGAATCCGGTGGGCAAGAGGCTTTGGCAAAAAGCCGAACTTGGGCAGCCGCAAATCGTCTATGAGATCGTTGGCCTGGTGAAGAACACGAAGTATCAGGATCTGCGCGAGGAATTTCCGCCCCTCGTCTATGTTCCGATCACGCAAGGTACGGATCCCGATCAACCGATCTTGATTCGATCCCGCGTCCCTCTCGCCGATCTCACTTCCCGCGTGAAGCACACGATCCTCGAGGCCAGCCCGGACATTTCCATCCAATTCAGGACGTTGCAGGGCATGATTCATGACGAACTGGCAGGCGAGCGCCTGATGGCGACGCTTTCGGGCTGCTTTGGCATCCTGGCTGCTCTGTTGGCTAGCGTCGGTCTGTACGGCGTGATGTCCTACATGGTGGCTAGGCGGAGGAACGAAATTGGAATACGCATGACCTTAGGCGCCAGCCCGGGCAAGATCACGCGCCTGATCCTTCGGGAAGCGGGAATGCTGCTGGCCGTAGGGCTCGGCGTGGGCCTGGTGCTGGCGCTTGCAGGAGGCAGGGCCGCCAGTTCTATGCTCTTTGGCCTGAAACCCTATGATCCAATAACCATGGCAATGGGCGCTGCGTTGCTGGCCATAGTAGCCCTGGCGGCAAGCTATCTGCCCGCGCGCCGCGCCACAAAAGTGGATCCCATGGTGGCGCTCAGGTATGAGTAAGAGGATTACGAGAGCCGGGTTACCCCCGGGAAGCCGTCAAACCCGGAATCAAAACTCAAGATCCGGTTGATCCCATGCTGCTCCATGGTGGCGAGATGGATGGCATCGCGCGCAGAAAGTCGTTTTTGCCCCAGGACAATCTGCTTGGCACGCTCGGCAGTCGCCCGGGTGACTTCCAACACCTGATCGACAACTCCAAGAAGTGCATCGAAAGCTGGCTGGATGGCGTCACGGCGGTTGATAGCAACATACCGATGCAATATCTCTTGGAGGACCTCCGCGTCGGTGACGAGGCGCTCACGGTCGCTGAGCAACCGCTCAAGCAATCTCTGTGCGTCAGTTTTGTGAGGGTGCGGCGAGCCCACCAGATACATGGGAATGTTTGAATCAACCAGGATCACCGATGTGCACCCGGCCCGTATCCCATCTCGATCTCTGCCAACATGCGGTCGATGTCTGCCGTGGGATAATCCATTCGCGCTGCGGAGCGGATAACCGCAAGCTTCTTGTTTACTTCGCCTAAAGGCTCACGACGATGTGCCTGGCTGAGTGCTTGTCGAACCCATTCGGCGACCGACATTTGGCGGGAGCGTGCGGCGCGCCTGATCTCACGATATTCGGGGTCCTTAAGGATGACTTGGAGTCGTTTAGGCATGGGACGAGTATATCTGACTCATGGCTATGAGTCAAACTGATTGGTTTGCACTGATTGGTTTGCACGCCTGTCACCGATCTGTGCATAGTCTGCGAGGGGCATCGTTGACTTAAGGACGCGGGCTTAACCCCATAGCCACGAAGTTCCGGGATTTCAGCGTCCAACCCGATGTTCGTAAACAGAGACGCGATTGCGCTCCCCAAGCCACCTTCGGTGGCATCTTCCTCCCTGACGGCGTTGCCCAGGATCTCTCGTACTTCTTCCTCCATGCTGCGGTGATGCCGCTTGGCACGGCGCTGCAACCGCGACTTAACCTCAGCCTCGATATTTCGAACGATGATTTGCGCCATCATTCCTCCCGGCTGATATCGTGATACCAAGTATCGGAACTTTCAATGGATCCCGAATGGATTCCCGCTTGCGCGGGAATGACGGCAGTGGTGGAGCCATCGTAGTGCCCCCGCGCTGTTGGACCTCCGCGCGGCAGAATGTCCAACCACGTCATTCTCGCGCAAGCGGGAATCCATTTTCTGTCGACCAGCGGAATGGTCCCATGTCAGCCGCTACCAGTTCAACCGCAACGAGAACTGGATCTGGCGGGAGTTTTCCGCGGAGCTGACGTTTCCAAAGTTCGAAGTTCCGTAGATGAGCCCGGGCCGGTCGAAGTTAGGATGGTTGGTCAGATTGAAGAAATCGGATCGAAACACTATTCCCAACCGCTCATTCCATCGCATCTGCCGTTCGAGGCTCGTATCCCAAGCTGCCAGTCCGGGGCCGGTAATGACGTTGCGGCCTTCATTCCCGGGGATGCTGAACGCCCCGAGGCTGTCGTTGTAGACGGGTGGAGGGACGAAGGCGTTGGTATTGAACCAGCGTATGGGGGTACGCTGGCCCGCGGGCAAATTGGGATTGGCGCCCAGGTCAGGCCGGTCTGTGCCGTTCGAGTCAGTGCCGCTCAACGCGGTGGCGAGCGTGGCAGTGAGAGGCTGCCCGGATTGAAGCGTGAGAATATTCGACAGGTCCCAGTAGCCGAGCACGCGCGCTCCTGTCCCGCCGCGCAGCCAGGTTCGGCCCGGGCCGAAAGGCAGTTGCCAGTTGCTCGAGAAAACGAAGCGCTGCCGTACGTCGAAATCGGAAAGCCCCCGCTCGGCCTTCAGATCGTAGACGTTCTGAGCCTGATTGGTGCCGTTGAGCCCGGAGGCCGTGTCGATTGACTTGCCGAAGGTGTAGCCACCGACAAATGAGAGTCCGTGGGAGAACCGCCGTTCCAGGCGCGCGATCAAGGCGTTGTAGTTCGAGTTAACATCCGTGGCCCGGACAAACTGATTCGAGCCGGGCTGCGGGTGGTAGCCCCTCCGCTCGTCCGGCAGGTTCGGGACACCCTGGTTCTGCAACGAGCGGCGGGGAAGTTTGTGCCCGTCGGAGCCGGCAACGCTGATCGAGAGAACCGTATTGGGCGCAATCTGGCGATCGGCTGAGAAACTCCATTCGTAGACGTAGCCGTTGCGAAGGTTAGGCGGCGATGAAATGGCGGTGGGCTCAGAATTTCCCAGCGTGTAGGCAAGCGGATAGGTGAGGATGGGCGGAGCAAAAGACTGTCCACACGCACCAGCACCGTAGAACCGGCAGGTGTCGAGGCCGAAAAGGAGTTCGGTGAGGGGTGCGCTAAGGCGCGTTTCGGAAGCATAGTCGAGTTCGCCAAGAGAATTGAAGACGCCAAATCCGCCGCGCAAGGAAGTCGTGTGACGCTGGCTGAGATCGTAAGCGAAGCCAAAACGCGGAGCCCAGCCCGCCCAATCCGGACGGATCAGCGAGGGTGGCAGGCCGGCTTGCTGAGAAGTGATGAAAGATAACCCATAAAGGCTTTGAAGGCGCTGAATCAGCGGGTTTTCAACTAATGCCGATGCCTGTTCGCGATCATTTCGCACAATGAAGCGCGTCGCGTCACTCGGGTCGAGAATCGAGGCGCGTCCGTCGGCATTGGTAGGAGGCGAATAAAACTCCTCGCGCAGGCCGTAGGTGAAGGTCAAGCGGCGGGTCGCGTGGAATTCGTCGGAAAAGTATGCGCCGAAATAGTCCAGGCGATCGTTTCCGCCGGAGTTTCCCGCCTGAGCGTACGAGAGGAAGGGACGGCCCAGCAGAAAGTCCGAGAAGGCTGTGCCGGAAACCGAGCTTGCGCCATCGCTGAAGGAAAAGACACCCTGCCCAAAATCCTCGACCAGATAGAAGAGGCGATAGCGCCGCACGTCGGCGCCGAACTTAAGGGTGTGCCGTCCGCTGACCCACGCCACATTATCTGTGAACTGGAAAGTGTTGTCCTTTCGGATTTGGGGTTGGAAGATGTCGCTGTCGCCCATGTCCGCGTAGCCGGGCACATCAATGGCAGGAATCCCATCGTTGGTGGCGCCGGGAGCGCGCACAATTCCCAAGGACTTCAGGAATCCACTGTGAATGTTCTGAGCTTCTTTGGTTCCGAAATAATAAGCGTACCCGAACCGAAAATCGTTGATCAGTGTAGGCCGAAAAACCGACGTGAGTCCGAGTGCGAGGTTTCTTCCCGTGTCATCGTGGTTGGTACCAAATCCAGGCGGCGCGGAGGGATTCTGAGCGAAGGAGTCCGGCACGAAAGGAAAGAGTTGATTTTGATTAAACAGGAGAAACCGCCCAAAGAGTTGGTGTTTGGGGGTCAGTTCTTCGTCGATTCGCGCCATGGCCTGGTCCGCCGTGACACTCCGCAGCCCCACGTTGATGTCGTTGTTCTGCCCGGGCGGCGCCGCGGAATTGTTCGGCGAGGGAATACGATCGAGAATAGCGAGGGACACCGGATCGACTCGCGAAGGCGGAATCAAGTTGCCTCTGAAAGGCTGGCCTGATGCCGGGTCGATGATTGCAGGAAAGGGACTTCCCGTTTCAGGATTAATACCGCTGAAATCCCCCGCGCGAAGGGCGGCGGTCGGCAGCAAGGTGGTGTTGGTAACGCTCTGGCGAATGCGCAAGCCTTCGTAATTCGCAAAGAAGAATGTACGGTCATGCCGGATCGGCCCGCCCAAGCTCGCGCCAAACTGGTTCTGGCGATAAGGAGGAATGGGAAGCGCGGGGTCGTCGAAAAAGTTCTTTGCATCGAGCGCGCTATTCCGCGCGAACTCGTACGCCGTGCCTGAAAAGCGGTTGCTGCCCGAGCGCGATGCGATGTTGACTTGCGCGCCCGAAGTAACGCCCTGGTCGGTCCCGTAAGAATCCTCGACGACGCGGAACTCTCGGATCGCATCGATGGAAGGGTTCACCGTCAGGCTGTAAGCAAAAGGCTCCATCAACGTGACGCCGTCGAGCGAGAAATTGTTGCGCTCGGAGCGCTGCCCGTTGACCGAAAAACCCAGACCCATCGCCGGAGTGTTGAACTGCTGCGCCGAGCCATTCGGATAGGGAGGAGTTGCGCCTGCGGCCAGTAACGCGAGCTGGGAGAACTCCCGGCCGTTTAGAGGAAGAAGGGCTACCCGCCGATTCTCAATTTCATCGCCGATGGCGGGCGAAGCCGCTTCGATCAATGGCGGTCGGGCGTCCACCTGGATTTCAGATCGAGCCGGGGCGATTTCCAGGCGAATGTTGAGGCGTGCCGGCTCACCCACTCGCAGCACCAACCCGCGCACCACCTTGGAAACAAAACCTGCCTTGGCAATTTCCATTTCGTAGCTTCCCACGGGCAAGAAAGGAAAGGTGTAAAAGCCGTTCTCGTCCGTCTGAGTCCGCCGAATTTGGCCGGTGGCAGGATTGCGAAGCTCGAGCGAGGCCGCTGGAATCGCCGCGCCGCTCTGGTCGAGCACCATTCCCTCCAGGTGACTGTTCCAGGTTTGACTGTAGAGATTGGGAGCCGGTGTGACAGCAAAGAGTACTAGAGCCGCCACGAAGAGGCCGGCGAACGCGGCCACAGGCGCTCTGGAGTGCGGCAGCTTGCTGCCGCTTTTCTCGCGCGAACTCGCTCGCGCTTCACCGCCTCGAGTACCGCGCTCCTGTGCACGGCCAGCAAGCTGGCCTGACCGAAAGCGGCAGCAAGCTGCCGCACTCCAAAGCGCTGCCTTCTCTGCGAACTCTGTCTCCTCTTCGGTGAGGTTTGTCCTGGCTTGGCTCATCATCCCAGTTTCTGGTTGGGGCAAACAGGAGGGGACAGGGGTGGGCCCCTGAAGGCGTGTTCGCGCTACCCACCTCTGAAGGTGGGTACACACTCACGCATCAGGTCACATCCGTCCTGACCTTCTCCCATCCGGACTGTACCGTCGGCCCCGGAGTTTCACCGGATCCTGGGGCTTGCAGGTCTTCCACGCTCGGCCCGGGAACTCTCCCGGACGCCCTGCGCTGACTTGAGCGCTTCCGACCACCCCTCGCGGGCTTTACCGCCGATTGGGAATTGGGAAGGCGCGCAATTCATTCCTTCCCTCACCCTGCCCCGAAGGTCGGGTTACTTCACCGGAATCTTAGCATTTCCGCGGCAGGTATTACAAGAGACAGAATCTCGTCCGTTGTAAGGGCGGTTCGCGAACCGCCCCTACATGACTTATAATTACCGTTTGTCTTGTTAAGCATTCAGTGATGGCTCTGGAAACGAATGGCTGATCCACAACCTCAGAATGCACGTCGTCGCGGTGAGCCGTGGGCCGCAGGGTCGGTGCTGGGGTATGCCTCGGCCAACATTTTCGACCGTCTTGGCGTCATTCATGCCGATCCGCTGATCGGGCCCTTTCTCCGCGGCGTGCCGAGCTTGTTCTTAGGCATCTTCCTGGTCTGGAGGAACCACACCCTGGACCAAATCAGGCCCGCTTCCCCCCGCTATATTGGCCGCCGTGCCATTTTATCTTTCGTTTGGGCCGGCATTGTCTCGACGCTAGGATTGTTTCTCTTTTACTTTGCCATCCGCCTGGGCGGCGTTACCGTGACCATTCCGGTGCAAGATACCTACGTCATTTGGGGGACGCTTATCGCCTGGCGTTTCCTGCAAGAACGCATTCCTCGCTACGCGCTGGTGGGCGTGTTCCTGATTTTTGGCGGATTGGCAACGCTTTCCTGGGGGCAGTCCAGGGGGCATCCCGCATCGCCACTCTGGTATTGGGCAATCCCCCTGGCTTTCTGCACCGCGCTCAGTTACGGGATCTCCGGGGTCTTATGGCGCGACGGCCAACTCCGAGGCGCGCATCAATCGACCGCGATCTTCTTGCAGTTCACCACCAGCGTGCTGGTTGGATTGGTTGGGTGGGCTGCCCTGGCCCGCGGGCCGGCGTTGCTCGACACCAACTGGCATTCGATCCTGGCCCTCCTGGCCAGCGGGGTCCTTTCCGGCATTTTCGCTGTCTACTGCCTGTTTACAGCTTTTCGCCTGATGGCCGTGGCGCGCGTGTCCGCTTTCTCATCGCTCACGCCGTTGGTAGCAACGCTTTTCGCCCACTTCCTTCTCCACGAGTATTTGAATGGCCTGGTGTTCGGGGGCGTCGTCCTGGTGTCCATCGGGGTCCTGCTCACTCAAGTCTTTCGGCCCAGTGAGGAGAGACAAGCCTGAAGGATTGTCGATTGACGATTGCCGATTGAAATGACGATTGGAACGGGGCTGCGCGAGGTTTTCAATCGACCATCGTCCATCGACCATCGTCCATCCTACAGCGCCGGCCAGAGCTGTTCCCAGATCTTGAACTCGTGGTGAAAGCCGGCCTCCTCCGCCCGTGTAAGCTTACGTCCCGAGGCCACGTCAAGGGTGTGCTGAAAGATCTGGCGGCCCACATCTTCGATGCTCTCCTTGCGCTCCAGGATCGTGCCGGCATTGATATCCAAATCCTCGTAGGTCCGGGCGAGTTGAGGATTCGAGCCGATCTTCATGACGGGCCCCAGAGCGCAGCCGATACCCGTACCGCGGCCGGTGGTGAACAGGCACACCTGCGCGCCGCTCAGGAAGAGCGCGGGCGTGCAGAGATGGTCGTATCCCGGGGTATAGAGAACGTAGAGGCCCTTGCGATCGCCGAGCCACTCTCCATAATCGATGAGGTCCTCAACGATCGAAGTTCCGCCCTTGGCCTTCACTCCACTTGATTTCAGGTAGATATTGTAGAGTCCACCCTTGATGTTGCCGGGCGAGGGATTATCGCGAAAATCCTCGCCGAACTTCTTCACATAAGCCTCGTAGCGCCTCAGGGCCCCCATCAACTTCTTCCCCACGGCGCGGGTGCGCGCGCGGCGCACCAGGTCCACCATGGCGGCGCCCTGGAGTTCAGGAATCTCCGGAAGAAAGACCGCGGCCCCGGCCCGCACGAACATATCAGACGCAACTCCCACGGCGGGGTTGGCGGTCACCCCTGACCAACGATCCGAGCCACCGCATTCCGTTCCCACGATGAGTTTTGAGATGGGCGCCGGTTGGCGCTTAAACCCATTGGCGTAGTGAAGCAGTTTCTCGACGACTTCCAGCCCGCGCTCGACCGTCTTGCGGCTGCCGCCCAGGTGCTGGATGGTCATATTCACCACGCGCTGGTTGTAATCCGGCACCGCATTTTGAAACACCGGGGCCGAGCACTCCACGCAGGTCTTCCCACAGCCGAGGTCAACATAAACAGCCGCGCCGAGATTCGGGTGGCGCAACGTGTTCGCGAGCCACTGATTCAACATTGCGACCGCGTGCCCATCCGGCATGCCGCAGCCGGACTCGTGGACGATGGGAACCACGCCGTCCACGTTGGGAAACTTCTGGCGCGTGTAGATTTCTC
The DNA here is from genome assembly GCA_963722675.1 of uncultured Acidobacteriota bacterium. Lineage (GTDB taxonomy): Bacteria > Acidobacteriota > Terriglobia > UBA7540 > UBA7540 > CAVROP01. The sequence continues at coordinate 98,599 of CAVROP010000011.1, forward strand.
CCATGGCGCGCCGGGCGATCTCTTTCACCTCCGTCGAAGAGCACATTCCGGAAGTCACCACTCCGATCAGGTTACGGATGCCCACGCCTCCGTCGGGACGCCGGTAGCCCTCAAACGTGAGACGTGATAGGTCGGAATCGAGGGGAGTGGGGCGAGGGTTATCGCGATATTCCACCCGCAGGCGGGGCAGCCGCCGCTGGATGTTCGTCTCGTTGACCGGGTCGCCGGGCTTAAGTGAAACAGACGCCAAGCCAATGGGATCGCCCAGCGAGATAAAAGCCGACCCTTCCAGAATATCCTTGATGGCGAAGCTTTGACCGCGCAGGGCCCGCCCCGATACTGTGAGCAACTGCTCGCCGTACTTCAGTTCGGTCCCTGCCTCGATGAACTCCGCCGTCACCACGGCGACGTTGTCTTTTCCGGGCTTTATGACAATCGCGACGTCTTCAAGCGCTATCGATTCCATTTACGTTCCTCACTGCTCAGGCCTGAAAATGAATGCGCAGCAGAGTGCGGGAGCGCCAGCTCCCGCCGTTGCGCCGGGATTCCACGGCGGCAGCTCCGCTGCCGCACGCCAAGCGCCGATCCTTTGTTTTCATAGACATTCTCGCTTTGTTCCCTGGTCTAGCGCTGCCGCAATCGCGGTTTCACGCCAAAGTCGCAAAACCCCACCACCCCCACCCCTCCTCATCCGAGGAGGGGAGCCCGCGAATTCCCCTCCTTAGATAAGGAGGGGCCACGGGTGGTTGATTTTCGTGCCGATCCTTTGTTTTCATAGACATTCTCGCTTTGTTCCGCCAATTGTCATAGCGCGGGGGCTGGCGCAGACGCCGACGTGTGGGGTCTGCGATGCCCTGAAGGGGCGGGTTCGGCTTCCCCGGCGGCCAACCCGGAGTGCGCCTTCGGCGCATCGCAGACGTTCAAAGGCAACGTCTGCGCCAGCCCAGGACTTCTTTACCGTGTTCTTTGTTTTCATAGACATTCCCGGTTCGTTCGTCGATTTTTCGACGTCAGAGGGAGCGCGGGCTTCCAGCCCGCTTCTCGACCGATCAGAGAGGGCTGAAAGTCCGCGCTCCCAGAGAATGCAAAATCTCCAGATAAGTAGCCTAACCCGGAGGGCGGCGGCATTGTCAAGCATTATGCAGGGAAGAGCTGCCCGTGCGGTGTGGCCGGTCGGAATCTCCCTTGAACCGCCTTCGATGAAACCTACCCCACCGCCAGTTCCACCACCGTAGGCGCCCGCACCTTCGAGCCCACGAAGGCATAATAGGTGATGAAGAGGTAGCAGACCAATACCACGATCATGGCCACCGCCATGCTGTGGGTCATTTGAAAGAGCAACCCCATGATGGGCGTGGCCACCGCGCCGCCGATAATGGACATGATGATCATGGACCCGCCCAGCTTGGTATTGGGCCCGAGTTCTTTGATGCCCAGGGCGAAAATCGTGGGGAACATCAGCGACATGAAGAAGCTGGTCAGGAACAACGCCCAAACTCCCACCCATCCGGGAAATAGTATCCCCAGGCCCACCAGCGTCACGTTGACACACCCGTAAATCCCCATCAGCCGGCTGGGCTGAAAGAATTTCATCAGGTAAGTGGACGTGAACCTGCCGACGCCAAACGCCACAAGGCTTCCAGTCAGGAAATAGCCGGCCACTTTCTCGGGCTGGCGGGTGTAATCCTGCATGTACTGAATGAAGTAACTCCAGGTTCCCACCTGCGCGCCGACATAGAAAAACTGCGCGATCACTCCTTGAACGAAGTGGGTGTGGTGGAACAAGTCTTTAAACCTACCGTGCCGGCGGCTGCCTTCGGGTTCCGCTTCATCGGCGATTTTGGGAAACCTGGTTCGGATGATGAGCAACGCCCAGATAAACACCACCGTTCCCAGCACAAGGTAGGGCGTCACAACGCGCATGGTTTCGGTCGCGAGATACGCGTCGTACCTGCCTGCCGCCCTCAGAGCGCTGACCTGCTGAGGCTTCAGCTCGACCCCTGAAAAAATGAAAACGGTTCCAACCAACACGCCCGTTACTGCCCCGAGAGGATTGAAAGCTTGCGAGAAATTCAGACGCCGCTCCGAGGTTTTTGGATCGCCTAAGAGCGCAATAAAGGAATTCGCGCCGGTTTCCAGAAATGCCGCGCCGCTGGCGATCACGAACAAAGCAACGAGGAAAAAACCATAAAGCCGCACGTGCGCGGCCGGCCAGAACAGCATGGTGCCGGCGCTGTAAAGAAACAGGCCCGTCACAAGACCCACCTTGTACCCGTATTTTCGCATCACCAAAGCGGCAGGCATCGAAAGCAGGAAGTATCCCATGTAGAAAGCCGATTGGATCAGGCCGGCCTTGAGGCGTGTCATCTCAAATGACTTCATGAACTGCTTGATGAGAATGTCGTTCATGTTGCTCGGGATGCCCCACAGCAGGAACAACGCCGTTACCAGAACAAACGGCAGCGTACATCCGGCCAGGAAGAGCCGGGACGCTTCGTGGGGATTCGAGCTGTCGGTCGTGTTCAGCATAAATGGAATTCTCCAAATGAGCGCACCAGACCTGATCTCCGCCCCCAACACCCTTCTACCCGAGATGATCCCGGACCCATTGGACCGTTCGAGAAACGCTGTCGAGAAATTCCGCAACGCGCACTTCAGGTCCGGTAGGAGGCACGACTCTCGCTGCACGTCGTGGCGCAGCCAGCCCCTTTCTAGCAGACGTCTCATCACTGGGGTCGGAACCCGGCGCCTGCGCTAAGACTAAGGTTCTTTGCTTCGCGAGCTTGCGAACATTTTGCCTCACTTTTTGCCTAATCTGCCACAGCCTCAATTGCAGAGAGAGCGAGCGGAGCTTTAGTACAAGCCAGAGCCTAAGCTTCCCTAGGTTTGGCTACTTGACCCTCTTGACGACACCCCCCGAAAGCATGTCGCACCGGTAGCCGGCAATTTTCCTTGCATCCCGGTATGCAATTGAGCACTCGAGCGTCGGCTCTTCGGAATGAGGTCGCTCGCCGTGATGCTGAAATGCCATTTCCCAAGCGAATGCCCGATCATTAGCGCTAAGTGGCCGCCGCAGCTGCCGTTTCGCATGAGAAGATATCCCCGCCGTTCAGTTCGAGCGTGTTCTTCGATGCGGCGATCACCAGGCGGCCCAGAGAACTCTCGGCCCGCCATCCGTTGCCAATCAGGGTAATTGCAATCTCAGGCGCAATTTGAGCTGCCAGTTGGTCTGTCACTACCTCAACGTACCTTGTGGTCATCTTAGTAAGCGGTGGCGAGCGCCTCAAGCCAGTAGAAAAAAAGGGGGTTCCCCCCACCCCCCAACAGAGCTTCCAGCCAGACAGCACACCTAAGAATACCACGCGAATAGGTTAGCACTCATGGCCGATGCCGGCCAGCTTTTAGGTCCGTGGTTGGTCCCTCATTACGACGAAAAGCCGCAGACCTTGGAGTGCAGGTCTGCCCTACCAACTCTGCCGCCCTGTCTTGGGATCAGACAAGCTACTGGCAGATCAAGCTTAAGGGCGTACAAGTAACGCCAGTCCCCGCGATTCCGCCGCTTGGTTCAGGGCGCCATCGAAACAGGCAAAAGTCACTGCATCGCGGAGAGCGAGCTGAAGCGAATCAGCGGTCGCCAGATGGAGTGCGTCGAGCGCGCGCAGCGCATGTTCCTCCGCCAGTTGGCCTGCCTTTCGTATCAGCGTCTCGTCAATCGGCAAGCGGTGCAGCCGTAGCCAGTCCCGCTCGAACTCCTTTTTGCATTGGGTCAAGGCCGGGCGCGATATTTCGCGACTGCGGCCTTTTCTTGCCAGGGCCGAGCGCGCCTCGGCATAGGCCACGAGGCTGGTAGCAATCAGATCCGAATCCCGGACACGCTGCCGCACGAGCCCACTGCCCGCCTCCTCCGCGTAGAGTTTGACCAGCGCCGAGGTATCCAGGTAGAGGATCAACCGCGATCCTCCAGGACTGTCTCCGCCAGACTCTTCTGCCCGGATCGTATGCGGATCGGACGCTTTGCTCCCAGAGGCTTACCGCCTTCCCCCAGTCGAACGCCGGGTAACAGTTTCAGCCGGCGCAAGAGTTCCTCACCCGAGGGCTTTTCGCCGCCATTGTCGGGAAGGGTCACGAGACAAGCTACCGGCCGCCCCCGCAATGTGACCACGACGTTCCTGGCCGGCGTGGGCTTCCTTTAAATAATGAGACAGCTTCGCTTTGAGATCGCGCACCGATACATTCATGACCACATCTTATCTGGTCGTGACTACAAACGCAAACTGCCAGACGGTCGCGAGTAGCGCGGACCTGCTGTTTAGGTCCGCGGTTCGTCCCCGCGTGACAACAAAAAGCCGCAGACCTTGTACTGCAGGCCTGCGCTACCACGGCGGTCTTGGCCAGAACGCCCACGAGGGCCGCCCCTACATTGTTGTTGGGGACGCCCTAGGATTCAATGTCGTCGGTCTTCAGACGTCCTTCCCGCTCCAGCCGCTCAAAAATGCTCACCGTCTCCTTCATCCCTTCCTCGAGGGGCGTGCGCAAGTCCTCTCCCAAGTCGTGACGCAAGGCGCTATCGTCGAGGTCGGGCGCAATGGGCAGTTTATTGCCGCGCGCCTTGATGAGTCCCCGGGCCTCGGGAAGAAGCTGTCCGAGCATCTGAATAAACTGCTCGACTCGCACCACGCTCCCACGCGGGGTATAGACTTTGGCGCCAGGGAGATCGCGCTCCGCAGAGCGGATAAAAATCCGCGCCGTGTCCCGGACGTATTGCAAGTCAATTGCGCCGCCGAAGCCGATAACATACGGACGGCGCACGACGGCGGCCTTGATGGCTTTCGTCGGGCCGGAGCTGATTCCGATGTCTCTGCCCACCCCGTAAACCGCCCAAGGACGAATTCCCACACTCGGGATGCCATCATTCTGAAAGTAAACACGCGCACTGCCCTCGTTACACTGTTTGAAAACGCCGTAGTGGGTTCCCGGCAGCAAGGGCGCGCCCTCCGGGACTGTCTCTCCGCCGTAGAACTCCTCGGGACCGAAAACCGCCGCGGAACTGGCATAAACTATGCGCCGCACCAGGTCCCGTCTCCGCCGCGCTACTTCGAAGACATTCAGAGTGCCGATGACGTTGACCATCGCTCCGCGCAGGGGATCAGCGGCGCATCCGGGCACCTGCAAGCCTGCCAAGTGCAAGATATGGGTAATTCCATTTTCCGAAACGGCGCGATCCAGGTCAGGGTATTTCGTAACGTCTCCCTGAATGAAGTGAATCTCTTTGAGCTGACTCTCCCCCAGGATGGCGCTAAGACGCTGGAAGCCGGGATCAACGTCAAAAACACTGGGAGGGTTGCCGTTTTCCACGAGCATCTTGGCAATCCACGCGCCGATGAAGCCCTTTGCCCCGGTAATCAGATAGCGCTTCGGCTGCGCCGAGTTGGCGGGCGACGAGTTGGTTTGGGCCATGCTCGTGAATTATAGCAGGTTGTGGGCACGAGATGGGCAGGTGGGCAGGTCGGCAGAGGGGCAGGTCGGCAGATCGGCAGTCGAGGCGGGTTGGGAGGGCTATTCGTACCGCTTGACATCTGGGCGCCTCCTGCCGTAATTCTCACCCTATGAAGAAAGCTCAACCCACACCCATTGAGGCGGGACGCGTCTACAATGTCAAGTCCTTGGTTAAGGCACTGAACATTCTGGAAGCTCTGGCGGAGGGGGAGCAGCCGGCTCATACGCTGACGGAATTAAGCCGTCACCTGCACCTTCGCGTTCCCACCGTCCACCGCTTGGTCGCGACCTTACTCCGGGAAGGGTACATCGAAGAAGTTCCGGGCGCGCGCGGTTACCAACTCAGCTTCAAGGTATTGCGGATGGGCCTTGGGGTTCTGAGTCGCCTTGACTATCGACTGGTCGCCGAACCTTTCCTGGAGGACCTCGCCGTCCAAACCGAAGAAACTGTCCACCTCGCAATTCTCTTGGAGACTCAGGCCATTGTGGTGGGATCGTACGGCGATCCCCGACCCGATGGCGTCGACGTGCGTCTGGGAGACGCCGCTCCCTTGCACTGCAGCAGCGTCGGCAAAACACTCCTGGCGTATCAACCCCGCGGCCTGATGACCCAAATCGCGCGCACCTCAGGCTTTCACTGCTTCACTTCCAAGACGTTTACCAATCTGGCGAGCCTGAGGCAGGATCTCGATCGGATCCGCGAGCAGGGCTATGCATTGGATCTGGAGGAAACAATGGAGGGAATGATTGGCGTCGGCGGTCCGGTCTTCGACCATACTGGGGGTGTTATTGCAGCGTTCAGCGTGGCCGGACCTGCGACGCGACTCTCCGTCCAGCGCATGCCGGAAATCGCACGCTTGGTCTGCTCGGCCAGCGACCGGATTTCATATCGCCTGGGGTATAGGGGAAGGCAGGCGGGCAGATCGGCAGGTAGGCAGGTGGGCAGGTAGGCAGATCGGCAGGTAGGCAGATCGGCAGGTCGCAGGTCGGCAGGTCAGCAGGTCGGCAGGTCAGCAGGTCGGCAGATGGGCAGATCGGTAGGTAGCCAGATCGGCCGTACGCTCCTGAATCTTGAAAGTGCTTGCCTATGTTTTGCAGTCGCCCGTGGGTGATGATCGCTGGAGGGATCGGATTAGCCGGTGCAACATCCTTCCTAAATGGTCGCACTCTTCCAAGACGTTCTTCGTTTCGGATTCCGACATTAATCCAACGCGCGTTGACAGCGTCAGGTGGGTTTCCAGTTCCTTCAAAGACCCCTGTGCAACCCTGAGGAATTGGATGTACTCCCCTTTGCTGTCTCTCCCATAACCCTCCGCAATATTGGCGGGTACGGAACTGGCGGCCCGACGAATCTGCGATGTCATTCCGAAGAGTTCGTCTTTGGGAAAGTGCTTTGTAACGAGATAGCAAGCCTCGGCTAAGTCCATACCCAGTTGCCAGACCTGCAAGTCCCGATATGACCGAATCCTGTCCGCCTCAACCATAGTACTTTCTACTCCTCATCGCTCTGCCCACCTGCCGATCTGCCGACCTGCCCACCTGCCGATCTGCCCATCTGCCGAACTGCCGACCTGCTAGTCCCCCGTGTCCTGCAACTCGTTGTGGGTTCCTTGCGACTCATCCACCACGGCCTTCTTCAAATTGTGCTCGAAGACATTGCGGGCGAAAACGATGCCGTCCGTCCTCGGACCGAGGTAGAGGCCGACCGTTTGGATGGACTGATCTCCCTTGCGCATTCCCCGGATGGTATTCGAGAAGAACTTGAGGTCGCGAGTAGCACCTTCAATGCGAATCCCGTAGCCAGTGCCACCGGGGCGCCCGTTCGCTTCCACGGTGTTTTCGCTGAAAGTGTTTCTGCTGGCTGCATTGCTTTCCAACTCGTCGCGGAAGAAGATTCCGGCGCGTCCGTTGCCGGACACCACATTTTTGAAGAAGACGTTGTCAGTGTCCTTGTGCCCGAGGGAGATTCCATCCTGACCGTTGTTCCAGGATTGGTTCTGTTCGTAACGCGCGTGCTGGACCCGCCAACACAAGTAGAGACCATCTGCGCCGTTATCATGGGCGCGGTTAAAGCGGACCACGCCGCGCTGCGCGCCGGTTCCCAGGTGAATGCCTAGTTCTACATTCCTATAGACTTCGCAGTTTTCAACCACGGGCTCTTCCACGAATTGTGTGCTGATACCATCGCCGGGATAGTCACGCGCCACGCAGTTCCTGATGGTCATACGTTGCGAATGGAAGAAGTAGATGGCTCCGGCCTGGCAGCCGTCCAGCGCCTCGCTCGTGGCACGGTTCCCATCCACCGTCAGCTCTTCGACTCGCACATCCTCAACCTCATATCCGGCAATGACCGGAAACGTGTTGAAAACCACGCCGCCGTTGGCGACGGAATAGTCCATGTGCAGGAACTTATCGAAGTAAAGCGTCTGGCCCTCGACGCGGACGATGGTGCGCACGCTGGGTGTCCAGCCGCCAGGCGAGACCTTGTCGAGAATCGTGACCCCCATGCCAGGAGCAAAACCGTGCGCGTCTTCCACCGTGGCGACGAATTCTCCGTAGTCGGCGTCCAGCGCTAGTTTGCTTTTGATTCCCGTCGCTTTTTTCAATATGGTCTTTTCCGGCCCTTCGCCCCGCAGGGTGACATGGCTGGCAAGCCGCAGGGAGTTATTGAGCGTGTAAGTTCCAGCCTTGATCAGTACGATTCCACCGCCGGCAGCAGCCACGCGGTCAACCGCTTTTTGTAAGGCGACGTTATCCGTGCCGACCACATCCGCTTCCGCAGGACCCACGCTCACCGTCACGGAACCCTCCTTCGGCCAAGCCCAACGCCCGCGCGCGGCCCAGACCAGCAGCACCAACATCAACAGTAGAATCCGGCGCCAAGGCTTTGACGTGCGCCTAAGTATCCACATGGCAGCCCTCCTCGATCGGGAGACCCTCGTCACTTGTCACTCGTCACTGCTCGAGATGTTGCTGCCCGGGGTGCAGGGCAGTCTTCTTGCCATTCCAGTAAAACCAACCCGAAAGCTTCCCGGGCAAAGTCACGTCCGCGGCCAATCCTTGCCCTTTTCTTTGGTAGGACACCACGATGTCTCCTGCCGGGTGAGGCAAGGTGGCCTTAAGCTGCTCGAGCGGCCCCAGGTGAGGCTGAATGGCAACCACGCGGAAGCCGGGCGCCGCTGGTTCGATACCGGCAACCGTGGCCAGCAAGTCGAAGTTAGGGTGAGCGCTCCAGGCATGGCAATCAGAGCGCGTGGGCTCGGGATTCTCAGCCCAGGTGGTCAGGCCAAGCGCCAGCATCTCGCGCCAGGGGCGCAACTGGGCAAGGTACTCGTCTCCCAAACCCACTTTTTTCATGGCCCGGAAGAGGTAAAAACGGAAGTAGTAAGTAGCTTGGATCAGGCTGGAATCCGCCAGCACGGTCTTCATCACCGCCCGTTGCTCGGCGGCGGGAATTGAGTCCTCGAGCACTCCCAGGATATTGGCGTGCTGGCTGAATACTTTGTGGGCAGGGGTGTCGGCCAGAAGCTTTCGCGCCGGGTCCCAGCAGCTTCGGTAAACTGCCGCAGCGATCTTCGAGGCAAGCGCCCGGTCGTGAGCCGCCTGGTCCTTGCTGCCGTAGGACTCTTCGAGGTCCGCAGCATTGCGCAGCCCGGCGGCAAACTGTAGGCTGAGAATGGAAGACTGTCCGTTGCTTTCTTGCGCGGGCACGCCATCGTCAAATTGCGGCGGCCAATCCACAAAATTCCACCATTCGAGGCGCCCCAGCAATCCCGAAGGGGTGAGTCCATGCTCGAACCAGGCGAGCGCGCCGCGGACACCCTGCAAGTAACCACGCAAGAAATCAACATCGCCGTGGTACCACCAGAGGTCGTGCATCATGCCGATCCAGAAGAGCGAGAACGGCGGGATGTATTGCGGTAAAAACGACGGATAGCGGCTTTGGGTCAACCCTTCAGGTGTGCGTGACTCGTCCAGCGATTCGATGGCGTTCTTCACCAGGCGGTCGTCGCCGGTCATGTAGAGCGAAATGAGCGCCTGAATGCGCGTGTCGCCGCCATATTGAAGTTGTTCCCAATACGGGCAGTCCATATAGGTCTCGTGCGCGCAGAGCCGCGCCGTGTGCCACCCCACCTGCCAGATTTTTGCGAGTTCGGCGTCGTCGCTCTCGAAGCTGGCTTTCATTTGGAAGGGGTAGGCGGTGAAGCGCGATCTGAAGTCTTCGATCACCAGCGGGTCATCACCGGTCTGGACATCCAGTTGCACGTATCGGAAAGTGCGCCACCAGAGCGGCCGGAACATCCGGTGTTGGCCGCCGTCCGGATGGAAGCGGTCCTCGATGCCGCGGATCTCCTTCCCCTCGATGTCGTTCCGATTGCCTTTTTCACGCCCCTTGTAAAGCGCCTCGGCGTAGGTCAGCTTGAGGTTCGCCCCCCGCCCCCCGCTGGTAACCAGCTCCGGATAACCGGTGGTCAGGTAACTCTGATCGAAGAGCAGCGAGGCCTTTGAATTCGCCGGCACGGTGACGGGACTTGCGCCCTGGATGAATTCCGCCGGGGGTTCGACCCCGCTGGAGCGGGCCACTCGAGAGAATCTCTCGAGTTTGTCCTCCATTAAGGGAATGGTTCGCGGAATCAGCATCCAGCGCGAAGGAGTGTCCTTAATGCCGCGCGGACCGCCCTCGGTGAGCGGTTTCGCCGCCACCCAATTAGAGTCGTCGAAATCCTTGGTTTCCCACCCCCAAGGATACTTCGCGCCATCCACTTCCTCGCCGGGCCCCGGCACCAGGTAGCCGCCGATCTTCCCCGCGTCCAAGCGGATCATGCTCACGCCCTGGTTCTTGAAGGCCTTCCAGGATTGCCCGGTGTTCGCGATCTCTTCCGCGCTGCCGTCACCTTGAACGATGAACCCGGTTTCGTTCATCATCTGCGCCTGAGGCGCCAATTCCGCGAAGTTCCACACTACGGCGGCCAGAACGTTGCGGCCGGCCACAAGGTGGGGAGCAATGTCGAGGGTCTCGTAACGCCAGTGGTCCAGATCGCCGCGCGCCGGACCGGCCAGCACGCGTTCGCCATTCACGAAGAGCTCATAGCGGTTGTCGCCGCTCACATGGATCACAAAGCGCTGCGGAACGGAGTCCAGTGTGAGGGTCTTGCGGAAATGAAAAACTCCGAACTCCCGCTGCGGCCCGTCGGGATGCGTGATCCACCAGCCTTTCCAGAGGTGGTTCACCAGATCATCCCCCGTGGTTTGCGAGGTGGAGATCGAGCGGGGAACGAGAGAGAGGGCAACCGCTAATAGTGTGAACTGAATTGTACGCCGATAACGCATCGTTCATTCTCCTCTTGCAGATAAGGAAATAGATGCAGATGCTTCGCTTCGCTCAGCATGACAAGCGCTACGACGGCCACGATCAAAGCCGGGCAATCCGCGCCACATCATAAACCCACATTCCTACCATCAGCAAAGCCGGGGCCCACACCGCTGCCCGCGTGCGACCCATTACAACTTCTATTCCCGGGAATCTCGCTCGCAGCCATGGCCAGGCGACGAAAACCATGGCCAGCGCATAGAAAAGGAATCCGAATGGATTGGCCTGCCAGGCCATCTTGAGATGCCCGTGCGAGATATTGCAGAAGGCGTGAGTCAAGCCACAACCCGGGCAAGGGAATCCCGTCAGCATCCGGAAAACGCAGAGGGACGTTGTGGGAAGTCGTGAGGCAGGTATAAGGATGCTGGCCGCCAGTGCCAGGCCCGCGCCTCGCTGCAATAATTTGATTGTGCTCATCACCTGGACACCCTCGAGTTCAGGCAGTGCGGGGTATTCGGTTCTTCAGCTCGTTCGCCTTTACCAAAAATAAAATCAACAGAACCAGGGAGACGATTCCGGTGAGGCAGCCAACAAACGGAATCGCAGAAGCCGCAGTAACGATGGCATACCCAAACCCCAAGTCCCGCCCGCAGTTCCCCACCGAGGTGTCTCCGATCGAATCGAAATACGCCTTGAATGATTCGGAGAGCCTGGGGATGACAAAGAAGTTCCAAACCAGATTGAAGCAAGGGATCAGCAGCAGCCAAACCAGGCCGGGCTCGAGCTTCCGGAAGTTGCGAGGAATCCTCTCGAAATCCGTGTACAGCAGGAAAATCACGGCAATGTTCACGGCAAAGAAGAACAAGAAAAAGTAGAAGAAGATGATGAAATGAGCAGGTCGCAGTAGCTCTGGGAGACGTTCCATGGGTTGTCCCTTTCGTCGCTGGAATGTACAACTCGGACTCTCCGGTCGCTAGGAGTGTACACTAAACATGTTCATTCTGGAACACGGTCGATGTTACAGGCGGATTGCGGCCACAGCATCTTTGCCCGCCCTAGCGGCCTTTGCGCGCTCTACCTTACTCGCTGCGAACTGCAGTCATCGGATCGATGTGGGAGGCCCGGCGCGCCGGCAGGTAGCCGGCGACCAGCGCCACCACGACGAGCAGCAGCGCGACGCCGGCGAGAGTGGGCAAGTCGTGCGGCGAGAGCCCGAAAAGCATGCTGGCCAGGAGACGGCTGGCAGCCAGCGCGCACGGAACGCCCAGCGCTAATCCCATCAGAACCAGCGCCAGCACTTCTCGCAGCACGCTGCCAAGAACCGTGACCGGCCTTGCGCCCAGCGTCATGCGAATCCCGATTTCACGCGTACGCCGGGTAACGGTGTAGGACATCAGCCCGTACAAACCTATCGAAGCCAGCAGGAGCGCCAACGCTCCGAAGAAACTCGACAGCATGGCAATAACCCGCTCCTCGACAAGGGCCTGGCTGACCTCCTGCGGAATGGATTTCGTGCTTAATGGATATTCATGGCCGAGCGACTGAATTTCCGACGCGACCGTTTTAGCCAACGCGTCGGGAGTGCCGCGCGTTCGCAAGAACAGATGCCCGAACTGCATTGAATCGGAATATTGAAGCGCGGGAACGTAAATCACCGGCGGCGCCGCGTCGTGGAGATCGAAGAGTCGTGAATCACCTGCGATTCCGACTACTTCAAGATTCTGGTATTGCGGCATGAAGCTGAAGCGAATGCGCTGGCCAAGGACATCGCCCGAGGGGAAAAGCCGCGCCGCAAGACTGCTGCTGATGATGGCAACGTGCGGGTGATGCTCGTCGTCGGTCTCTACAAAATTGCGGCCACGAATCAGGCTTATTTCGAGGGTCGAGAAGAAACCTGGCGAAACCGTCGCCTCGGCGGCCTTCACTCCGGCGTCCGGGCTGGTTGCTCCCGCCATGGTGGAAACCGTGTCGCCCCACCCTTCCTGCGCAGGAAGGGAAACATCTGCGAACGCGGCTGAAAGGATGCCCGGCCGGCTCGAGACTCGACTGAGAAGCTGCCGGCGGTAGCCTGTCATATCCAGGTTCTGGTAGCCGCCCGGCCTGGGAACGAGGCTCAACTCGAGCACGCCTTGCTCGAGTCCCGGATCGATGGCGCACAACTTCCGGAAGCTCCGCACCAGAGGCCGGCCCCCAGCAGAACCACAAGCGAGAGGGCCACTTGGGTAACGATGAGCGCCTTGCCCAGCTTCCCTGTGCCACCTGCCAGGCTGCGGGTAGGTCTGCTGAATCACAGAAGCTGGGGTCTTCGCGCGACGCGCGCCATGCGGGCGCCAAGCTGAAGAGGATTCCAGTCAACAGGGCCACGAGCGCAGTCACTGAGAGCACGCGCCAGTCCGGCCGGAGATCGAGGACGACCGGTGTGAGGTATCCCTCCGTGAGAAACGCGACGAGCAGGCGGCTCCCCCAGTAGGCAAAGGCAAGCCCCAGCATCGCGCCCAAAGCGGAAAGCGCCAGGCTCTCCGTCAATACCTGGCGGGCGAGCGTCCAGCGATTCGCACCCAGCGCCACGCGCACGCTCATTTCGTGGCTGCGCGTGGCGGCGCGCGCCAACATCAGGCTGGCCAGATTCACGCAGGCGACCAGGAGGATGAGTCCCACAATGCCCATCAGCACGTAGAGCGGACGCGTGAAGTGGGACCTCAACGAAGCGTTCACACCTGTGGCGGCGGGGGATACATCCAAGCCCATTGAGAAGAAGAGTTGGCGGCGCAGGCCGGGTGTGTCGGTCGAAGCTGTCCTACGCAGCACCTCCGGCCAGAACGATTGCAGTTGGGCTCGCGCCTGCGCGACGGTGACACCGTCCTTCAGACGACCGGTAATGAACACCCAAAGCATGGCGCGATTGTCGGTAGCCTTCATCGGAGCCGTAATGTCCGGCGCCTCACCGGTGGTCATTCCTGTAAACCACCTTTTCGACACGCCGATGATGGTGAACGGCTGCCCGTCGATCGCTATCTGTTTTCCCACAACGTCCGAAGCCCCACCGAAGCGACGTTGCCAATAGTCATAGCTGAGCACAGCCACCGGCGAGGTCCCTGCCCCTGCAAGGTTCACATCTTCCGGCGCCAGCAGTCGTCCCAGAAGGGGTGCCGGGGTCGCGGCCCATATG
>CAVROP010000012.1:0-64301 GCA_963722675.1 uncultured Acidobacteriota bacterium
AGGCACACCAGAGCGCAATGCAGCGCGCCTTGGCCAGCCCTCGCACCAGAATCCGGCCCAGCCCACGAAAGCTTCGCAAGTCGGCGTTCACCCTCTCACTGGTCGCAGCTCTTTGTTGATAGATCTGTTTCCCCTCCGCGCTGCTCATCCGCCGCTTCCAGGCTCGCACCGCTTCACTGTCCCCCGGCTTGGGCTGCAGTTCCTGGCCCCGCCTCTGCGGGCTGCGCGCCGGCTTGGGCGGTACGTACACCGCCACCCCCGGCGCCTCCTCCAGGTCTTCCATCTTCAGATAGCCGCCATCCATCAGGTGCTCTTCCACCTTGCCGCCCGTCCGATCTTCCACCTGCTGCCGCATGGGGGCGCTCAAGCCCGCATCCGAACCTTGGTTGCTGACCTCCACCCCCACAATCGCCTGGCTCCCGGTGTCGGTCGCCAACTGCACGTTCACCGCCGGGTTGAATCCCCCGTTCGACATCTTCATCACCCGCGCTTCCGCATCCGTGGTGCTGACGCGCGGCTGCTTCTCCCGAATCTTCTTTCCGCTCTCCCCCTGCCCGGCGCGCTGCGCCGCTTCCTCCTGCCGCCGCTTCAGTTCCGCCAACTGTTCGATGGCGCGCTCCAACCGCTTCTGCTTCTCCTCGGCCGCCCGCTGCCGCGCTGCCCGCTGGCGCGCCGTCAGCTTCGCCCGCACCCCCGGCGAGTCCAACTCCTTCCGCAGTTCCTCCACGTGCCGCTGCGCCTCGGCCAGCAACTTCTGCAACCTCTCTTCCCGCCGAAAGCTGCCCGCCCCCGCCCCCACTCTCACCCGCACCCCATCCTGGCTGATGCGGCTCACCTTCACCACCCCCTGCTCCACCAAGCAGGCGATCACCTGCGTGAAGAGCTGGTCCAAAGCTTCCCCGTGATCGCTGCGGAAATCCGACAGCAGGCGATGGTTCACCGTCACGCCCCCCAACAGCCACAAGAAGGCCACGTTCTCCTGGCACTGCCGCGCCAACTCGTGCGCCGAACCGATGCCTCGCACACAGGCGTACAACCACAGTGCCACCAACAGCTTAGGGTCCGTCGCGTCCCGCCCTGCCACCCCTTCCCGCGCCTTGATGGGCTGGCAAAACGCCGCCACGTCCAGATGCTCCACCACCGCCGCGATCTGCCGTACCGGATGCTGCGCCGATACCAGATCATCCGGGCAGCGCGGTACCATCTCCATTTGCCGACGCTCCGGGGTCCGCAGCCGAACCGGCGACTGGCACCGCGCCGCCCCTGCCTCGCCCTGCGCCTCGACCGGGGGGACTTCTTCCCGCCCCGTCGACAGCTCCTCCATCCTCAATTGTGCATCATCATTGTTATCAACGTTTCCCATGTAGGCATCATATCATCTATTAACGAACTGGCAAGCGAAAACTTTGCATTAGGCGTAAAATATCTGTGGAAAAAATCCAAAAAAGTCACAAGCTCTGAGCGCAGCGAAGGATCTGTATTGGTTCGATAGCGTTGATCCCAAAGGCAAATTCAGATCCTTCGCTGGCGCTCAGGATGACAGGGTTCCGAATTGCTCAGTAGCCTCACTAGCCCCTGTAGCCGAAAAAGTCACACGCTCTGAGCGAAGCGAGGAATGACAGGGCTTGGTGATTTCTTCACACCTTCTTTTCGTCGGGATGTATGCGCCATTCACACCGTTCTCGACAAGAACGTGACCGAGACATGCCGAACCGCGGCACGTCTGCGCCACCCGCGGATTCAGAGAAAACCAACGAACGAACCGGGAATGTTGATGAAAACAAAGGCCGGCCCACTCGAGAACCCCAATGCCTCGATGAGGGAGCAGGGCCGCGGCCTTTGCTTTTTCGTTCTCTCCGCGCAAAATCTCGGTCAAGAAGCCTCTTCCTGGGCAGATAATGGCCCGCGCGCGCGCGTTCGCGAGGCGCGCGGGCCGGGCGATGGGCTAGTTATATGTCCTATCGACATTCTTTCCCTGATTCTTCTCATCGCGGCCGGAGTTCTGGCGTGCCTCTCCCTCCCGCCGTGGGTGGCGCATACGTTCCGGCGTTCTTTGCCGGAATGTATGCGCCTTCTTTTTGCTCTGGGCGAGGGAAAAACCCCTCACCCGTCACGCTCCGGCTGATGAAACCGCCGGAGCCTGACACCCTCTCCCCTCGGGAGAGGGCTCTTCGTTCACATCGTCGTAGGGGCGGCCCTCGTGGCCGCCCTCTCCGTCGGCCTGGGCGCCCGCAAGGGGCGCCCCTACATCCTCGGCTGGCGCAGACCTGCTTTCCAAGGTCTGCGGCTTTTGCGCTTGGGCCGCTGCCTTGCGCAGGCTCAGCAGCAGCTTGATCTTCCGGTCGATCGCGCGGTCCAGCGACTCTTCCCGCCGCAGCAGCATCCGCCACTCTTCGCCCGCCGGGGCCAGGCAGGCGTCGCGGTCGATCGCCGCTCTTTCCTCGCTCAGCTTCTCCTCGTACTCGAACTCCTCCTCGACGCTCGCCATCTCGTCCTCGAGCAGCAGGACCAGTTCGTTGTACCGCAGTTCGTCCGCCGGTTCGGTTGCGACGCAGGGGCGGCCCTCTACGTCGGCCTCGGCGCCCCCAAGCGGCGCTTCGACATCAGCCTCTTCGTCGCCCTCGGCATCCGCTACGTGCGCGCCTGCGTCACTCAGCGGCAGAGGCAAGTTGCTCCCCGCGAAGAGCGACAGCAGAACGCACAACCGCGCCCCTCGCCAGCCGCTCTTCTTCCGGTAAAAGCCCTGGAGCGCGGCGGCCTGCCAGGCCAGGAAGGAGCGGGCGTGCACTTGCACGCGAATCACTCCCAGAAAGGAGAGCAGCAGACGCAGGCGCGCGGCGGGGTCGGAGGGCTCCCCGAGCGTGACGTTGATGGCCTGGCCGACCTCGATCGTGGCGCCTTCGATTTCCTTCCGGCGGCGATGCTGCTGCTCTTCCAGCGCCAGCAAGGCCCGCCGCATCAGGCCGGTCTGGGAGCGCTCCAGGCGGTCGCGCCGCCAGTAGAGCCGGGCCAGGTCGTCGAGCTGTTTCTCAAGGAAGGCGTCTCCGGGGCCGAAGGAATCGCGCAGATTCTGCTTCAGGGCTTCGAACCGCGCCGGGTCTTCGCCCAGGGCGCGCATCACGTCGTAGTGATTATCGGGGTCGGAGCGCTCGCCGTGTCGAACGGCGTTCATTCTGGAATGCTGTTTTCCGGCCGCGCTGCGCGGACCGGTAGAGCACTGCGCATTCGAGCGTGCGGCGTCCAGCAGTTGAGGAGTAAGCTTAGGCGATGTGCGAATAGACATAAGATCTCCAGGGAGAAAATTTCGGGTAGGTTGTAGGGGCGGTTCGCGAACCGCCCCTACCCGGGACTTGCGGTTGTCCGGGGCGAATCCCCAGCGTATAGGCTATATTTATGGGTCGAACTTGTCAAGATCACGAAAGTACCAGTACCGTAGCCGGATCCGCGCGGGTGGCCCACCCGCGGTGATGAAAGTCGGGGGAGAAAAGGAGAAAAGGGTACCTGACCCTTTCTCCTCCCTTTCTCCCTCTTTCTCCCCCTTTCTCCCGGGTAATTTCTCACCGGCTCAGGGAACATTCATTCTGAACTTGGCTCCCACGCTGGATGCGACTACCTTGGTTTAGCGCAAGCGTTTTTCACTCGCGTAGATTTGACGGGGTAGCCGCCGCGACTGAGTTGCAATGGCATCGGGTTCGTCCTGGTTTCAAACCCAGGGTACTTGAGCTGCCGTTTATTAAACGACCTTATGATCGGGGACAGTAGCTAAGTCCCGACGTTCCGCAAAGGAGGAATGCAGAATGACGAGAAGGACACTCTTCAAGTGCGCGGCGAGCGGCGTGTTCGCCAACGCTTTGCTTGCACGCAGTCAGCAGTCTTCGGCGGAGTCACGCAAACCCCTTGACACTTTGCCGGGCGCGGAGAAGAACCGCAAACTGAAGGTTGTGCTCGTGGGGGCGCACGTCGATGATTGGATTTTCTGTGTCGGAACCCTCGCGCGCTATACGCGTGAGGGGCATGACGTCTTATGTTTCTCTTTCACGCCAGGGGACTCACAGGGTATGGCTAACGGGCGTCACATGTCCGTCGACAAACTCGCGGCGATTAGGCGGGAGGACGCGATGAAAGGAACCAAACTCTTCGGCGCGCAGTTCAAAATCCTGGATCAGCACAACCAGAAGATGCACGTCGATCCCGAGGCGTACATCCAGTTCAACAAGACCTTGGCCGTCGAGAACCCGGACGTCGTCTTCGGCCTGTGGCCACTTCAGTTTCATCCCGATCACCGTGCTGCGGGCAATCTCGCATTCAACGCGTGGTTACAGAGCGGAAATAAATTCGAGTTTTATTTCTGCGAAACTTACCTCGCCAGCGAGGAGACGGCGCAGCAGTTCGCACCTAATCGCTGGGTGGACGTCGAATCGGTCCTAGATATAAGTCGCCAAGCGATCATGGGCAACACTCTCGAGAACACGAAAGCCATATGTGCCGATTACGAGACGTGTGCGAGGTTTCGGGGTGCAGAGTACGGATGCCAATATGCTGAGGCATTCGTCCACATTGTTACAGTCGGCTCTGTAAAGGTGCCGCCGAACCCCGTGCCGGGCCTATGGTATTCCGGGTTAGACGCCGCCCACGACGAGTAGACAATGACTCGGGCCTCGGACTGCGATAGGAGTTGGTAAAAGGGATTCCCCTGTTGGACGTGCGTATTCCGAGGGAGAAAAGGGGTCGCGGTAGGGACGACCATTGCTGACCGCCCCCCGCACAGATCCGTACGGGCGCTACTAACGGTCGGGTAAGACAATGGCGCGGACCGGGCTTCGAATGATGCCGACGTTTCCATTGCCTCCCCTAAAATTCCGTACGGCGGGTTTTCCCCGGTACGGCTTAAACCGAAGTTCCCCTGACAATTAGGCCGAACTTCCGGGTCGAGCCTTGATTACGCAGAACTTGGCAGGATTGTGGTTTTTATTATGTTCCCATGTAAGTTCAAATATTCTACTTGACAATGGCTACTATTTATGAATAATAGCTCCCATGTACATCGAAACCGTTCCCAACCGCAACTCCCCGCCCGCCATCCTCCTCCGCGAAGGCTGGCGGGAGGGCCGGAAAACCCGCAAACGGACCTTGGCCAATCTCTCCGATTGGCCGCAACCCCAGATCGAAACCTTGCGCCGCGTACTGCGCGGCGAGGCGCTGGTCTCCCCGAAAGATCTGTTGAACACTGTTCATACCTCTCCCCACGGCCACGTCGAGGCCATCCTGGCGATGATCCGCCGGCTCGACCTCGACACCCTGATCTCTTCCAAGCGCTGCCGCGAGCGAGATCTGGTCGTGGCCATGATCGTCCAGCGGCTGATCTCGCCCTCCTCCAAATTGGCGACCACCCGGGAGTGGAGCACCACCACCTTGGCGGAAGAGTTGGGGGTACAGGAGGCCAGCGAAGATGACCTTTACGCCGCCATGGACTGGCTGCTGGAACGGCAGGAACGCATCGAGAAGAAGTTGGCCGCCCGCCATCTGGGGGAAGGCGGCTTGGTACTTTACGATGTGACCAGCAGTTCCTATGAGGGCCGCACCTGTCCGCTGGTGCAGTTTGGTCACAACCGGGATGAAGACAAGCTACCGATCATCGTCTACGGGGTGATGACGGACGAGGCGGGGCGTCCGGTGGCCGTGGAGGTTTATGCGGGCAACACCGGCGACCCCAGCACGGTGAGCGATCAGGTGGGGAAGCTGCGCCAACGCTTTGGGCTGGAGCGGGTGGTGCTGGTAGGGGATCGCGGCATGCTGACCCAGCCGCAGATCAACAAACTTCGCCAGCATCCCGGCCTGGGCTGGATCACCGCGCTGACCAGCGGAGCGATTCGAGAATTGGTGCAGAAAGGGGCCTTGCAACTTTCCTTGCTGGATGAACAGAACCTAGCCGAAATCACCTCCCCGGATTACCCGGGCGAGAGGCTCGTCGTCTGTCATAACCCGCTGCTGGAAGAGGAGCGGGCGCGCAAGCGGCAGGCTTTGCTGGAAGCGACGGAGAAGAGTTTGACGAAGATCGCCCAGGAGGTCGCGCGCCGCAAGAAGAAGCCGCTCACGGCGGCCGAGATCGGGCTCAAGGTGGGCAAGGTCCTGGGGCGCTACAAGGTAGGCAAACACTTCGACTGCCGGATCGGCGAGGGGAGTTTCCAGTGGAGCCGACGCCAGAACTCCATTGCGCAGGAAGAGAAGCTGGATGGAATTTATGTGCTGCGCACCAGCGAGCCCGCTGAGCGCCTCTCGACGGAAGACACCGTGCGCAACTATAAGAGCCTGGCGGAAGTCGAGCGTGCCTTCCGCTGTCTGAAAGGGATCGATCTGCTGGTGCGGCCCATTCGGCATCGCACCGAGGAGCGGGTGCCCGCACATATTTTCTTATGCCTGCTGGCCTACTATGTGGAATGGCACTTGCGGCAGGCTTGGGCACCGCTGTTGTTCGAGGATGAGGAGCGACGGGAGGAGCGTAAGCGACGCGACCCGATTCTGCCCGCGGAACCCACCGCCTCGGCAAAAGCCAAGAAGCACTCCCATGAAACGCGGGAGGGACTTCCCGTGCACAGCTTTGCCACCCTGCTGGCGGAGTTGGCCAGCCGTGCAAGAGTGACCTACGAATTCAAATCGGGAGATCTGAAGCTCACCTGCCAGCAGGTGCCGGAGCCGACGCCGCTCCAAGCGCGGGCGTACGAACTGATCCGTGCGTTCCCAGTAATTGGAAAATGAACTTGGCGCTATCCGTCAAGGAATCAGCAGAATACCCCTCGAAGCCTGTTGGAACTTCGGCTTAAAGGCCGGATTATCAGACGAGGCCTTTCCCGCAACACGGGTTTGCCATCGTCCTTCGTGCCGTTCGGCCTCCATCGGGATTTCCCTGCTCAGTGTCAGGGACGATGGGGCTTATCCGGCACCTCCGCGCGAGCGGTATTCCGCTCTACCCCAGGGGCCCTCGCTCCGGTCCGGGTTATGCTGTCCCGGTCCATCCTCACTTAACTGGCCCCATGCGCCCCACTCGCAGGCACATCCCGACTTCGCCGCAGCGCGGTTTATACGGGATATCTTCGCGGTGCCTGACTTGCACAGGCCTAAGCGACCCACGAGTGGTTCTGAGCTTTCATCGATGCTCTTTCGCAACATGTCGTCCTCTACGACCACGGGGAACTCTTCGGCTGCTTGTACCCAGTGCTTCACCGAAGATACTAGCCTTCAACTCCGTATGACAGTTTCGGCATTCCCTTCACCCTCACACTCCGATCCGAGTAAGGGGGTAAGTTTTCGCGGCTTAACTACGGTTCGCTTGCGCTACGACCTGTTGTTTTGCTTGCCCTCCTTGTCGGAGCAGACCGGATTCGCATCCAGCCATCGAGAGGGCGTTTACTTCCGGGCTTTCGACGGTTTGGTCACCCGCCCCGTCGCCGGATATCACTACGGTGCCAACTGGGCAATCTGCACCGGCGGGACTTGCACCCGCTAGAACATCAACTAGCTTCACTGCACCATACGGCTCTTACCTCGGATGCATGGCGTCAAAGCGCTCGGTCGGGATAGGGATGCACCATTCGGGGCTGAATGAGCCAGCGGTCGTACAATCGAGCCATCTGCGTTCCAGCGGTGTATGCGTCCGCGCTGGCTGCGCCGTTTGAGGGCGTGCCGCCAGTAGCGTCCGATCTGCAACCGGAAGCGTTTCAGGCTGTCCCAGTTCCCCGGCACCGCGTGGTATTGGTAGAAGCCGTTAAGCACACGCCGAAGCCATTCTCCCACCTTGGGCACCGGCTCGTGCATCCGCGCTCGAAGCGTTTGCTTCACTTGCTGCAACTTCGCCTCCAGCCGCTTCCGTGCCGTTTGCCTTCGGAGGGTGAATTTCCCCGCGCTGTTGACCCCGCAATAATGCGTGAACCCCAGGAACGTGAAACTTTCCGGTTCTCCCTCTCCCCGCGCTTGCCGGTTACTTCGAGCGAACCTGCCGAACTCGATCAGCCGCGTCTTCTCGGCGTGCAGTTCCAGCCCGAACTTTGCCAGGCGCCCGCGAAAATCCGCGAGAAACCGCTCGGCTTCCGTCCGGTGCTCAAAGCCCACCACCAAGTCGTCGGCGTAGCGAACCACGATCACCTCGCCGTCCGCCACTTTCTTCCGCCAAGCCTCGATCCAAAGATCGAACACGTAGTGCAGGTAGACATTCGCCAGCAGCGGTGAAACCACTGCCCCTTGCGGCGTGCCTACCTTCGTCTCCGACCACTCGCCGTCCTCACTGACTCCCGCCTTCAACCATTTCTGGATCAGGCGCAGAATCCGTCGGTCGGCCACCCGGTGTTGGACAAACTTCATCGTCCATTCGTGGTCCATGTTGTCGAAGAAGCCGCGAATGTCCGCGTCCAGAATCCAGTTCACCCGCTTCCGTTGGATACCCACATTCAGCGCATCCAGCGCCGGATGCGGGCCACGTCCGGGCCTGAACCCGTACGAAAAGCCCCGAAAGTCCACCTCGTAAATCTCGTTGAGGATGGTCACCACCGCCTGCTGGACGATCTTGTCTTCCAGCGCCGCGATGCCCAGCGGTCGTTGCCTTCCGTCGGCTTTCGGTATGTAGACTCTTCGCGAAGGTTGTGCCCGATACGCTCCCCGGTGAATCCGGTCCTTCAGATCGATCAGCCGACCTTCCAGGCCTTCTTCGTACTCCCGCCACCTCACGCCATCCACGCCGGGGGCCGCATTACGCTTTAAGGCGTAGTAGCTTTCCCGCAGCAGGTCAATCGTCAGATGGTGCAGCAGTGTGGTGAACCGTTCCTGCTTCCTTTCCCGCGCCGCCTTGCGCACACCCGCCAAACCCTGGGACACGCCGTGCCCGTCCTGTGCCGGGGGCGTGCTAATCAGGCTGGTGTTCTCCTCGGTTCGCGCCCTTCCCTCCACCGCCTCCGCCGGGGCTTGCGCCCCTTTGTTCAGCGGCTTCATTGGTAGTACGGCGCGATCCGACTCCTCCGGGGCGTACACATCCGGCGTGCGGCTCTCGGCCTTCCCGGACCGGCCCCCACTCCTGGAGGGCACCCCTGAGGTCTCCCGGTTCTCGTGCATGCAGTTTCTCAGCGTGCCTGGGGTCTACGACTACGCGGGATCACCCGCCGGCTCGCGTTTCCGTCGGCGCATGTGTGGCCTTCCCCCCCTGACAACAGGGTCGGCATCCCGATTTAAGGTTCTCGCAGCTCAATACCCTGCCCACTGATACCTCTGTCTACGCTTCGACGGCAGCCTCGCGACTGCCTCCGCAAGACTCGAGGCCAGGCGGTTCGCTACTCCTTTCCTGTAAGACTCTCTCATTCTCTACTGCATGCCGGTTTATCCCGGCGCACTACCTGACACGCACTTTCCCTTCACAGTTCAGGTAGCGGTCTCCGACCCCGCGGCGGTTTGCGGATTGGCGTGAACCAAGCTATCTTGGACGTTATTGTCACCGCAACAGGAGATCAGGAACATGGTTGCCAATCTCGCCCGAGTCCTGCACCTCAGCCCCACGGTCTTCTACATGATCTTCTTCGCCACGCTGGTAATGGCGTCGCTAGCCCTGGGATTTGTATTGAATCGGATCATCCACTATTGGACCAAGAAGTTGGCGAACACCTGGGGGGAGCTTGTATTCTCTTTGCTGGAGTCGCTCCCGATTCCCTTGCTGGTCCTGAGTTCCATCTACGCCGGCCTGGAACTCCTCACCCTCCCACGCCAGTTTAAGAGCGCCGGCGCCAAGTTGATCTTCGCCCTGACCGTATATCGTTGTCTTCTACTTCCCTGCCAAGGTATTGGTCGTTTTCCTGCGCCGTATCGGGCAACGGAACCCCGGCATGGACCGGGTAACCAATCCGGCCATTGTAGTGGTGCGGGTGTTGTTCACCATCCTGGCTATCAGCATCGTCCTTGAGCATAACCACGCCTCTCTGACTGCTATCTGGACCACTTTGGGTGTGGGCAGCGTGGCCGTGGCTCTGGCGTTGCAAGATACCCTCAGCAACCTCTTCGCCGGACTGTATTTACTGGCGGATCGGCCCGTCTCTCCGGGAGACTACATCAAGTTGGATTCCGGCCAGGAAGGGTACGTCTTGCATATCAGTTGGCGCTCCACCAGAATGCGCACGCAATCCAACAACATTGTGTTTGTTCCGAATTCAATTATGTCCAAGGCGGTCATTACCAACTACTCCCTGCCCGAGCTGACGAGTTTCACGTCACGATCCAGTGCGCGCGCCGCTTATGGGTCCGATCCCAGACGAGGTCGAAAAGGTCCTCCTCGACGTTGACGAAGGAAGCCGCGCGCGACGGACTGGCGGGGTTGCTTCTGGATTCCGCCACCCGGCGTTAACCTGAATCCAGGGTTCGGGGAATCCTCGCTGGACTTTTCGCTCAGCCTGAATGTTCGACGCTTCGAGGACCAGGTCCCTGTGCAGAGCGAGCTTCGCAAGCGCATCCTGGCGCGCTTTGCCGCCCAGGGTATCGTAGTGCCCTTCCCCACGCGAACCGTCGGAGTCGATCCGGCGACACTCAAGTCGCTGCAAAACCCCGCGGCAAAGCACGGAAGCGGCGAGTGAAGATGCGTGCCGGAGGTTGCCCCCTTCTACTATCTCGTGGCCTGGGAGAGCACAGGAAGGCGACCGCAAACCGGTCATCAGACCTCTGGAGATTTTGAAAGGGCTTGCTGGACTTGGGCGTAGCCGGCCAGAGCGGCAAGCAGTTTATTCACATCGAACTGCACGTCGCGAAACAGACGCAGCAGGTCCCGTTCCCGTTCCGCTGGGCTCATCGGCAGGAATTTCTCCGCCGGAACATAAAAGGGGTTATCGCGCACCAGGGCGCCCTCGACCACCAAGTGACGATGCACGGCGATGGCGGTGAGCAGGTGAGGGGTTTCGATCCGCTCCAGGTCGTACTGGCAAAGCGCCACGCTGGGGTAATGCTTCACCTGGTAATTGAGAAGGGCATGAAACTCGAAGAAGTGCGGCATGGGAAAACCCAGTCCGGCCGGCCACAGGCCCTCCTCGAGCCATCGCAGGGAGGGGACGGCGGCACGCTCCGCATCAGCGAAGATCTCCTGCGTCCACCCTTGAAGTAAGGGAAGGTTGTCCAACCCGTGATGCATCCGCAAGCTTCCCTCTCGAATGTGGCGGTCGACCTCCAGGGGAAGGGTGCGGAGACGGCTTAGCATTTCCGCCTGGTAGTCATCGGGAGCCAAGTAGACGCACAGGTTATCATGCTTGAGGCCTTCCGCAAGAAACGACCCCGCTCGGAAGGCCTCCTCGCGGCTCCGGTACAGGATGGCGACGTGCTCGTGGCAATGCAGAGGAATTCGACCAAAGAGATAAGTGAACGGACGCATGGCTACCGGCGCCTCCTGCAACCGAACTCTGAACTACGGACGCGTAAGTCAAGTCATATCAGGCAAGTAGTGCGGGCGTCCCGCATCCGCTGGGCGCGACGAGGGTAGGCAAGCCCTACCCCTACACTGCGGCAGCCAGCTACGGCGAAACTAGGCGCTTCCTGGCGGTGACGAGCATTGCTCGCACCGCCGCTTGGCAGTAAAATAATGCAACGCGCGCCTGCGAGGCGGCTCGCAGGCCAGGGCGAGGATCGGTAGGCAGATGGCCCGGAAAACAAGCGTGGACGTTGGCTTTTCTCTGCCTTCTGTGGGGCTGGAGCGGTGCCGCGCGTGCCGACGAATTCAGCCAAGTCAACCATTATGCAGTGCGCATGTTTTCTTACGGTCTGCTCACCATTGATTCCCGCACAGGCGACATTCACATCGAGGGTTGGGATAATCCTCGCTTGGAAATCGAGGCCGAGAAGGTGGTGCGCGCCAAATCTAAAGAAGCGGCGAAGCCTCTTTACGAGGAATTCCAAGTAGTTCTCCAGGGGCAGGACAAAAACGTCCAACTCCGCACCCTCTACCCGCCGCGCAAGGTGTGGCGGCCGTTTCGGGGCGAAGCGCGGCTTTCTGTTAATTACCGCATCAAGATGCCTTTCGACGCCAACTTGGCGCTGAAGTGTGTGGATGGGGATGTTTGGATTCGGGGCATGGTGGGGAAGCAGCAGATTCTGGTTAACTATGGGGATGTCGAGATTGACATTCCGTCCTTGGATCGCCTCCGCTCCCTCCGTGCCCACGCCTGGTTAGGATACGTTCAGAGCGATCTCCACGGCGAGGACAAAGGCGGCTTTGGCCCCGGGATTTACTTCTGGAATCCCTCCGGGCGAGCAGGACATCAACGTCAAAGTCCGCATGGGCGGAGTCTTTGTTTATCGCGACGACTAAGGTAGCACAGCCACTCCTGGCTGTGCGGATCAGGGGGGACACTATCAAGTAAGCACAGGCAAGAGTGCCTGTGCTACACCCTGCTAACCCTTGCACTGCTACTCCGTCCAATCTCCCGACAGCCTCACGGAACTTCCGAGGCCTTTAGGACGTTCAGATGTGTAGAGCGGGCAAAACGCCCGCGCCACCGAGCATTACCGTCTTTGGAGGACGAAGATGAAGAAACTCAGCATCCTGCTGCTTGCAGCTCTTGCCGTACCCGGTTTTGCCACCCTTGCGGCGGCCCGCTCCCGCATTGAAAAGACCCTGAAGCTCGAACCGAACGGCAGGTTCGCGCTCGAATCCGATGTGGGAAGCGTAACCCTCACCGGCACCTCGTCATCCGGCGCACGGGTGGTCATTACCACCGACCGGGAAGACTTTGAAGACCGCTACAGCATTAACTTCGAGGAGAGTTCGGGGTTCGCAAGCGTGACCGTGCGGCGGAAGGACCATTTCTCTTGGAACGAGCACGGTTCCGTGCATTTTGAAGTCGAGGTCCCCTCCCAGACGCAAACCGAAGTGCGCACCGGGGGCGGCAGCGTCACGATCTCCGGCCTGCGCGGCGATTCTGAGTTGAAGACTTCCGGCGGCTCCATCGATGTATCCGGCTTGAGTGGAAAGCTCGATGCCAAGACTTCCGGAGGGTCAATCCACCTGCGGGAAGTTAACGGGGATGCGCGTGCGGATACGTCCGGGGGCCCGATTGAGGTTGACTCCCTCGACGGCTCGCTCACCGCACACACCAGTGGTGGGTCTATTCACATTGATCGCGTCTCCGGCTATGTCGAGGCCAAGACCTCCGGCGGCCCCATCTCCGTGAATTTCGGCCGGGGAAACGCGCGCGGAGGAGTGCTCGAGACCTCCGGCGGGTCCATCGAAGCAGTACTTGACCGCTCCGCTAATCTCGATATCGATGCCTCCACCTCCGGGGGCCACGTCGAAAGCGACCTGCCCGTTCGAGTGGTGGGAAAGATCTCCGGCTCCAGCCTTCACGGCTCACTGGGCTCCGGCGGCCAAACGCTGCGCCTCCACACGAGCGGCGGCTCTATTCATATCAAGTCCCTCTGAGGCCAGGCTTCGTGTGCGGCTGTGGAACAGTAGGGGCGGCCTTCGGGGCGGCCCCTCTGTTGTTTCTTCCTTCGGCCCTGCCGTATCGCGGCAGTTCGCTCATGGCGGCGGCTCCGCCAGCCCCGCCGTTTCGCACCAACAATAACCTGCAACCAATCGAACCCCGCAGGCATCAATAGGATTAACCCCTGGTCGTGACATGGGTTTTATAAGACGTTAGGGCATTACGCGGATGTTTGTGGTTGCCGGTTTGTCATGAGACATTTACATCGGAAAGATATTCCACGTGTGGTCGCGACGGCACTGATTCTCTTTGCGCAGCTTCAGCTCCTCTGGGTGGCCGCCGTACACTGCCACGAGTTGCCGCTTGGTCCGCGGTCCGCAACGTTCCAGCCCGTCGGCCCAAGCCAGCAACCTGCTTCTGCCGGCGCCGACGTGCAATGTCCTGCCTGCAACGTTATTCACCAAAGCACCGCCCAGGCCACGGCAGCGTATTCTGCGCCGCAGCCCAGCGCCTCACAAAGACGCCCGCTGGCGGCTTCGCCCGCCAGAACGCGGACCTGCGATCTGCCGATTTTACGCGGCCGCGCCCCTCCCCTCTCCTAAGTTGAACCTGTACCCCACTCTCTTCTCATAACAATCAACTTCATAGCTCAGGAGGGCATGATGACTTCTCGTATTCGCTTCGATTGTGTACTGGCAAGCCTGCTTTTGTGTTTGCTGGGAGGCGCGGGCTTTTTGAAGGCGCAGGGAAGCAACGCGGTGGCAGTTTCGGGCACGGTGAAGGACCCTTCAGGCGCCGTGATTCCTGGCGCCATAGTAACCATCTACAATCCGGTCAGCGGCTTCACTCGGACTGCGTACACCGAGGCCAACGGCTCGTTCAGCATCCCCAATGTCCCGTTTAACCCGTACCACATGACGGTGGCCGCCACAGGGTTTGCACCCCGCACACAGGACGTGGACGTGAACTCGGCGGTGCCTCTCAACTTAAGCATCGCTTTAGAATTGGCCGGCGGAAAGACCACGGTGACCGTGACCACCGATGCCGCGGACCTGATTGAAGTTGACCCCACGACCCACACGGATGTGGATCGGACCCTCTTCGACAAGCTGCCGCTGGAAAGTCAGTCGTCGTCCATTAGTTCCCTCATTACACTTTCCACGCCGGGAATCGCTGCGGACTCGAACGGTCTCTTCCACGGAATGGGAGATCACGCAGAAAACTCATTTAGCGTCGACGGCCAGCCAATCACGGACCAGCAAAGCAAGATCTTTTCAAATCAGATTTCCCTTGACTCGCTCCAGTCGTTGGAAGTAGTACCTGGCGCCCCGCCGGCAGAGTTTGGGGACAAGACCAGCGTGGTGATCGTGGCGACCACGCGTTCCGGCCTGGGGGAGACTCAGCCGCATGGCGATGTGAGGGCTTCTTACGGAACCTTTGGGACTGCGAATGGTGGATTCGATTTCGAATACGGTGGAAAAAGGTGGGGTGACTTCATTTCCGCCAACGGGTTGAATTCCACCCGGTTCCTGGATGGGCCGGAATTTAACGTCATGCACGACCGCGGTAATGAAGAGAACCTGTTCGACCGCCTCGACTTTAAGCCCTCGGAAAAGGACACGGTCAATTTGAACTTCCAGTTTACGCGCTCCTGGTTCCAAAACCCCAATTCCTATGACGCGCAAGACGCCACGGCGTGGAACGGGTTGGTCGTTGACAGCAATGGCCTGGGTCCCAACGGAGTGGTAGTCGGCCCTACCGATCAACGTTCGCAGATCAAGACGCTTGACATTGCGCCCGCGTGGACGCGCCTGCTCAACAACCAAACGGTGCTTACCTTGGGCGGTTGGGTGCGCCAGGATCGTTACAACTACTACCCGAGCGGCAATCCTTTCGCCGACCTCACTCCCGATCTTCAACTCCAGACCGTCGGCCAGGCTCGCAAACTGACCAACGCCGGCGCCCGCGCTGAGGTCGCTTACTCGAAAGGCATCCACAACCTGAAGGCAGGAGTTTTTTTTCAGCACACCTTGCTGACCGAAGACGACAACTTCGGGATCGTCGATCCGACGTTCAACGCCGTCTGTTTGAACGCCGACGGGAGCTTTGACACGAACCCGGGGCTGACGGATCCCGCGAATTGCACGCCGCTGCAGGCGAATCCGGGT
The DNA here is from genome assembly GCA_963722675.1 of uncultured Acidobacteriota bacterium. Lineage (GTDB taxonomy): Bacteria > Acidobacteriota > Terriglobia > UBA7540 > UBA7540 > CAVROP01. The sequence continues at coordinate 15,602 of CAVROP010000012.1, forward strand.
TTCGTTCCTCTCCTCGCCTGCCTTGACTTGACGCGCACAGGATCACTGCCGGCCTCCGACGGTTGCGCGAATCCGGCCAGCGGCTTGTACCCCTATAATGTACACTCCGACATCAAAGAGCTGGCCCTGTTCGCTCAAGATTCCATTACCTATAAGAACTGGAACCTCAACCTCGGCTTGCGGGGCGATCTATACAACGGCATCACCATTTACCGCCAAGCCGAGCCACGCGTGGGCGTCGCTTACAACGTCAAGCGAACCAACACGGTGCTGCGGTTTTCGTACGCCCGACTCCTGGAAACGCCCTTTAACGAGAACTTGATCCTGGCCAGCAACGGTTGCAGCGACGCCGTGATCAACGCGCTCATGTCCATTGCCCAGGGCTACCCCTGCCTAACCTCCCCGCTCACTCCCGGCACACGCAACGAATATCACGCAGGATTGGAGCAGGCTTTTGGAAGGTATTTGGTTGTGGACGGCGAATACATTTGGAAGTACACCAACAGGGTCTACGACTTCAGCATCCTGGGCAACACCCCGATCACCTTTCCTATCGAGTGGGACCACTCGAAGATCCCGGGATATGCCGTCCGCGCCAGCGTCCCGAACCTCCATGGCTTGACGGCCTTTGTGGTTTTCTCCAGCGTGGCGGCCCGCTTCTTCCAACCACAGGTCAGCGGAATTGGCGCCACGCCTGCGGGGCAGGGCGGAAACGGAGTGTTCCGGATTGACCACGACGAGCACTTTAATCAGACGACCCATGTGCAATACCAGCCGTTCAAGCGCGGCCCTTGGGTCGGCTTCAACTGGCGCTATGATAGCGGCCTGGTGGCAGGCCCCGTGCCGTGCGCGGGCGGTAATTGCACCAACGGGCCGGCCGGTACCGACTCCGTCGTGGATGCGTCAATAATCACGCCAGATCAACAGTTCCAGGCCGGACTCTCTTGCAACGGCGTGTTTGCCACCCCGACCACTCCGATCAGTCCAACTGGCCTCTGCCCGGGGAACGAGTACGCCTCCAAATATGTGAAGATTCCGGCGCCGGGCACCGAAGACGACGATCACAACCCACCCCGTATCGGGCCACGCAACCTCTTCGACCTGTCCGTGGGCCACGACAATCTGTTTAACGGTGACAAGTACAAGTGGAGCCTCCGCCTGTCAGCAATCAACTTGACGAATAAAGAGGCACTCTACAATTTCATTTCAACTTTCAGCGGCACCCATTATGTAACGCCGCGAGCCCTGACGGTTGAACTCGGTTTCCATTTCTAATCACTTCCAGTGATTTCCGGGAATAACTCCTCTCCTCAGCGGGAGGAGGGGCCGGGGGTGGTGGGTAGTAGAATCGGCTCTCCCTTTAACCACCCCTGTCCCTTCCTTGAATAGGACGGGAATCACAAGCGGACGGCGTTTCGAAGTGAATTGGATTGCAGCGTTCTTGCTCTTGATCTCTCCAGCGTTCGCGCCGTTCTGGGATTCGGCCAGCAGGCGCCGCTTCTCTGGGTGAGCCACGTGCCCATCACCACTCACGAGGAAAGGCGCTTGTTTTTTCCCACCTTCGGAGGCGGAAGACTGCCGGGGAGATTCTTGCCTACCGTGATTTGACTTGGCCTTATCCGGGGGCTGGTGCGGCCGCTCTTTTTGGGGTCCGAGCCGGCCACGTGCATTAGGACGAGGCTGCCTGGTCTCGAAGGCCTTTGGCTTTCTCGGCCATGTTCCTGGCTTTTTTGTGCTTTCCCTCGCGTGAGACGATGCAACGGCTCAGCCTCCGAAAATCGACTTCGGTACGTGTACAGGGACGCCAGATTGTTGAGTGTGGTGGCGAGTTCGAGGGGTTGGGGATCCGTCTGCTTTTGCCAGATTACCAGCGCGCGCCTGAGAGCCTGTTCCGCCTCATCGTACTTCGCCTCTCGCTGGTACTTGAATCCGGCGTGAATTTCAGTGTTTCTCTTCAAATTAGGCCGAAAACGGGCATTTGTAGTCAAAATGTTTGCAGCAGTCGATCAATTTTCAGAAACGCAGCCTGCGCCGCCTCAGCCCTCCAGCGGTCTTAGCTTATGAATTCGGTGTAGTATCTGCTCCGCTTTCTTGCCAGTTAGAAAGCTCTAAATATTAAACAAGTTAGGGAAAAGAGGGGGATCTTCTGTCGCTTCTCCGGAGTCTCTCCCAGGGTTTGGCCAGCTAGCCACCCAAGCCGCAGTGGAAAAACCAGTCGAGCCACCATTGCGGACAACTCGTAACCTCAGGCAATGGGGATTTTGACGCAATTCAGTTTTTTTGAGGGAAGCGGACTTCCTGTCTCTTGACAAGCCCATTGGAATAGGCTACAATGCCGATGGTCATGGCTTCGGATTGCAACAGCAGAGGGCTTGCCCCTGCAGAATTCGACGACCGATCCGGGAATGTCTATGAAAACAAAGAGTCGAGCAGTCAAGGAGTCGAAGAGTTGAGGAGTTGGAAACCCAAACTAAGCGGTCGGGAGGGGCGGACGCCGACGGTTTCTAGCTTTTCAACCGTTGACTCTCAACTTCTCGACTCTTCGACTCCGGAATTTAACGAGCGATCCGCGAATGTCTATGAAAACAAAGGATGACTGTGGAAAACTGCTGCGATGCGACGTAGCGCTGACCTTCAGGTCAGCACCGCCGGAAGCCCGCGGCCGGACTGCCGACCTGAAGGTCAGCGCACCACGGGCAACGAACACTCAGTCCTGACGAATTTGGACATTTAGTACGATCGGAGGCATCGAGGAACACAAATTGCCCGTATTCAGGGTGTACGCGGGTTGTTAGGGTGTTTTGACCCGAAAGCGGGATTCTACGTCCCAAGCTAAACCGAAAAGCCAGTCGTGGCGTTGACTTTCTGGTCGGCAGTGCCAAGGTGTTGTAATCTCCGCGGACTTCAGGGTCAGCGCAGCAGTCAGCGCTAAAAACCGGAGGATAGGGAAGACAAAATAGAGTAAAATCTTACGCCTCACGTTGATTCGGAAGTAATCCGTAGCTTGGGATCAAGAGTAGACTTTCCCGGAGAACCCGGTTCACAGGGGTAGTCTTCTATGAGCATCAACATTGGGTTGGATATCGGTGCCGTTAGCCTTAAGCTCGCCGCCATTGGATCGCCATCGGACGAGGCGCTTTTCCACAACCTTGGCGAAAAGTCCCCCACTTTCTTCGCGTCCTCGTTTCCCGCCGGCAGTCCTTTTGCCGGACGACCCTTGATTCTCACCCGGTACCGGCGTATTCAGGGAAGCCCCATCCAGACCACGTTCGATCTGCTCCAGGAACTCTACGAATACCTGCCGGAAGAGAATGTGGAAGGTATTCGCGTGACCGGGTCCGGCAGCCAGCTTCTGGCGAAAATCCTGGGCATCTATTTCGAGAACGAGTTCCGAGCCATCGCCAAGGGCGTGCGAACCTTCAACTCCGAAGTGCGCACCATCTTCGAGATCGGCGGCGAGTCGTCGAAATACCTGCGCCTCGATCCGGAAGCCGTGGGGAAACACCTGGGAATTGTGGATTACCAGACCAGCGGAGAATGCGCCGCGGGAACGGGGTCGTTCATTGACCAGCAAGCTACGCGGTTGCTTTATAGCGTCGAGCAAGTGGGAGCGGCGGCGTCTGGCGCGAGTTGCGCGGCGCGCATTGCGGGGCGCTGCTCGGTGTTCGCCAAGACGGACATGATCCACGCCCAGCAGAAAGGCTACACCACGGAACAGATCCTGCGGGGCTTGTGCGACGCGGTGGCGCGAAACTTCAAATCCAGCATCGTCAAGGGCCGGGCGGTGGTCGCCCCGGTGGCCTTCATTGGCGGGGTTGCGATGAATGCCGGCATCTCCAACGCCCTGGGGGAGGCGTTCAAGCTGGGAAAGAACGAACTCGTGGTTCCCGAGCTGTATGCCTGGCTGGGGGCGGCGGGCGCAGCCATGCTGGAGGCGGAAGAATGGCGGAAACGCTCCTTCAAACGCATCCATCAGCTCCGGCAGCACGAGGCGGCGAAGAAAAGTTATGCGTGCTCGGAAGCGCTTTCCATGAAGAACGTGCTGCTGCTGCGCGACCAGGTGGCGCCGGCGGGAATTTCAAATTTGAAATCTCCAATCTCCAAGCTCCAAGCTCAGATTTCAAATAAGATCGAGGCCGAGCCGTCAAACGGGAAAGCGGGAAAGTCAAATGGAAGCGGAGCTGGCGTTTCAAACCTCCAATCTCAGATTTCAAATAAGATCGAAGCCTACCTGGGAATCGACATCGGCTCCGTAAGCACCAACCTGGTGGTTATCGACGCCGCGGGTAATCTCCTGAAGGAAATCTATCTCCCCACCCAGGGGCGGCCGATCGAAGTCGTAGACCGCGGCCTCAAGGAGATCGAGGCCGAACTCGGCCCGCAGCTCGGCATACGCGGGGTGGGAACGACGGGGTCCGGGCGCGAGTTGATCGGGGAGCTGATCGGCGCCGACACCGTCAACGACGAAATTACCGCCCACAAGACCGGCGCCATGCACGTCTGCCAGCAAATGGGCATGGAACCGGTGGACACGATCTTCGAGATCGGCGGGCAAGACTCGAAATTTATCCGCATCGAGAAGGGCGTGGTGGTGGACTTCACCATGAACGAGGCCTGCGCGGCGGGCACCGGGTCGTTTCTCGAGGAGCAGGCCGAAAAGCTGGGAATTTCCATCAAGGAGGAGTTCGCACGTCTGGCCCTGGCCTCGGCCAACCCCGCCCGCCTGGGTGAGCGCTGCACCGTCTTTATGGAGCGAGACGTCACCTCGCTGATGCAGAAGGGCGCGGAAGTGGGCGATCTGGCGGCGGGCTTGGCGTACTCCGTGGCCTTGAACTACCTGAACCGGGTGGTGAGGGGAAGGAAGATCGGCAACGTCATCTTTTTCCAAGGCGGGACCGCTTACAACGACGCGGTGGCGGCCGCGTTCTCGCAAATCCTGGGCAAGCGTGTCATCGTTCCGCCCCATAACGGCGTCATCGGGGCCATCGGCATGGCTCTGATTGCGCGCGAGCGGATGAAGAACGCAGGCCAAGCCTGCGGTTTCAGGGGCTACGACCTGCACCAGGTGCAGTTCACGGTGCGGGATTTTGTTTGTCGCGCCTGCTCGAACTACTGCGACATGAAAGAGTTTACGATCGAAGGAGAACGCACTTATTGGGGAGACCAATGCTCGGACAAATTCCGCAAGCGGGCACGGTCCGACCGCAAGCCGATCCTGGACGACCTGGTGGAATATCGCGAGAAGCTGCTGGAAGAAGTTCTGCTGCCCCCCAGAGGCTCTAAGCCTAGCGTAGGTATACCGCGCAGCATGTTCTACTACGACCGCTTCCCCTTCTGGTGCGCCTACTTCCAGGAACTGGGTTTCGAGGTCACGGTTTCGGCGGCCACGGACCGGAAGATCTCCGCCCGCGGCGAAGAGACAGCCGTGGCCCAGCCGTGCTTCCCGGTGCAGGTCGCTCACGGGCATGTCCTGGACCTGCTGGACAAAAACGTAGACTACCTGCTGCTTCCGAATATCGTTAATGCCGAGGCGCCGGCCCAGATGGTGGATTCACACCTCTGTCCCTGGAACCAGACGCTCCCCTTCGTGGTGCGCGCGGCGCCGCAAGTGGAGCCGATGCGCGCCAAGTTGCTGACCCCAACCGTGCATTTCCGTTTCGGCAGGAAGCATGTGGAGAAAGAATTAGCTGCCTTCGCTCGCACCCTGAGCTTTTCCCGCAAGAAGAGCGATCGCGCCGTGACCGCGGCCTATGCCGCCCAGGAGGCCTTTACGGAAGCTGTGCAGGAGGCCGGGGCCCAGGCGCTGGCCCAACTTCAAACCAGCGGTGAGCCGGCGCTGCTCCTGGTGGGGCGGCCTTACAACCTGTACGACCGCAGCGTCAACTGCGACATCCTCCGCAAGCTGCGTTCGCTCTATGGTGTGAATGTCCTGCCCATGGATTTCCTGCCGCTGGACTCGGAAGACATCACGGAAATCAACGCCAACATGTACTGGAATTCCGGCCGGCGCATTCTCGCCGCGGCCAGATTGGCTAGCCGCCATGCCAACTTGCACCTGGTTTACATCTCGAACTTCAAGTGTGGCCCCGACTCGTATATCAAGTCGTTCCTTGACGACGCGGCGGGCAAGCCTTCCCTGGTGCTCCAGTTCGACGGCCACGCGAGCGACGCGGGCTACATCACGCGTTGTGAGGCCTATCTCGACAGCAAAGGATTTCTGCGATGCCCCTCTTCGACCACCGTCATGTGAGCCGGCGCATCAGCGCCGGCCACCCCCTTTGGCGCAAGACGGTTTACATCCCCATCATGGCGGAAGGCAGTTCGGAGGCCTTCGCGGCGACTTTTCGCTGGCTGGGCATCGATGCGCAGCCGACCCCGCCCTCCAACGAGCGGACGCGTGAATTGGGGAGCAAGCACACCACCGGCGACGAGTGCTACCCCGCCAAGGTCACGGTTGGCGACTTCCTGCGAGTCATCGAGATGCCGGGCTTCCGGCCGGCCAAGGCAGCCTTCTTTATGCCCACTGCCGAGGGGCCCTGCCGGTTCGGCCAGTATGCGCCTTTCCTGAAAAAGGTCTTGCGCGAGGCCGGCTACGCCGATGTCCAGGTGCTTTCACCGAGCAGCCAGAATGGCTACGCGGACTTAGGCGACATCACCAATGCATTTCTGCGCGCCGGTTGGCGGGCCCTGGTCTCCGCCGACACGCTTCACCGCGCCCTGCTCAAAACCCGTCCTTATGAAACCAGTCCGGGCGCTGCGGACGGCGCTTTTCAGACCTCGCTCCAGGACTTGTGCCAGACGCTCGAGAGCAGTTGTGCGGACATGGACTGCCAACTCCTGAGTTTGGTTGAAGCCGTGATTCGGGCGCGCGAGAGGTTCCGGCGAGTGCCCGCGCAGTACGACTCCGGCACTCCGTTGATCGGCGTGGTGGGGGAGATCTTTTGCCGGCTGAACACCTTCTCCAATGAGGACCTGATTCGCAAATTGGAGGGCTACGGCGCCGAGTGCTGCCTGAGCCACATCGCCGAATGGGTGGCCTACACCAACACCGAACAGGAGCGAAAGCTTCGCCTGCGCGGACGCGTCTTCTCCATGGATATGCTCAAGGCGCGCTTGCGCTCCTACATCCAACATGCCGATGAGCACGCTTTGACCGCCCCGTTCCATGAAGACTTCGTGGGTTACGAGGAGCCGGAAGTGGAACAGATCCTGGAACTGGCATGGCCCTATTTGCCCGTCTGCGGGGCGCAGGGCGAGATGGTGTTGAGCGTCGGGAGGGCAGCTTACCTTGCCCAGCACGGCGCGGATGGCGTCATCGACATCAGCCCCTTCACCTGCATGAATGGCATTGTGAGCGAGGCGATCTACCCCAAGCTCAGCAGGGAGTATGGCGGCATCCCCATCCGCAATTTCTATTTCGACGGCACACAGTCGGACCTCGATCGGGACCTGGGTATCTACCTTGAACTGGCGCGATCCTATCGCGAGAAGAAGCCCTTTCCCCGCCAGTATGCGCCCTGCTTCAACCAGCCGGTGGCGTGAGGAAGTGCCGGGACAGGAAGTTGTTGGCCTTTCTTTGTAGGCTACCGTAAGAGGAGCGAGAGGGAGGGGATTGACAAGCGACGAAAAGTTCATTATTGTTAGATACGCATTGGTGTGTGAGTAATACAGCGGCAGACCCCGATGGTCCTTTGGCCGTTGGGCCCCTCGTGCTCCGAAAGCTATTGTGGGTCAGGCAAGTAAGGAGAAGAATCCATGATTAAAAGCACGAACCGCCAGGGTTCTTCCGACAGCATGCGCATGGCAATCCTTGCCGACGAGATTTCCAGATCACTGCGCGAAGTTACCCTCCACAAGCGAGTTTGGGATCGCGACCGCCGCGTCATTTCCCAGGCGGTTGATATCTTGACTCAGATGATGCAAGCGGGGGAGGGGAATGGCAACCAGGCAGAGGCAAAGTCGGTTGGCGCGTCCCTGCCTTACGCGCATGCCCTGCGAGCAGTCAAAGCCATGCGCCTCGATCGCGGCTCCTTTGAATCGATGCAGAAGTTGTTTGAAGTGCTGGTGTCAGAGTTGAAAGACCTGCGAGACGAGCGCAGTTTTAACGTGGAGTACGTTGAGCCGTTCTTTATCGCGGTCCGCGATGTCGCCCTGCACTTGAGTTGTTCGGACTACTCGGGAATCTTCCTGAATGTGGCCTGACCGCGGCACGTAGGACGGCAGTCAAGGCTTTCTCCATTCTTCCCAATCCTTCAACACCGCTTTCGTCATCTCTTGGGCGGCTTCGTGCAGCCAATCGGGCTTGCGTTTACCCAGGTCGCGGCGCACGGCCTTGATCGCATCCTTGCTCCCCAAGTGGATATTCGCGGTCTCGAATCCCATAGCGTGAAGCAGCCGTTCCTCATCGCGCTTTTGTGGCAGGGCGGCCAGCTCGATACGGGAACAATGTGGGGAGAGGCGGCGCACAATCCACCTGCCGCGCAGATGCACATAGGGGTCAAGCGCCCGCGCGGCTTTGGTGACGATCGTCTCGTAGAATATCTTCTGCGGGCCCTTGCCTTCATTGGCCCAAACACATGCCGACGGAGCCAGCGCCTTCGCCTCGCGGGCCACTCGGGCTCCTCCCCAATCGGCGATGGCCACAAAACGCTCTCTGCCCAGGCTTCCCAATCCTGCCACCCGGTGGGAGACGCGATAGATCATCCCTCGCTCCGGCAACAGATCCTCGATCGCTTTCCGGGCGCTCTTGGGGATTTCGCCACGGAGCGTGGGCAAGGCGTTCATCTTTCCCCAAAAATGCACTGGGTCACGGAGTTCGCCGCTGACGGCTTCACGCAGCCACTTGTGATCTTCTTCCAGAACAAATGGCTTGCCGCCTTCCTCGAGGCCTTCACGATAGCCGGTCAGGATGCTCTTGCACGCGTCTTGCGTGGCCAATTTCAAATGATTGGCCGCTACGGCAAGGTGCGCGCTCGCCGCGAGCCTGACGAGGTCGTTGGTGTACGCCATGGGATAGGCCTCGTCAAAATCGTTCACGCCCCAGATCAGGCGTCCTTCGGCATCGCGCCAGGTCCCAAAATTCTCCAGGTGAAGATCGCCGACCGCCAGGACGCGCGGCGCTCTGGCGACGTCGGTGCGAAGCTCCCGCCATAGTTGATCCCAGCGATAGTAGGTGGCGCGCAAAAAGGGGAGAGGCGCCTCTTCCATCCGGGAGTGCTTCAAGGTAATGTCTGCCGGGATCACGTTCAGGCGCTGACCCAGCCACGCTTCGTATCTCTTGGTCGCCTTTTTGATCCGCATTTGTACTCCACCCGACGTCACGGCGCTTTCAGGCCGCTTGCCGGTCAGGGTTCACAACCTCGTTCGGCGATCACACCGTGGCGACTTCATCCCTACAAATCCCAACCAACTCTCTGCCCGGCTCGTCACCTGTCGCTCGTCGCCCGTCACTGCCTTTGGGTTATACTCAGCACTATATGAAGCCATTTCCAGCCGGGAAACTTCCCCCTCGCATTTTCCAGGGACTCTTGACCGCCTGTCAAGTACCAAGATACTCCCGAGTCGTCCTGGGGCCGAGGTTCGGCGAGGACGCCGCCGTAATCGATATGGGCGCCAAATACCTGGTGGCGAAGACCGATCCGATCACCTTCACCTCCGAGCGAATCGGCTGGTACGCCGTGAACATCAATGCCAACGATGTCGCCACGATGGGAGCCCGCCCGCTCTGGTTCCTGGCCACTCTGCTGCTTCCGCAAACCAGTACTTCCTTAAAGCTGGTCCGCCATATTTTTCAAGATACGCTCAAAGCTTGTGCCGACTTGGGTGTGACACTCTGTGGCGGCCACACCGAGGTCACATTGGGCCTCGACCGTCCCATTCTAGTCGGTCAAATGCTCGGTGAAGTGGCCAAATCCAAGCTGGTCAGAAAGGAAAGCCAGCGGCCGGGAGATGTCGTGCTCCTCACGCGAGGCATCGCCATCGAGGGTACCGCGATCCTCGCCAGGGAAAAGCGCGCCGCCCTCGGCCGGGAACTGCCGATGGAAACCCTCCGGCGGGCGCGAGGCTTGCTGTTTCGTCCCGGGATAAGCGTTGTGCAGGACGCTTTGCTGGCACAGCGCTATGGCGAGATTCACGCCATGCACGACCCGACTGAGGGAGGTTTGGCGTCAGGTTTGTACGAACTCGCGAAGGCCGGCGGCGTGGGCTTGCGCGTCTGGAGAGATAAGGTCCCCATTCTCGAAGAGACGCGCCGTTTGAGCGAAATCTTGAGATTTGATCCTTTCGCCTTGATTGCGTCAGGTTCCTTGCTCGTCGTCGCAAGCGCGGAGTCGGCCCCAGTGTTGCTCCGTGCTTACTCGCGCCGTCACGTGACAGCCGCAATCATCGGCGAGGTAAGGAAAGCTGCGGAAGGCATCCAATGGGTCGAGAGCGGTCGGAAAAAACCTCTCCGCGTTCCGGATCGCGACGAGATTGCGCGCCTATTGTAAGGCGAGAAGCGTTCTTCCACAGCCTGTTAAGGGCGAGATTTGCCGGACTGAAAGTCGGCGCGACGCCGTAACGAGCAGATTGCTGACCTGCGGAAGAGTGATTGGCGCAGACACCCAATCGTGTTACACTAAAAGAGTGAGCTGAGTGGTATCCGCTAAGCTCGCGCCGTCTTAGGTATGCTCCGATTCAAAAAATGGGGGAGATAGCAGGGTCAAGACTCATCGCCTGAGGACGCCTGGTGACGGCTTCCATTGCGAGTTGGCTCGACGGGTTGGTTCGGAACCTGCTTGTCGCATATCCCGCAAGGTTTATCGGTCGCGCAAGGCTTACTCCCATCCTCCTACGAAACCATCATGAATACCTGGCTCCAAGTCCTGAATTATCTCAAAACGAAGGTCAACACCCAGAGTTACCAGACTTGGTTGAGGCCTACCCGGTTCAGCCATGTGGATAAGGAAGCAATTGTCGTTTGTGTTCCGAACCGCGAATTCCAGGAGTGGATTCAGGAGAACTACGCCCCACTCGTCAGCGAAGCCCTGCAGAATCTTAACATGGGGATTACGGAGATCCGCTATGTCCTTGGCGAAAATCCAGAGAAGAAGGGCGTTGGCGGCGACTCTGCTAAACCGCTGCAGAGCAAACTGGACTTCGATTCCGTCGACCACTTGCTGAATCTCAAGTACACTTTTGACAGCTTCGTGGTAGGCTCTTGCAACCAATTTGCACACGCTGCGGCCCAAGCCGTTGCGCAGAACCCGGCGAAAGCCTACAACCCACTCTTCCTTTACGGGGGAGTTGGTTTGGGCAAAACGCACCTCATGCACGCCGTAGGCCACACCATCAAACATAACTGGAAGGAAATGCGTTTGGCCTACGTCTCCTCAGAAACTTTCACGAACGATGTCATAAACTCCCTGCGGAACGACCGAATGTATTCCTTCCGGGAAAAGTACAGAAACATCGATGTACTGCTCATGGACGACATCGAGTTCATTGCCGGAAAAGAACGAACCATGGAAGAATTCTTCCATACGTTCAACGCCCTCTATGAAGCTCAGAAACAGATCGTGATATCTTCCGATTGCCCGCCGAAAGACATTCCTAGCTTGGAAGAGCGGCTGCGCTCCCGCTTTGCCTGGGGCCTGCTCGCCGATTTGCAACCGCCGGATCTTGAAACCAAGCGCGCCATTCTGGACAAGAAGTGCGAAGCCCAAGGGGTTACTCTGCCCGAAGAGGTCAGCGATTTCATAGCGCGCAAGATCCGGTCCAGCATCCGTGACTTGGAGGGGGCACTGACGCGACTGGTGGCTTATTCCTCGCTCACGGGGGCGGAAGTTTCTCTAGCCACGGCGCAGCAGGTGCTTAAGAACCTCGTCGATCTGGGCGAACGCCGCGTCTCGATCGAGATCATCCAGCGCGCTGTGTGCCAGGAGTTCGGTTTGTCACTCCCCCAATTGCGGTCCAAAAACAACAGTCGGCCGGTGGCTTATCCTCGGCAAGTGGCCATGTACCTTGCCAAGGAACTCACCACCGCCTCGCTGCCGCAAATCGGCAGGGAATTCGGCGGGAAACACCACACAACTGTGTTACACTCTATTAATAAGATTTCGGCATTGCGCCAGTCGGACAGAGATTTGAACAGGCTTCTCAACAAGCTTCGCGATAGTCTCAGTTGAACTTAGCGGCTTTCAAAGGATGTTCATGATGAGAAAACTTGTGAATTTCTCCAGGCCGCCGAACCGCGCAGCGAAATTCACAGCCGGGAATATTCGATTCACAGGTCGAAAGCCTGTAACGAGATGTCTGCCTGAGGTTTGCACAATTTTCCACACTTACACAGTGCCTACTACTAAGAACATCTCCTGATAGGATACTAATGAAATGGATTTCTCCATAGAAAAGGCTCGGGTCCTAAAAGAACTGGCTCTCACTCAGGGAGTGGTTGAGAAGAAAACGACCATTCCTATTCTCTCCAACCTTCTGATTGAGGTTGAGGGAGAGAATCTAAGAATCAGCGCCACCGATCTCGACCTTGGGGTGTGCTGTAATTGCCCGGTCAAAGTGAAGGCCCCGGGCTCCGGGACCATTCCTGCCAAGCGTCTTATTGAAATCGTGCGCTCTCTTCCCGAAGCTGAGGTTCATTTCAAGGCTTTGGAAAACCACTGGGTCCAGTTAACGTGCGAACGCTCTTCCTTTAAGCTGGTGGGAATGGCAAAGGACAATTTCCCGATGCTGCCGGTCGTCCCGCCGGCATTGGCTGCGCTCCCTGCGAATGTGCTTGCAACCGCTATCCAGAAGACGGTATTCGCAATTTCCAATGAGGAGTCTCGTTACACTTTGAATGGAGCTCTGCTGCTGCTCAGGCCTGGCAGTGTGGCGATGGTGGCGACGGATGGGCACCGGCTTGCCTTGATTGAGCGCGACATCGAAGTTGCAGGGCTCAAGAACGAGTTGAAATTGCTCATTGCCAAAAAGGCGATGGGCGAACTGGTGCGGTTGTTGTCGGAAGGGGAAGGCGAGTTACCGGTCAGCATCTCGAAGGATGAAGGCCATCTCTTCTTTTCTCTGGGCCAACGTGTCCTGATTTGCCGCATGCTGACGGGGCAGTTTCCAAACTATGAGGCGGTTCTTCCTCGCGAAAACAACCGTGTCTTGCAACTCGAAAAGGAAAGCATCTCGGCCGCCGTGCGCCGGGTCGCCTTGCTCGCTGACGAGCGCTCGCGGGCCGTCCGGATGCACGTGGAGAAGGGACAACTGGAAATATCTTCCTCGAGCGGAGAATATGGCGAGGCCCGCGAGGTGCTTGACACGCCCTACCAGGATGAGGCCATGCAGATCGGCTTCAACTACCAGTACTTGCTGGATTTCTTCAACGTGGTGGAAGGCGCCGGGAAGATCTCCCTGGAGCTGAAGGACGAGCAGAGCGCTGGCCAATTTCGGCCGGTTGAGGGCGGGGCTTACCGGTATCGCTACGTGGTGATGCCCATGCGGATATAGTGGATCATCGTCGTCGGCCCCGCGCAAGCGGGGGTCCATTGTCGGCCCCGAACACAATGGATTCCCGCTTGCGCGGGAATGACGCGAGGCACGTGATTTTCGGGAGAGCGAGGGGCAATAATTCTGTCGACTGGTCGTTGCTCATACTGGGGAAGTGAAGTGGAGCCGGCGGGAAGACTCTTTCTCTGCCGGCTTTTTTTGCAAAAGGGAATAGAACGGGAGGTTGAGGGAACACGTGAGCAAGCAGAAACCCGGAGAGCCTAATGGAGCCCCGGCCTACGACGCGGCGAGCATCAAGGTGCTTGGCGACTTGGAAGCGGTGCGCAAGAGGCCGGCGATGTACATCGGATCGACGGGCGCCATGGGACTGCACCACCTGGTGTGGGAGGTAGTGGACAATTCCGTCGATGAGGCGTTGGCTGGATACTGTGATCGCATCGACGTGGTCGTGCATAGCGATAACTCGGTGACGGTGATCGACAACGGGCGCGGCATTCCGGTCGATTTGCATAAAGAGGAAGGGCGATCAGCGGCGGAAGTGGTGATGACCGTTCTCCACGCCGGCGGAAAATTCGACACCAACAGCTACAAAGTCTCAGGCGGTCTGCACGGCGTGGGCGTGTCGGTTGTCAATGCCCTCTCCGAGCGGTTGGACCTGGAAATCTGGCGTGACGGCTACACCTGGGAACAATCCTACGAGCGCGGAAAGCCCCTCCAACCGCTGAAGCGGGCGGGCAAGACCGAACGCCTCGGCACCAAGATTACCTTCCTGCCGGACGCCGAGATTTTGGATTCGATTGACTTCAATTACGATACCCTGGCTCAGCGCTTGCGTGAACTCTCTTTCCTCAATAAGGGCTTGACCATCCGCCTCAAGGACGAACGCACCGACAAGCAGGCGGAATTCCACTACAACGGCGGAATCGCCGAGTTCGTGAAGCACCTCAATAAGAACAAAGAAGTGCTGCACGCCACTCCTATTTACGCAGAGGCCGACCGCGACAATGTGCATATGGAGTTCGCCCTCCAGTACAACGATGGCTATGCGGAGGCCGTGTTTTCTTTCGCCAACAACATCAACACTGTGGATGGCGGTACTCACCTTTCGGGGTTCCGCTCGGCTCTCACCCGCGCTATCAATCAATACGGCCAGAACCAAGGCCTCTTCAAGGAAGTGAAGGAGAACCTCCAGGGTGAGGACGTTCGCGAAGGGCTTGTGGCGGTGGTCAGCGTCAAGCTTCCCCAACCCCAATTTGAAGGCCAGACCAAAGGGAAGCTCAACAGCGACATCCAGAGCACGGTAGCCAGCTTCGTTTACGAGAAGCTCATGGAGGCTTTTGAGAAAAACCCCACCGTCGGCAAGAAGGTCTGCGCCAAAGCCATCGACGCTTCTCGCGCCCGCGAGGCTGCCCGCAAAGCGCGGGAGTTAACCCGGCGCAAAGGCGCACTCGATTCCGGCGGGCTCCCGGGCAAGCTGGCCGATTGCCAGGAGCGAGACCCGGAACGCTGTGAACTCTTCCTGGTGGAGGGCGACTCGGCCGGTGGTTCTGCCAAGCAGGGGCGCGACCGCCGCTATCAGGCCATCCTGCCGTTAAGAGGCAAAATTCTGAACGTCGAAAAGGCGCGGTTCGACAAGATGCTGGGCCATGAAGAGATCCGGGCGCTGATTACCGCGCTCGGCACGGGCATCGGCAAGGAGGATTTCGACCTCACCAAGCTGCGCTACGGAAGATCATCATCATGACCGATGCGGACGTGGACGGGTCGCACATCCGCACCCTCCTGCTGACCTTCTTCTACCGCCAGATGCCGCGAACTGGTCGAGCGCGGGCACGTCTACATCGCCCAGCCGCCGCTCTATCTCATCAAGAAAGGCAAGAGTCGTGCGCTACATCCGTGATGAGAAGGAGTTCCGCCGCGAGTTCATGCGCCGGGCGACGGAGGATCACGCGGTCGAGATGGGCGACGGCTAAGAAGACCAGGCTCGAAGGTGGCGAACTGACCAAGTTCCTGATGGCCCTGGCGGAGTATGTTGAGCTGTTTGACAAGATCGAGAAGCGTCTTGGTGATGCGCGCCCCTCGAGGCCATGCTCGAAAGCAGAGCTGCGGCAAGAAGATGGAGCTCGAGGACAAGGACTAAACTGGAGTTGGTCGCCAGGGAGCTCGAAGCCGAAGGCTTCAAGACTTAGCCCTGCGCTTGACGAGGAGCACAACCTCTACAGGTTGGCCTTTTCCAGTGAGACCTTGGCGAGCGCACGATCGATTGGGAACTGGTCTCCAGCGCAGATTACAGGCGCCTCTCGGACATCCACGGGAAGCAGGTGCGCCAATTTGACAAGCCACCTTTCGTGCATTGTCCACCAACGGCAGTCGGATCACCATCGAGGACCGCCGGCAGAGTTGCTCGACCACATCATGGCTTTGGGTAAGAAAGCATTCACCGTGCAGCGCTTCAAGGGCCTGGGCGAAATGAATCCCAACCAACTCTGGGAAACCACCATGGACGCTGAGCACCGCATGCTCCTGCAGGTGAAGAGTCGAGGACCAGGTCGAGGCGGATTCGATCTTCACGGTCTCGATGGGCGACGTCGTCGAACCCCGCCGCCAGTTCATCGAAGACAACGCGCTGGACGTGAAGAACCTGGATATTTGACCGCTGCTTTTTGCAATCGGTAACCCCAAGCCGCGAGTGAAATCCGTTACAATAGAATGGAGAGGTCTTCTAGCAGCGGCGCCCGTGGAGAGCGCGAAAGTGGTGGTCACAGAACGGGGGCGCGGACGACGCGCAACCCAGAAGCCGAGGAAACCGCGCAAGGTCGCCGACCATCCCGCCATTCGGCATGTGGGCGGACCGGGAGGATATGAAAGACGTACATGCGTGGCTAAGGAAGATTCGTGCGCCGAGGTACGACCGTCTGGGAAGACGCGCGGCCTAAACCGTAGTCGGAAAGAGGAACTGTCTTAATGGGTGACCAAGAACTAATCAAGCCGACGCGGGAAATCCCGCGTCAACATCGAAGACGAGATGCGCAAGTCGTATCTCGACTATGCGATGAGCGTGATCATTGGCCGCGCGCTTCCCGACGTGCGCGACGGGCTTAAGCCGGTGCATCGGCGAATTCTCTACGCCATGTACAAGGAGGGCAACACCTCCGACAAGCGCTACATCAAGTGCGCCGGCGTGGTGGGCGAGGTCATCAAGAAATACCACCCTCACGGCGACGCGGCGGTTTACGACACCCTGGTGCGCATGGCGCAAGACTTCAACATGCGCTACCTGCTCATTGACGGGCAGGGCAATTTCGGCTCGGTGGATGGCGATCCTCCGGCGGCCTACCGGTACACCGAGTGCCGCCTGGCGCGCATCGCGGAAGAGTTGCTGGCGGACATCGAAAAGGAGACCGTGGACTTCGTCCCGAATTTCGACGAGTCCACGGAAGAGCCCCTGGTTCTTCCCACTCGCGTCCCGAATCTGCTGATCAATGGCTCGGACGGCATTGCCGTGGGCATGGCCACCAAGATCCCGCCGCATAACCTGACGGAAATCATCGACGCCACCATACTTCTGATCAACAAGCCCAACGCCGCGCTCGAGGAGGTGCTCTCGCTCGTCCCCGGCCCCGATTTCCCCACCGGCGCTTACATCTACGGCAAAAGCGGAATCAAATCCGCCTACGAGACAGGCCGCGGGCAGTTCACGATGCGCGCCAAGGCGGCCATCGAGCGGCCCACGAAGGACAAGCAGCAGATCGTGATCACGGAAATACCCTTCCAGGTCAACAAGTCGAAGGTCATCGAGCGCATTGCGCAGCTTGTCCAGGACAAGAAGATCGAGGGCATCTCCGACGTGCGCGATGAGTCCGACCGCGACGGAATGCGCATTGTCGTGGAATTGAAGAGGGGCGAACAAGTGCCGGAAATCGTCCTGAACAACCTCTACAAACACACCCAACTCCAGGAAAACTTCGGCATGATCATGCTGGCCATCGTCAACGGCCAACCTCGCACCCTGCCGCTCATCGAAGCCCTGCAACTCTTCATCGACCACCGCGTCAACGTGGTCCGGCGGCGCACCGCTTACGATCTGCGCAAGGCCCAGGAGCGCGCGCATATCCTTGAGGGTTTCCTCAAGGCGCTTCAGCACCTCGACGCCATCATCAAGCTCATCCGCGCGTCGAAGACGCCCGCCGAAGCGCGCCAAGGCTTGATCGACCGCTTCGAGTTCACGGAGCGGCAGGCCCAGGCCATCCTCGAATTGCAATTGCAGCGCCTGACGGCCATGGAGCGCGACAGGATCCAGCAGGAATATGACGAGCTGCAAAAGAAGATCGCCGAGTACCAGGAAATACTGGCCAGCGAAAAAGTGCTGAAGAAAGTGATCGTCAATGAGTTGAAGGAAATCCAGAAGGATTACGGCGACCTGCGGCGCACGGAAATCATCGAGGAGCAGGCGGAAATCAAGCTCGAGGACCTGATTGCGATCGAGGACGTGGTGATCACGGTCTCGCATTCCGGCTACCTCAAGCGCACGCCGCTCAGCATTTATCGCCAGCAGGGGCGCGGCGGCAAGGGACGCCTGGGAATGAAGACGCGCGACGAGGATTTCGTCGAGCACCTCTTCATCGCGTCCACCCACAGCTACATCCTGGTCTTCACCAACACCGGCAAGATGTATTGGCTGAAGGTTTACGAAATTCCGGACGTGGTCGCCGCGGGCAAAGGCAAGAACATCGTCAACCTAGTGAACCTTGCTTCGGGAGAGAAGGTCGCGGCCGTCGTCGCCGTCCGGGAATTGCCGGACGAACCCAAGGACGTGACGATCGAAGGCGAGAAGTACGCAGTGGAGGGCTACGTGACGCTGGTGACGCGCCTGGGCCTGATCAAGAAGACGCGGCTGGCGGAATTCTCCAACCCCGCCTCGCGCGGCATTATCGCCATGAAAGTCGAGGAAGGCGATGCCCTGATCCGCGCTACTTTAACCTCCGGCCGGGACACGATTTTCCTCGCCACGCATGAGGGCATGGCCATTCGCTTCCCCGAGAGTGACGTGCGCGACATGGGCAGGCAGACCTATGGCAATTATGCCATGGACCTCGAGAAGGGCGACTACATCGTGGGCATGGAGATCGTGGGCGACAAGGAGTTGATCCTCTCGGTCACCGAGAAAGGGTATGGCAAGCGCACGCACATCACCGAATATCGCTTGCAGTCGCGCTTCGGCAAGGGCGTCATCAACGTCAAGACCGTGGATCGAAACGGCAAGGTCGTGGGGGTGCTGAGCGTGACCGAGGAGTCGGAGGTCATGATCATCAGCCAGCAGGGCAAAATCACTCGCCTCGATGCCGGCGCCATCCGCGAATCGGCCCGCTCCACGCAAGGCGTCAGGTTGATTAACCTCGAAGAGGGCGACGAGGTCGCCGCCGTCTGCCTGATCAGCACCGAAAACGGCGAAACCGAATCCCCGCAGCCGAAACTGATCCAATAATGACCGAAATCGCTCTGTAGGGGCGGCCCTTGTGGCCGCCCGCGGGCAACCACAAGGGTTGCCCCTACAAGTGGGTTGGCGTATTCTGTAGTGGTGGGTGGCAGGGATGAATGAACTGGAAGTGAAAGCCGGGAGACTGCTGGAGCAACTGCGGCAGGTGCCGTCGCTGGTGGTGGCCTATTCAGGAGGGGTGGACTCGGCGTACCTCGCTTACGCGGCGCACCAGGCGCTGGGCGACCGCATGCTGGCGGTGACGGCGCTGAGCGCCAGCTACTCGGCGCGCGACCGGCAAGAGGCGCAGGCCGTGGTGGCGCGCTTCAAGCTGCCGCATGAGTTCATCATCACGGACGAACTCTCGAACCCCGCCTATCGCGCCAACAATTCCGACCGCTGCTATTTCTGCAAGGACGAGCTGTTTGACAAACTCGATGCGCTGGTTGCGCAGCGCGGCTTTGCCGCCGTCGCCTATGGCGTGAACGTGGACGACCAGGGTGACTGGCGCCCCGGCCAGCGCGCCGCCCGCGAGCACAAGGTGCTTACCCCGCTGCTCGATGCGGGCCTCACTAAGGCCGACATCCGCGGACTCGCCCGCCGGGCTGAGGTGCCGGTGTGGAATCGCCCCGCGTCGGCCTGCCTCTCTTCGCGCATTGCCTACGGCATCGAGGTCACGCCGGAACGATTGGCGATTGTGGAGAAGGGCGAAGAGGCCCTGCGCGCGCTTGGCTTCCGGCAGTTCCGGGTTCGCTATCATGAGGAACTGGTCCGCATTGAGATCGCTTCTGACGAGATGCCGCGCGCGCTGGATTCCGCAATGGCTCGTAAGTTTGTCGAGGTTTTCAAAGAACTCGGCTTCAAGTTCGTCACCCTGGACCTGGAAGGTTACCGCACAGGTTCCATGAATTCCCTCCTGGTGAGCATTCAGAAATAAGTTCAGTCGGCTGTCATCCTGAGCGCCAGCGAAGGATCTGCATTTGCCTTGGGATCAACGCGTTCGAACCAATGCAGATCCTTTCGCTGGCGCTCAGGATGACAGGTTGCCAGTGCCTTCCCTCATCGTCACGCCGTGGGCTATTCTGCGCCGCCGCTCCGTTGCTGATATAATGCCGCCGCTTCTTCCGAGGACAGGAGGTTACCCATGTCTACCCACAGTATCTTTACCGCATGTCTTCTCGCAGCCGCCGCTCTGCCGGCAGGTGCCCAAAATCAGAGCCTGGTGCAGCGGCTCGGCTACCCCCCCGATGCCAAGCTGCTGATCATCCACGCCGATGACCTGGCGGTTGCACACTCACAGGACATGGCCAGCTTTGAAGCCCTGAACCGGGGGGCCGTGTCTTCGGCCAGCATTATGGTTCCGTGTCCATGGCTGACGGAAGTAGCGGATTACGCGAAGGCGCACCCGGAGGCTGATCTCGGCCTGCACCTGACCTTGACGAGTGAATGGAAAACCTACAAGTGGGGCCCTATCGCGCCACGCGATCAGGTGCCGTCGCTTCTCGATCCTCAGGGCTATCTCTTCTCCACCGCCGAAGAGGCGGTGCGCCACATCAAGCCGGAGGAGGCGGAGCGGGAAGTCCGTGCGCAGGTGGAAACCGCTCTGAAGATGGGAATCCGTCCCACCCATCTCGATTCACACATGGGAACGCTCTTCACCAAGCCCGCCTTGATGGCGGTGCTCATCAATGTCGCACATGAGTATCGCCTGCCCTTTCTGGTGTTGAAGATTCCCGGCGTTCCTCCGGACATGTACTCAGCCCTCAAACCCACAGACGTGATCCTGGACCGCGTATTTATGGCCTCTCCGCCGATCAAGCCGGACGCCTGGCTGGACTATTACACGCATATCCTGAGGACTTTGCCGCCCGGAGTTTCGGAGCTCATCGTTCACCTCGCCCACGACGACGCCGAAATGCAGGCCGTCACCGTCGGCCATCCGGATTATGGCAGCGCTTGGCGGCAGCGAGACTTCGAGGTGATGACCAGCCCGCAATTCCGAAAGGCCTTAGAGGAAAACCACGTTGTGCTGACGAACTGGCGTAAGCTGGGCGCGCTGCTTCCGAAGCCCTGAGCGGATTGTGCGGCGACAATACCTGTTGTCAGCTCTGGCCCTCCCCCCGATCATGCCTTGCCGCTGGCGCGCCAGCCGGGTTCTTTTTGCTGCTTGTTTTCCTTGACGCTTCAGGGGCTCTTGAGGAGGGCTTCCACCACGCCGGCAGCGATGACCTCGGTCCCGCGATCGTTGGGATGGATGTTGTCGTACCATCGCATGTCGCCGGCGTGTTGGGGATCGTCTTTGGGGTCTCCCTCATCGGCGCGCAGCCGAAGGTCCCAGTTGCCCCTGACAGTCTCAGCGGCAAGGCGCCGGTAGGTATCTGCCAAGCGGTAGCCCCGGGCGGCCGTCAGTTCGCGGATTTCCCGATTATAGGGTTCCAGATACACATTCCTGAGGTCCCCATCATGAAAGCCCGGCGACTGGGGACTCTCGATATGGTAAGGCGCCGCGTGATGTGGGTCGAGGTACATGGAGGTACACATGACGAGGACGGCGCCCGGATACCTCTCTGCGAGCAACCCGGCGAGCGCCGCGAGCCTTTTCCGAAAGGCGCCGGGAGGGTAGACCTTGCCGTCGTTCGCGGCATAGTTGATGACCACAGCGTCAACCTGTGGGTGACGGTTTACGATTTCGAAAAAGCGTCCTGTGGTTTCGGTCGCAAAAAGCGGCTGGGAGACACCCAGGGGATTTCCCACCTTGGGCCCGATGTACTCGCCGCCGTGAGCCTCGTTGAAGATAGTCCAGCGGACATCTGGCGTGACTTGCCGAAACAGCCGCTGCATCACGAACTCGATACGCTTGTCACCTTCATGGCAGTCGAAAATAGAATCCCCGATCAGAAGGATGGTCCCGCCATGAGAGAGATTCTTGCCAGATGCGGTCAAAGCATTTCCCGCCGGCAAGACGGAAACGATAAACGAAAGTATGGTGAGACGAAACGCTCGGTGCCAAAGCATGCAGTCCCTTTCCACGTTTGCAACCTCTAAGGGTGACCACAAATGACAATCGGCCTGGCGGAGCCTGCGGCCTCCCCGCCTGGCACTCAGGATTAAAGTGACTCTGAGCCCAAATAAATCCAGCCGGCGGCCCTCACGAACACCAAGGCCGCAGCCCGCAGTGCGAGAGTTTCCTATCCGCAGATCAATTCGCCGCGGGCGCCACGTGGCTCAGAGCGTCGCGCGCCGCACTAAACTGTGGATCAATAACCAGCGCCTGGCGAAATTCATTGGCGGCGTCGTTGGGTTTGTTCTGCTTTTGGAGCACCAGGCCCAGGTCATAATGCGCGGAGGCCGACTTGGGGCGGAGCCGAATCGACTCCAGGAATTCAGTGTACGCTTTGTCCAGATCACCCTTCTTCAGGTACAGGTCCCCCAGGGCGTTATGAGGCCCGGGATTGGCGGGATCGACGCGCATCGCTGCCCGGAGGTGCCGCTCGCCAGCGTCCCATTGTCCCTGAAGCGCACTCAATGCACCCAAATTGTAATGCGCGTCGTAGTCGTAGGGGCTGAGTGCCAAAACGTGCTCGAACATCACGCGGGCCTGGTTGTAGTCCTTTTTCTGGAGGGCAATGCTGCCCAGCGAATCATCCGCGGGAACAAAGAAAGGCGAGATCGCGAGAGCCGCCTGAAATTCCCGCTTGGCTTCGTCCAGTTTCCCCAATCGAAAAAGGCTTACGCCGAAGTTGTAATGGGCTTTCATGTCCCCCGGGTCCATTTCGACCACCTGCCGGTAATCACGCACGGCCTGTTCGTAGCGCTCCGCTTGCTGCTCGTTCCACGCTAGACTCATTCGCACCTCGACGAGGTCCGGATGACGGGCCAGCAGCCGCTCGAGGATAGGATCGGATTCGTCGATACGGCCCTCGGCGGCCAGGTCGAGGGCGCGTTCATATTCTCTAAAGTCCTTAATACGATCTTTTGGATCGGCGCCGGCTTCGGCAGATTGCAAGTCGTCGGCACTTCCCGCCACGTACCCTAAGGACCGCAGACGCGCCAGGGTGCCCGGATCGAGCATCCTTTGCGGGAACGGATTTTGGCGCCGCAACCGCGCGCGAAGCGCAACCAGTTTTTCCTTCTGGGCCAGCGCGACGGCGGTGCGCTGCGCATAGATATTCCGGATCTCGCCCGGGTCAGCGGTGAGATCGTAGAGTTCGGGCCTCGGTGCGTCGATGTATTTGTATCTTCCGCTGCGCAAGGCCTGCAATGCGCTGCATCCGAAATGCATGTGCGGGTAGAGGGTTTCGCTGTAAATGTCTCGCGGGGTCTTCGAACCGTCCGGACGCAACAGTTCCATCAGACTGCGCCCCTGAAATTCGGGCGGCGCGGGAATGCCGGCGAAGTCCAGGATGGTCGGCGCCACGTCCAGAAGGCGAACCGGTTCATCGACCTTCGCAAGGAAGCTTGTACTTCCCGCAGGCCAATGCACGATCAGCGGCACCCGAATGGTACTCTCATAGACGAAGTAACCGTGCACATCCTCCCCGTGCTCTTCCAGGCCCTCGCCATGGTCGGACAGGAGAACCACGAGGCTATTATCGAAGAGATTGCGCTGCCGCAGGAAATCCAGGAAAGTCCCGACCTGCTCGTCCACGTAGCGAAGCTCGGCATCGTATCCGGTGCCGAATCGCGCACTGTAGCTCGCGGGCAGATTATACGGTGTGTGCAGATCATAGAAATGGACGAAGAGGAAGAAAGTTGAGCCGGAGTTCGCGGTCAGCCACCGGTTGGCGGTCGCAACGACGTCTGCGCCTAAACGCTTGATTTGCCCCGTCGGCGATCCCTCATCGCTTGGCAGATCGAAGCGGCTGTCGTAGATATCGAAACCGCGGTTCAGTCCGAAGCGGCGGTCCATCACGTATCCACCCACCACCGCCGCGGTGCGGTAGGCGTGGAGCTTCAGGAGGACGGCTAAGGTGACAACGTTGGGCGCTAAAATTTCGCCGTTGTCCTCGATCCCATTGAAGAACGGATAGGTCGAGGTGAAAAGAGAAACGTGAGAGGGAAAGGTCAGCGGGACTTGAGAACCGGCGTCAGAGAATAGTGTGCCGCCTTTGGCCAGCGCGTCGATGTGAGGCGTCTGTATGGCTGTGTAGCCATAGCTGCTCAAGTGATCAGCGCGAAGTGTATCGATGGAAATCAGAATAATGGCGCGCGGCTTCGCCGGTGCCGGCAGAGAGGAATCCGTGCTATAAGCGGCCGACACGCTCAAGCAAACAGTCACCGTGAGGTAGATCCATATCCTCATTCTCGCTCTCGACCTCTTAGTTCTCAATCATGACCTCGCAAATTCCTTTGCCACCCGGATAGTGTTGGAGTGAATTTGAATTGTGTCCTCGAGGCGGCGCGCGTAGCCACCCGCCAGGGTGACTGCGACGGGTATGGACTTGGCTCTCGCTTTCTCGAAAACCAGCCGGTCGCGTTTCTCCAGGCCTTCCAGTGAGAGCTTCAAACCGCCTAATTGATCATCCCTGTAGGGATCGGCGCCCGCTACATAGAATATCAGGTCGGGCGCGAATTCAGCGAGAGCCCGATTCAATCCCTGGCTGAGTTCGCGCAGGTACTCATCATCCTCAGCGCCGTCGGCCAGATTGATATCCAGCGAACTGGACGGCTTAGGGTAGGGATAATTGTTTTCCTGGTGGATGGACATCGTGAAGACCGAATGATCGCCGCCAAAGATCGCCGCCGTGCCGTTGCCCTGGTGGACGTCGCAATCAACCGTC
This sequence comes from uncultured Acidobacteriota bacterium, assembly GCA_963722675.1. Lineage (GTDB taxonomy): Bacteria > Acidobacteriota > Terriglobia > UBA7540 > UBA7540 > CAVROP01. The sequence continues at coordinate 40,343 of CAVROP010000012.1, forward strand.
ATGGCGCGTTCGATGCTTCCATCCTTTTGCAGGCTGCGAATCGCAATAGCAAAATCGTTTAACACGCAGAAGCCCTCGCCGTGGTCCGGGTAGGCGTGGTGAAAGCCGCCGCCCACATTGACGGCTACTCCATCTTCGAGCGCCAATCGCCCCGCCAAAACTGATCCACCCGCGCAAAGCCAAACGGCGCGGATCAACTCGGGAGAATAGGGGATCTCGAGGCGCATCACCTCAAGGTAGGAGAGTTTGCCGGTCTGGAGCTTGCGTAAGTACTCCCGGTGATGCACCAAAGCGATATCGTCGTCCGAGGCCGGAGGGGGTTCGACGAAGTCTCCCGGCTCGACGATCTGGTCGTGCAACAGTTTTTCTTTAGTCAGGCGATACTTTACAGATGGGAATACGTGACTTCCCAGGTTCAAGTCGTACCGATCTGAGTAGACAAGTTTCACCGCATGCCCCCGCTGGTGCAATTACTGTCATCCTGGGCGAAGGATCACCGCTTTTGCGTGTGGATCCGAAGAACTGCGCACAATTGCGGAGATGCCTCGCTAAGGACAGCATGACAGGTTCGAGGTTTTCTAATCAAGGTCTGCCGGCCAGTCCGGGTGCCGTTCATGTTCGAAGAGCCGGGCAATCTGGTCCGCCGTCACCCGCATCGTGAAAAGTTCCGGTATGGCATCCTTTCTTCAGGCTTCGTTTTCTACGGCTTGGAGGAGAGCCCGAATGTAGCCGTACTCGAAAGCGAAAGCCTGCTTCTGGCCCGTGTCCCCATCGATCTGCGGGGCATGGTCCGGCATGATCATTCCGTCGTAGCCGATTTGCTTATAGACCCTCATTGCCCTCACCATGTTGACGCCGCCATTATCCGGGAAGGTCTCTTGAAAGTCCAAGAAGTGCCCGTGAATGTTGCGGAAATGGACATTGAAGATTTTACCTTTCTCGCCAAAGTACCGGATGACGTCGAAAATCTCTTCGTCCGGGGCGATCCAACATTTCGCTCACTGTCCCCTGGCAAAAATTGAGACCATGAAAAGGGCTGGGACGAATCTCGACGAAACGTTTCAGGCCCGCGACGCTGCCTAGAACGCGGTGCACGCCGCGAAAGCCCGTCTCACGGGGCATGCCGGGATCGTGTGGGTGACAAGCCATCTTAACCTTGTATTCCTCCGCTACCGGGACTACGCGCTCCAGGAAGTAGGTGATTCGTTCCCACATCATATCCGCAGTCACCGAACCCGCCTCGGTGAGTGTGGCCTTTTGTTCGGCGATGGCGTAGTTGAATGTGCTGTACAGCGCCCCGCCGCGCCCCGCGGTGGGAGCAGTCCGCGGCACGCCAAGTATGGTCAGATTGTATTTTACGCAAGGAATCCCGGCCTGGGCGACGTTCCGGATCATTTGGCAGATCTGGTCGATTTCCCGGTCGCGGTCGGGCGATTTCCCTAACATGATCGCGGGATTCTCCGCTCGCTCGATTGGGCTCGAGCTCAGTGGCAACGGGACCATCAGCAGTTCGAGACCGAAGGACTCCATCCGTTCCTTCAGCTTCGTTAGTCCCTCGACGCTCCAATGCTCGTCCAGGCGTGCTGAGGGGAGCCCGCTGCAGATGTGATTAACGCCCAATGCTGCCAGAACCCGAAGTGTCTCATCCGAGGGGCCGGAGCCGAACTGAGTACCGAGCTTCATTCGGGGCTTAGGGGGAGAAGAACCGGTTGGCAATCTCGTCGGGCTCAGGCGGGCGGGTATACTCGATGCGGCGGCGGTGACTTGGAGAAACGATCTGCGATCCATCGGGCCTCTTTCGTAGGGGCGGCCCTTGTGGCCGCCCTCAAGCAATCACGAGGATCTCCCCTTCTCTGTCCCCTCACGCAGACAACCGTTGTGGCCACCGTTGGGCGACCACAAGGGTCGCCCCGACGTCGCCTGGTTGGTCATCGATGGCGACTGAGGGTTAACTTCTTTCCGGACGAGTTCTCGAGCTGGACCTCGAATCCCTTCGGCGTGCTGACCTGATAGGAGATCGTGTCGCGTTGCGTCTTCCAGCTCAATTCAACCATCCCGTGAATCGTGGGAACTCCTCCCGAGCACGACGTTAAGGGAACGTCGGCAAGCCGGACGTGGACGCGTTGGTTGACGGCGTCCACGGCCCAAAGACCGAGCACGTTGCGATAGAGCATGTGCGTGATGTGGGAGGCGAACCCGTGGTTGCAACTCGCGGTCGGGCTGATGTCTTCCCAAAGCGTGCCCGTACGTTCCGCCATATAGAGATAGTAGGAGACGGATTCGTCGAGCATCTGGCGGCTCAGGCCTTCTCTCGCGAGGAGTTCAAGACGAAGTACATTCCCGACAAAGGCGTTGGCGGGCGCAACCTCCGGAAAGGCCTTGGATGCCTGGCGCCCCGGACCGAATTGTGCCTTTAAAGTTCGCCACAGCTCCGCATGTGTCTCCGGAGAAGCCGTGCCTGTAAAGAAGGCGAAGTACTGGCAAACCTCGCTTCGGTTGCGGGTCACCACGAGCTCGCCGTTTTGGCGAACGGCGTTATCCACAAAGAAGTGGCCGTCGAAGGACTGGCGTCGTACCGTCTCGCGCACCTTCGCGGCCTTCTCCGCCCAGTGCTGTGAGTAATACATGCGCGCGGCGGCATCGAGCGCGGCAGCATAGAGCATGTTGGAGGGATAGTTCACGTCCTGCACGTAGTCGTTGGCTTTGGACCATTCTACGAAGACCCAACCGTCGAGTTTCTCTAGCAATCCGTCCTGGTTTTCGAAGCGCTGGAAGTACTCGAACAGGCGCATGAGCTTGGTGTGCAGCGCCTCGACGGTCGGGCGGTCGCCGCTGCGGGCGAGATACTCCTCCAGTTGAAGGACGAACCAGAGGGACCAGTTAGGAATGAAGTTGCCGTCGTTGTGATCGGCGGGATAGCACATCGGCAGCATGCCTTCCGGGATGAATGCGAAGTGCGGAGGCAGTTGGAAGTTTTCAAAGAAATTTCTTTCCAGCGTGGTGGAGCCGCTGATGTCCAGGGCGGCGCGCGACGTGAAGAAGCTGTCGCAGAGCCACCCCGCTCTTTCCCGGGAGGGGCAGTCGGTGAAGATATCCACAGCATTTTGCCGGTAGGTCTCGCGCCCGGCGGCAAAGAGTTTGTTGAGCCTCTCGTCGCTCGCCTGAAAGTGCGCCTGGCGGATGGTCGGGCTGGCGTATTCGCGCACATAAATATCGCCGAACTCGCATTCGCCCTCGAGGACTAACAGTTTCAGAAAGCGAAGCGTGTAGGGTTCGAAAGCCTCTAGAGCGAAGATTCCCTCCGGCAGTTCGTAGCTCACGATGTTGACGCAGGAAAGCCGTTTGAAGTCCACGTCCCCATCGCTCAGAAGTTCATCGAAGACCAGGAAGAGGCGCGCCGGCTTTGAACAATTCACGTTCGCTCCGACAAAACCCGTGACGTCGGCGCCGAAGTCCACGATGTGTTGAGTGTAGGGCCCAACTTCAATCCGTTCCCCGGCGGCGTAAGGGAGGTTGAGAATCTCGGGTGACATGGCGGCCACGTGCTGAAGCTCGAGGGAAGGGATCGCCTCAAGCTCGCTTTCCGGAAATCCGCCCAGCTTGTCGCCAATGCCTGTGAGGGACCGATCTTTCCACGGCTTTTCCACCGGCACGCCCGTCCGAACATTGGCGCGCGACACGTGTTTGACAGGGCGTCTCAGAGCGAACTCCGGGTAGGGAACGCGGCGCGGGAGAAGTTGTTTGGGAGGAGATACCGAACACTCCAGCGATTGAAGGGTAGACGACGGGTCGCTCCGCCATCGGTCGCATCCAACCCGGATCCGGTAGACTTCTGAAAAGGGCCGCTGAAAGCTGTAGCGCTGCACTTTTTGGACACGTTCATTGAGAAGGGCGGACTCGAATTGGCTGCCGCTCCCTGCGGTAGAAGCGAGCACGGTCGTCCCCGCCACTGCTTCCGCCTGAAGGAAGGACGGTTGGCCAAGAAGGTAGTAGCTGTTCACATTGTAACCGGCAACTTCCAGAGCCACCAGGTTTCGCCCCGAATGCAAGTCCGGTGTAAGGTCCCATTCGTCTACTCGATAGTAGTCATGCGGCCCGCGAGCCGGTCCGTAACCACGAAGAACCCCGTTCAAGAATATCCGGTAGACCGTGGAGCCGGTGACGCGGAGCAGAATGGGGTGCTGGTTGGCAGCCTCAAAAGAAGCGCGAAAGCCCACAAAGAGGTTTCTCTCGCGCTCGAGCCCTTTCGGCCAAACCGGCTGCGCGGAGACAAACTTCGGTTCCGGGGTTTGCTCCCCCGGCGCAGGCGCTCCTGCCTCTTCTTGTGCAGATAATCGATCTGGCCTGGCTGCCGGCAAGAATGCCTGTACGGCGGTGACCGCCGCCCCTTGAATGATTTGCCTACGCGTCCAGGATGTGCTCTTATCGTCAGCCATCGAGATTATCCTTTCCTCCACGCGCCATGTGCCGAGGCAGGAACCGTTAGGCCGGCCGACTCGAGAGCTGCGCAAGTCTGACTCCTTCGGCCCGATCCAATCTCAACAGTGTCAACTGCCTAAATAGACAAATCAAGCCTGCTCCGGTTCAAAACCGCATGAGCGGTGCGGGCGGATCCTTGTGGGACACGGAACGGCAGTTGCCGAGCGTTACGACTGCTCCGTTCATGGCTTGGCGGCCGAAGGCATTTCCGCTGGGGGCGCCGCGTCATTTATGCCTCCGCTCCGCAGCTTCTCGGCAACCTTCTTCGCACTCGCGGCGAAGGGCCCTTGAGGGTTTAGGCGGAGATAGGTGTCAATCTCCGTGAGGGCCTTCGAATACTCCGCCATCTTCAGGTAAGAGTTGGCAAGCTTGATGTGAAACTCCGGCGGCATATCGGGATGGAGTGACTGCGCAGTCAGGAAATCTTGCGAGGCCTCGCGGGATTTTCCCAAGACCAATTGAGCGTTTCCGAGTTGGTAGTGGAAGAGCCAGGCGTTTGGAGAAAGGCGCAGCGCCTCGCGCAGAATCGCTTCGCTGTCCGCAGGTTTCCGTTCCTCCATGTAAAGCTGCGCCAACTGGTAGAAGGCATCTGAGTATGTGCCATCGCAATGTATGGCGCGCCGATAACCGGCCTCCGCATTCGCCATATTGTGCGCGGCAAGATTGACACCCGCGAGGGCGGTTTGTGCCCGCGCGTAGCAGGGATATTCTTCGATTGCCTTTTGCAGGTGTTGGCGCGCCTCTGCCGGCTTATTCTCCCGCCAGGCCCGGCTTCCCTTCTCGAACTCCTTGCGGGCGCTCTTGGGAGCGGCCTGATCCGTCAGCGAGGGTAGATCTGCGAGGTTGACCGCCGGTTTCTCGAGGGGAGAGAGGACAATGTTGAAAGTGTGGTAGGTGACGCGGGCGTCGGTGAAGTCCAGAGTCTGCTGAAAGTTTTGAAACTTTTCGGCCTTCGCGCTGAGGGTGTAAATCGTGGGGCTAAGACCAAGAAACTCGAAGTTCCCGTTCCAATCCGGCTGACGGGTGGCCACCGGCGCGCCGTCGCTGGTCTGAAGAGAAATCATCACCCCCTCAGAGATCCCGCGCCCATCCTTCGTCTGGACCTGACCGTGCAACGTGATGTTATGCGACACTTCGTATTGCGCCGGCAATAGGCCCGCCGCGCAGAGCGCCACGGTTGCACCTGCGACCCATTTCCAAAGGGTGGAAGATCTCGTCACCGTGGCGCACCCCTTGCCTTCAAGTTGGCCTGAGCGCCCTGACTTAGTCCGACGTCGCCACCCTAACACGAACCCCCACTGAAAGCAATTCGCGTGCACAGGCCTGACATCTCCACCACAAAAAGCGTTAGTATGAAACGGATGAAGCCGGCGCACCAGGACAACGTCGCCATTCGAAACGCTCTGCTGGCATGGTTTCGCCGCAACGCGCGTTCCCTCCCTTGGCGTAAGAGTCGCGACCCCTACGCTGTGTGGGTGTCTGAGGTAATGCTCCAACAGACCCAGGTGGCGACTGTAATCCCGTATTACCAACGCTTTCTTGGGGCGTTCCCCACCGTGGCCGATCTGGCGCGCGCGCCGCTGGAGCGCGTCCTCAAGCTTTGGTCAGGGCTTGGTTACTACCGCCGCGCGCGCCACATGCACCAGGCTGCCAAGGAACTGGTCAGCAAATTTGCCGGAGTGTTTCCCCACGACTACACGCAAATCCGTTCGCTGCCCGGAATCGGGGACTACACGGCGCGGGCCGTATTGAGCATTGCCTTCGGCCTGCCGTACACGCTGCTGGACGGAAATGTGGCTCGAGTTCTATCGCGCCTGGCGGCTCTCGAAGGCAATCTTCACCAGCGTGGCTTCCGTCGCGCTGTGGAAGCTCAACTTGAGCGGCTGCTTTCACGTCGCCGCCCCGGCAACTTCAATCAGGCGTTGATGGAGCTGGGGCAAACCGTGTGCCTGCCTCGCGTTCCGCGGTGCGTCGCCTGCCCGATACGAGGCTGGTGCCGGGGTTTCAGAACGGGGCATCCCGAAGTCTTCCCCCAGCCGCGTCCGCGGCGTGCGGCGGAATCCCACTACCTTGCCGCCGCTGTCCTCAGGCGCGGACCGCGCGTGGCCTTGGTGCGCGGCCTGGACGATGGCCTTTTAGACGACTTATGGAATTTTCCCTCCGCCTTCGGCCGGTCACGGGTGGAGGCGCTCGGCGCTTTGCGTGACAAACTCGCCGGGTTCGGATTCCCCAGCCTCATCCTCGAGGACTTCAGCGCCGAGTTACACCATGGCATTACTTACCGCTCCATTTGCGTCCACGCTTACCCGGCGGAGATACCGAACGTCTCCCGAAAGAAAGGGCTTCGATGGTTCACCATTTCGAGATTGCGGCGGGCTGCCATTTCGCAATTGGCTCGCAAAATCGCGCAGGCGGTGTTTTGAAAAGCTTTCACCACAGAGGACACGGAGGCCACAGCGCGGCAAAACCGCAACCAAATGCAGATTCTTCGCTTCGCTCAGAATGACATGTCATCCTGAGCGAAGCGAAGGATCTGCTTTTCTTCGCACGGCGCGACGAAACTCACCCTTCGTAGTTCAGAGGGAAACGCTGTGACTTTTGCTCCTTGCCCTCTGTGACCTCTGTGGTGAAGCCCGTCCTGGGTTAAAATGTAGTCCGCAAGGAAAGTATCGCTTATGGCAAAGGCCGCACAGACTCATCCCTCCGCGCTCCTCAAGCTTCAATCCAACATCAGCGTGCAGCGGCACTTTGAAGTTTCCCTTCTCCTGACTCTGGCCACCGCTTTCATCACCGTCGCGATGACCGGCAAGCTGGACTTCGTTTCCATCGTTGTGGTTTCCCTAGCGCTCGGCGTGAAGCTCTGGAGCTATTCGCGCGAAGCTGACTTTTCTCTCTCTCCAAGGACTGTCACGCGGGTTTCCATCTTTTACATCTTCTTTTATGCGCTCGACTTCCTGATCTTCTCGCCCGGTCCCGGCCTGCTGGAGAAGATGTTGACCGCCACCGTTCATCTGGTTCTCTTCACAACCATCATCAAAATCTTCTCTGCCCGGACCTATCGTGACTACGGCTATCTGGCCACGCTGTCATTCGTGATGATGCTGGCCAGCGCCATCCTGACGGTCAGCACAACCTTCCTCATTTTCTTCGGTTTCTACATTGTTCTGGCCATCTCGACCTTCATCAGCTACGAAATCAAGCGAGGGATGGAGTCGGCTCGCCGCGCCCCCGAAGGCCCTTACCGGAAGCCTCGCCAGAACCGGACAGCGGTCGAACGGGCGCTGATGAAGGCGGCGGTAGGGTTGGCTGTCGGCATTTTTCTCCTGGGTGCGCTTCTCTTTTTCGTCATCCCGCGCTACCGCACAGGGTTTCTGACCTCACTCTCTTCGCAGTCCCAGAACATCACGGGATTTTCCGAGACCGTTAACCTTGGAGATATCCGCAAGATCCTCCGTTCACCCATGGTCGTGATGCGAGTAACGGTGGAGGGGGATCCCAGGCGATTCCAGGGAGTGAAATGGCGCGGTGTGGGTTTGACAAGCTTCGACGGCACGCACTGGTTCAACGACAACACGGAGCAAACTCCCATTACCCCGGCCTCCGAACAGCGCATTGTACTTCCCCGCGACGAGGGCTGGCAGAGCCGTTCGTATCACCCGCTCCGCTATCACGTTTTGCGCTCCGCCCTCTCCACCGACGTGCTCTTCGCTGCCCCCACCCCCCAGGAGATTGTGGGCAGGTTTCACCTCGTGAATGTTGACGAAACCGGCTCCCTGCATAGCCCCCAATATGCTTTCGAGCCGCTTGCCTATGACGCCGTTTCGGAAGCCGGGCTGCCTTCGGTCCGTGAGCTGCAGCGCGCCTCGCGAGACTACCCGGAAAACATTCGCTTGGTGTATCTGCGGCTTCCCGATATGGACCCGAAGGTTGCGGCCCTTGCCCGGCAAGTCACCTCCTCCGCCACGAACAACTACGACCGCGCCGCCGCCATTCAGAATTACCTTCGCAGTAATTTCCGTTATACCCTCGATCCGTCTGCCATCGAGCCCAAGGATCCCATCGTCAGTTTCTTATTCAAATCCCGTTCAGGCTTTTGCGAGTACTTTGCTGCCAGTATGACGGTGATGCTGCGGACCCTCGATATCCCGTCGCGGCTGGTGAATGGCTTTCAAACAGGTTCCTATAATCGTGTCGGCAAGGATTTTGTGGTGCGTGCCCGCAACGCGCATAGCTGGGTGGAAGTGTATTTCCCAAAATACGGCTGGATCACTTTTGATCCCACGCCTGCCGATCCCAATCCCATCCGCGCCGGAGCCTGGGACGATTACCTCGATGCCCTCGGCCTTTTCTGGAGTGAGTGGGTGATCAACTACGATTTCAGCCATCAAGTTCAACTCGCGCGGCAGGTGGAACAAACCTCCAGGAACTTCCAGCAGGAATTCCTCGGCCACGCCGACCAGTTTAAGCAGGGAGCGGTGCGGGCGGCCTACTTCATCGAACGCTGGCTCATGTCGCACAAGCTGCTCATGTTCCTCATCATGGTCACCATCCTCGCCGCCCTGGCCGTGGCCGAAAAAGGCGGCTCGCTGGCCGAAATCCGCTTCTTCTGGCTTTGGAAGTTCGGACGCCGCGAGCTCGCCCTGAGCCCCCGCCAGGCCACGATGTCTTACCAACGATTGCTGACGACTCTGCGCAAGAAAGGGTACCCGAAGCCGCTTGCGCTCACACCCTGGGAATTCGCTACGTCGCTGGCGGGCACGCGCCTCGGCTCGGGCGTCTCCGAGTTCACCCGCCTCTACAACCTGCTCCGCTTCGGCCGGGTGCAAGTCCCCATGGCGCGCCTGCGCCAGCTTCTGGACGAGATCAGCAGGGCTTGAACATTTTGGATTTTAAATTTTGGATTTGGGATTTGTTGGGCGTAGGTGATATGCCGTAGGTGGGATCTTAAGCGCCAACTTGAACGCGCCCGCTCCGCTGCCGCGTGCCATAAATGATTCGAGAGTGGCTTGGACCGCGCAGTCTGACCGATGCTGGCTGCTTCGGGTCGAGGATTTCGATCACCTCTCCGATATGCCGGCTATACGTCCAAGTCATCGCAAACAGGGACGGTAACTTCCTCGATGCCGACTTGAACGAAGCCGCCCGTGCGGCGGACGCTGCGCGTGCGTGTTGCCCACAGGACTGCCCTAATCAAGCTATTGTCGGGTCATAAGGAGGTTCTCTATGACCCGTTTACGCAAAATGATGCTCGAAGAACTCGAGCGTCGAAACTACGCTCAAACAACGATCGAAGGTTACATTCATGCGGTGGAAGATTTTGCCTGCTACTTTCATCGTTCTCCCGACCGCTTAGGTCCCCAGCACATCCGCGAGCACCAAGCCTATTTGTTCCGCCAGCGAAAGCTGGCTCCCAGCAGCGTTACCCAACGGCTGGCCGCTCTGCGTTTCTTCTTCACTAAAACTTTGAAGAGATCCTGGAGCGTGGCGGAAACGCCCTATCCCAAGAAGGTGCAGCACCTGCCCTCGGTACTGAGCCAGGAAGAAGTCTCCCAGCTCATCAACGCAGCTCCCAATCCTTTCTACCGCATTTTGTTGATGACCCTCTACGCCACCGGAGCACGCCGCGCCGAAGTGGCTCGCTTAAAGGTGAGCGATATCGATAGCCAAAGGATGGTCGTCCACATCCAGGGCGGCAAGGGCCGCAAGGATCGGGACGTCATGCTCAGTCCCGTCCTGCTGGAAGCCTTGCGCGAGTACTGGCGCCGATTGAAGCCTAAGACCTGGCTCTTCCCCGGTAGTCGTGCACACACGGCCCCTTGTCCCATTACTTCCAAGGTGATCTGGCACGCCTGCCACCAGGCTGCCTTGCGTGCGGGTCTCCATAAACGCGTGCACCCGCACACTCTGAGGCATTGTTTTGCCACGCATCTGCTGGAAAAGGGGGCGGACCTGCGCACCATCCAGGTGCTGCTCGGTCACCGCGATTTGGAAGAGACCACGATTTACCTGCACCTTTCCAGCCGCCATCTGAGTGCCACCGCCAGTCCCCTGGACGCGTTGGCGCTGGCGCCCACGGGGAAGAAAGACGAGCCGCCCAGAGACGCCTAAATGAGTCGGCCACCGCTGGAAGTGGCCGATCTCATCCGGGTGGCGGGACAGAGATTTATCGAAGCGAGTCGTCGCTGGATCAGCGGCCAACATCTCAAAGTGTTGGCGGCCATCGAGCGCTGCCGCACCGCCGCCCTGGGCGGGCATCGTGATCGCTGTGCCCGCTGCGGGTATCGTGCCCACTCCTTCAACTCGTGCCGTAATCGACACTGCCCCAAGTGTCAGGCCCACGCTCGCGACCAGTGGCTAGGGGCGCGCCGCCGCGAACTTTTGCCTACTCCCTACGTCCATGTGGTCTTCACCCTTCCTCGGCGGCTCGCCCCGCTGGCTTTGCAGAACAAGAAGGTGATCTACGGTCTGTTGTTCCAGACCTGTGCTGAAACGCTGCTCGAAGTGGCGCGTGATCCCCGCCATCTCGGCGCTGAAATCGGCTTCTTCGGCGTGCTCCATAGTTGGAATCAGAAATTGGAGCATCATCCCCATGTCCATTGCGTGGTCCCGGCCGGCGGCCTCTCCCCCGATCACCAGCGCTGGATCCACCCCCGCTATCGCTTCTTCCTCCCCAGAAAGGTGCTGGCTCTTGTTTTCCGCGGCAAGTTTGTCGACGCTCTCAAACGGGCCTTCGCCGACGGCCAACTCGGCTTCTACGGGGACTTAAAGCTTCTGGCGGAAGCGAAGGCTTTCGCTGCTTTCCTCCGCCCCCTCTTCCGGCAGGACTGGGTGGTCTATTGCAAGCCGCCCTTCGGGGGCCCCGAATATGTTCTCCGTTATCTCGGCCGCTACACCCACCGCGTGGCCATCTCCAATCACCGCTTGGTCGCCCTGCAGGGCAGCCAAGTCACCTTTCGCTGGAGAGACTCCGCGCACGGCAACCAGCAGCGCCTGATGACTCTGGCGGTCGAGGAATTCTTGCGCCGCTTCCTGCTTCACGTGCTTCCCCCGGGCTTCGTCCGCATCCGTCATTTCGGCTTTCTGGCCCACCGACGGCGCGCCGCGCTCTTGCCCCTTTGCTTCCAGTTCCTGGGACGACCGACCGATTTGCCAGCCGCACCAGGACCGCCGCCCGGGGAGGAAGATGGCTGCTCGACCCGACCGCCTTCCACTTCCACCTGGTCCTGCCCCCAGTGCGGCGGCCCGATGATCATCTTGGAGCGCCTGACGGCGGCGGAGATGTGCCTACGCTCTCCACCCCTCTCCTCCGCGAGGTTCTCATGAAGTACCGCTCCCTCACGCGAAAAGACCGCGCGTGCCCACCACGCACACGCCTTGGTGTGCTTGGCCACCTACCCACAAACCCTCCGTCCTCAGCTCCACCGCGCACACCGCACCCGATCCAGCCCGGGTTCACTCTCCATCCGTGCTTCCTGGCCCTCACAAACTCATTCCGCCGGCTCACCCATTTAACCTACGGCCCTAGCTACGCCATTCAAAGCCCATAATTCCCGCGTCCGCCGCAAACACGGGCGGCTTCCTTCAAGTCGCTGTATCGAAAGCGCGCCGGGCAGAGGCTCTGCTATTCCGGAACATGCTCGACCGGGCGCGCTTCCGATACAGCACTAAGACTTCTGGACCGGAATAACTTCGAGGCGCCCCGTCAACCGTCCAGACTTTTGTGGATTGGTAAACGCTGGGCGACTAGGAAGGAGTGATCCGCGATGGTATGGACTTAGTCTCGAGCGCCCGACGGTACGGTCAACATCTTGTTCGACACTTCCGCGACTCTCGGGTGTTAGGTAAAAACGCCCCGCATACAACCAAGAACTGACGGCTGCACAGGATGGGTTGGCAGATTCCGAAAGCTTATTCGCCGTGGCTTACGGCGATCTCGGCTTTGAGGCGAATTCGACATGATGCGGTTCCCGTCCGACGAGATTTCCAGCTGATCAAGTTGCCATCTACCCGAGGATGCGTATAATTCTGCCATGCGTAATTTCTTACGATACATGCGCTCCCTTCTGTTTCATTGGGTAAGCCTGATGAGCGGAATAGTCTCAGTGGGTACAGGGGTCTTTCTTAATCTCACTGGCAGATCAGCGATTGGAGCCCGGACTTTCTGGATTATTGCAGCAATGTGTTTTTTCTATGCTGGTTTTATGGCATGGAAAAACACATTACTACCTCCTCTAGGCAAAGATCCGGCCGGAGACACGGGAGGCATTTCGATATATGCGGTAAGAGATTGGACGAGCAAGGATCTCGATGATGCTCTCGCGCTCTACAAGGAGAAGTTCAAGCGTCTCTCGCCTGACGAGTTTGACCCGCCCGAGGAAATCCAACGGTGGATTCGTGAGGTCCATGAGGCCTCACGGATTCGTCAACTTTTCTTTGATGAGTATTTCCTGGTTGCGAAAGAACCAACAGGTAAGATCTGCGGCGCTGCGTACTTGACGTGGTATGCCACATTTCGTCTTGCATACATCTCGTATCTTGTCGCCAAAGGTCGCCGCAAGGATGATAAAGACAAAACAACGGATCTTCTCATGAACGAGTGCCGGCGGCTCCTGCGGAGAGTGCGACCCCTATGTCAGGGCGTAGTCACGGAAGTCAAGAATCCAGATCTAGCCGGCACCTCACAAGACTGGAGGAAGCGTGTAGGCCGCATTCATATATACGACAGGATCGCCCGGAAATACGGGCTTGTTCTTTGGGTGTTGCACTTTGATTACATTCAGTCTCGGCTGTCTATGGAACCGGAGAAACACGACAGGCCGATGCTCTTGCTGTATATATCCCTCCGCGACACAAATTCGTACCAGACCTTCCCCAAGAAGAAGATAATGAAGCTATTGAGATTTGTGTATTTCAAGGTTTATGCTGATTCGTTCGCCAGTACAAAGGCGAAATATGAACCTTACCAGTCCCACCTACGGGACCTTTATCAAACTGTTTGTGCAACCCTGCCTGGAACTATTAAAGTGCGTTCAGCAGAGCAATATTGCAGGAAGCAGAAGGAGCAAGGATTCGTGGGTTCGCTCCTTACGCGCGAGCCCGGTGAACCGCATTTTGCTTAACTTCCGAACGCCATCCTCACTTCGAATCACAGGAACAAGCTGGCCGGAAAGAAGAGGATCGATTCGACCATCCCTCTTACCTACCACAAGGGCGCCAGCGCACCCGTGTTACTCTTTTCCGTCGGCACGCCAAGTGAGCTGAAATGATGCCCTGAACGCCAGTATGCCTCAACAACACTGCCCGGAAGACCAGTTCTGGGAACTTGCATCGCGTTCTGTTTTCCACGATCGTACCGTGGTAACGGCGAAGGGTTTACCATTCCCCATCACTTCGTCACGTTGCCAATCCTTGGAAATGCCTCACGCATTCAGACTCCCGAGATACGGGGTTCTGGGATGTCTGGGTCTGCGCTACTTTCCACTTGGATGTATAACGGCCTACGTGCGGATTTGCCTTCCAGATGCACGGCCCCGCGATTCAAGAGACTGTACCCCAGAACGTCAAACCAGCCGAGAAACGTCGACAGCGATCCTTTATTTACAACAGGTTACAGGTGAGCAAACTGCCCAAATCGTCTCGCACGTGCGGTTGGTCCAAAAACACGAATGTCGCCGTTTTAGGTCCCTGTAGCCTACCTCGCCAAGCCTCAAGGAGGAATCCCCCATGATCATCGGTGTCACGCACGACAAAGACGGCTGTGTCGTCCAACGGCTGTCCGTATCCACCAAAGTCTCCATCGGTCTGCCACCCGATGGAGAACGCAATCATCCCACCAAGCTCGACCACTTCCTCTTCCTGCGCAAGAAGAAGACGGCCAATCGGGTCGAGTGGGAAGCCGATCCGGAACTGACCCAGCATTATGGCGAACAGTGCCGCGAACTCCACATTATGCTGATTGATGACGACATCGAGAACGTCTTCCCCAGTTCCTATGCCTGGTGGACGGCCATCGAGAGGAAGTGCTGGGGTGATGGTGTCACTGCCACTCGGCGCACGACTGAGAAACCTGGCGGTCAACCCTGGCCACATTGTGGCAACGGATGCACGGAGCTTGCTGCCGGTCTGTGCAAGCCAAGTGGTGACCTGCGCTTTGTGCTGGCTGACTTCCCAAGGCTGGGGAGTGTCTGCCGCATTCACACGTGCTCTTACCGATCCATTCGGCAGATACACTCCGCCTTACAGGAGATCCAGACCTTCACGGGTGGCCGCCTGGCCGGCATCACCGCCAAGCTGACGGTTCGCCCGGAGGAGGCCACGTACTTTGATCGCAAGGAGAAAAGGAAGAGGACTTCGTCCATCTGGGCGCTGAGTCTGGAGGTTGAAGGCGACGACATGCGCAAACTCATCGCCAACCTGACGGAGAATGCTCGCCTCTTCGCGGAGACTCGCAAGCTGCTGGGAGGAGGCAAGGTCCTTGAAGTAGTTGAGGACGAGCAGGAGCAGGCACCTGAACTGACCGCGGAGTTCTATCCGGCGAATGGTTCTTTGAGTACCGAATCAGCGGAAAGACCTGCTGATCCTGCCAATTCGCCTCCGTGCGCCACGCCGGAGCCATCGCCCCCTCAACGTGACTCTGCCTCGAATCGCGGGAACGGATCTGGCAAGTCACCCGCCAGTGAGGCCGTCTCAGGTCCTGAGCGCAGCAATGGGGACAACGGGAACGGATCACATCGTGACTCGGGGCTCAACCAACTCCGCAACGAGTTCCTGGCGACCGCGCGACGTGTTGCCACGACCAAGAAGCGAGCTATCGGCGATGTGGTGGAATGGGCAAGCGGCGGAAGCTTTAAGTACGGAGATATCGGCCGAATGACTCAGGCGGATCTCTCCAAACTGCGGTCAGCAACCGACCTATTGGCTTTGGCTATGCCTTGCAAGGTTAGTTGAACGTTCAGCCACGCCGCACACTCGCCCGTCAGCAGTTCAGGCAATCTGTTTGCCCGCGTCGGGGCCCACCGATTGGTCGTAAACGGATTCTACGCTGATCTTAACCACGTACTTGGGCACTGGCAGCGTCGCCGATGCACCCTTCAAGTCCGCAGCCATCTGGTCGTAAAGCGGACCCGATGAGAGCAATTCAGCCGTTCCTTTAACTTGGTAGCCCTTGTGAGTGGAGGGATCAATCACTGTTACAGCCACTTTGGGGTTTTGCTCAAGGTTCTGGCGAGTCTTCAGAGAAAAGAGATCAGCGAAAACCACGTGCTGGTCGTCCAGAACCTTCACCGTACCTTTGGGCGTGACATTGGGGACGCCTTCCCGTGTCGCGGTGGCTACCCAAGCCATCTTGCCTGGAAAGAACTCCTGCACATACTTGGGGATGCTTACCATGAGAACCTCCTCACTTGTCTGAACGGCTTCGTTTCGATCTCGGACATCTTAGCGAGTGGAGGGAATCCCCTGTGCGGCCACCATTCATCCCGCGTTCAGGGAATCACGCCTGTCCCCTCCGCAGTTCCTAAAGGACAGATCGGCTCCCCTCTCATCGAAAGCACTCTTTCTAGCACAGCCGAATTCATTCGTCAATTTCCACGCACAAGATCGGAGAGACGGCCATGTCAACGCTTCGTTTGGAAGCCCCACCGGATGTAGCGATAGATTACTTCCGCCTCTTCGTCAACCGGCGTGCTTACACCCTCCAGTCCAACCGACCCCACCCGGAGAGCGCCCGGCATTACTACTACCGGCCCAAGGACAAGAAAACCGGACAGGGGCTCAGCCTGACGCCAGACGCCATACGTCGCCACCTGGAAGGGGAAATCACCATCGGCCTTTACGCCATCAACCCGGCCACCCAACGCTGCAAGTGGGTCGCAATCGACGCGGATTACCGGGATGCACTTGCTGATCTCATCAAGATCGGCGACTGCCTCAAGCAGGACGGTGTGGATTCGGCGCTTGAGCAAAGCAGGCGTGGCGGGCATCTCTGGATCTTCATGGCCGAGCCACTCCTGGCGCGCGATTGCCGTATCTACGTTTGCGGCCTTGCCCTGCGGTTGGGTATTCCGGTCAAGGGAGGCAAACAACGAGAAGGAATCGAGGTCTTCCCCAAGCACGACACGTTGAAGCCCGGCAGGTACGGCAATGCCATTCGTGGACCGCTGGGTATTCACCGAGGCGCAGGTAGGCGGTTCTGGTTTGACGGCGCCGATGAGGATCTTGAGAAGCAGATGTGCTACCTGAATTCGCTTCCCAAGATGACCGGTGACCAGCTTGCCCGATTGATTGCCGGGAAGGCCATCCCACCTCAGTTAGCTGCGCCAGAGCCGAAGGCTGAACCGGAGATGAGAAGCCGTGTGTGTAAGCAGGAATTCCGGATCCTCGATCACATCAACACCAAGCTCCGCACGGTGGGGCACAACAATGTGACCCGATGCCCATCCTGCGCCGAAGACGGACATGACCGCAGCGGTGATAATCTTTCGATTTCAATCGAAGACCCTCGCAAATACATCTGCTGGGCCGGTTGCACCAAGGATATGATTCGGGCGGCAGTGGGTTCCCCGAGGCTGGTCACGCATCACAGTGATGACGCGTAGTGGCGGTCCTCACGGCTTCGGTTGGAATTCCGGCACTCCGAAGCGCCACAAAAGGAAGCTATATTCGTCCGCCAGCCGCTCTTGCGCCTGTTTCTCCGTGCCGCCGATGCCGCCGTGGCCGCCCTCGTACTCGACGCGTAGCAGCACCGGTTGGCCACTCGACGTTGCTGCCTGAAGCTCGGCCGTCATTTTCGCCATCTGCCAAGGATCCACGCGCGGGTCGTTGTAGCCCGTCTCCAGCAGGACGGCGGGGTAAGCAGTGCGGTCTTTGACATGGTGGTAAGCGCTCATGGCGTAGAGCGCCTTAAATCCATCCTCGGTCTTGGTGCTGCCAAACTCCGGGATGTTGATCTCCCCGTTTGCAGTGGTTTCCATGCGCAGCATGTCGGAGCAGCCGACCATGTCGATGGCCGCGCCCCAAAGATCGGGCCGGTCCGTAATCGCCCGGCCAATAAGAATGCCGCCGGCGCTACCACCTTCCCCGGCCAAGTGCGCCGCCGAAGTGTACTTGTTGTCGATCAGATACTGGGCGCAGGCGTTGAAGTCGCGCCAGGTGTTGGGCTTGGTGGCTTGCTTCCCAGCCAAGTGCCACTCCTCCCCAAACTCCCCTCCGCCCCGCACGTGGCAGACGGCGTATACACCGCCTTTTTCGTACCAGGCGAGCCGCATGGGATCAAAGTAAGGAGGGCTAGGAAAGCCGTACGCGCCGTAGCCTTCCATGAGGGTCGGATTCGATCCGTCCAGCTTCATGTTTTTCGGGTACGTGATGGAAAGAGGCACCGGCGTGCCGTCGTGGCTCGGAACTTTGACCTCGACCGTCTCAACGTCGGTGGGACTATCGTAGGGGCCCTCGGGTTGGAGTTTCGTATCGGTCGCCTGCTTCGTCCCAGGGTCATAGGCGTAAATCCTGAACGCTTTGGTCCACGAAGTCAGGTAGACCAATGCTCCCGGCAAGCGGGGATCCGTACCCAGGAAAGCGCTGCCCTTAAACGGCAGCGAGACTTCTTCCACCTGAGGCTGGGGGCCATACGGAACGCGCAGAACACGGTGGATACCGCCGTCCAGCAGTTGCACATAGAGCGCGTCCTGGGCGGGGTTTATTCCGCTCACCACCGCTTCGCCCGCCGGCACAACTGTCTCCGCCGAGGCCAGGTCGGGATGTCGGGCATCGAGGCGAAGCACCTTATAGCGCAGGGCATTCTTGAACGTCAGCACGTAAAGGTCGTCGCCGTGAACCTCGACGTCGGTCACGTCGTCGGAAAAATCGGCCAGCTTGTGCCAGGCGGTGTTGCTTTTGCCGAGGTCGGAAAGCGGCTCGATGTAATACTCACTTTCGGGTGTGACTCCCCTGTTGATGGACCCGAGAACATAGCGGGAAATCGGCGGGGCTGCGACAGAAGCTACGTATGCCGGGTTGACGCTGATTGAGGGCACCACCCCGTAGCCGAACACCGCAGGGTCCTGCTCGGAGTCGGTCCCCAGGGTGTGAAGATAAGTCCGAACCTTCTGCTCGGTTTCCGTGGCGGGCGCGCCGGGGGAAGCTTCTGCAGCTTTAAGTAGACGAACGAACGATTGTCCGGCAGCCAGTTGACGCTACCGAACCAGGTGCGTGGTACCACGTCGCCGGTCTCGCGTCCGGAAGCGGTCTCGAAGATGTGCATCTCCGTGTCCCTCTCCGATCCGCCTGGGGCGATGCCCACGGCCACGTACTTGTTGTCGAGCGATGCGTCTGAGTACTGGATGGCGTTTTTCCCCTTGCCCTGGTTCACCGCCGCGATTTTGACCTGTTCGGGATCGACCAGGAGCTTGTCCTCGCCGTTGAGTCCTCGGCGCACGTAGAGCTTGTAGAGGATTTCCGAGGGAAGACGCTTCGTGATGAGGTAAACGTCGCCAGGCAGCCGTGAGGCACCGACCTGCGGGACCGTCTCATCGAAGGTACGAATGCGCGCCAGCAGCGGTTCGCGACCGGAGATACTTGCCAGCACGCCGCGCGTGTATTCATTCTGCGCCTTGATCCAAGTCTCCACTTGCGGATCCTTGAGGTTCTCCATGTACCGATAAGGGTCCACGACATTCGTCCCGTAATACGTGTCCGTGATCGGTTTGACCGGCGCCACAGGCGGCGAAGTTGGCGTGGAAGATGGACTGACAGATTGGGAACGCAGATCTGTAAAGCGGGCAGCCAAAAGCAGCGCTAGGGAAGCGAACGCATAGAGACAGAGTCGCTTTGCACTCATGACCAGCTCCTTGTTAGTGGGATCGCCTGACTCAGACACTCTACCAATGGGACGAAGGCGTGTCAAGCCACCATGGAAGGCACGAAATGTGCCTTAGGGTGGCCTCGACCTGGATATTCCTTTGCGCCAGACAAAGGCATAGCCGACTGTGCGTCCGTCCCTTGGTTTCCCAGCCGAAGGTCGTGCAGATCACTCAGAACTTTGCTTTGCACTGACCCCTTAAGGAGATCACAACGCGGAATCGCTGTCTCGAATGTCACTTGCCCTATTTCTTTTAATCACGTTGACGCACTGTCGTGCAGGCCGAGCACGTCATCATTCGAGTTACAACATGGCCAGCATTCTCACAAGAAGGAGGCATCAAATGTCGAAATACGGTTTGAGCCAGACGGTCTTACGCGAGGAGAGGTACCTTGTGGAGGCTCTCAAGGAGATGGGCTACGAGGTTGAGGTCCACACTGAGGGCGCACAACTGAACTCGTATTATGCGGAGCAAGAAGCAAAGGCCGCAAACATTATTCTCCGCCGTCAGCATCTCCGTGGGGCTTGCGGTGATGTCGGTTTTGCCCGTCAGCCCGATGGCCGGCTTACCCTGATCGCCGACGAACTGGACGCGTATCACGGCTATGGGGAGAAATGGCTAGGGCGTGTTCAGCAGCTCTACAAAGAGAAGCAGACGTTGGCCATGGCGCGCGCCAGGGGTTACATCCTGAAGAAGCGTGAAGTGATCCAGACCAAGGAAGGCCAGCAGGTGCGGCTGCAATTTGCCGTGCGGAGGTGAGCCACCATGCAGGATCAGACCATCACGATCACAATTGACGAGCAGGGACATTCCACATTGGACCTGGAAGGCTTTGCCGGCCGGAGCTGTGAGAAAGTCTTCGACGACTTCCGTGGCGGCGACACCGTGAAGATAGAGCGGAAAAAGTCCGCCTATTACACGGGTCAACAAGTCCAGCAAGAGAAGTCCCAACACTGAAGGAGAGCTGCCATGTTGCTTCACGCATTCATCCCCGCCAGCCGAGCCAACGGACCAGGGCTGCGATCCGTGGTGTTCTTCCAGGGATGCACTCTCGGGTGTGAGAATTGCTTCAACCCTGACAGCCACGCTTTTAGCGGTGCCGAGTTCACGGTTCAAGCCGTGGCCGAACGAGTGCTTCACGCACACCAAGAACATGGGACGGAAGGTGTTACCTTCTCAGGTGGCGAGCCCATGCAGCAGGCGCTTGCTTTGCTGGAATTGATGCACACACTGCGTCAGCAAGTGTCTAACTTGAGCTTCGGCATGTTTAGCGGCTTCGGGGAATGGGAGCTTGCTCTAGGCCGATATTGGACGTGGGGCCGCGATTACTCCGAGCCGGAACGCCGGCGACTCTGGGAAGAGATCCGTGAGCACCTCGACTTTGCCGTCCTCGGACGTTTCAACGAAGCGCAGCCCAGTGGCTTGCCGCTTTGCACGAGCCGCAGTAAAGCGCTGCGCATGCTGTCGAGCCGCTACAGCGTGAAGGACTACAGCCCACAATCGGTTGAAGTGATTATCCACTCCGATGGGCGGGCGCAAATCACTGGATTCCCCATTCTAGGCTTGCCCTGGCAGAGACCTCCTCAGTGTCCCTCGATTGCTCTCCCCTGTAATTCAGAACGGAACACAGAAGATGATTCGATCTATGGAAGAGTTTGGATCAGCTTTTCATGCAGCACGCTGCGTGTCGACTCCGCTAGTCGCAGTCCGCACCGCAGACCCGGCCAGCACCACCTATTTCCTCACCGACGCTCTCAAGCAGAGCCGTCAGCCTCCTCCGTTGCTTGGCTGGGATGTGATCCGCGGCCTCTATGCGATCGGCAAGGAGAGCGGCGAGGAACTTGCTCGCGTGTTGGGTGATCGTGAAGCTGCGACGGTCGGCCCAGCCGATGCACTGGCGCTGTCCCAGCAGCTTGGCGAGAACGGACTGTTGCTCTACTCCAATGCCCACCGCTTCTGGGACGAACCCGGAGTGATGCAGGGGATCTGGAACCTGCGAGACTCGTTCAAGGCGACGGGACGAATGCTGGTCCTGTTGTCTGTCCCTGGTGCGACCTTGCCAATGGAATTGGGGCAGGACGTGCTGGTCCTTGACGAACCTCTGCCCTCCGCCACTCACCTGGAGCGGATCGTCCGGGAAACCTTCCACGCCGCCAACCTCGCTGAGCCTGAGCGCCCCATGGTCGACCGGGCGGTTGATGCGCTGATTGGGCTGGCTGCCTTCCCGGCGGAGCAGGCATTGGCAATCTCGCTGGTCAAGCGGGAGCTGGACACGGAAGACCTCTGGGAACGCAAGCGGCAGATCATCGAACAAACGCCAGGGCTGTCCGTTTGGCGAGGTGGTGAGACCTTTGACGACCTTGGTGGCTTGACCAATGTGAAAAGCTTCCTGCACGCTGTGCTTGCCGGCGTCGATCCTCCACGCGTCATTCTATTCATTGATGAGATCGAGAAAGCCTTCGCCGGAACGGGCACTGACCTCTCCGGCGTGAAGACGGAAATGACCGGAACGATCCTCACTTACATGCAGGACCGCGAAGCCGATGGCATGGTGCTGACCGGTCCGCCCGGAGCGGCGAAATCAACGGTAGCCAAAGCCACGGGCAACACCGCCGGCATTCCCACCATTGCCTTCGATCTGGCCGCCATGGAGAGTTCCTTGGTGGGCGCCTCCACGGACGGGCTGCGCACGGCGCTCAAGATCATTGATGCGGTTTCCCAAGGCCGCATGCTCTTTATCGCCACGTGCAATTCGATCGCAAGCCTTCCCCCGGAGCTGCGTCGGCGATTCACACTGGGCACGTTCTTCTTCGACCTGCCTACTGAAGAAGAGCGGGAGTTCATCTGGCAGATCTATTTCAAGAAGTACGGAGCGACGGGCGAGCTTCCGAACGATGAAGGCTGGACAGGCGCGGAAATCAAAGAGTGCTGCCGGAAGGCGCACAGGCTGGGAATGACTCTCATTCAGGCTGCCAAATACATCGTTCCGGTGTCACGTTCCGCGGCTGAGCAGGTCAAGGCACTCCGCCAGATGGCTTCCGGGAAGTTCATCAGCGCTTCGACACCGGGTGTCTACCAGTACCAGGAAAACCAGCCTGTACCGAGGGGGCGTGTCATCCGGGACCTGGAAGGGCCGCTGACCGTAATGCCACCCTCGAGATCCGAAGCCTGAATACGTCCTGTCAGAACCCGATGATTTCCCAGGCCGGTCCTCCACAACGCACGTTGGCATGTGGCTCCTGGGGAATCAAGGCGTTCGATTGAGGGTCCAGGCGCGAGTGAGCTGTTTAGGTCAACCCTTCAGAGGTTTTTCTTCTGTAACCAAGAACGTCAACGCACTTCGTTCGCTTGTCCCCGAACCATAGACGCAGCCTTCAGCTCTTCAAGATCATGCTGCACGTGCCGCCAGGTCCTGGGTCGTTTCAGTAGCGTGACGCGCGCAGGCTCACGATAGAAGCCCATCAAGTTGTCGCGGAGTGCAGGCGTCATCAGGGCAAAGCGGGTGCGTTGCAGTTTGTGAAGCAACTGGGCGTAGACCTGGTCGCAGGCCCCGTAGTCGCCCAGGCGCGTAGGCTTCCCCGTATCAAGGTTGACGTTGGGCGGATCGAAACGTGCTTCCTTCACCCGCTGCCCGTAGTCCTCAACCGTAGCTCGTAAGCTATCCGCAAACAGTGTTGCCGTTTCTTCCGTTGGCGTGTGGAAATCAAACGCGTTGAGGGGCCCGAACTTTGGAACCAGTCTGAACACCCACGCCGTGACCTTGTCCCCAGGACCAGGTCGTTTTCGGGTTTTTTCCCATTTTGCTTCGATGCTCGCGCGCTGCAGGTGGAAAAGCGACCTATGGTGTAGAGAGGTGGCGCGTTCTTCGAGCGGCTTCCCTCTGATTGCCCACGCCACTTCCGTCATCTCCGGAATTAGTCGGCTGGCCAGCGTGCGATAACTGAAAAGAGCCAGGCGGAGAAAAACAGTCTGATCTTTCAATTCCAGACCGTAGGTTTTGCGGAAGGCGCGCTGGAGGAGCGGCGAAGGCACGCGAAAGCCGATCCATTCGTGGTAGTTTTGCGGAGCTACATGCCCGGCCACAACCTCGAGCGTGTCAAATGCGAACTCCGTCAGGACGTGCGCGTACGGACTGTCTTCCCAGGTCATGACGTCACCGTATTCCTTGCGCAGCTTTGGATACAGCAGCGGAACAGCACGGTTGATTCCCAGGGAATGACCTTGAATATCGGCGCAGTAATGAGATGGGCCCCCAGAGCAAAGGCGTAGTCGTTAATGTCCTTCGACTCCTCAAGGAGCGCCTGGACGAAATCACCGCTTCGGACGTAGTGCGTAAGGTGACTGAAAAAGTGGCCGCCCAGGGGATAGTAACCCATGTCCTGGATGACTGAGCCGCCGTAAGCGTACGACTTGGCTAGGCGCAATTGCTCGGGCTTCGCATCGGGAAACCGTTCAAGCAAAAAAGGCCTGATTCGATCATCCCATTCTGCGTCGATGATAGCCTCGTGCATGATCACCGAGTACCCGCGGCACGGGCGCCCGCACCAGAGCATGCACAGAACGGAGACCGCAATGCTCTCCAGCAAATATCGCCTGCCGATCTGGTACTGCAAATTCATCACCCC
>CAVROP010000013.1:0-13316 GCA_963722675.1 uncultured Acidobacteriota bacterium
AAGGCATGGGCGGCGGCACGAATATCCTCTACCATAACCGCGGAGACGGCACGTTCGAGGATGTCTCGGAAGCCTCCGGCGTCGCTATTCCGCGCGGGCTTCCCGATCCTTATGTGGTCAGCCAGAACTGGGTTCCGGCAGGCTCCTATGGAATGGGGGCCGCAGCCGCGGATTTCGATAACGACGGCTGGCGCGACATCTTCATTTCTACCGGCCACGTTTACCCGGAGATCGACGAGCAGGGGCGCAGACATGCCAAAAAAGGCACGCCGGCGCCACCCAACGTCGTTACGGATGGAAGGTCATCGGTATATTCTCAAATCCATGTGTGTCCATCGGCGAGCAAAAAGGCTCGCGCCACCGCCCCCCGCCGAGGTCATGGGCCGATGCCATTTCCCACAGAAGAGCCGCATAGGAAGGAAAGGTACGCCTGCCTCCGAGGCGCGCCCCCCTTCCGAGCCCGCCCTGTCCAAACCAGTGCGGCTCTTGCTATATCGCAACGGCTCCTATTTTGATATGATGCCGAACGCTAGTCGGACATATGCGAGGCCATCGCTGTTCGCTCGGTGGCGTTAGCAAAGTACTCAATCACATGACCGCAAGAGCCACTTCCCCCAATTTCACTGTTCTCGACCTCTTCTGTGGCTGTGGCGGGTTCTCGCTCGGCTTCTCTAGGGCAGGGTTCGAGATCGTGGGCGGAATTGAGATCGACCCGACCGCACATCAAACCCATTCCAAACATTTTCCATCGAAGGTGAGTCCCAACATCCCTTGCGACGTTCAAGAGGTGGACGCGGATAAGGTAACCAAGTCGTTGCGTTCAAATTACGGGAGAGAACGCGTCGATGTGGTCATTGGTGGTCCACCTTGCAGCCGTTTACCAGGGTGGGGCGGGCCAAATTACGCGAGGTTGCAGGAAATGTCCATGCTCATATCGAGGATAAACGAGTCCCGCTGTTCACGCATTTCTTGCGTTTTGTTGCCGATTTGAAACCTCTTGCCTTTGTGATGGAGAACGTTCACCACTTGGCGAGCTTCTGTGGCCGTAATATCGCTGAGGAAGTTGCGCTGAGTGCGGAAGATCTGGGTTACCAAATCCGCTACGCTATTCTGTGTCCTTTCGGCAATCCTGCACAAAAGAGAATTAGGCCGACGGACGTGGGAAGCTCTCACTTTGCGTGTCAGAAAGGCTTGGAGGAGCCTTGGTGTAGCCCCACTCTGGGGTTATTGCTGAGAAGGCGATTTCATCGGCAGTTACGAAACAGTGTGTGGGTACGAGCGATGTGTTTCAGCATTGCGGGGGTTGTGTCGACGTTTTCCGCGATGGTACCACCACGTGGCTACAAAAACAGCCGCTGCAATGCTCATGCCTGGAATCATGAACCGTGGCGCGTTGGCGACCCATGTAAAGGCCAATATCCAAACTATCAAGGCAGCTTTCTCGCTCAGATGCAGCTCGTAGCTTTTCGTGAAGCGCATAGCTGTGAGTACTTGGATTAAAATTAATCCCGCCATTGCCAACGCATCAGTGCGACTCACAGGAATCGCGGGGTTGTTCAGAAGGTGCCCGGTGCTCGCCATGATCAGCGCGTTCGCTACTCCGAAAACCATCCAACCGGCAAAGTATTTTGCCCACCGCTGGACGGTGACGATTATCAGAGACAGCGAGAGAAGCGCGACGGCAGAAGCACCCAGTTTCCCCAGCGCCGACAACCTCGTCCCTTGCATGGTTCCGAATGCTGCTCCTGCGCCAGCAACAAGGAAGCCCATCAACGCCGTGCCGAGCAGGGTACCTCCCGCGAGCCTGAAGCCATTCACGACTTCCTGTTTGCGCTTCTTGCCCTTGTGACTAGAGGGTCTGCCCAATATAGCGTAAAGGGCAGCGCAGACGAGTGCCCCGCCGATGAGGGCCAAAATTAGGATCGCGAAAGCGGCACTCATTCTATGGTCCCTTCTTTCAGAATACGGCGCACGGAGGTACGTCCGATCCTCAGGCTACGGGCGATCGCGGCCTTGCTAATACCAGCACGGTGGAGCTTCCGTATCTGGTCGGCATGGAGGCCCGCTGTTAGCGGCCGACCCAGGCGCTGGCCGTTCTGGCGTGCGTGCATTTTGCCGAAGGGAAGGCTGAAGTATAGGTTACAGACGACGATTAGCTCATCATGTGACCAGGGCTTCCCTCTGGAGGCTGGGGGCATCACTTTTTCCTCTAGCTGCGAAGCAATTCATACCATACACCAAGCATTTTCATAACGACAGGGTTTCTCTGCTAAGACCGGCGGCTACCGGGATCTTTACCCGCTCACATACCCGATTCCCCCAGCCGCTGAAGTTCGGTACCCGTCCGCAGACGCCATCAAGAATCTGCTCGCGGGTGGAGTGAAAAACCAAACCCCTCTCAGGATTGGTGGGTTGATAGCCCGCGGTGACGTCCAAGTGGATATCGCCGCTGAGCGAGTGGCAGCTCGACATTTGGCAATCTTGGCAATGACCGGGGGTGGTAAGACAGTTGCAGCCCGGCGGGTGCTGAGGGAACTGATTAGCATTGGTTACCCCATTCTGATTTTCGATCCGCATGGGGACTATCTTGGCCTCTGGGAAGAGCAGTCCCTCTTCCCCAAGACCGATGTGAAGCTCTTTTACCCGCACATCGTCATGACCGACGAAAATCGACGGATTGTTGATATCCTGATTTCCAAAATGACCGAAGGTCTAACTGAACCACAGCAGGAGCTGCTCAACTGGTTGCTGACGACAATCCAGCCAAAAGCAGGGCAGCCCGTACTTGATTTCATCCGAACTCTGATAATCGTGGCCGAGAGAATTCGCGCAAAGAAGGATCCTGGGGTCGGAAAGGGAGACGGAGCAGAGATTAATATCGGCGCTTCGACAGCCAACGCGGTACGCCGCAGCCTAAAGTTAGTCGAGGAGCGTCTTCAGAAGATGGAAGTTAGCAACGACCGGCTGCGGAAGGTTCTTAAAGGGCTTCAGTTTGAGGCCCTTCCTGACCCCGACGGTCGGCCAGAGGCCATAGTCCGTCCCTGGCAGGTTTCTATCCTTTACTTGGGGGGCTACGACCATTTGACACAAAGCACGATCGTATCGATTGTTATGGAATCCCTCTTCGGGCATAGGGCAGAGTTGGCAGATAGAATCGCGCCCTTTCTGACAGTCGTTGAAGAAGCTCAGAACTTTGTCCCATCCGCTCGAGAGGGTACGGAGGAAACCCCTTCCCTCTCCACCCTTCGAAAGGTGATTACCGAGGGCAGGAAATTCGGTGTCGGCCTGATACTCATCACTCAGCGCCCGAGTCGCGTAGACGAGACCATTCTGGCACAGTGCAATTCTTTCCTCGTCATGCGGTTAGTCAACCCAAAGGATCAAACCTACGTCAGGTCAGTAATGGAAAATCTCCCAGAAAGCGACGCCCGCATGCTGCCCGGCTTCGGCCCCGGGCAGGGAATCATAAGCGGCCAAGCTGTGCGATTCCCCCTGCTCGTAAAGATAGACTTCGACCAAGATCTCGTTGGAACCAGAACAGGGGATGAGGACTTCATTAAGCGCGCAAGAGAGTGGAAGCCGGATGCAGGGGCACCAGGAAGAGCACGAGCAGCAGAGGCTGCCGCCAGACTCGCCATGAAACCATCACGAGTGAAGAGCAAGTGAGCGCCCATGGTCGACTTCATGTCGCCGGAACAACGAAGTCGAGTGATGTCGAGGATTAAGGGGAAGAATACAACTCCTGAACCCTATATCCACGCCCTGCTAAAAGCCTCACGGCTCAGATTCGGACAGCATGATCGCGCCCTGCCGGGGTGCCCGGATTTCGTTTTCTCGAAAGCAAGGGTGGCCGTCTTCGTCAACGGGGATTTCTGGCACGTGTGGCGATTTCCAGTCTGGCGCCACAAGCTGCCAACCTTCTGGCGAAACAAGACTGGCGGCAACCGAGAACGCGATCAGAGGAACTCCAAGAAGCTGCGTCGTCTTGGCTGGAGGGTGCTCAGAATCTGGGAGCACCAAGTTGAACTGGATGCAATTGCATGTGTCGCTCGAATAACGCAAGCCCTGGGTGCTGTGACCATCGACTGGGAAGTCGTTCGAGCACGACAACGACGTCTCCCGGTCTTGAAGCGCAGGAACCGACTTCCGAAACCCTGACTCTGAAGAAAAGCGTGAAGCGAAGAGCTATGCGCGAGGCACACTGTGTTGCGCACATATAGAACATTCGGCAGCAGCGGTAGGCGAACGCGCCTTCACCCCTGCTCGAATCGTCGGCGGGTTTGCGCCACCCCCTTGGAGGCGACGGGGACCGCAGAATCGGCGATCCGCGCTACTTCCGACTTCTGCCTGTCGCCGACGGCCCGCTTTTCTTGCAGTTTTTACTTGACAAATTCCGGGACCCATGATAGCCTACAATGATGCTTGCTTTGTGGACACTTTGTCGTAGGCGAGGGCCGGTTAGACACGCGGCGCAAGGGTTGGCGGGAAGGTCCGGGCACTCGGCGAAAGAGGGAGCTGAAAATAAATAAAAAATGATACGACCGAAGCCAGTATGTCATTGAAAACACACAAGCCCATTCGAAACGAAGCTAAGAAGTAGCTGAAAACAAGGCAGTTACACGTTAACGAAGGGAGAGAAGCTAAGAAGTACTTGAAAACAAATGAGATAGTCTCTTAAAGTGCTGCGGATTATGCGCATATTGCGCGCCAATTAGCGCCAATCGGACCCCAAATGGAGCAAAAACAGCGCATTTTGCGAAAACGAAGTAAGGCTCGGGAGTCGGCAAACGGGGCCGGGAGAGTGACAGGCAGTGGGCTACACGAGCCCCGGACCGCGGAGGTCAGCCTGCGCGGAGCCTCAACCCGCTCCTGTAATGTGACAGTCCTCGCGTCAGCGGATATTCACGCCCACGATGACTTTGAAAATCCGCACGCTGTAGAGCCTGAAAGAAAGCCGGCCAGCGTCACGGGTTCCAGCTTTGCCTGGACCTTCAAACCCGCATCGCTCACTAAGCTGGAGATCGAATTGGTTTAGTAAAAAGGAGCGAGCTTCCTAGATGAGATGGTGTGAAGAAATGGACGTGCCCTGTCATTCCGAGCGTAGCGAGGAATCTGCATTTGGTTGTTTTCAAAGATACAAATGCAGATGCTTCGCTGCGCTCAGCATGACAGCCGGTTTTCTGAGGCCATCCAAGAACGCGGGTGCCGCCAGAGTCTGCGCATTGGCGCTGATTTTTTTCGCTGCACCTGCCTTGGCGCAGCAGGAAGTCGTGATTCGGATCGATGCCTCAGGACCGCGTGAGCGCCTGTCGCCGCTGTGGGATTATTTCGGGTACGACGAGCCCAACTACGCCTACGCGCCCAACGGGGAAAAACTCCTGGCCGAGCTTTCCGAATTGAGCGCCACTGCGGTACAGATTCGCATGCACAATCTGCTGACTTCCGGCGATGGCACGGCAGCCCTCAAATGGGGGTCCACCAACGTTTATACTAAGGACGCAATCGGGTCGCCCTGTTTACGACTGGACGATCCTCGACAAGATCTTCGACGCGTTGATGCGAGTAAAGGCAAAGCCCTTGGTGGAAATTGGCTTCATGCCTCAGGCGCTTTCAGTCCGGCCAGACCCCTACAAACATCACTGGCCGGAGGGAACGCTCTGGACGGGCTGGGCGTACCCACCCGGCGATTATCACCAGTGGGCCGACCTGGTCTACCGCTGGGTACAGCACGCCGCGGAGCGTTACGGGAAGGAGCAAGTCCAATCCTGGAACTGGGAAGTCTGGAATGAGCCTGACATCGGCTACTGGCAGGGCTCGCGAGATGAGTATTTCAAGCTCTATGATTTCGCCGCCGAGGCCGTGAAACGCGCACTCCCTCAGGCACGCGTAGGTGGACCGGACTCCACAGGTCCAGTTGATCCCCACGCGGCGGATTTTCTCCGCCAATTCCTGGCCCACTGCGCCAACGGGATCAATTCCGCGACGGGAGGGAAGGGTGCTCCCCTCGATTTCGTCACCTTCCACGCCAAGGGCGACCCGAAAATGGTGGAGGGCCACGTGGTCATGGGAATCAGCCGGCAACTGCAATCCATCGACGAGGGGTTCCGCATCATTCGCTCTTTCCCCCAGTTCAAGGATCTGCCGGTCATCCTCGGCGAGTCCGACCCGGAAGGTTGTGCGGCCTGCTCCGCGCGGCGGTTTCCTCAGAATGTTTACCGCAACGGTCCGCTTTACGCCTGCTACACCGCCGAGATGCTTGCCCGGACACTGGAACTTGCCGCAGAGCACCAAGTCTCTCTGGCGGGCGTGGTGACGTGGGCCTTCGAATTCGAGAACCAGCCATACTTTGAAGGCTTTCGAACCCTGGCCACTAACGGCATCGACAAACCGGTCCTGAATGTCTTCCGGATGTTTGGAATGATGGGCAGCGAGCGCATTGCGCTGAGGAGCAATTCGTCATTGGAGATCGATTCCGTATTGCGATCGGGGGTCTCAGGCCAGGCGGATATCAACGGCATCGCCACTCTCGAGAAAGGGCGACTCTCCGCGATCGTCTGGAACTACCACGACCAGGACGTAGCCGTCCCCGCTGCCAATGTGGAGATTATTATCACGGGCTTGCCGCAGGCCGCCCGTCAGCTTCTGGTCCGCCATTACCGGATCGACCAGGCACACAGCAACGCCTACACAACGTGGAAGGAGATGGGCTCGCCACCGCAGCCGACACTTGAGCAGTACCGCCGGCTGCTCGTGCAAGGCCGCCTGCAAGAACTCGCGCCTGAGGAGAAGAGGAGAGCGAATCAGGGGGAGCTGCGAATTGCCTTCCCTCTTCCCCGTCACGCCGTCTGGCTCTTACAAATAAGCTGGTAGGACTGGCCGCAAGCCCGATACTACTGGTTCTTTCGTTCGAGTTCGGCCAGCAACCATTCCACCCTACCCTGAATCGGGCCGAGGTCACGCTGTACCAAGTTCCACAATTCGTTCAAATCAACGCCAAAGTAATCGTGCACGAGCACGTTTCGCATGGCAACGATCTTCGGCCACGGCACTTCGGGGTGCGCCGCATGAAACTCACGGCCGAGCCGGGCCGCGGCTTCTCCAATGATCTGGAGATGATGCACTACCCATACCTGAATCAGTTCTTCCCGCTCAAACGCCTCACGACCGCGTGAGGCATACCGGCCAATTTGAGTGATGGCATCAAGAATGTCACGCAGGCGCTCCTCAACGTCCCTCATACCAGCAGGGCCTCCCGCAAAACACGATCGCGGATGCGCGCCTTAATACCGGCCACGCTCACCACATCCACTTTGCAGCCCAGAAGCTCCTGCAACTCCAACCAGAGTGCGGCGTGATCTAGCAGGCTGCGGTCCGGTTCAAACTCGACCAGCAAATCGATGTCGCTTTGGGCATCCGCCTCACCTCTCGCGACGGACCCAAATACCCGGACGTTGTGGGCTCCGTGCTTCGCCGCAGCGCGTAAGATCTCTTCCCGCTTCGCTTTCAGCAGAGCTTCGACACCCATCGGAAAGCTCCTTTCTGCCGGCAGCCCTTGCTATTTCCATGATACGTGCCCTATCTTGGCACAACTAGGGGCGTGGCATCAAGAAACCCTCTTGCCTGACCCTGCCCCGCGGAAGACGATCGAAACGACTGTGCTACACCGCGCTTGGTGACGCCACGCTAGGGCGCCGCGTCGATCCAGACAGCCATCTTCCCCAACCCGCGATTTCCCCACACGCAGTAAGGAACGGCAGTTACCGGAAACGGCTCAGGTTTCGCCGGACGGACCCGCCGGTAGAGCACGTCCTTCCATTTGTCAGGAGAGTGCAAGAGGCACTCGCCCTTGAGGACCGTTATGCCGCCCAGCAATTCAGGCAAGTACCGGCTTTCGAGCGGTGCTCCCAGAGGCAAGGCGATCTGGTCCGGGGCCTGATTATCAGCTTGCTCGAAGCAGTAGATCAGCGGGCCACGCCGAAGCGCGAGCTTCCCACGGTCGTACAGTACTTGTGGATTGGCTTTAAGGTACTGGACGTCCATGGGCAGACTCAGGTCAACCGTGTCTCCGCTGGACCAGGACCGACGGAATTCAGCGTAGCCGTTCACCACTCGAGGCGAGGACATCTTTCCATTGACCTGGAAATCCGCTCCTTCTGCCCATCCCGGAACGCGCACGCGGAGGACGAACCCCTGGGGCGCTTCCACCCCCACGGGCAACTTGATTTTCCCATCCCAGGGATAATTGCCGGACTGCTGCAGGGTGACCTTCTTGCCCGCAAGCTGCGCGTTGACCTGGCCGGCGATGAAGAGATTCACCCACAGGCCGTCCGGTGATTCATTGTATATGTATCGGCCGAGGGCGGGCAGAAATCGGGCGACCGTGGTCGGGCAGCAAGGTACGCCGAACCACGGATCGCGCTTGAAGTCGCCCCGACTAGCAAGTGGGGTGACATAGCAGAAGGTGTCTCCTGTTAAGGAAACGCCGGCCGCCAGCGCGTTATAGAGCGAAAGTTCCATGATGTCGGCGTAGCGTGCGTCGCCGGTGAGCTTCAGCATGCGATAGTTCCAGAAGACCATGCCCGCCGAAGCGCAAGTTTCCTGGTAAGCGTCCTCGTTGGGAAGGTCATAGTCAGCGGTAAAGCCTTCGTTGCGCTCCGAAGGGCCGATTCCCCCGGTCACGTACATGCGGTGATTGGTCACGCTGTCGTGCAGACTTTGCAGGGCGTCCCACAGGCCCGCATCGCCGGTTTCATAAACCAGGTCCGCCATGCCGGAGTAGAGGTACATGGCCCGCACGGCATGACCGACGGCCGCGCGTTGCTGACGCACCGGCAACTGATCCTGCGAGTAGCTGGTGTCGAACCTTGCCGGATTGACCAGGAAGAAGCGCCGGTAGAAATCCTTAATGCTCATCGGGTGGCCCAGCAACTCCACCTTCCTCTCCGGCAACTGCTCGTATTGACGTTCAAAAATTGAGGGCTTTTGACCGCGAGAATCGATGAAGTATTGGGCGAGCCGGAGGTATCGTTTCTCCCCTGTCAGCCGGTAGAGTCTGACCAAGGCCAGTTCCACCTCTTCGTGCCCAGGAATGCCGGCCTGCTTGCCCGGCCCGAAGGTGGAGTCGAGGTGATCGGCGAGTCGCAAGGCGACCTCGAGCAGGGAGCGCTTGCCCGTGGCCTGGTGATGAGCCACGACCGCCTCCAAGAGCGAACCCGCGCAGAAC
Organism: uncultured Acidobacteriota bacterium; assembly: GCA_963722675.1. Lineage (GTDB taxonomy): Bacteria > Acidobacteriota > Terriglobia > UBA7540 > UBA7540 > CAVROP01. Next base: position 9,224 of record CAVROP010000013.1, read on the forward strand.
ATTTCGTGATTGAACGCCAGGCTCTTCCACTTCAGGTCCGGGAGGTTCAGTTGGACATAGGTGTCCAGATAGCCATCTTTTTGCTGGGCCGCCGCGATCCTGGCAATCAACTCGTCCACCTTGGACTCGAGCTGAGCGTTAGGGTGAAGGGCGAGGATATAGGAGGCGCCTTCGATCCATTTGTAGACGTCCGAATCAGCCCACCATGGTCCGCCGAATTTGCCCTCCGCCTTGCCGCTGGCAAGATCGAAATTCCGGATGCACCCCGTCAATTCCAGCTTCTTGTAAACGTGCTCGAGGGTTCGGGTGCGATTGACCTCCAGGCGGGCGGGGCGACCAGAAAGGGTCTTGAATCTGCACAGCGGTCAGAGGCAGTTCCCGAAGTCGCGATGCCGCGGGAAGCAGACGAGCTTCCCCGGTTGCCGAGTTTTGAAGGTCCCCGGTTCGGCCGGCGAGCGGCACAACCCATAGGGCAAACGAAGCGATAAAACCAAGGGCTGACTTCGCGGTTGAGTTGAGCATCATGTCGAGCACCATCCTTCTGGAAGTGTGTTTACCACATCGGGCGGTGATTTTGCAAACGCTTACACCTGTCGGCTTCTACAACTCAGCACCCTTGACTTCTTTCCCGCACCCGTATTAAGCTGCCCGCGACTCCTGAAATCGACTCTGCACGCCGGAAGGTTGGAAGCAAAGGCAGGGCTGAGTTAACATGCGGCGCTTAAGCGCTTACAGCTCCCATCTCTACTTACCTGATCCACAAGGAACATCGCGATCCTTCACTGCCTAAGGAGGCCAAAATGAATTGCTTCTCCAGACGTCAGTTTCTGAGCGGCACCGTGATAGCAGGCGCCTCACTCGCCGCGCGATTTCCCTGGCTGGCGAACTCTACTGAGGCGGCGCAGGAGAGTGCCGGCCCGGCGCGCGTGGTCATCGATCCGGACCGGTGCATTTCGACGCTGGACAGAAACATCTTCGGGTCCTTCATCGAACACCTGGGCCGTGCCGTCTATGAAGGTATCTACGAGCCCGGTTCGAAGTTCGCCGATTCCAACGGATTCCGCACCGATGTTTTGAAGGAGATCAAGGGTCTAGGTGTCCCGATAATTCGTTATCCCGGAGGGAATTTTGTTTCCGGGTATAACTGGCTTGACGGCGTAGGGCCCAAAAAAGACCGTCCACGGGTGCTCGACCGGGCCTGGGATAGTATCGAGACCAACCAGTTCGGGATCAACGAGTATGTGACGTGGTGCCACGCGGTGGGTGCAGAGCCGCTCATCGGCACCAACTTTGGCACTGGCACCCCTGAGACCACGGTCGCGCTGCTCGAGTACTGCAATGTCGATAAGGGAACCAAGTGGAGTGATTTGCGCCGCGCCCATGGGTACGACAAGCCCCACAACATCAAGTACTGGTGCCTCGGCAATGAGATGGACGGGCCGTGGCAGATCGGGCACATTCCCGCCGTTCAGTACGGCATTAAAGCGCGCGATGCCGCGCGCCAGATGCGGGAGATGGATCACTCGGTAAAGCTGATCGCCTGTGGATCCAGCGGTCCCTTTATGCCGACTTACCTGGAATGGGATCAGCAGACGCTCGAACAATGCTATGAGGAAGTCGACGCCATTTCACTGCATCGCTATTTCGGCAACGCCGAGGAAACCGAAGGGAACACGGCCAGATATCTGTCCATGAACCTCGACATGGACCGGCAGATCCACGAGATTATGGCGGTCTGCGACGTGGTCGGGGGCCGCATGAAGTCCAACAAGACGCTGTGGCTATCATTCGACGAGTGGAACGTGTGGTACCGGCAACGCAGCGGAACCGCGGTGGATGGCCAAAGGAAGGTGGCACCGCACCTGTTGGAAGAGATTTACAACCTCGAGGACGCCCTGGTGGTGGGTGGGCTGCTGAATACTTTGATTCGTCGTTCGGATCGCGTACGCGTGGCGTGCCTCGCGCAATTGGTGAACGTGATCGCGCCGATTATGACCAACGAAAACGGCCTGTTCCGGCAAACGATCTATTACCCCTATGCCTGGGCTTTGCAATATGCCCGTGGTAAGGCGCTCGAGTTCGCAGTGACATCGCCGGCTTACGAGGTTACCGTTGCAGGACGGCCTGCGGCCCGAGGCCACGAAAGCATGTCCGTGCCTTACCTCGATGTCGCCGGGACAATCGATGTTGAGAACAAGACCGTCAGTCTTTTCGTCTTGAACCGGGACCTGGAAAAGGCACGCGATCTCGAGTTGGTTTGGCACGAGACCACGCCCACGCGCGTGAATACTTGCCAGGTCTTGACGGGCTCCGATCTCAAGGCCGAGAATGGATTTGACGCGCCAGACCGGGTCGTTCCCAAGCCGCTGGACCCTCCGACGCTCGGTTCAAAGATGGCCCTGCAGCTCCCGGCGAGATCCTATGTTCTGTTGAATCTGGGACTGGCGTAAGTCAGAATGAACTGAGCGTCGCAGGCCCGGAGGCCGCGCGAATCTGTCATCCTGAGCGCAGCGAAGGATCGCGGCAGTCGTTCGCAAATCGTGAGACCTTCGGAAAATGCGGAGATCCTTCTCTGCGCGCAGGATGACAGTTGATTGACGCAAGTCGCATCTCTCAGGAGCAGGATATGACATACCTCACTTGCACTTCCTCCATACTCCTCGTGCTCGCCGTCGTTGGTGCTGCAGGCGGCGCAGCGGATAAGCCCAACTCCGGCATCACCAGAAAGGGATTCGGGAAAATGGCAGACGGAAGAACCATTGAACTCTACAATCTGACCAACAGCCGGGGAATGCGAGTAGCCATCACGAATTACGGCGGGATCGTGGTTTCAATCGTGGTGCCTGATCGCAACAGTAAGCCCGGCGACGTCGTACTAGGCTTCGATAATCTCGAAGGTTACCTGGCCAAGGAGCCCTATTTTGGGGCACTCATCGGGCGTTACGGAAACCGCATTGGAAATGCCCGGTTCAAGTTGGATGGGGTGGAATACAAATTACCTGCTAACGACGGCCCAAACAGCCTGCACGGCGGCTTACGGGGCTTCGACAAGCGAGTCTGGACTGCACGCGAAATCCCCGGCGAGCACCCGGCATTGGAGTTGACTTACCTAAGCAAGGACGGCGAAGAGGGCTACCCGGGCAACCTGAGCGCGAAGGTCATCTACTCACTGACGGAAGATAACGCGCTGAGAATCGATTACACAGCGACGACCGACAAAGACACGGTACTGAACCTCACGAACCACTCCTACTTCAATCTCTCCGGGGAAGGCAACGGCGACATCCTGAAGCACGAAATCATGATCAACGCCGAGCGCTTCACCCCCATCGACAGCACGCTGATTCCGACGGGCGAGATTCGCAAGGTCGAGAATACTCCTTTCGATTTCCGAAAACCGGCCTTGATCGGGACGCGGATTGACGCGGACGACGAACAAATCAAATTTGGCAAAGGGTATGACCATAATTTCGTCTTGAACCGCTCTGGCGCCGGCCTCAGTCTGGCTGCTCGAGTCACCGATTCTGAGTCGGGACGCGTGCTGGAGGTGCTCACGACTCAGCCGGGGCTGCAATTCTATACGGGTAATTTCCTGGACGGCAGCATTCATGGCAAGGGGGGCAAATCCTACGGCCGCCGCTCCGCATTCTGCTTGGAGACGCAGCACTTCCCGGATTCTCCGAACAAGCCGAGCTTCCCATCGACTGTCCTCAAGCTCGGCGAGACCTACCGTGAGAGCACGGTCTTCAGGTTCTCCACAAGCAAATAAGCAGACTCTCGTCCGACTCGTGACCGGGAGTGGCGGGCGCGAGTTCGCACAGAGGATAGCTTTGCTGGTTTCGTAACAACGGCACAACCCCGAGGCGTTCGAGATTCTGTACCGCTGCGGACGGGGCGGACATCACTGATCGGACCGGGTTAAGGAATTAGTCGTGGGACGCCCTCACTGGGCGGGGAAGCGCAGGCGGGTAAAAGTACACCCCGACTCCTCGAACAGGGCCGGGGTGATAATTCGAGGTCAGTTCAGGAGTGACAAGGGACGCTGGGGGCGTCCTATGATCCTCCTACCTTCCTGAGGGCTATAGCCTTGGTG
>CAVROP010000014.1:0-9589 GCA_963722675.1 uncultured Acidobacteriota bacterium
GTGGAGTGCTGGTCCACGGCAATCACCTCGGGGTTCGTCAGCAGCGATGTTGTCCAGGCATCGCTATGCGGCAGGTCGCAGCCGAGCATGAGAGGAGAACGGATGATGGACCAGAAAGCCAGCAGGGTACGCTGTTCGTCGTGAGTGAAGCGCGTGGGGCGCGCTGAACCCAACCCCGGTCGCGGGCCTAAATAGCCGATGGGAAGCATGTCGGCATCCGGCCAATGGCCGGGTCCCGCATAGGGCGCCCATCCGACGGCCGTGGCGAACTGCCCATGCAGAGTCTGAACCCACGGCTCTTCGGCACCGGGTGCCCAATAATCCCAGAAGTCATCCGAGATGCGCCACATCTGCGCGTACCGGCGCACGTCATCGGCAACCCCCAGCGACGTTGGCCCCGGTGACAGGCTCAGCACAATCGGGCGGCCCGCCTTCTTGATCGCGGAGCTGAGCATGTGAATCTCACCTGCGTTGTACGGACGACTCGAAATGCAGTCCACTTTGATGAAATCCAGGCCCCAGTTCGAATAGAGCTGGGCGAGCGAGTCGTAAAAGGCCTGCCCGGCTGGATTGGACTTCACCCCGTAAGTATCGGGATTCCACGAGCATGTGTCCGACTTATCCGCAGCCTCTGCCGCATGGAATGCCGTACCGGCAATCGGCATATTCTTGTCCACCGCTTCGCGCGGAATGCCACGAATGATGTGAAGGCCGAACTTCAGGCCGAGCGAGTGCACGTAATCTGCAACAGGCTTGAAACCCGCACCCTCCGCCGCGGATGGAAAGCGGTTCGGAGCCGGTATGAAGCGCCCCTGGCTGTCCAGAGTGTACTTCCATGAGGGCTTGCCGCCGCTTTCCGGGTTGTGCAAATACCAGCCTTCGTCAACCACAGCATATTGCCAGCCGAACTGCTTCAGGTGTTTCGCCATCCAGTCGGCATTGGCCTTGTACTCTCCTTCATCGATCGTCAGGCCGTACGAGTCCCAACTATTCCAGCCCATGGGCGGAGTGGCCGCGAGTTGCTGCCCTTGCTGCGCCGAGAGCGGCAGAAGGCCTGCTCCGATTACGAAGATCGATAACATGACTCGCATCTCAAGTCTCCTTTCATCCCGGCTCCAGTAGTTTTCCCGGATCCGCGCTGCTTATTGCGTGTTCAAGTTATACACCGCAATCCGGTTTGTTCAACAGTTTTGTTCGATTAAGCGCGGGATTCGCGGAGCGAGGATTTCCTGATTGCGTTTCCTGCATGTCGTAGTAAAGTTGAGTCGAATCGGCACCAGGTCTGTGAAAATGCGCGAAGCGCCTTGGACTACTAGCGCAAAGGCGGCGGCCGGCGTTGCCGCACTGCAATTTGTAGTTTCCTGGTGCCTTTGTGTCTTGGTGGTGAACCTTCCCGCGCGCGCTCAGAGCATTGGAGTTCTGGCCGATTTCGAAGGCGGCTCCGTCGGCAAAGTGGTCCAGGTTTCTCCCACTCACCTGCGATGCGCCGTGAAAGGGCAGTTCGACCAGGACCATCGAAACCGCCAAGCGGATTGGTATTATTTCGAGCTCACGAACCTTCCGCGCGAGCCCGTAACTATCGACTTGGTTGATCTGGCCGGTGAGTATAACTACGCGGGCCCTGCCTATTCGGTCACGGCGGACGTGCGGCCTGTCTATAGCTACGATGACATCCACTGGACGCACTTCACCGATCAGCAAGTATCCTGGGACGCCCGCGAGCCGCACCTGAGCCTGCAGTTCACCCCCGAGCACGACCACGTCTGGATTGCGCACGTCGAACCCTATACCTGCCGGGACCTCGCCAACCTGCTCGGTTCCTTCTCTAACAGTCCCTACCTCGAGGAACGGTCAGTGGGCCGCACAGTCGAGGGTAGGGAGATACCTTTCCTCACCATCACTAACCGCAGCGTTCCGGAACGGCAGAAAGCGGTAATCTGGCTCATGTTCCGCCAGCATGCCTGGGAGGCGGGCACTTCTTGGGTTGCCGATGGAGCGGTGCGTTTCCTGCTCTCCGGTGACGCGCGCGCGGCCCGAATCCGCGATCGCGTCATCTACAAGATCTTTCCATTGGCCGACCCGGACGGTGTGGTGCACGGAGGTGTCCGGTTCAACCTGAATGGGTTCGATCTAAATCGGAACTGGGATACTCGCGATCCGCAGAAGATGCCGGAAATCATGGCGCAGCGGAAGGCCATCCTTGGCTGGGTTGATTCCGGACACCGCTTAGACTTATTCCTGTCACTCCACAACGACGAGACCGACGAATACCTCGAGGCGCCGTCCGCGTTCAAGGCTTTGGGCGAGCGGGCCTATCAGGAACTGGCGTCGCACTCTTCTTTTAATCCTACAGGACCTTTGCGGGACCCGGGCGCCACTACCACGCCGGGCAAGCCCGGGCGCATGACCGTCGACCAGGGACTTTTCAACGATCGCAAGCTGCCCGCAATGTTGATGGAACAGATGATCGAGTATGACTCGAAGCTCCGACGCGTGCCCACGGCGGCTGACCGAAGGCAATTCGGCGCTGAACTCGTCCGCGCGTTGTCCGCCGCGGTTACCGGCACCGCCTTCTAAACACTGCATCGGGTTTCAGGTGCCAGGGAAAGTGCAGACATGCGGCTTTAGGACGTCCAACGCCCTGAGCGCAGTGCCGCAATCCATGCTCGACAGCGCTTTGCCTCCTCCCGTAGTTTTGTCGCAAGAGGCTCGTTCGCCCTCAGCGCTCGTTGCTCGCATTCTGAAGCCTTCAATTCAAGTTCGGCGATCGTGGCGTCTGGTGAAACAAAGTGGCGGCTCAAGCTGCTGCTGTCTCGGCCGGGCAATGGCAATGCTTTTCGCGATTTTCTCACATTGCTCCTCTAGGTCATTCGTCGCGATAGCGAGGACACCTGGCCCCTGAAACCTGCCCTACCCCTTGCCCCGAAACAGGAAGACTATTTCAATAATCAAAATGATCACTACCAGAAGCTCAAGGACAAACGCTCTGCCCTGGTGGAATTGGTCGACCATGAAGTGGTAGAGGTTCTCAGCGGTATTCAGCTTTTGTTGGACCAGGTTCTTATAGTCCTCGACGCCGACCTTTCCGGCTGCCATGCGGTAGAGCCGCGCGGAAAACATATCGCTCAAGAACTTGATGGCATTGTCCGCTCGCTCGGTGAGCTCCGTGACGTTCCAGCAGCAGAGTGTGAAGCCGGGCCGATGCCCGGGCCAGCCGCCAGCGAGCGAAAAACCCAGTCCCCTTTTCCAACGACTGATAGACGCCCTTTAGCTCGCGGGTCAGGACCTCGTCGTAATGCCGAAACTCGAGGAGCTGGGAGTTGGCATATTCGAGCAGCTCGATGGTGGTGGTGGCGCCTGCCGCGGTGTCGTAGACGAACGCCGCGTTCCAGCCGGCGACGATCAGGTCGGTGGGAGAATAGGACATGCTGGATTGGAGAGTCTCGCGACGTTCGCCTTCCGAAAGCTGGGCATCCTCGCTTCGGACCACTCGCGCGATCTGGTCGCCGAAATTCTGAAGGAGATCGACGGCGGTGGGCCGTCCCTCGATTTCCTGCACGTGGAAGATGTAGTAGTCTTCATTCAACCAATGCTCGTAGGGCTTAACCAACGCCGGCGTGACCCTCCGAAGCATTTGCCGAGCCAGGAAAGCGGCCTGCCGCTCAATTTCGAGGCCCGCCACGTACCGTGAAGAGCGGGCCGCGAGTTTCTCCCAATTCCCTTCAAAGGGCAGCTTGAACTCGACGCTCAGAACCCCGTAGTCGTAGTACTTCAGACGCCCCGTCAACTCTTCGCCGGTGGCCAGCAGGACTTTCTCCATCGGCTCCTCGACCGGCGGATTCTCGAAACGGACGTATTCCGGGGCCGGATGTTTGAAGCTGGGCTCGCGCCCCGCCGGCTGCAATCCCAAAATACGCCGCAACTCCTCCAGCCGGATCTCCTCGCAAACATCGAACAGAATCAGAATCAGTACGGAACCGCGTAGCTGCATCGCTGACATTCGACCCTCGAATCTGGAGTTTGAAGGAGTCATTATAAGAGCAGGTAGTGGTTAGTGCCTAGTGCCTGGTGCCCGGAGAAGCCGTCTTAGGGGCGGTTCGCGAACCTCCCCTACACTAACCACTAGGCACTAGCCACTAACCACTGCTGTTATATAATCGGTTGCATGCGTCCCGAGTTCCAGGCGGTACCCTTCGAGGACACTGAGAAAGCAAGTCTGAACCTGGCGCGGCTCGAACAGCAATTGGCGCCGACGCTGATGGTGCCTCTGGCATCGCTGCTCGCCCATTCACCGGACGCCGACGGCGCGCTGAACCTGCTGGAGAGGTACGCGCAGGAAGCCCCGGCAGAGGTGTTGGGAGAAATTGCGCGCCATCCGGCGGCCTTGTCCTACCTGGTGGCAATCTTCGGTCACAGCGGGTTTCTGGCGGAGACTCTGTTGTCGGAGCCGGGACTCGTCATCCAGTTTGCGCGAGACCGCAACTTCACCAAGCTGAAATCCAAAGAAGACTTGATGCAGGACTACGCACGCTTTGCCACCACCAACCCGGACCCCTGGCTGGCGGCCCAGTTGGCGCGCTTCAAGCGCCGAAACTACTTGCGCATCGCCATGAAGGATGTCTTGGGACTGTCGACGCTGGGAGAAACGACTCTTGAGTTGGCCACGTTGGCAGACGTGATTTTGACCAACACCTTTCTTTACTGCGACGGCGAGTTGGAGAAACGCTACGGACAGCCTCAGTACGTTGACTCGCAGGGCCGCATCGCGCGCAGCGGATTCAGCATTATCTCTCTGGGAAAGCTGGGCGGCAATGAGTTGAATTACAGCTCCGATATCGATCTGTTGTTTCTCTATTCCCACGACGGTGAAACCGCCGGCGGGAATGAGGCGGTAGTTACGAACAAAGAGTACTTCGTCCGCCTGGCCAATGCCATCACCCGCACCATTACACAGCCGACGCCCCAGGGCGAAGTCTTCCGCGTCGATTTGCGGCTGCGCCCGGAGGGGGACCAGGGCGACTTAGCCATTTCGCTGAAATCATCCCTCGAGTATTACGAGCATCGGGCGCGGGATTGGGAGTTGCAGATGCTGATTAAGGCTCGCCACTCCGCGGGCGATCCGACGCTGACTCGCGATTTTCTGCGCGGTGTCGATGAGGAGATCTATGGCTCGCCGGGTGACTTTGAGGCCGTCGAAAGCGTGCTATGGTCGCGTGAGCGCATCACGAAAAGAATGCGCGAGAGCGGCAGCCAGGCCGTAGACGTCAAACACCACTCGGGAGGCATCCGCGACATCGAGTTTCTAGTCCAGTGCCTGCAGCGGCTCTACGGACGGCAGGACCCCTGGGTGCGCTCCGGTGGGACGCTTTTCGCGTTGCGTAAGCTCAATGACAAAGGATGGCTGAGCGACCGCGACTATGCCCAGTTGACCAACGCTTACGTGTTCTTCCGTAAAACGGAGCACTGCGTGCAGCTCGAGCTTGGCCAGCAAACCCACCGCTTGCCCGCCGCGGCCCGCTCTCTCGATCGGCTTGCCCGCCGGGTGGGATTTGGCTCCGCTGCAAGCGAATCCCTGGGCGGCGCGCTCGTACAGAAACTGCAAGATGATTTCGAAAAAGTGAATGAGATCTACCAGCGTGTGATCCATCCTCGCACGGCGCCCCCCGGCGATCAGGGGTTCACGCTCAAGCCACTCCCTTCCTTCACTCCCGACCAGGGGCAGGCCTCCTACGATTCCACCCTGAATTTCCTGAGCGCCCAGGCGCCGGATTTGGCACTTTGCATTCAGGAAGCCGAAGTCCCTGACCGTGCGCGCGCAGTTGCGGCGAGACTCCTTACCGCCCTGCTGGATTCACCGGAGCGGTTTGCCCTGGTGCGCGAAAAACCCGAGCTTCTGCGGCGCGCTCTCGAGGTGGTAAGCGAAAGTGAATACCTCGGCGAACTGCTGATCCGTCACCCCGAAGACATGCCGGTTCTTCAATCCTCTCAGACGCCGACCTCCGCCGCGCAGATGGAAATCGCCCTTGACGTCTCGGAAGACGCTGAGCCACATCATTGGGCGACGGAACCCGTGCTGGCCATGCGCCAGAAGATGGCGGCGCTTCGCAGGCATTTTCAGTCTCGAGTCCTGGAACTCGGCGCGGCCGATTTGGCTTCCCTCGAATCCAGCCTTCCGGTTCTGAAGCGTTGGTCTGCCGTGGCGGCTCGGTGCGTTTCCAGCGCCTTGCAGATTGCCGGATCGGCTCTCGAAACCAGAGAACTGGAAGACAGGAACCGTGCCTGCCCCATTGCGGTGCTGGCGCTGGGCCGGTTGGCCTTAAACGAGTTTGACCTCTCTTCGGATGCCGACCTGATCTTCGTGACGGGTCCCGGAGTCGGACGAGACGAGCTGGCTTTCTGGAAACGGCTGGCGGCGAGAATGATCGACGTTCTCTCCAGTTACACAAGTGAAGGAACGGTGTTCGCTGTCGATACGCGCCTTCGACCTCGCGGGCAGGAAGGCGAACTGGTCGTGACGCAGGAGGAACTGCTCAGCTATATCCGCGAGCACGCCCAGGTGTGGGAGGGATTGACGTATCTCAAGGCCTGTCACGTGGCCGGCAACGTCGAACTCGGGAAAGAAACCGTTTCGCGGCTCGTGAGCGGCATTTTCGAGCGCTTCGCCGCCCACCCCACCTTGGCGGCCGAGCTTTGCCAAATGCGGCGCAGGCTGGAGAAAGAAGTCTCTGTACCGCCTACAAACACCAAGACCGCTCCAGGAGGTTATTACGACATCGATTTTGCCGTGTCTCTCCTGCGATTGCGAGGACAGATCGCTACTCACCCCGGCGCAAATATGGCGGAGCAGATCGCCGCTTTGCGGGCCGCTGAACTCATCAATGCCGAAGACGGTAGCGTCTTGGCGAGAGGAGCGAATTTCCTGCGCTCTGTGGATCACGCCGTTCGGTTGGTGACCGGGAAGCCTGGCGAGGGACTGCCGGACCGCAGGGGTCACGCCGAGGTGGTGGAAATGCTCGCGCGCCGCTGGGGATTGGTAGCAGGATCGGAAACACTGGCCTCAACCCTGCAAGAAACCCGGCAGCGAGTGCGGGGGGTATATAATCGCCTGGTCGTCGCCGCGACGTAGCGCTGACCTTCAGGTCAACATTTTGAGAAATCGGAAATATGCCGAATAGATTGCCGAATCCTAAAACTGCGGGCAACACACCAGGCACGAATGCTGCCGTCTCTGCCTGGCATGACTCGCGCTTCATGAAGGCCTGCCGCAGGGAGCCGGTGGATCGAACGCCGGTTTGGCTGATGCGCCAGGCGGGCCGTTACATGAAGGAATACCGCGAACTCCGCTCCAAGGTGCCGTTCCTGGAGCTTTGCAAGAGCCCGCGTTTGGTGTCCGAGGTTACTGTGACAGCGGCCAGCCGGCTGAGTGTGGACGCGGCCATCATTTTTGCCGACCTATTACTGATCGTCGAGCCGCTGGGGTTCGGCCTTGCTTACGACCAGGGCGAAGGTCCGAGCATCAAGCCGCCGCTACGCTCGCCTCGGGATATGGCGCGGCTTCAAGAAGTGGACCCGGCGCAGTCGCTGAGTTACCTTTATGATGCGATTCACCAGACCCGCGCCGACCTCGACCCCAAGTTACCGCTCATCGGGTTTGCTGCCTGCCCGTTCACGCTTGCTTCCTATCTTGTGGAAGGCGGAGGGTCGAGAAACTACCGGCACACCAAGGGGTTGATGTACCGCGATCCGGAAGCGTGGCGTGCCCTCATGGAGCATCTGGCGCGTAACTTGGCCCGCTACGTTAACGGCCAGATCTCCGCCGGCGTGCAGGCTATCCAAGTTTTTGATACGTGGGTCGGCTGCCTTGGCCCCGCGGATTACCGCGAGTTTGCGCTTCCCTACACGCGAACGATGATCGCTGCGATCACTCCCGGCACGCCGATCATCCATTTTGGAACCGGCACAGGCATGCTGCTCGAGGCCATGCAGGCAGCCGGCGGCGACATCATGGGCCTGGACTCTCACGTCGAGCTCGATCAAGCCTGGGCGCGTGTGGGTTACGACGTAGGGGTGCAGGGCAATCTGGATCCCGTGGTTCTCTACGCCGGCAAGGACTTCATCCGAGCGCGGGTGCAGAGAATTCTGGATCAGGCCGGAGGCAGGCCCGGACACATCTTCAACCTCGGGCACGGCCTGCTCCCCGACACGCCTTTCGAAAATGTCGTGGCCTTGGTGGAAATGGTGCACGAACTGAGCGCATCGCGCGGACCTGCCGCTTAGGGTTGCGGCCCTTTCAGGGTATTCAGCAATGCCGCCCTGACGCGCCGAGTCTGAATCGCACAGCATGGGAACTCAAAGCCCAACACTTGCAGGCGGGGAATTTGCGCCAGGGACCGGCGCGTCCATCACGAATCGCCGGCGCTGGGGCATTATCGGGCTGCTGTTCGTTGCCTCGCTGATCAACTATCTGGACCGCGCCACCATCTCGGTGGCCCTGCCGCTCATCTCCGTAAGTCTGAACCTGGCAGCCGCGAGCAAGGGCCTGCTGCTTTCGGCATTTTTCTTCTCGTACGCCCTCATGCAGGTGCCGGTCGGCTGGTGCGTGGATCGCTACAATCTGCGCTGGATTTACTCCGTCCTGTTTGCCTTGTGGTCGTTCGCGTGCGGCCTCACGGGGCTGGCGGGAAGCCTGGGCGTGCTGATCGCGTTCCGGGTGTTGCTGGGGATTGGCGAGTCGATCTACCTTCCCGGGGGCACCAAGATCGTAAGCGTGCTATTTGAGCCCCGCGAGCGCGGCCTCCCTTCCGGAATCTTCGATAGCGGCACCCGCGCGGGGCTTTTTCTCGGCGCGCCGGTGGTTGCTTGGCTGATCGTCTTTTTAGGCTGGAGGAAGATGTTCTTTTTCGTGGGCTTCTCGGCCCTCGTCTGGCTCATCCCCTGGTGGATTGTCTTTCCCGCCCGGCTCTCCGGACAGCGGCCGGGCGCTGACAGGCATGGGGCGCCTGAAACATTCTGGACGGTGTTCAGACATCTTCGCAGCCGAGATTTGGTTGGCATTTGCCTTGGCTTTTTCTGTTTTGATTACTACTGGTACCTGCTCGTCACCTGGCTTCCCGACTATCTGGTCACAGTACGGCATCTGACGGTTCTGAAGGCCGGACTGTACGCGGCTCTTCCTTACTTCGTGTGGGGCGTCAGCGAGCCGGTGGGAGGCTGGATCGCGGACCGCCTGATCGTCAGGGGTTGGGATGAAACGCAATCTCGCAAGTGGCTCATCACTGTGGCCTTTGTTTCCGGGCTTCTGCTTATTCCTGCGGCGCGCGTCGAAAGTGCGCATGCCGCGATCCTCTTCATTATGGGCGGCTCGCTGGTCGGGCTGGCCACAGGGAATCTCTTCGCGATCCTGCAAGCGTGCGCTCCACCCGAGGAGGTCGGGGTGTGGACAGGATTTGAGAACTTCGCGGGCAACGTGGGCGGTATCCTTGCCCCGGCGGCCACGGGATTTCTCATTGCCCGGACGGGCTCGTACTTGCCGGGCTTCGCCCTGGCGGCATTCGTTCTCCTCACTGGCCTCCTGGCGAGCAATACGTGG
>CAVROP010000015.1:0-12122 GCA_963722675.1 uncultured Acidobacteriota bacterium
CCTCCCAAAGCCTGACGGAGCGAGTCAGATTTGACAACGCGTGGGTGACGCATCCGTCACGACGCATTCTGTCGTGATGTATGCGCCCCTCTGAATCGACGGGCAGGGGCGCAGACATGCCAAAAACGGCACGTGTGCGCCACCCGCGTTTCGCCACCGTTTCCCTGGCCACTTTCGTCATAGTGCATTCCGCTGCCATGCGCCCGAGAGATCATTGTGGCGAAACCCGTCGGTGACCTGCTGCGTTGTGGCGTAGCGGTAGAGCGCCGCGACAAATATCCCCTGAGCGGCCGAGCAGACAAGGGCGAGAAGCATCCAGTAAATCAGCATCGAAGCGACGCCGGCAAGCATTCCTGTCTGCCCGAGCCGCGCCCCCAGCACTGGAAGAAGCAATCCCGGCAATGCCAGCACAACAGAGATGAGTCCGAAGCTGAAGCTACCCGCAATCTCCTCGCCCCATGTCCTGCGAAATATCTCCGCCGATTCGCTAAGTGCTTCGGCGGGTCCCATGTCCTCGGCAGCCAGAATAGGCACGACGAAGAAGCTGGCGAGCGTCCAGACGTAGCCGGTGATGCGGGTAACAATGCGGCCCAGAATACTCAGGCGGCGCTCGAGCAATTGCAGGAGCACCCCCACCGTCGCGGCGAGCAGCGCCCACTGAAGGATGCTCCACTTGCGCTTCCACGCCGTCTGCAAGCCATCATTCAAAACTGCATGACCGCCGGCGAGCCGATCCGACGCGATGCTGACGAGCGCGACATTGAAGTAGATGCCAACCCCGTACGTGACGAAGTAAAAGAGAAAGACGTATGGCAGCAACTGTTGACGCAGCACTTTTTGCTGGGCAACATCATGCAGTGGCATTGCGGGAAGCACTACGACGATCGCGGCTGCGCTGCAAATTATTAAGGTCGCCGCCAGACAGTAGAGCGCCGACATCACCGGCGGCCAGAGAAGTTCTTTGTCTGACTTCAGGATCGCGAAACTGCGCCCGAGAAGATCCCAGCTTCGGAAGAATGTCTCCATAAGGTTCTCCTGAATGCTCCACGCGCGAATCCTTGCCTGGAACCTCGCGCGTCGGTCAGCATCCTACACTCCCGGAAGTTGTGTTGCGACAGAAATCTAGTTATACAGAAATCCAGTTATACACCACTGTTCGGCCATGAATTAGGCGTAGAATATTCTCCATGTTGCGGAGCATTGTCTATGCCGTGTTGTGCGGAACACTTTTCGTACTTCTTCCGGAACCTTCAGCCAGCCAGCAGGTCCACAACCATCCTGCTCCGGAGAAATTGGGGACCGTAGCGTTTCCGACCAACTGCGCGCCTACCGTGCAGAGAGAATTTGAGCGAGCGGTCGCCTTGCTTCACTCCTTTGCCTATTCCGCTGCCGAGGCTTCATTTGAGGATGTTGCGGCGCGAGACCCGCATTGCGCAATGGCGCATTGGGGCATCGCCATGACGCACTTTCATCAGCTTTGGGACCCACCGCTCCCGCCTGAGGGGTTCAGCCTCGGCCAGCAGGAGCTCCGCCGAGCTCAGGAGATTGGCGCAGCGTCAGACCGCGAGGGCGGGCTCCTCCAAGCCCTGGCTTTGGTTTACGACAATGCTGCTCCGTACCAAATTCGGATTGTAAGCTATGAAGCTGCGATGCAGAAACTGGCGGCAGCCTGCCGGGACGACGCTGAAGTTCAAGTGTTCTATGCTCTGGCGCTGCTGGCCGCGGCGTCACCGTTCGACAAAACACACGCGAGGCAGAAGCGCGCCGTTGACATACTGGAGCCACTATACCGCAAGTATCCAGAGCATCCCGGGATCGCACATTATCTGATCCACGCTTATGACAACGCAGAGCTTGCCGGCAGGGGAGTTGCCGCGGCTCGTGCATACGCCAAAATTGCGCCGTCGGCTCCGCACGCCCTGCACATGCCTTCCCACATCTTCACGCGGCTCGGGATGTGGAGCGATTCCATTGCGTCGAACCGTGCGGCGAGAGTTGCCGCGCATGAACAGGGCGACACCGGCGAAGAACTGCACGCGATGGATTACCTCGTCTATGCCTATCTGCAGGAGGGCCGCGAGCGGGAAGCTGCCGAAATTATCCAACAGCTCAGGCAGATGCAGAATCTGGAAGAGCGCGATTTCAAAGCGGCGTACGCATCCACGGCCATGCCCGTTCGCTATGCAGTTGAACGCCATCAATGGGCAGATGCCGCTCGCATCGAGTCGCCGCCGGGAGCGCCGCCTCAGGTCGTCGCAATTGCAATCTGGGCCCGGGCGCTAGGGCTGGCGAGGAGCGGGCGCCCCGCGGAGGTGCGCCCTGAGATTGACAAGCTGCATGAGCTGGAACGGCAGCTCCGGGCTGCCGGCAATGAATATTGGGCACAACAAGTGCAGATTCAGGCGATGGAAGCCGAAGCGTGGCTGGCGCAGGCGCAAGCGAGGTCGGACGACGCGCAGCGTTTGCTTCGCGATGCGGCGGACGAAGAGGACAAGATCGAGAAGCTGCCCGTAACGCCTGGCCCGATCATCCCGGCGCGAGAACAGCTCGGAGACCTCCTGCTGTTACAGCACCAACCCGATCAGGCAGTCAAAGAGTTTCAGAACGCTTTGGCAAGTGCGCCGAACCGGCGCGGCTCGCTCGATGGACTGTCGCGCGCCACCGGCCGGAGTCGAAATATGTGATTCGACCTCCGGGCTGCGGGTACCGAGCGTCCAAATCCCGACTGGCCTTTGCGCCCGGAGGCGCTCAGGCGTAGACTGACGGTCAGGGGTCGAAAAAGGAAATCCCAGCAAGAGACAGTATCTAACCAAGGGAGGTAATAGCCGTGATTAGAGACTTGTCGAGGAATCTCAGAGCGCGGAGCATCTTGTCGTATGGCCAGAAGATTGATCCCGTTTCCGGCAATCAAGTGCCTTACGTGGATACCCATAAGGTGCATGTTACTGCCGACGAATTGATGTTGGAGGACGCCGGAGGCGCGCCACGAAGAGCGGCTCCGGTAGACGTCACCGTGGACGTGAACGCGTCCGGGACTAATGGTCTCGATACCGGTACCAAGTCTCCCAGCACTTGGTACCATATATGGATAATTTCAAAATCCCGCGGAGTTGCGCAGGGGCTTCTGTCCGTATCAGCATCGAATCCGACGTTGCCGCGAGGTTATACCTTCAAGGCATATGTTGGGGCCATATTCAATAATAGCAGCGACTATCTCATCTCATACCTTCAGAACGACAGACTGGTGTGGGCAGACAAAACATGTCCTTTAGCCATGACGGCATTTCCAATCACTCCTACCAGTGTTGATCTGTCTGCTTCAGTTCCGTCAACCGCGATCTCGGTCATAATCGAGCTATCTGGATTGACGACAATTGGTGGGCATTACATTTCGAATGTCTTTGTGGGCCCAACTTCAAACGGCCCCTGGCATAATGGGTGGATGATGGTAGCAGGAACAGCCGGCAGCATTGATCACGTGCAGTTCATAACACAAAACGAGATATTTTTGGATTCTGCGCAACAGATTTTTGCCTACGTTGACTCTGAATATGACAATTTACAGATAGGTGTATTGGGTTGGAGGTATTGAGCGAGACTGAACGTGTCTTGTGTATGGACGATGATTTTCTTCTGTAAGAAAAAGGCGGGTGGCGTCACGACGCGTTTTGTCGCGGGTGGCGCATACGTCACGACGCGTTTTGTCGTGATGTACGAGCCCCTCTAAATCGATGGGCGAGGGCGAATCCCGCTTCGCGGCGCTTCATTCGAGGATGCTGAAGTCGTAGATGCGGCCGGCCGCAGCGCCCCCCGATCGGTTTCCTCCCCTGGCGCCAGCCATCGTGTTGGATTGTCCCGTGCCCATGAAAAAGCCATACTCGCCAACCGGGAGGTCGGCCTCGAGCGCGAGCTTGTAGGTTCTGATTCCGACGTGCTCCGCTTTAAAGGCAACTTCCTTATCCCGCTTGACGCCCGACTTGCCGCCCGAGATCCCGCCAAACGATCCGACCTGGAACTCCCGGCGGTCGCCTTTCTTGTTCAGTTTGATCAGGACGTAATCCGACGAATCGGCGCCGTCTGGAACGTAGAGGTAGAACGTGGGGCGGCGCTCCGTGACGATGTTCCTGGAAGTCTTCCCTTCGAGAACGGAGTCCCAATGCTGGTTCCGCATACCGTCTGTAAAAAAGCTCCCCGCTCGGCCGCCCGCCTTCAGGTTGGTGAGTGCCTGGCCCTGAATGAGAACGAATTTGGCCCCGTCCTTCCAGTAGACGCCGACTTCCGGTGGCGGCAAATTGGGATCCATCGTCATGGGCGCGGCGACTGCCACGACGGTGGCCGGCGCGGCGCCGGGATTGATCATCACCTTCATGACCGAATCAGGGACCTTCGCTTCTTTCAGTGCCTTCAGACCATCGAGGCTGGTATCGAAGCTCAGCGCACCCGGATCGCTGGCGCCCGCCTCGCGAATCTTGGCGGTGATGACGTCTTCGGAAAGGCCCATCTGCACCATGGCGATGATGTCCTGGTTGGTCAGGCGCCGGTGGGGAGCGGAGTTGTCCTGGGCATAGGCGAGAGACACCACGACCATCACACTAAGCATCGCCAACCACGCGCCTCGTCTCATTGTGACCTCCTTCGCTGTCTTCGATGCGGCTCAGAAAATAGCTCCTGTAGGGGCGGCCCTTGTGGCCGTCCCGCAGAGCGGGAGCAACCGTTGTCCCTGCTTGACCACCAAGGTTGCTTTTCTTCGCGGCGCGCGAATAAAAGCAGATCCTTCGCTTCGCTCAGGATGACATGTCATTCTGAGCGAAGCGAAGAATCTGCATTTGGTTGCGGCTTTGCGGCACTGTGAAATCGTTGCTAATGGAATTATTCAGGCTCATCTTCGCACGACCGGAGGCTGTTGACAAGGGATTTGGAAACTCCGTCTTTCGAGCAGGTAGAAGATACAAGCAAACCTGCAGATTAAGTCTGCGGCTTTTTCGTCCCGGCTGCGCCGCCCGCGCTCGCTGCCTTCTAAGGCCCGCGAAGGCACGTGACGCTCGAACGGCTGCGTCTGGCTGGTTCATTTAGGAGTTTTGGAGGATAACCCCAACCGGCGGAGGGCGTCATGGAACATAGCACGCGAGATACCAAGCTCACGGACAATCACGCTCCGGGGTAACCCAGCTTCGCGCATCTTCCTGATCGGTAAGAAATATGCGCAACGTTCTGGGTTGTGGTGAGAGCTCATTCCCCGCCACCCACATACCGAACAAACCTGAACTTTAGCAGGGGGAAATTTGATTCCCAGGCGCCAGGTCGTGCGGAAGAGCAGGGCCCTGGTGATGCCCAGCTTTCGCGCCATCGCGGGCGCCGGCATGCCAGCCGTGGACAAACTCCTGGCCAGCAAGTTTCGTGCGCAGGCGCTTGGCTTATGGAACCCGATCAGGCCCTGCCATCCACACACACGGCAAGTCGCAAAAGGGCACGGCCCCCTCAGTTCCAACCGCCTGATGACATAGGGCAGATGTTCAATAGGCATGCCGAGCCGTTTCCCAATCTCGCGTACGGCCTTGCCAGAAAGGAACATCTCTTTAATCCGCAAGCAGCGTGGACAATTGTCTGGCTTTCCGCGACGGATTGCGTCCTGCCAGCCGCACACTTCGCAAGTCGATTCACAAGCACTCATTGAACTTCCTTCCCTTACCCGCTATTCCTTTTTTAGCCCCTCCACGACTGCACTGCCGCCTTGACATCCTACACCAACTCCACTATTACCCGGCGCCCCAACATGGCTGCTGCCCGCTCGAGGCTTGAGAGAGTAATGTCGTTTTTCGGATCGAGCAGACGGTCAACCTGTGTCCGGCTGGTCTTCAGCAGCGCCGCCATCCGCGACTTCGATATTCTCTTCTTCTTCATGGCTTGGCCGAGTTGCCACGCGACGACCTCCTTAATCGCCTGTGCTTGCGCCTCTTCAAAAATGCCCTCCTCTTTCAGGAAATCATCGATGCTGGAACCCATGTGTTTCTTACTCATTGCTCCAACTCCTATTGCGCCCGCAAAAGGTCCTTCCCGATGGCCTGACGCTCGGCTGCCGGCAATCCTTTCAGCCACTCCCGCACTGGCTCGCTTCCAGCAGCGGTGCGAAAAAAGAACAGCGGGGTTTTCTGTGGCTGCGGCCTGTAAAGCATCAAGTTCTTTCTACAGAAAGTGTACCTTGAAAGGTACATACGGGCAAGGCGGTCGAAACGTGTCACGTACCGTTTCCTTGGGACTGAGCCGGTCGCCCCCCAAGACAGGTTGACATACCGCCGATGTGTGTGTAACATAAACATCGTGAGCGCTCATCACAGTACGATCATCCAGCAGACTGAACTCGTCGGAATCCATGAGATTAGCGAGATGGCTAATGTCACCTCGCAGGCAGTGGCGAATTGGCGCGCGAGGTTCGCTAACTTTCCGCAGCCGCTGGCAGAATTGAGGGCTGGCCCGGTCTTCGCGCGTGACGAGATCGCAAAGTGGCTCGAAAAGAGGAGGATGGCGATGGAAACGGCAGTATCGACGAACAAACTCGAGCTGAGGGCGACAATTAATCGGATTCTCGACAGTCACCGAAACGGAATGGCTGACTTCCAAAGGACAGTCGCGCTTCTATACAATTACTTTCTCCAACAGAATCCCCAGGATATCGAAGCGTTCTTTCGTCCGTTGTGGCATGCTCTCTCCGCTGAGCCTCTGCGGGCAAACAAGCAGACAGGCCACTATTGCCCGAACGTTCACGCAGTCGTTATCAGGTCATGTGCGGAGTTCGGACCGACGGCGGAACTTCCCGCGCGGGTCTTCGGCTTGCTAAACTGGAGCCATCCGGAGCTTTCCGAGCCCTGGGTTGAGTTGGTGTGCCCGCAATTCTCGTACTCACTCTTCCAATTCCAGGATCGCTTCACTCAAGCCACCCTGGATTTCGTCAAAGGCCAGGTTGCGATCTTCATATTCGAGCGTGATACGGGTCTGGTAGGTACCGACTTTCCCAAGAGCCTGATAGACGCGGCCACAGATCTCCAAAAAACGGTCGACCAGATCGAATTTACCCGATTTGAACGTACTTTGACGCAGAATGCAGCAGCAAGGAGATCGCCCGTGGATGGTGGGGTTGAGGAGTTATCAGATCTCCTCACCACGCTTGGCCTCGACCAGCAAGTGGCTGCCGCCCTGCGCGCAGCTGAGGCCTACCTCAGGAACGAGGGTCCGTTCAACCCAAAGAATGCGGCCGGCCTACTGAGAAGCTCCATCGAGACTACTCACAGGCTGCTTGTGAAAGCTCTTGAGAGAGAAACAGGACAGCCGTACGAGGGAAAAGACCGCCAAGATGGCGGGCGCCGTGCCTACTTGAGCCGGGTCGGGTTCATCTCGAGGGCTGAAGAAGACTTCTTCAGCCGTGTCTACACCCTAATCTCGGATGAGGGGACGCACCCGCTCATTGCTCCCAAGGAGACCGTTTTGGTTTTCTACCGCTTCGTCCTCGACTACCTCTTGTTGCTCGTGCGAAGACTCAGTAATTGGCATCCCGGCTCGGGCGCCACGCCGTGAGCGAGTAGCGCCGACCGGCCACTCGCTTCGTGCCAGATTCGCTATCGGAGGCGCAAAATGAAAGATTTGCTGATCAAAGTTCCTGAGTGCGCGCACAAAGGTTTGCTAGACCGCGAGACGGTCATCGCAAGCATCAGCCGAGACTTAAAACCTTGGTGCAACCTGATTGAGGACATCGTTAGCTACGGTAGCAATCTGATTCCGCGATGCTTCGACTCCAGTGACCGGGGGTTGAAGGACGCTGTAGTTCTAGCCATCCTGCTCCGCCAGGTCGTGGCGATGCTCGACGGCGTCCATCTCCTTCTCTCGCAAGGTGCATGCTATGTGGCCCAATTGCCGAGCCGAGCGTTATTCGAGTCGTCCGTTTACATAGACTGGATACTCCTTTCGGACTCAGAGAAGAAATCCCTCTATTACTACGTCCACAATCTGAGACGGAAGCGCCTTTGGGCTAGACGAGTTCAGGCGGGCTCAGCGGAATCCAAGAAGTTCATGGACGCCGTCAAGAAGTCAGGGATGCAGGTAAGCGAAGACGTTGCGCGCCAAGCGCAGGAACAGCTCACGGAAATCGAAAGGCTACTTTCCACATCCACGTTCGCTCCAGTAAGCGCGGAGTTCGACAGGTTCTTGAACAGGCGACAGCATGACCCCGCATGGTATGTCCCGTTGGGGCCTCCCAACTTGAGAAAGCTTGCGGAAGACGTAGGCAAATTGGCTCAATACATGATTTTTTATTCAACGTCATCCCAAGCTATGCATGCCTCTAGCTACGAAGGGCACATCTCCATTGGAAAGGGTGAAATAACGTTCCAGCCGATTCGATCATTGGAAGGATTTGGTACCGTCCTAACTTTCAGTGTTGCCGAAGCTCTCGCCACATATCGAAGAGTGCTCCAGGAGTACCGTCGCGAAGAGTTGCCCGCCTTCAGCCGCAAGTATCTGGAGAAGTGGCAACGGGATTTCTTAAACGTCCCACATATCAAGGTCGCGGTGGACCCCATCCGAATTTGATTTCCCAATCCTGGGGAGAAACGGTCAGGTCCCCTTTCTCCCTCAGGTACCCCCTTTCCCTCGGCCCATCGGGCCCCTCCCTCCGGGACATCGCAGGGTCGAAAATGCAGGTCCGAAATGTCAGTTTCGTAGGTTTTCGCGGGCCGAAGGCCCTAGAGGACACACTCCAAAAGGAGGAGGTTGCGCCGGCGCGCCAGCGGCGAAGTGCGGCAGTACACTTTCCTCACTGAGAACCGTACCTGATACGGTGTCTCCGTGTCCGGGCAGCACACCAGGCCTTCGCAACCGAGTTGGTCCGTTTCGCGGCTATATGGGGACCGCCTGCTCAATCGTTTCGACGCGCCGCACGCGGACTTCGACGTCCACGCGGGCTCCGAGCCTATTGAGAACTGCCATCAGGCGGTCAACGGTGAAGCGGCCTAGCTTGGCGTTGCGGATCCGCGAGAAGTCGGCCGCCGCAATCCCGGTGCGGCCCTGTGCCGCGCGGACGCTCAGGCCTTCCCGATCGAGCACCTTGATGATCTCGGCCGCGAGGATCGCCTTGAACTGCTCGGTATCTGCGTTCGCCTGCCCGAGATCGCGAAAAACGTTCCCGCTCCCACGCACCACTTCCAGCTTTTCACCTTTCATTGCAAAATCTCCTTCAGCCTCTTCAACCGCTCTTGAATTAACGCGATCTCGCGTTTGGGCGTTTTGACGCCCCGAGTCGATTTCTTCTGAAACGCATGGACAACCCAGATTTCCTCGGCAAGTTGGACCGCATAGACCACACGAAACGCGTCGCCTCTGAACGGCAGCGCAATCTCGAACAAACCTGAGCCCATGCCGCGCATCGGCTTGGCAATATCCGCCTTGCCGCCTTCTGCTGCGATGGTCAGTGCCGCCAGGCATATTGACCTCGCACCCTCAGGGAACGTCTGGAACTCTCCGAGCGCCGCCTTGATCCACGAAATGGGTCGTGTGGTTGGGATCATCTGCTCTCGTATTGGTGGAAACTGCGCAAAGCGTTATGTTGTCATATTTGACAACACGTGTCAACCAAAATCCTCCGAGCTTACCTTTAGAGCCTTAAGCACCGTTCAAATGGTGAGCGGATACGGGGGGTAAATGATCGCGTGCCAGTGATCCGGCAGGAACAACCACGCGGTGATCGCGAAGCCATGCTTGCGCACAGGTCATCGCGCACAGGTCATCGAATGGCGCGGAGGGCGGCTTCGGGCTCACGGCTGATGATCGTCAACAATACTCGGGCCGCGCCGGTGGGTTGTCGTTCACCGTTTTCCCACTTGCGCAGGGTTGCGGGGCTCAGGCCAAAGGCACGGGCAAAGGTCTCCCGGCTCATTCCCGTATTCTTGCGGGCAGTCTTGATGTCAGCAGGTTTGACGGCAACGTTGACGACACGTGCAACGGCTGACCTGTCGCCACGAGTATAGGCAAGCGCCTCCTGTAGGCCCTGCATAATACCCTCAAATGCATGTTTGCTCATGGCTGCGCCTCGCCGCTTCATTTAGGAGTTTTGGAGGTTGTTAACCCCATTCGCCGGCGGGCCTGGAAGAACCTACCCCGCGAGATACCAAGCTCACGGACAATCACGCGCCAGGGTAACCCAGCTTCGCGCATCTGCCTGAGCCGTAAGTGAAATGCGCAACGTTGTGGGTTGTGGAAAGACATCACTCCCCGCCACCCACATACTGGACAAATCTCAACTTTACCGCGGGAACATTTGATCCCCAAGCGGTGCGCCGTCAAGAAGACCATATTCCTGGAGACGCCGAGCTTACGCGCGATCGAGCTCGCCGGCATGCCAGCCTTACTCAAACTCCTGAGCAGCAACTTGCGTGCGCAGATGCTTGGCGTGTGCCGCTCCATCCTGCCTTGCCATCCACACACAGGGCAAGTCTCAGGTCCCCGCTTCAATTCCAATCGCCGGACCACATCATGCACCTCGAGTGCAGTCATGCCGAACCGTTTTCCAATCCTGCCTAAGCGCTTGCCGGCAACGAACATCTCTTTAATCCGCAAGCAGCGTGGACAAGGGCCTGGCTTCCGGCGACGGCTTGCATCCAGCCAGCCGCCGCACAATTCGCAAGTCGATACACCCGCACTCATTGAACTTCCTTCCCTTAACCGCTATTCCTTTCCAGGCTCCTCCCCATCTGCACCTCCTCCTCGAGGGAAAAAGGCGAAGGGCGAAAGGGTGAAGGGTGCCTGTTGCCCTTTCCATTCACCGTACCAAGCTTCTGGTCGAAAAATCGATCCTGCCAGACCTCTCCGCGCTTGTGCCGCCGCACGTTGATGCCTGTCCGTAAGCTTCCCTTCACAGCCCTAAACACCGACATGGCGATAATTTACCCGCTGTCGTCAGGACGTGCAAGCTCTTCGAAAAGCCGCAGACCCTGAACAGCAGGCGTGCACTACCCGTGCATTTTCCACTTGACAAGGCGATGAACCTGTGATAGCCTATTATCATGGTCGCATTGAAGACATTTTGTCGAAGTCGGGCGCCGGGCACGAGGGCGCCCAGGGGAAAGCGGTTCGGTCCCGAGGCGCGCGGGGAACGGCGGTCGAAAAAAACAAAAAAATAATACGATCGAAGCCAGTATGTTATTGAAAACAAACAAGGCCTGTCGAAACGAAGCTAAGAAGTCACTGAAAACACAGGATTTATTCAAGAATAACGAGTCAAAAGCTAGTAAGTAATTGAAAACACATCACTTGTAGATGTTTAAGGTTGTGGAATTGGGAGTTCTTGTGCGCAGAAACGTGCGAATTGGAGTGCAAAACCAGCAAAAAGCGCTCGTTTCGCACAAAACGAAGCGAAACGTTCTGGTGGCTAGAGAAGGCTAGGACAGCAACAAGCAGTCGGCTGCACCGGCTTTCGGTTTTCTGTGCTTCCCTTGTTGGACGCGCTGCGCCGGCCTGAAGAGGCTGCGGGAAAACACTTGGAGGCTGTCATTCTGAGCGCAGCGAAGAATCTCGCTCTGGCTTGCTACAACGGCACTGCGAGATTCTTCGCTGCGCTCAGAGCTTGTGACTTTTTTGGATTTTTTCCACAGATATTTTACGCCTAATGCAAAGTTTTCGCTTGCCAGTTCGTTAATAGATGATATGATGCCTACATGGGAAACGTTGATAACAATGATGATGCACAATTGAGGATGGAGGAGCTGTTGACGGGGCGGGAAGAAGTCCCCCCGGTCGAGGCGCAGGGCGAGGCAGGGGCGGCGCGGTGCCAGTCGCCGGTTCGGCTGCGGACCCCGGAGCGTCGGCAAATGGAGATGGTACCGCGCTGCCCGGATGATCTGGTATCGGCGCAGCATCCGGTACGGCAGATCGCGGCGGTGGTGGAGCATCTGGACGTGGCGGCGTTTTGCCAGCCCATCAAGGCGCGGGAAGGGGTGGCAGGGCGGGACGCGACGGACCCTAAGCTGTTGGTGGCACTGTGGTTGTACGCCTGTGTGCGAGGCATCGGTTCGGCGCACGAGTTGGCGCGGCAGTGCCAGGAGAACGTGGCCTTCTTGTGGCTGTTGGGGGGCGTGACG
>CAVROP010000016.1:0-36349 GCA_963722675.1 uncultured Acidobacteriota bacterium
TTCGGCTTAGAATTTGCCGAGTGATTGTAATCCGAATCCCGCAGAAGCGAAAGTCAGTGTGGCGCGGGTTGTGTCCTAATTTGATGGATCCCGTGGGGGGATGTCAAACAGCAGAGGCGACCCACGCCACGGCCAGGAAACCAGGACCTTGCTGCCGTCTGCAGCCACTTGCACTTGTGGCTTGCCGGGGGCCGCTTGCACCCGCGTGAGGCGCTCGCCCAGTTTGCGCAAAGCGGGCGGCAGCCAGCCAAGGTCCTGTTTTTCACCGGGGTGCGTCCCGGCCGGGTGAGTGAGGGGAGCGAAGCTTGGTGAAATGCGAAGGAAGTCTCCGCTTCGAGCATCCCACAGGGCGAATCTCTCGTCGAGATTCTCGGGCAGATCCTGCATGGTGCGCCAGGAAAAGCTCGAATCTCTCTTTCCCGACGTAACCCACCAGAAGACTCGCGTCACGCGAAAGCGCAAGGACGTCGTGCACGTCCCTGCCGGGACATGCAATCGTGCGCTCCACGGTGCCGGTCTGTGCGTTCCAGACTTT
Organism: uncultured Acidobacteriota bacterium; assembly: GCA_963722675.1. Classification (GTDB taxonomy): domain Bacteria; phylum Acidobacteriota; class Terriglobia; order UBA7540; family UBA7540; genus CAVROP01. The sequence goes on from CAVROP010000016.1 coordinate 536, forward strand.
CGCCTTCTGGTCGCCGCTCTTCGCGTAGAAGAAGTGATAAGGGGCTGTAAACACCTCGTACGGGCCCAAGGCAAATGGGCCCGGCAACGTCACCTGTGCTGAGCCCGGAGAGCACATGGCCGGAAGCCGAATCGAGAATCAGCACGTTGTGGTCGACTTTCCTTTCGGGCAAAAGGCCTGCGCCACCGGGTCCTCGCCTGGCCCGGTCTGAAGCGTCAGCGCCAGGCTCGATCCATCAGGGGCCCACCCAAGCCCGCCAATCCGGGCGTTCTCGATAGGCGCCTTCCACAATTCTCCCCCGGTCCCCAGATCGTAAACTCGCGCCTCGCTCCCTTGAAACGCCTGGCACGACGCTCCGTTGCCGAAGCCGATCGAGAAATCAATCGGAGAGAGAGCAACGGCGATGCGGTCACCGCCTGGTGAGACCTAGAGGTCGCTGACCCCGAGATTCCTTGCGTCTGAAGCGAGCTCGAGGTCAACTGAACGAAGCTCCCGCAAGTCGTCGGCCGCGAGGACATGCAGGCGAGCCTGCGATGCGGAGAGTGATGAGGTCCCACCCTCCGGCCCTGCCCTGACGCTGCCTTCCGTGACAACCAGTGACGCGCCGTTCCCCGCGTACCGCACAACACACTCCAGCGGTGCGAGCTCACGATCAAAAGATGAACTGTCGCTCTGTGCTTGGCGTGGGACTGCAATTTCCCGGCTTTTGAGCAGCGTTAATTGTTCAGCGTCCCAGATTTGCAGCGTCAACGGGTAGGGTCCCGCACCCAGGGAAGCGGGCGGAACGATGGCGAGAACTGCAACGCGCCGGCCGTCAGGCGAGAGCGCTACAGCGAGCGGAACGCCGCTGTCCAGACCGCTGTAAGCCGGGATCGCACGGGGCTTTAACGAACCTCGCGCCTTGGATTTTGCGTGCCCCTCCACACCAATTGGCACGGCAACCAGGAGCAACGCGATCGAGAGAAAGCGGAGTGTCTTTAACATGATTCACTTCTGCGGGCGCAGCCCCGGCTCGTAGCTCCACCCGCTGCAGCGAAACCACGAAGAGGCGCGACAACGGGAAAACAAGCCGTCCTCCTACGCCACAAAGTTCACACTTCAGTCCTGAGACGGCAACACTCCCACCGTAAGTCCCGAGGGCAGCTTCGCCGACCGGTAGACACGTTCGGTGGCCTTCTGAAAGTCGCTGGCTTTCGCCTCGTCAATCTTCACGAATTTCTGCGGGTTGCGATCCACGAGCGGAAACCACGAGCTTTGCACTTGGACCATGACGCGGTGTCCGCGCCGGAAAGTATGGAACACGCCGGGAAGCTGGAACGCGACTTTGTCCGGCTTGCCCGGCTCAAAGGGCGCCGGCCTATCGAACCCTTTTCGGAATCTTCCACGAAACGGCTCGCCGCGAACAAGCTGCTCGTAGCCTCCCATACGAACGCCTTTGGGGTTGGGATCGGGATCGGGGTAATTACCGGGATAAACGTCGATCAGTTTAACCACCCAGTCGCTGTCCGTACCGCTGGTGGAAACGTAAAGCGTCGCGGTGAGCGGCCCCGCAACGGTCAAGTCCTCTTCCAAGGGCTCGGTCTGATAAACTAGCACATCGGGGCGAGACGCGGCGAACCGCTGGTCGCCCGTCATGTACTCGTAGGTCATGGAAGTGCTGGTCCAGGAGATGTGCGGAACGGGCTTCGCCGGATCGCTAACGTATTCGTCGAACTCCTCGCCGGAAGTCGAAGGTGGCTCGAAAGATAGCTTGCCGGTACTCTGGAAGTAGAGTGTCTTCTTTGCAGCCTCTGGCGGCGGCCAGCTATCAAGTTTGTGCCACGCATCACGCCCGGTCTCAAAGACGTAAGCGCCCGCCAACTTCTCTTCCCCTTTGTCTTTCAAATAGTGCTGGAAAAACGGAAACTCGATGTGCTCGCGGAAGTAGTCGCCGGTTTTCTGGCCCCAATGGATATCACCCAGATACTCGGCCTGATCGTAGTTCCATTGGCCGTGCGACCAGGGGCCCTCGACGAGGATGTTCACGGTGTTGGGGCTTTGGTTGCGGATGGCTTCATAAGTGTGGGGCGGTCCGTAGATGTCTTCCGCGTCGAACAAACCGCCCACCGTCATAACCGCGGCGGTAATGTCTTTCAAGTATGGAAGCGGGTCGCGGGACTTCCAGTAATCCGTGTAAGTGTCGTGAGAGATTAAATCGTGCCACCCCTCGATCTTGCCCTTGAAATATTTCTGGTCGGCGTTGGCCAGCGGCCCCATGCGCAGGAAGAAGTCGTAGCCATCCGGCGTGCCGAAATCGAAGCGGGGGCCGGGGATTTCGTTCTCTCCGGTCTTGGGTCGTCCGAAACCGGAGAAGAATCCAAAGGCATGCGCCAGAAAGAGCGCGCCGTTGTGCCGCCAGTCGTCACCGATAAACCACTCAGTGACGGGAGCCTGAGGCGAGACTGCCTTTAACGCCGGGTGCCGGCTTAGGGCCGCCATGGTGGCGTAAAAGCCGGGATAAGACGTGCCGGAGATGCCCACTCGGCCGTTGTTGTTGGGAATGGCCTTCAACAGAAAGTCAATCGTATCGTAGGTATCGCTGGCCTCGTCAACCTGGCTCTTATCGTGCTTGTCTGGAATGTACGGCCGGACGTTTTCGAAGGTTCCCTCCGATTTGCCCTGCCCCCGCACATCACAATACGCGAAGATGTAGCCTTCGCGCGCAAAGAACTCCGAGGGGCCGAGGTAGCGGCGATAGTTATCCGCGCCGTAAGGCGCCACGGAGTAGGGCGTGCGTTGCATCCAGATGGGGTAGGTTGTCGAGGTGTCTTTCGGCGCGTAGACGGAGACAAAGAGACGAACGCCGTCGCGCATGGGCGCCATATACTCGTACTTGGTGTAATTGGCCCTAATGTAATCGCGAAGTTCCTCTGCCTTGCGGCAGGCCTCGTCTCCCGGCGCGCACTTTTGGGCGGCAACGGGAAGGGCGGTCAAAGCGACAATCAAAAACGCGGCAATTCCAACCAGCTTACGCATGTTTCATGATCTCCCGGCAATGTTCGTGGTAGCAGGGGCATCCTACGCGAAAACTCGCCGCGAAGTCAACGCGCTCAGTGGTGTATCATTTATGATGTTGGGAATTCAGGGCCCGAACCAAGAGATGCGGCCGAATCAGGAGGACGTCGATGATAAGGTCAAACCAGTCACGGACCGCCACAGCCTTCCGGCGCGGCAAAGGGGCTCTCCATCAGGGGTTGGTCATTCTGCTGGTTGTGGCGCTTTCGGGGACCACTGCCGGCATGGCATTTGCGCAGACTTCCCCCGCGCCTGATCCATCCCTGGTCGCAGCCCAGGTGAAAAAGTTCGGAGTAGGAAAATCCGTCAAGGTCAAGCTGATCGGGGGCGAGGAGCTGAAAGGGCACATCCGGAGCATCGGCGCCGAGGGTTTCACTGTTCGGCTCAGTAAGGCGGGCGGGGAAAGGTCGATCCCCTACGCTCAGGTGGCGGAGATCAAAGACCCAGGTCCGATTTTCTGGATGCTGGTCGGCGCGGTGATCGTCATCGTCATCATCGTGTCGGCGAAACGCTGAGGTTTCCAAGAGGTCTGAAGTCTGGCGGAGCCACGCACCGTACGCTGCGTGGCGGAGAGGCAGGGATTTGAACCCTGGGTACAGCTTTTGACCGTACAACGGTTTAGCAAACCGCCGCCTTAAGCCACTCGGCCACCTCTCCGTCGTTTTGCTGTCAACAGAGTATCATAGACGCCACTGCCTCAACAACCGGTTCGCCAAAAGGGTAGTGTCTCAGTTTGAATTTGTAGCCGCGAGTTTACCTCGCCACGTGGCGGCGTAAAGCCGCCTCTACGTCAAACTGAGACGCTGCCGCCCGCGTGCGGTTATAATCGGTTCATGGACACCTTGACTCCGGTCGCATCGGCGCTGGGGCTGGGCATGCTGGCCGGCATCCGGCTATATGCCACCGTGCTGGTGGTTGGCCTGCTTCTCCGGTTCGGCCGTTTTCCTTTGCCCTCCGCCTGGCACCACGCGTCCGTGCTGGCTGACACGCGCGTCCTGGTGGTTGCAGGTATCGCCTGCGCGATCGAATTCATTGCGGACAAGATTCCTTGGGTGGACAGCGCCTGGGATTCCATTCACACCGTTATTCGCCCCATCGGAGCCGTGCTGCTCGCGTCCTCGCTGTTTTCAAACTTGGATCCCGTTTATCAAGTCTTGCTGTTCCTCCTGGCGGGCGGCGTCGCCCTGACCGGGCACTCGGCCAAAGCCACGCTGCGGCTCGCCGTGAATCACAGCCCGGAGCCATTCAGCAATATCGGCTTAAGCCTGGCGGAGGACGCATCGGTGGCCGGCGGTCTCTACATGCTCGTGAAGCACCCGTGGGTACTGGCCGGTATCGTGTTGGCCTTTCTTGCGCTGTCGGCCTGGCTCGGCCCGAGAATCTACCGCGCTTTAAGAGCCGAGTGGGCGGCGCTCGCAGCCTTGTTTCGCCATTGGTTCGGGAAGGGTCGTGTACCGCAACTCACACCGATTCAGCAGCAGTGGCTCAACGAACGCTTCCCCGGACCCGCGCCTTCCCGGCTCCTACACGTGATCGGCACGGCGGACGCGAAGGGTCTGCGCAACGCGCTCGGCACGCTTTGCCTCAGAGAGCGCGAAGCCGTGTTTTTCGCCCGCAGGTGGGGGCGGCCAGTGACGCGCCAGATCGGTCCGCTGCATGCTGTCGAGACGAGCCAAGGGCTGCTGCTGGACCAACTCGTTCTGATTGCCGCCGATGGCACGCGATGGCGCTTCGGGCTGCTCGCCGGCCAATTGAGGGATACACGGGAAGGACTGGCAGCCTCCTCGAATATACCTGCCTGAGGGAACGACCAATCTTTGCGGCCTTTGCGAACTTTGCGGCTTTGCGTGAAACCGCGTTGCTGGCACCTCGACCCCTCGGCCTGTCGCATCAAAACAGCAGCTTCAACCCGAACTGGATTTGCCTGGACGTCGTGGCGGTGGCGGTGATGAGTCCCGCCGTGGAGCTGATTGCGCCACCCGAGAAGACGATCGGATTGGGAGTATCAAAGTTGGCGCGATTAAGCACGTTGAAGAATTCCGCCCTGAATTGCACTTTGATCTTATCCGATACGGCAGAGTCTTTGGCGAGCGACACATCCACATCAGCCAATCCCGGCCCGTTCAGCGTTCCCCTCCCCAAGCTTCCGTAAGTGCCTGCGGCGGGCAGACTGAAGGCATTGGGACTAAACCATCGAGCAGGCTTCCGAAGCAGAATTGGGCCGCTAAACGACGGATTCACCTCCGGCCGATCCGGGTTTCTTGTGTCCCCATCTCCGGAGACGTTCGAACCGGCCTGAGGAGTGAATGGGAAGCCGCTCAGCAACGTGGCGATTCCATTGGCTTGCCAACCACTGATCAGCAGGTTGACCAGACCTCTCGCGCTTCCCGGCCCCTGCTTATTGCGGGCAAATGGAAACTCGTAGTGCGCGGAAATGCTCCCCTGGTTAGTTACGTTCAACGCCGAACGTCCCCAGTCTCTGCGCGGATCATTCCGGTCCAACACCATCTGCGCCTGGTTGTTCGCTTGGGCGCCGGTTAGAGCGGAATTCATGTCGAGGTTTTTCGCCCAGGTATAACCGGCCCGGAATTGCAAGCCTCGAGCAAGGCGCCGGACGATCTCGAGCTGCAGCGCGTTGTAACTGCTGTTTCCCTCCGTATACCAGAAGAATCCGGCGGACAGGTACGGATTGGGCCGCGACCCAACCGGAACGTACTGGGCGCCGTTCGCCGCAACACTTCTGGCAGTACCCACTCCGCCGGCCTGGCAGCCGTTTGCATCGGAGCAGATCTCGGCCGGAATGGTATTGGGATCGACGCTTAAGAGCCCGTGATCACCAAACGATCCGTCGTAGACCGCGCGAACCAGCGTGTTCGAGCTGGCCTGCCTTTCGACGGAGAAGCTCCACTCCTCGACGGTGGGGGTCTTCGCATTGGCTTGCACTCCCTGCGGCGCATAAATAGTGCAAGGCGCTGCAACGCCCGGCCCGCAAGACGGTCGTGGCGGCTGGTTGGGCAGGATCGGCACGACCGAGGAGAGCGGAACATGCGAAAACGAGACTGAGCCGTTATAAGGCGGGAGCGCGTTGAGCAGGTAGCTGAGATCATCCAGTGAGGAGTAGTGGATGCCGAACCCTCCGCGTAGGGCGGTCCTGCCCCTTCCCCACGGGTCCCAGGCCACACCGAGGCGAGGGCCAAGCAGTGACTTCGCGTTGTTCTGCGTGAATGCCGAATCGGCCACGCGCGGATTGGTCTCCAGTTCTCCATTCGCATCCACAAGATAGTTCGCAGCCCTTCCACTCATTTCGTTCCAACCGCTCGTGAATTCGTCCCGCAGTCCCACCTCCAAGCTGAGGTCAGGCCGTAACTTGATGGTATCCTCGAAGTACCAGGCGCCGAACAGGCTTCTCCAACCCAACTCGGTGGGGGTAGGCACCGCTTGAAAACTGCTCACACTTCCCTGGAGGAAAGTCTGCAAGCTCGTAAAGCTGGCTTGCCCCAATTGGCGCGAAGCGGTGTCTTCGTTGTCCTGAAGCCGCTGGAACCAAACGCCCAGGCTGAGCTGATGCACGCCCTTGATGATGTGCAGGTCATCGGAATAGGTAAACAGGTTTCGGCCATTCCAGGCTCTCGCGGCGTTATTCGGTCCGGCGGAAGTGATCGCGGAGGCCCCGGTTGTGGTCAGGCCGCCCCCGATGACAATCCCTCCCGGCCCGCGCCCCGTAACGAACGCCAGGTTGGACGGAAAATCGGCGAAAGAGAACGGCTCGAAGTTGAAGCCGGCGCGGGAGAAGCCCGCCAGAAATACGTTAAGCAGTAGCGGTGAGAAGACATCCGTCTCCTGGAAACTCGCCACCTGGCTCCGCAGCGCCAAGGCCGATCCGAACAAAGGATCGGCCAAGGGCGTCAAACTGTTTCCATCGTCTATCGTGTAGGCTGCCGAAAGAGAATCCCGGCTGCGGATGGGAGCGTCAGCCCGCAGCGTGCCGAAATCCTCTCGAACAGACTGCCGGGGATTGTAGTAGGCGAGCGCGGTTCCGCTCGGCTGACCGTTGACGAACAACTCCACGCCATTCGGCTGAGGCCAGAAAGACATGAAGGGCAGCATCGCCGCGTCGAGGCCGGGGACCGGCGCGTAGATGCCGGAGGCGTTCGGCAGCGAGCCTTGCCGGGCCAGTTGGTCAGGGACAACACTCACATCGCTGACCGCCAGGCTTTGACGGAAGCCTTCATAGTTGCCAAACAAGAACAACTTTCCCGGCTCGAGCGGCCCTCCCAGAGATCCGCCGAATTGATTTCTCCGAAAGGGCGGAACAAATCCCCGGTCGAAGAAGTTGCGGGCATCCAAGGCGCTGTTTCGGAGGAACTCGAAAAGGGACCCGTGCAAGGAATTGCTGCCGGACTGCGTCACGATGGCCACCTGCGCGCCGGCGCGCTTGCCGTACTCCGCCGGGTAGGCGCCGGTGAGAACGTTGAACTCCCTGACGCCGTCGATGCCGAGCAGTTGCCCGCTGACTCCGCCAGGGGTAATGGCGAGTTGGCTCGTGCCCGTGTACTCGATTCCGTTCAGCAGGAATAAATTCTCGTACGTCCTGCGTCCTTCCACGGTGAATGTGTTCCCGTTGCTGGTGACGGTTTGAGGGCTTTTCAAGGCGCTGAAGTTGAGGGTGCCCGGATTGAGTGTGAGCAGATTATCAAAACTGCGGCCGTTCAGCGGCAGTTCTTTAATCTCGCTCTCTCCCACGAGACCGGAGACCGAGGTCACGCTGGTGTTGACCAGAAGATTGCCACCGGAAACGGTCACTTCTTGTTTGACCTCGCCAACCTCCAGCCGGAAGTTCACCACGGCCCGCTGCCCCACCTCGAGGTTGATTCCGGTGCGAACCGTCGTCTTGAAGCCTTGCTTCTCGGCCTTCACCTCGCAGGGCCCGATCGATAGCGAAAGCACCGTGTAGGCGCCCGCCGGGTTGGTGGTCACTACCCGGCCAACGCCGGTCTCGAGACTTTTCACCCTGACCGTTGCGCCGGAGACGGCGGCGCCCGACGCGTCCTCAACATGGCCGGAAACTGTGCCGGCCACCTGCGCCCAACCGGGCAATTGCACCAGCAGGACAGCCAGCACAAACAGGCTTGGCCGAAGACAACACCGCCTCAGATTCGATCTGCCGCCCATTAGTCTTTGTCTAATCGCCGAAAGCCTCTGAACCTGAATATACCTTGCGCCTGTTGCGAGGGTCAATTTGCTTCCTGAATCCACACGCGTCTGTCGCTCGGTCTTGTAGCGGCGAGTTTACCTCGCCACGTGGCGGCGTAAAGCCGCCTCTACATCAAACTGAGACACTACCGGCCGCTCCACTCGAAATAGGGATTCGCCCAAAGCGCTCCCGAGAGTATATACTAACGCTCCCCCACGAGGGGCCGCGAAGATCGCATCCGCGGCTCCCTCGCGCCATAATCGCGGAGGTCCAAACTATGTCGCGTATCGCTGCTTACCTCGTTTTCGCAATCGCTTTGTCGCTCTTCCTGGCAACGGCTGTTCGCAACCCATCGATTTCGTACGCCGCCCCGCAGGCAGGCGCCAAGGGCTTTCACTGGCCGGACGGCAAGCGCGTGGCCGTCAGCCTTTCTTTCGACGACGCTCGCGCCAGCCAGGTCGATGTCGGGCTGGACGTCATCAATCCCACCGGCGTCAAGGTTACCTTCTTCGTTACCACCAACAGCGACGCGCTCCACTCCAAGCTCGAGGGCTGGAAGCGCGCCCTCGCCAGCGGCCACGAGATTGGAAACCATACCGTGAATCATCCTTGCACGGGCAATTTCCCGTGGTCATTTCACAACGCCTTGGAGAATTACACGCTGCAACAGATGTCCCGGCAGCTTGACGATTCGAACGCCGTGATTCAGCAACTTCTGGGCGTGCGCGCTGCGACTTTTGCTTATCCCTGCGGCCAGAAGTTTGTGGGCAGAGGTCCCGAGATGAAAAGCTATGTGCCGCTGATCGGCCAGAAGTTCCTGGTGGGGCGCGGGTATATGGACGAATACTACAACGACCCGGTGTTCTGCGACCTGGCCCAGGCCAGCGGCACTGCTTTCGACGGCACGGACTACATCGACATGGTAAAACACATCAACAAGGCCGCCGAGCAGGGCGGTTGGGTCATCTTCGTCGGCCACGATATCGGCCAAAAGGCCTTTCAGGTCACCGACACCATTGCCCTCGCCGCGCTCTGTAGGTATATGCAGGACCCCGCCAACGGCGTCTGGGTCGATACCGTCAAGAACATCGGCGAATACGTGATAAAGCAACGCGCCAGCCTGCGCTAATGCTTAGTTGGCAAGGAAGAGCACCATAGGCGCTTTGGAGTGCGGCAGCTTGCTGCCGCTTTTGCTCAGGCCAGCTTGCTGGCCGCAATCGGCAACTCTAATGAAGCAGCGCGAGCAAGCTCGCGCTAGGGGAAAGCGGCAGCAAGCTGCCGCACTCCAAAGCAGGGCTGAAGCCCGGCAAGCCCCGCCCTTCCGGTCCCGACGGAAAAGACTCCTTTTGATGCAACTAAGCGCGGGTGGCGCAGAGCGAAGCCCTGTGGTCACCGCGCAGTGCGACTTAACTGATCGCAGATCTTTGCCCTGCCAGCTTTGCCCTGCCAGCTGGCGGACCAGGGTTCTGGGTGATAGAATCCCACGATCAAAAGTCCGCGCCTCACCGAAAGCCGAGGCCGAACAAGGAGCCAAACACAATGTGTGCACTCAGAGTTCTCAGGAAAGCCGACGAAAAAATCTTGGAGAAGGATTTACAGAACGCCATCGAGGCCGACTTGCACGTTCTCGAAGAAGGACTAACAAAAGTAGATAGCGAGGTCCGCATCGGAACTGGTCGCATCGACACCCTTGCCATAGATACGGCAGGCTGCCCCACCTTCATTGAGTACAAGCGGCCAGGCACCTTTGACCACAATGCTTTAATTCAACTGATGGATTACGTTTCCTGGTTCCTAAGGGACCCGGCGCACTTTGCGGTCCTACGCGAACTCATCGCCGCCAAACTCAAGGACCAGAAAATACGGGATGAAATCCGTCTCATCCTTGTTGTAGCAGAACGTCTCTGAAAGAGTGAAAAACGCATGTTTCGTGATCAACTGCCCCGTTGTCATCTTCACGTACTCACTTTCCAGACTTGACGGCTCCGACTTGGCGGTCGTTCCAAAGGAAGTGCTCAACACTTCCGAGGTGGACAGCGTCCCTAACAGTCCACTACCGTCGCTCGAAGAAATGGTCCCTAAGCAGTTTGCGAAAGTGTGGGCTGAGCTTGATGCCTACCTACGAAGCATGCCCGGCGTCGAGGTGTACAACACCAGAATCGACATTCGCGCTAGCTCACGCAAGGTATTTGCACGCGTGCTCTTCCAAAGCAGGTGCCTGATCCTGCGTCTTTTATTGGACAGGGGGAAGATTAACGATCCACGCCTCACCTTCGACCGGCGCGAAGACTCAAATTTCGCTAATGTCCGCATTGGACCGTCGGACACAATCGACGACCAGATCAAAAAGTGGATTAGTCTCTCCCGCAATTATGTCGATGAGGGCGGAAGCTATTCCGCTCTACACCAGTAGGTGGCCCCTCCACGCGGCTGACGCAGAGCTTCGCTCTGCGCGCTAGCCACGCTACACGTCTTTCCGCGGACTCTCGAGGCCGGGCTACATGGCTTACAGGAAAATCCGACTGGGCCAGAGCCAGAGCCCGGTCGTGGAGTTGGTCGTGCGGGTTGAGGAGGGCGATCCAGTAGCCAGTATCCGCAAAGAGGCGCTTCATGAAGATACTTTGGAGGTACCGTAGAGGTAATGGTCGAGGTTCTTCGCCAGATCGGATGGGACGCGTTTCCAATCTTCGTCCGGAACCTCCCGGGCGATCGCCGCGAACGCTTCGCCGAGGGAAGACCGGGGCGCAGCAGGGCTCAGCACCGCTACCGGACGGGAATCGTGCTCGATGACTACCTCGTCGCCGGCGCGCACGTGCTCCAACAACGCGCCAAAATCGCTCACCGCCTCCGAAGCCGAGATGTGTATCACACGGTTTCCCATGCGCACATTATACACTGACTGCATCTCGAGGTTCGTTGAAATCCTTTCCTGGCGGAGAGCAGAGCTCTGCGTTCCCCACGCATAGCGATTTCGCCCTTCGCGGTGCGCCGAGCGCCAGCCCGGCATTGCGCTCACATTTTTCGCTTGACAACCCCACGAGCCCATGATAGCCTATAGTTGTGGTCACATTCGAGACATTTCGTCGTAGCTTGGCGCCATGCCGCGCCGATGCCCGGGCCAACGGCGGAGTGCTCCGGCAGGAAGAGGAGCAGCGCACTACGAAAAATGGAAAATCGTGGGAACGAAGCTAAGAAGTGCTTGAAAACAAAGAAAGTCACTCTTTTTGATGCTGCACATTACGCGCGTTTTGCATGCAATTTGGCGCGAAACAGGGCCTAATTGGACCAAGAAACAGCCGACTTTGCGCAATCGAGCCGAACCGGCACAGCGACAAACAGTCGGCTACACACGCGATCGACCTGTTTCGGTCGGGCCCGCTGGCGAGCGCCCGGCAGCCGACGCTCGGCGGTCCATCTGGTTTAGGGGAGATCCCATGCCGGCTTTAGGAAGGGTTCTCGGCTCAATCGCATTGCTTGTGGCGTTAGGCCTGACCGTGCCGGCCTCAGCCCAGGAAGCCCCCATTGAACTCCATGGAAGCTGGACGGCGACCGCAGGCGTGAATCGGACTTTCCTGGGCACGTGGACGGCGCGGGTTCTACCGGACAAGCCAAACTCCGCCGAGGGCTCTTGGGCGCTGCTCGACGAGGGCGGCCAGACCATTCTCGAAGGCACGTGGGCGGCCAACAAGACACGCCTCGGCTGGCAAGGCGCCTGGACGGCTCGAACCCTGACGAGCCAGTCATTCTCCGGCACTTGGACTGCTGACATCATCGGGTCAAGCAGCAAGACGTTCAGACAGATGCTGGAATGGACGCTCCAAAAGGACATTCTAGGCTCGTGGCGTAGCGGCCGCGAGCAGGGCAGGTGGCGGCTGGCGGGTTCCCGTCAAGCCACCCAAAGCCGTTGAGGCGATGCCGGCGCGGCGCTTGGGCAAGGCAGTACTTGTGTACCGTTGATTGCCGCGAACCTCAACATTAGAATTGGGTTAGCTGCCGGTGGAGGATGGGCGAGCGGTTGCACCGGCGATGGTCAGGAGAACGCCACGGGTTTCGCCCACTCTGGCCGCAGGGACACACCCCAACGCCAGAGATTCCGTTGTCGACAGGTCCGATCCTATGCAGCCTGAGTGGGTCGTCAAGAAAATCAACGCCTGGCACGCGTCGGTCTGCAGCTTCGCGATGATGCTGGCGTTTGGCAGCGCGGCGTTGTGGGCTCAGCAAGTTCCGCAAGAGACGTCGCCGACCATCCAGCCACAAGCTGAGCAATCGCCCGCAACACCGTCTCAAGCGCCGCCGGCGGCCGCGCAATCGGACATCGGGCAGCAGCCAGGAACCCCACCTCGAGCGCGGAGACAGAAGTCGCCGTTGGACGAACTTGACGATCTTGAGCCGGGTGCGAAGGCGTTGCCGCCACCCACCGAGACGGAGAGTCTCCACGTGTTATTGGGAAGGCCGCTGGTGGTCACTTCCCCGGCAACCATCATGCGGTTCTCGGTTGCCGATCCCAACATCATCGACCTCGTGGTGTTAAACAACAACGAGATCATGGTGGTTGGCAAACAGCGGGGCCGCGTCGCACTCGTGGTGTGGGATGCGACGGGGCAAAGCCAGCAATTCGATATCAGCGTGGAATGCGAGCCCCCCGCCCTGCCGGACCAATTGCTGGCAGCCCTCTCTGGCCAGCCAGCGCCCGGAGAAGCGCCGGAGCACAACAGGACCTGGATTTACTGGGTAGTCGTTGGGTCAATTCTGTTGGCGGGCGGAACCATTCTTGGCGCCAGGCGGCACCGCCGGCCTAGCTCCTTCATTCTTGGGCTTCAAGCGCCAAGCAGCAATGCGGTCGACGCAAGCCAGGGAGTCGCGGCAATTGCCCAGCCGCACGAGTCGTCCGCTGTGGGCGATTCTGACGAAGACAACGCCACCGACGGTCTAGCGGGTCTCCAGACATGTGGCCGCTTCATAGAGGCAGTGGGCGAGGAGTGCCGGGTTTCAGCGCGTCTGGGCCGCACGTTTTCCGTGGTCCTGGTGGACCTCGACGGCCTTAAGCCCACCGTTGACCGAGACAGCCAATCAGAAAGCAAGCAGATCCTGGCCGTCGTCGCCAAGTTGCTCGAAGCGCGGTCCAGACAGCCTAATCTGGTCGCGAGTTACGGGAGAGGCAAGTTCGCCGTCCTCTTGCCTCAGACGAACACGCCGCAGGCAGAAATACTGGCGGAGAGATTACGAACTTCCGTCGAAACTCATGCCGCGCTGCGGGCGCGCGCAGTCACCGCCAGCATAGGCATCGCAACCTACCCGGACCACGGAGGTGCCTCTGAAGAGATTCTCAAGCTTGCGGAATCCGGAGTGCAGCTCGCGAAGAAATGTAAGGGGAACTGTGTGAGGGCGCTTCCGCCCGTCCCCAAACCCGGAAATGCCGAACGTAATGAGCGGCTATTGGAAAAGTATTTCGACTTGGAGGCGAAGGCGACGCCTCCCGCGGCGCATGGTCGGGTGCCTGGCGATTCAAGAAATGATACGACGGCGGCGCCGCAGAAAAGTTCCCTCTTGGACACCATCACTGCCCTGGCGTTCGCCGTTGACGCCAAGGGCCCCTACACCTCGGGCCATTCTCAAGTGGTTTCCAGGCTGGCAGCCCGCATCGCCATTCAGGCGGGCTTATCCGTCGCAGAAGTCGAAGAAACCCGCCTGGCAGGCCTTGTTCACGATATCGGCAAGATCGACGTGCCGGAATCAGTGTGCAACAAGCCCGATCAGCTCACCACCGAGGAGTTCGAAATGATGAGCAGACATTCGGCGTGGGGCGCGAAGATGCTGGAACCGCTGAATGTGAAAACCATCGAGAGCATCGTGCTCCACCACCACGAGCGATTTGACGGCAAGGGTTACCCGGACAGACTGGCAGCGGACAAGATCCCCTTGGGCGCCCGCATCGTCGCCGTCGCGGAGTCCTTTCACAGCATGCTATCCGACCTGCCTTACAAAAGCGCCAGGTCCTTCGAAGATGCCCTGGCCGAATTGCGCCGCTGCTCCGGCCTGCAGTTCGACCCCAAGATCGTGATGGCCTTCCTCGACTGGATCCAGTCCTACGCGGCGTCCCCCGAGCGCCAGAAGGCGTGAAGTACTCGTGTGTAATTACCGATTCCAGGTCCTGCAAGGTCAGCTATCTTGCTGGATACATCGGTGCTCATCGTTTTGCCCCTTCTTTGTCACGCGAGTTCCCAAGGCGAGCGGCGCGGCGGATTGATTTGCGCGTTGGCGGTTTCCAGGTCGCCGGTACGGCCCTCTGCCACACGCGTGATGCGCTCATGCTCGGCATCCCATTCCAGCGTAGTTCCCATGCGCACCGCGATGCTGCCCAACAACACGGCTTCCACGACCTTCTGCTCGAACTCGAAGTTGGCGCGAGGTGGCTCGCCGCCTCGCATGGCCCCTATCCACTCCTCGTAGGCTCCCGGTGATTTCGGCAGATCGTCCGGGGGCGGCTCGAAGGCTTTCATCCGGCGGGCGGGGATCAAGCGCGCATTCTGCCCCTCAAAACCGCACAGGATCTTGCCCCGTTCGCCTACCAGCAGCATGCCTTCGCCGTCCTCGACCTCGCTCATATGCTCATCCGGTTCCAACTCCGCCGGACGGGGCGGGCGCAGATCACCGTCATACCAGTGGAGGGTCAACGGCGCCCGGTCCTCGCGCGCCGGGAACTCCCAATGGATGAGCGAACCCACAGGATAGGTTTCCGGAAAGCGTGGCGTCGAGCTGGCGTCCACCCTGACCGGCGAGGTCAACTTCAGCGCGCGGAACATCGTATCGAAGCTATAGTTGCCCATGTCCCCAATGGCGCCGACGCCAAAGTCAAACCATCCGCGCCACACGAACGGCAGATAGACATGGTTGTAAGGGCGCGCGGGTGCAGGACCCAACCACAGATCCCAATCCAGGCCATCCGGCACGGGCTCGGGCTCTTTGGGCCGCTCGATGCCTTGAGGCCAGTACGGGCGCTGCGACCAGTTGTGCACCTCGCGCACCTGCCCGATCACTCCCGCCGCAGCCCATTCCGTAAGCAGTCGCGTCGCCTTGGAGGCCTCGTTCATCACCGCCACCTGCGTGGCCACTTTCGTTTCCCGTGCCACCTGCGCCATAAGACGGGCCTCGCGAATGCTGTGGGTCATTGGCTTCTGGCAGAATACATGCTTGCCTCGCCGCATGGCGGTAACGGAAACCTGGGCATGCCAGTGATCGGGTGTGCAGACCACCACGGCGTCCAACTTCTTCTCCTTGTCGAGCATTTCCCGGAAGTCGTTGTACGCCCCGCATCCCGCGTAGCCGGAGGAACTCCGCTCTTTGCGGTAGTAGGCATCCACCAGGCGCCGGGCCGGCTCGCGACCGCAGGTGGGGCCTTTCCAATCCACACCCCATCCTGAGTCATTCAATAGCCTGCGCTCCTTCCCCACCAGTTCTCCGTGACCCCACTCGGAATAATCACTGCTCTCCCGGTTAACGTCACACACCGCTACGACCTCAACGTCCTTCATTTTCAAAAAGTCCATCATCACGCGCGTGCCTTGTGCGCCAACCCCAATGCACCCTAGGGCGATCTTCTCGCTCGGACCCACGCGCCCGCGAGCGCCCCCTCCGCCGATGGCTGGCCGGGGCAGCCCGGTGAGTGCTGCCGCAGCCACCAGGCTCACTCCAGGAATTCCCGCCGCGTCGCTCGTGTGGTTTGTACCTCTTGTCCCTTCATTGTTGCCTCCTGCTTCGTTTCTGGGGGCTGACTTCGCAGCCGTCCCGAGCAACCACAGGCGCTCCCCAGGCCGTGCGGCTTTCAAACGGACTTGAGTTTCGCCCAACGTAACCGACTATACGTTTCGGAGGAACGCTGGCCGCTACTGCCGAACACGCAGAAGAAATCGTGCCGACACGCGGCGCCAAACTCTACTAAACCATGCGGCCAAAGGCAACTCCGTATTTCCTCCAGCGCCAGGCCAGGCTCGCCGGAGGGTTTGTCTTGATTCGCCTGGGCATCACAGAACGTCACCCGATGGGTACGAGACGTACAACAGTACCACGGTACTATTGGTAAAAACGCTATCTTGAGCAATAAGAAAGAGTTGGAATTGGTCTTCGGAATTGCAACGGCTGGCCGCGAAGGAGGCCTTAATGTGCATAGCCTCATTCTTCCCTGATCTGCCCCGGGAGATAACCTGAACAAATAAAGGAGGATACGTATGAACCTGTGGGGTCGCCAGTGCTTGGTATTTTGCTAATTAATACCGATGTAACAACTCCCAACTGCCCGATCCCGACTCATTCCCGGTCATTTGTCACTAGATTCGGCCCCTCGCAGACCCATGAGGGAATTTCGACTGAAGGAATTTTCATTCCTGGTTTGAACGAATGGACACGTTGAGCTTATCCGATAGGGCTTGGCCCAAGGACTCATCGCAAGAGAGCGATGGAGCCGACAAGCAGGCTCGAAAGAGCGCAAAAAACAAAGGGCAAGTAGGGCGTCTCTTTGCCCGGGCCCGCCGCATCCCGGCTCAGCTCCACACAAAGAAGTGGATCTTCAGCCGCGAGAGCACTCGCGTTGACCTGGAAATCCCAATTACCATCAGCGGAATCGACGACGGCGGCCATATCTTCAGCGAAGAGACGCGCACCCTGGACGTCAGTAAGCGCGGAGCGAAAATCGCCTCATCGACTCTTCTGGCTATCGGCACGTACATCTGGATCGAAAGCCCCAACATGCAGAAGCCGGCCGTCGCGAGAGTCGTCCGGCACGGCGAGCAAAAAGATGGTCGTTTTGAGATTTGTGTAACCTTGCCGGAGATCGATGAAGCGCAGACCATTTGGAACGTCGAGTCCGCGCCGGATGACTGGAAAAAAGGCCCCGAGCAGCCCTCGGCTGCGAGGCGGCTCGAGCACATCTATGCGCGTGATTGGGTAACAAAATTCGAGTCGCTCTCCAAAGCCCCGACCCTACCGTCCGAAGTTGCTAGCGAGCTCGAACCTTCCCGCGAGTCCCCCATGCCGTTCGCCCAGACTGCGACTGCTGGCTCCGAGTTTAAGATGCAGCCGGGAAAAATCCTCGAATTTGTTGTGGGCGAGTCAGCCAGGCCGGCCTCGGCTGCGGTCCCGGCTTTTGGACGCCTCGAGGAACGGAGTTTCTCGCCGTCCGAGCGGACGCGCGAGGCCGCTGCTTCGGATGTCGAAGTGCGTCTGGCAAAACTCACGATGGCCATGGAATCCTTGGAGCGACGCGTAGGATCTCTGGTAGAGAATTTCCAGGGACGAATCGAGAGCAGCCTTCAGGCCGTCCAGGGTACAGGAGCGAAGCAAGCAGAGGAATTGGAGAGAGCCGCCCGGGAACAAGCAGGACAGTGGGCCTCCCAGTTTCAGGAGCAAACCGAGGCGGCCCTGGCGAAGCTGCGCGAGGAACTGCAATCCTCAAGCCAGGCCGTCGAGCAAAGCAAGCAGCAACTGGCCAGCTTGGCGGAAGCCAAACTCGCTTCCCTTAGCCAAGCCACCCAAGACCAATACGCCCAGCACATGGCGCAAGCTCTGCGCGACCAGACGCGCGAGGTGCGCGCCGTAGCGGACGGTGAAGTGGACTCAATCAAACACGCCGCCGCGGAAGCCATCGGGCAACTGAGCGACAAGCTTGAGGAGCAAGTCGAAGCGGCGGCGGCGACACTGCGCGAGGAATTGCAGACCTCAAGCCAGGCCGTCGAGCAAAGCAAGCAACAACTGGCCAGCTTGGCGGAAGCCAAATTCGCTTCCCTCAGCCAGGCTACCCAAGACGAATACGCGCAGCGCTTAGCGCAAGCTTTGCGCGACCAGACGCAAGAGATGCACGCGGCAGCAGACGGCGAAGTCGCGTCGATCCGGCAAGCCGCCGCAGAGGTCATCGCGCAACTGCAAGGCAAGCTCGAGCAACAAGCCCAGGCAGTTGTCACGACGCTCCGCGAGGAACTGCAGTCCTCAAGCCAAGCCGTCGAGCAAAGCAAGCAGCAACTGGCCAGCCTGGCGGAGGCCAAACTCGCTTCCCTCAGCCAAGCCACCCAAAACGAATACGTTCAGCGCTTAGCGCAAGCTTTGCGCGACCAGACACAAGAGATGCACGCGGCAGCAGACGGCGAAGTCGCGTCGATCCGGCAAGCCGCCGCAGAGGTCATCGCGCAACTGCAAGGCAAGCTCGAGCAACAAGCCCAGGCAGTTGTCACCACACTCCACGAGGAACTGCAGTCCTCAAGCCAGGCCGTCGAGCAAAGCAAGCAACAACTGGCCAGCCTGGCGGAGGCCAAACTCGCTTCCCTCAGCCAAGCCACCCAAGACGAATACGTCCAGCGCTTAGCGCAAGCCTTGCTTGAGCAGACGCAGGACATGCACGCGGCAGCAGACGGCGAAGTCGCGTCAATCCGGCAAGCCGCCGCAGAGGCCATCGCAACACTGCGTGAGGAACTGAATAGCTCCAGCCAAGCCGTCGAGCAAAGCAAGCAACAACTGGCCAGCCTGGCGGACGCCAAGCTCGCTTCCCTGAGCCAAACCACTCGCGACGAGTATGCCCAGCGGCTGGAACAAGCCTTGCGCGAGCAGACGCAGGAGATGCACGCGGCAGCGGACGGCGAAGTCGCGTCGATCCGGCAAGTCGCCGCAGAGGCCATCGCGCAACTGCAAGGCAAGCTCGAGCGGCAAGCCCAGGCAATTGTCGCGACACTCCGCGAGGAACTCCAGTCCTCAAGCCAAGCCGTCGAGCAAAGCAAGCAACAACTGGCCAGCCTGGCGGAAGCCAAACTCGCTTCCCTTAGCCAAGCCACCCAAGACGAATACGCGCAGCACTTAGCGCAAGCTTTGCGCGAGCAGGCTCGCGAGATGCGCGCCGTAACGGACGGTGAAGTGAACTCAATCAAGCACGCCGCCGCGGAAGCCATCGGGCAACTGAGCGACAAGCTCGAGGAGCAAGTCGAAGCGGCGGTGGCGACACTGCGCGAGGAATTGCAGACCTCAAGCCAGGCCGTCGAGCAAAGCAAGCAACAACTGGCCAGCCTGGCAGAAGCCAAGCTCGCGTCTTTGAGCCAAACCACTCGCGACGAGTATGCCCAGCGGCTGGAACAGGCCTTGCGCGAGCAGACGCAGGAGATGCATGCGGCAGCAGACGGCGAAGTCTCGTCGATCCGGCAAGCCGCCGCAGAGGCCATTGCAACACTGCGTGAGGAGCTGAAAAGCTCCAGCCAAGCCCTCGAGCAAAGCAAGCAACAACTGGCCAGTCTCGCGGAAGCCAAACTCGCTTCCCTCAGCCAAGCCACCCAAGACGAATACGCCCAGCGCTTAGCGCAAGCCTGGCGCGAGCAGACCCAGGAGATGCACGCGGCGGCAGATGTTGAGGTGACTTCAATCAAGGAGGCCACCGCAGAGGCGATTGCTCAACTGCAGGCGCGTCGAGCGGGCGAGGGAGTCGAATCTTCTATTTCGGGCCGAAGGCGCAGAAGAGCGCCTGACGGGAGTCACGTCGGCCGTGGAGGCGCTGAAGGGGCGCGTGGGGCAACTGACGGAGGAACTGGAGGGGCAACACGCGGCGAAGAAGGAAGACCTGGAGGGAATTGCACAGCAGTTGGGAGCGCGGTGGTCTCAGCAGTTTCAGGAGCAGGCTGGCGCGGCCGTCGAAGCGCTGAGTGCCCGCATGGCGGTGCTGGCGGAGGAGTTCCAAGCGACGCAGACAAGGAAGGCCGAGGATCTGGAGAGGGTCTCAGGGGAGCTGGAAGCGAGGTGCTCCCAGCGGATTCAGGAACAGGCGAAGGCAGCCGTGCAGCGGCTGACGGAGGAAGCAAAGAGTTCGGGCCAGATCGTGGAGGAGACCAAGAAACAACTGGCCAGTCTGGCGCAATCCGGTCTGGCGGCCGTAAGCCAAGTGAACCCGTCGGAGTCCGGCCCGCTGCTCGCCCAAGCGTTGCAGGAACAGGTGCAGCAGATACAAGCGGCAGCGGACGCGCAAGTGAATGCCATCAAGCAGGCCGCGCAAGATGCGATCGCAGAGGCGCAGATGGCGGGGCAGCAGCGTGAGGAAGATTTCCTGGCGCGGACCGGCGTAGCCGAGGAACGTCTGAAGGCAGTATCCCTGGCGGTGGAGTCCTTGACAGAGAGCGTCCACGCGGGCGGAGGGTTGCAAGCCGCCGATTTGGACAATGTCGCCCAAGAACTAGGTAACCGCATGACCCAGCAGTTCGAGAAGCAAACTGAGCTGGCGGTGGAGAAAGTGCGGGCAGAAGTAAGGAACGCCGGGCGCGCCGTGGAGGAATTGGCGCGTCAACTCTCGGGTCTGGCGGAAACGAAGCGGGCCACCCTTAACCAGGTTGCGACCAACGCTGCGGCGGGGTTCGAGGCGCAGCAGAGGAAGTTGAAAATGCAGTTTGAGACGGCGCGAAAAGACCTCGAGGATCTTGTCGCGCGACGCATGGCGAGGATATCCGTGGGGGCAATTCACAGTGCAGGCCCTGCGGACCGGAAGGGCCTCATCGTGAAACTGGCCGTCGGAGCAGGACTTTTCCTCATCCTGGTGGCGTCGCTCCTGGCTGTCTCTCTTTCCACGCACACCGTCATGCAACTGCGAAATGACGCGCCCACAGAATTCGCCGACGATAATCCCACCTGGAATGCCAAGCGGCGCTCTCGGGAGCAAGAGGTGGCGCAGGCGTATTGGCGAGCAGCAGCCGTGGCCTTGCAGGCCAAGTATCCGTTTGCCAGCGATCTGCCGGCCGAGCCACCCGAGGAGTTTCAAGTTGATAGCACCTATGCTCCAGCGGGCGGCCCGAAGGCCCTTGCCGATCTCAGGCTTCACTATTGGGGTAGCGTTCGAGCGGCCTGGCACCAGCGCTCCTTCTGGGTAGAAATCCAGGAACCCGACACCACCTGGAGTGCCCGCTTCCATCACACCTGGGACCGAATCAAAGGCAAGTAGGCGCGGGCCGGCACCGCATCCTGTCCAGGCCGAGGCCGGTCGCGCTGCGCTTGTTCCCTTTCCTTTTTAATTCAACAGACGACACTCTCAGTGGACCACTCGGTCACAACTTCCTGGCGCGCCGCAGAGGCTTTGCGTCCGCGCCGCATTCTCTTGAATCCGGAATCTTGATTTTTGAATTGTGGCCCTGCCACCCTGTGTTACAGTGGCGGTGGAATGCGCGATTGTAGGGCCGCATCGCTGGCCGCCTGTTTGCCAGGACAAACGGAATGACCACGCTGATTCAGGACGTACGCTACGGCCTGCGGCAACTTCGCCGCAGCCCCGGATTTGTGGCCGTGGCTGTGGCCACCTTGGGCTTGGGAATCGGAGCCACAACCGTCGTGTTCAGCGTGGTGCATGCTGTGCTCTTGCACGGCACGCCCTACCGGAATCCCTCTCAACTCGTCGAGATCAGCAGCAAAAACCCCCAAGGAGAAGAGCTGTGGGTTTCCGGAGGAGACTTCAATGATTGGCAGTCATTACCGCAAGCGTTTGAGAGCCTGGCTGCGTATAAGCAATGGGATTTCCGCGTTCTCACCGGGCCTGGCGAGCCGGACGAGGTGTGGACCGCGCCGGTGTCCGGCAATGTTTTTCACCTGCTCGGTGTCAACGCGGTCCTGGGACGCACTTTTGCGGAGAATGAGACCCAAGCCGTAGTTCTGAGCCCTGCCTATTGGCGCAGCCATTTCGCGGCGGACCCCAAGATCCTCGGCAAAACCTTGACCTTCGACACCAAACCGTACACGGTGGTCGGCGTCGCCCCGGCTGATTTCGAGTTTCCGGATCCCCACATCCAGATCTGGGTTCCCTTGACGTTCACCGCCGCCGAAAAGGTCGATCACGAGCATCACACTGTCAGCGTCATCGCGCGTTTGAGCACAGGCAGTAACTTGAAACAGGCTCAAGCCGCGTTGGACGTGGTTACACGCCGGCTCGCCCTCGAGTACCCCAAGACGAAGGCGGGTTGGAGTTCCATCGTCAAGCCCTTCCAAGCCCGGCAAATCGGCAGCAACTACCGCCTGGCTATCTTGGCCTTGCTGGCCGCAGTGATCTTTGTGCTGCTGATTGTTTGCGCGAATATGACCAGCATGCTCCTCGCCCGCGGCACCACGCGGCAAGGGGAGATAGTGATCCGCGCGGCCTTGGGCGCCAGTCGCGCAAATATATTGAAGATGGTGGTCGGAGAAGGTCTGTTTCTCACCTCGATCGGTGTGGGCGTAGGGATTCTTGCCGCACTCGCGCTCACCCGGCTGCTCTCGAGCCTGCTGTACGGCGTCCGGCCCAGAGACCCCCTCACCTTTGTGGCTTTGTCCTTGTTGTTGACCGCCGTGGCCGTCCTCGCCTCGTACTTCCCCGCCCGCCGGGCCACCAAGGTCGATCCCATCGAGGCGCTGCGGTATGAATAAAGCAGTGGCTTGTGGCCAGTGGTTAGTTGTCTTTGCGACCTTTGCGCCCTTTGCGGCTTTGCGTGAAACTGGTTCGAGACGGCCGAACATCTCCCATCATGTCGGGCCCCGGGGGAAATGGTGCTGAAAGTAGAAACTGCCCTAAACACACCAGGTCCGAGGCCACCTCAGAGGGACCATCTGCTCAACGCCTGGATCGCGCTTTGCCTCGCGCTGGCACTGCACGTCACCGACGAGGCCGTGACCGGCTTCCTCTCGGTTTACAATCCCACAGTGATGGCCATGCGCGCGCGCCTGCCCTGGCTGCCGTTGCCGATCTTCAGATTCGACCTGTGGCTCGGAGGACTGATCGCTGCCATCGCTCTGCTTCTCGCTCTGTCCTTTTTCGTCGCGCAGGGAGCCCGCTGGATGCGGCCAATTGCTTATTTATTCGCATTCCTGATGATCGCCAACGGCATGGGTCACACTCTGGGAACGATCTTCGGCCGCACTATGAATTCGTTCCGTTTCCCTCGACCTATGCCCGGCTTCTACCCCTCTCCGTTTTTGTTCGCCGCATGCCTGTACTTGCTCTTCCAGCTCAGGCGCACGTCACCACAGGCTCGAACCAAACACGGACTTTCTGTCTCTTGACAAACGCATTCCAGTAGGCTAGAGTTTTGCCGTGGAGTTGCGGATCAAACCTTGCCCTGGCAGGTGCGCAGGCAGTACTGTGGCACTGCAACTTGCAGTGTTGGGACCACCCCTCCCCTCGCCGGACATCCTGACGCCCCAATGCCGGCAAAAGCAGGCATTCTCTAGTCTGCATTCATCAAAATCGCCGGAACAAAGCGAGAATGTCTATGAAAACAAAGGAGCGGTGTTCGAAGATTCCTCCGCCAGGGCAGGTAGGGGCGGTTCGCGAACCGCCCCTGCGCTGGTTACCAAACGGAGATGGCGGCGTCCGCAATTCGGGGAACAAAGCGAGAATGTCTATGAAAACAAAGGAACGGCTTGGAAATCGACCACCCCTGGCCCCTCCTTATCCAAGCAGAGGAATCTCCGGCTCCACTCCTCATATGAGGAGGTAGGGGGTGGTGGGACTCTGCGATTTTGCGTACTTCGTGCCTTGGCGTGAAACCGTGTGATTCTCGCCGGAACAAAGCGAGAATGTCTATGAAAACAAAGGATGACGGGTTGCGCCTGCGGCCAGTTTGGAGGTTGGGTGCAATCTCGGGCACGACAGTTTGTCCCAGCCATCTCGACACGGACACTATGTCCCTGAAACGCCAAGGCTCACTGCTTCCCCGCTCAATACTGCGTGATGCTCAGCGTGTTTCCGTCCGGGTCTTTGAACCACGCCACTTGAGCGCCGCTTGGGGAGGTCCAGATACCGAGGCCGTCTTGCGGCATTCCCGGATAGCGTTCCAAGGCCACGTTCGCCTCTTGAAGCCGTTTTGCCGTAGAAGCGATATCCCGGACGTGCCAGCCGAGCACCGTGTATGCGGCTGAGACGGGTTCAGGAACGCGGGTGACTCGCAACATCGTCCCGCCGCCATCGAAGACAAGCGCAAACTGGTCCTCGCTCACCAAACGCAGACCCAGCGTGTCGCGATAGAACTCTCTGGCGCGGGGCAGGTCGCGCGCAGCCACAAAAGCCACGAGCTTTTCAGATCCGAGCATAGATCCTCCCGGGATTCCGGCGTTCGCCTTCATCTTATCCATTCGTCTTCAGCCCTACGAGCATTCTTCGCTATTCCCTGCTTAACGCTTCCATCAGTCTCTGCTCGATGCGGCGAAAAGCGGCGGGATCGCGAACGTAATCCGTGAAAGACGAAACCGCGCTCGCGCAAATCCGGTCGGCAGCGTCACGATCACGCGCCGCGAGCGCGCGCAGCATTTCATAGTCTTCGATGCTCTCGCGCATAGCTTCGAATCGAATCGAACTTCGAACGGTGAGGTGCTCGCGGTCCGGATAGACGATGAAGGCATCGCCCGAAGGCAGCAGTTCCGCATTGTCGTCGATCACCGGTTGGGTGTCGAGCAGGGGCTTCGGAGTCCAGTAATCCCCGCCCCAATGCAGAAACCCCGTGAAGCCGTAGCGGAAATCGAGCCACTGGAGAAGCCTTGACTTTGATCAAGGGCAAGTCCATCAGGCGGTTGAGGTACCGCTTCTGAGGATAGAGACAGGTGTAGAACCAGACGGCGTGGCCGTCGCCCATGCGCTGCTTGAGCAGCGGCATCTGGTCGTCGAACCGCCCCAGTTGCGGAACCCAAACGTCGCAATTCTTCTGTAGGACCTCCGGCAGATTCTCCGCGTCGATGGCATCGAGTGTCGGAATTCCCGGCATTGTGTGGTGAACGAGGTCGGCGAAACGGCCGTAATAGGGAGGCTCATTCCCGTGCGGCTCGTCGAGGACGTGCTGAAAATAACGGGTGTCCCAGCCTTTTTCCTTGAGATGTGTTCCGAGGGCGGCGAGGAAGGCGGAAACGGCAGGCTCGACGCGCGGGTCATCAGGCGGAAGGGAAACTCTCTGGGGTTTGCCGTCGACGACTTGGAAGGTCGAGACGACCAGCGACGCGTCATAGCTGCCGGCGCGGTCCAGCAGGTGGCTGCCCTCGATGTACCCGATTGCTCCCGCCTGCTGGAACGTCTCGACCCATCGGTCGAAGTTGGTGAAGTCATACTGGAGATTACCGCCTTCGAGGCGAAGCTGGATGAGCGTGAGAAGCGGTGTGATGATCACGTTTTGGCGATGCGCTGCCAACACGTGGGCCACATTGGAAACCAGCGTCCACCACTGCGGCGAATAGGCGGCCACGCCGAAGAACTGTTGCGTGGTCTTGTCGTCCAAGGTGAACCAGTTGGTGACCTTGAGAGACATCTCCGCAGGCACCGAGGCGCTCATGACGCGAAGACGAAAAGGCCTGCGCGCCAGCAAGCGCTCACCCGAACGCAGCGCGATCGAGCCTTCGTAGACTCCCGGCGCAGCGTCCGGCGGAATGGCAATGGTCACCCAGATCGGCGTGGTACGGCGAGCCGCGAGATCAAAGGGAAAATCCTCCAGCGGATCGGGATACCACCCTGGCGCCGTTCCGACCAGTTCATCCGGCGGGGAGTCCGGCGGGTGCGAGCCCACCACCACGTAAGCGACGTGATGGACTTCAATACTCGCTATGCTGCGCCCGGCGCCGCCCTCGAGCGGCTTCACTTCCGCCGTAAGAGCCGGGAGCGGGCGGCTGGAGCGAATGGCAAGTTGCACGCTCAGATGCTGGTCCCGCGCCCCGGTGAATTCCGGCGCGCGCAGAGCGTGCGCCCCGTGCGCATCGTCCGGGAAGACCTTGACCAACGAGTCGACATACCAAGCACTCAACTCCGCGGAACCCTTTCCCTGCGCCACTCCCGCGGAAATGCAACAACTCAGAGCCATGATTGCGATGAATGAACGAAACATACAACCCTCCGGCTTCGGCATCTTGTCGCCCGCTCCTTCCTAGAACCTGACCGCAGACAGGGGCGATGTCTGCGGCGAACCAGGATATACTATTTGGACTCGCTATGGGAGGGAAGCACTCCGGAGGCTCTTATGGTTCCAAAGGAAAGGCTGTTGAAAGCGCTTGAGAAGGGCAAGCCGGACCGGCTGCCGATTTCGGTCCACCAATGGCAGGATTATCACCTCAAGTGCTACTTGAATGGCATTTCGGCGCTGGAAGCCTTTCAGAAGTTCGGCATGGACGCTCAGATTCAGTACTTCGGCGACGTTGGTCAAACGGCGCTGGTGGATTACGATTTCAACAAGTTCTCCACTCCGGAATGGCAGGATGAGGTCACCGTCATCGACAGCGATCCTGACCATCGAGTGGCCTATCATGCCATCCAAACACCCAAGGGGCTGCTGACCTACAAGACCCGTGGAGATCGCAAGACCACGTGGATTACGGAATACATGGTCAAACGCGACGAGGACATTGAGCTCATCGACAAGTATCTGCCGGTGGGCAAGCTCGATCTCTCGCCGGTGCGCGCCCTTTACGACAAAATCGGCGACGACGGCATCCTGCGTGGATTTGTCTGGGGAGACCAAGGCGGCTGCTGGCAACACGCCTGCTGCCTGATGGACGTGACCGAGCTCATCCTGCGCTGCGTTGACAAGCCGGACTGGGTTCATCGTTTCCTGACGATTCTCCTTAAAAAGAAACTGCGATTCATCGAATCGATGAAGGGAGCCAGGTTCGATCTTGTCGAAACCGGCGGCGGAGCGGGCTCGTCCACGGTCATCTCTCCTGCACTGCACAAGGAATTCTGCACTCCCTACGACCGCAAGATGCACGACGCTCTGCACGGCCTGGGATTCAAGGTGGTTTACCACACCTGCGGCGGGACGAAGGGAATCGAGGAACTGATTATCACTAATGGGGCGGACGCTTCTGAGACGCTGGCGCCTCCCAGCATCGGTGGGAACCAGGAACCCTGGGAACTCAAGCGGAAAGTCGGCGATCGCCTCGCTCTGATTGGCGGACTCGACCAGTTCAACGTCCTCACCGCCGGTCCACCTGAAAAAATCCGCCAGACCGTGCATACCCTCTTCGAAAAGGTCGGCCCGGACGGAGGCTATATCTGCTCGGTCAGCGACCACTTCTTCGATACTCCGGTCGAACACCTTCAGGCCATGGCCGACGCGGCTAAGGAATGCGTTTACCGTTGAGACTGCGAAGCTCTAGGCCTGTGGTAGAATGACCACTGGGGACAACCATGGCCACTAAGACCACCATCACTTGGGAAGAATTCCTCGCCGCCGGCGAAGAATGGCAGAGGTGGGAGTGGGTTGATGGCGAGGTCGAATTCATGTCACCGGTGAACTTTAGGCACGAGCAATTTCTGGCATTGTTAATCGCGCACCTTGTTCGGTTCTGCCGGGAACATAAGGAATGGATGTGCTTCCCGTCCAACTGCGTTTTCAGCATGTCTTCTGGAAACTGGCGCATGCCGGATGCGTCGCTGGTTCGAAGAGCGCGCTTCCCAGGTGGAACGATGCCCACCAAAGCCGATTTCGCACCGGACGTGGCCTTCGAGATTCACTCGCCCTCCGATTCTCCCAGCCAAATCCAACGCAAGAGGAAGGACTACCAGCAGAGCGGCGTGGTTCAAGTCTGGTTCGACCTCGAGAAGCGCCTGGTGGAATTGGTCCATCCTGACCGTCCGCTACTGTATTTCGAAGAACACCAGCCTCTCGTAATCGATACGGTCCCGGATTTCTCCCTCGACTTGAAAGAGCTTTACTCAGCCTAGCAGAGGGCTTCGCTCTTCCCTGTTCCCTCTTCCCTGCCCGTTAGGTGTATATTGCTTTGGTCAGGGAATCCCAAAAGGGAGAGGGAGGCAGGCCATGGGAGTAAGCAGGAGGCGGTTCTTGGAACGCAGCATCCAGGGTGGATTTGGTGTCGCCGCAGGGGTGTACGGGCTGGGCGCTGCACCGAAAGCCGTTGCCGCGAGCGAGAAAGTGGTGGTAGGGGTAATGGGAGTGGGCGGCCGCGGGACATTCTTGACGACAGAATTCGCCTCGAGGCCGGATGTTGAAATCGCCTACATCTGCGATGTGGACAGCCGGAAATTTCGCGAGGCCGTGAAGGTGGTCGAGGACAAGAAAGGGAAGGCGCCGCAGACGATCGGCGACTTCCGGCGCATCCTCGACGACAAGAATGTGGATGCTATGGTCTGTGCGACGCCGGACCATTGGCATGGGCTGGCCACAGTCATGGCATGTCAAGCGGGCAAGGATATCTACGTGGAAAAGCCCGCCTCTCATAACATCTGGGAAGGCCGGAAGATGGTGGAGGCGGCGCGTAAGTACAACCGCGTGGTGCAGGTGGGCATGCAGAATCGCAGCAGCACGTACGGCGGGAGCGCGCGCGACTTGATCCAAGCCGGCAAAATGGGGCGCGTTCATCTCGTCCGCGTCTACAACATGCTGAACCGGACGCCAGTGGACAGCCCGGACAGCACCCCGCCGCCGGAATTAGATTGGAATATGTGGCTGGGTCCCGGCCCGATGCGCCCTTATAATCCCAAATACTTCCAAAGGGTTTTCTGGGACTTCAATGGCGGCATGATGACGGACGACGGCGTTCACCAGCTCGACTTGGCCCGCAGAGTCCTCGGGATCACTTATCCGAAGTCTGCTCATCATACCGGCGGGAAGCTTCATTTTACCGACCTGGCGGAAACCCCCGATACGACCATTGCAACGTACGAGTACGACAGCCTGACGCTGGTCTTCGAACAGACGGTGTGGACAGCTTACATGCAGAAAACTCCCGACAGCGTCAGGGAGAATATGAACCAGTTCCCCGATTGGTACCCCTTCAACGCCACCAGAATCGAAATCTACGGAGACAACGGCATGATGATTCTGGGACGACAGGGAGGAGGATGGCAACTCTTTGACGAGAGCCGCCGCCAAGTTGCGACAGACAAACAGCGCCACTCCGAGATGCAGGCAGCTCATGTGGAGAACTTCGTCAGTTGCATCCGCAGCCGCCAGCGCCCTAACGCCGACATCGAGCACGGCCACATTTCCGCCGCCATCTGTCACATGGCAAACATCTCCTATCGGTTGGGTAACCGTAAGCTGGAATTCGACGCCTCCACGGAAACTTTCATGAATGACCCGGAAGCGAATCACCTTTTGAAGCGGTCGTATCGTGCCCCGTGGGTAGTGCCCGAGAATGTGTAGCCACCTTTTTGGCTCGCAGCGTGAAAGCGGGGCAGCGTCAGCCACCGCCTCTTCGAGTCGAGACCACTCATCGAGGTCCTATGTCTGATCATGACAACACCGGTTCATCGCGTAGAACTTTTCTCAGGAATTTGGCCGGCGCTGGAGCGATCGCGAGCTTTCCCAAACTCGAGCCGGCCGCCTCTCCAGCAGAAAAACCGCGAGTCCAGACCTGTTATTTCTCAAAACATCTGCAATGGCTCGGGTGGGAACAGATGGCGGAGACCGCGGCAGAATTGGGATTTGATGGGATCGACTTGACGGTGCGAGAAGGTGGACATGTCCTGCCTGAGCGCGTAAAAGAAGATCTGCCCAAAGTCGCCGCCATCGTCAGGAAGGCAGGCTTGGATATTCCGATGATTACGGCGGGAATCGAGGACATTCATTCTCCCCATGCGGAAGACATTCTTCGCGCGGCCGGCGAGGTAGGGATTCCGCGCTATCGCTGGGGCTGGTTTTCGTGGTCGGATACGGTGCGACTTCCCGATTTGTCGAATTTCCATGCGAGTCTCAGAAAGCCCTCCCGACTGCTCATCGATGTGCCCGGACGGCTTGCCGAATTGAAACAGCGCGTTCGAGACTTGGCGGAATTAAACCAGAAGTTCAATGTCTGCGCCATGTACCACAATCATTCCGGCCCCTTGGTCGGCGCCTCGGTGTGGGACCTCTGGATACTGTTGAAGGACTTTGACGCGCGCTGGGTCAGCTCGAACTTCGACATTGGCCATGCCACCGTCGAAGGAGGGCTGGGCGGCTGGATCGATAGCACACGGTTGATGGCCCCATTCATTCGGGGGACAGCCATGAAAGATTTCAAGTGGGGCAAGAATGCCAAAGGCGACTGGGAACCACTTTGGTGTCCGCTTGGGGAAGGCATGGTAAACTTCCCAGCGTTTTTGGCGATGTTAAAGGAAGCCAACTTCTCCGGTCCCGTGCAGTTGCACTCCGAGTATCCACTGGGGGGCGCCGAAAACGGCGACAAAACGCTGACCTTGCCAAAGTCCACAGTCTTGGCGGCCATCCGGAAGGACCTCGGAACCTTGAAGGGCTGGATGAAAGAGGCGCAACTGGTCTAGATGATTGCCGATTTCCGATTGCGGCAGTCGGCTCCGCTTCTGCGCCATGTAGGAAAACTGTTGGCCTAGTGGGTCGAAGCGACTGCCGAGATTCTCGTGCCCTCGATAAACAGCAGCGTCCATTGGACGACGAGTGAAGAAGCGGCTCGGCAGATTGGTTCTGTGTCAATCGGCAATCGGCAATCGCAAATCGACAATCAGAGGAATTCAACGATGACCCACCGGGACAGGATCTTATCCGCCTTGAAACACGCCGAACCCGATCGAGTTCCGCTCGATTTGGGCTCGACCGGAGCCACCACGATAACCGTCAAAGCCTACGAGCGATTACGGGCGTATCTTGGCCTGGCTGTTGAATCTCCACCCGTCCTGTGGTCCTTCCGCTCCACAACCGTGATCCCTGACGAGGCCATCCTGCGTCACTTTGACGTTGACGCGCGTCCTGTTCTGTTGGGGAGTCCCCTCAGCCGGCCAGACCGCAAGCTTTCCGAGGATATGTTCCTGGACGAGTGGGGAGTCCTCTGGACGAGGCATGGGGTCAGCCATTTCATCAACTCTGACGGTCCTTTCTACAGTCTGACGGACCCCGCACCGCAAGACCTCGAGAAGCATAATTGGCCCGAGCCTTTGGACCCCGGGCGCTTCCAGGGGCTTGGCGAGCGCGCCCGAAAGCTCCACGAGGAGACTGACTACGCTGTCGTCTTAAACCTCAGCAACGGCCCCGTGCACCAGTGCCAATATCTTCGCGGCTACGGCACGTGGCTCGAGGACCTTCTGCTTCGCCCCGTCTTCGCCGAAGCGCTGATGGACAGGGTTGTCGATGTTTTGATTCAAATCGCCAACCGCGCCTTGGAAGAAGCTGGCCCGTACGTCGACCTGGTCACGTTTGGCGACGACATCGCCACCCAGAACGCCACCCTGGTTCGACCGGACTTGTATCGGAAGAAGATCAAGCCCCGGCACAAAGCACTGGCGGACACCATCCACCGCCACGGCAAGCTGCTTCTCTTTCATT
Organism: uncultured Acidobacteriota bacterium; assembly: GCA_963722675.1. Lineage (GTDB taxonomy): Bacteria > Acidobacteriota > Terriglobia > UBA7540 > UBA7540 > CAVROP01. Next base: position 32,024 of record CAVROP010000016.1, read on the forward strand.
CCTGCGGATCGGTTTACACCCTGGTCCGCGACCTGATCGAAGTCGGCGTCGATGTTTTGAACCCGGTCCAGGTTTCGGCCGCCGACATGGCCACCAGCCGGCTCAAGCGCGAGTATGGAAGCGAGTTGGCATTTTGGGGAGCAATCGACACACATCGAGTGCTGCCCAGAGGCACACCGGAAGAAGTGCGGGAAGAGGTGAAGCGGCGCATCGACGACTTGCACGGGAATGGCGGATACGTCCTCTGCGCTGTCCATAACCTCCAGCCCGAGGTGCCGCCGGAGAACGTTGTGGCCATGTATCAGGCGGGGCTAGAATACGGCAAGGGCGCAAGGGCTAAAGTGTAAAGGCTAAAGTGTAAAGGCTAAAGGCTGAGAGCTTCCGGACATCACTTCGAAAATGGTGGAAGAAGGAAAGCCTTCAGGCTATTGCCCTTCACCCTTCAGCCTTTACCCTTTACACTTCACCCTTTTTGCGGAGGCTTGCATGAAGGCATGTTTGCTCCATTCCCCCGCGCGGGTCGAGACGAATCCACTCGAATTCACCGACCTGCCCGATCCAGTGCCGCAGGGCGACCAGGTTCTGGTACGGGTTAACGCCTGCGGAGTCTGCCGCACAGACTTACATGTCGTCGAAGGAGAACTGCGGCCGCGCAAATCACCTGTGATCCCAGGGCACCAGGTGGTGGGGCGCATTGAGAAGCTGGGCGCAGGGGCCAACCGTTTCCGTATCGGTGATCGGGTTGGAATCCCGTGGCTTCATCGAACCGATGGGGCGTGCGACTATTGCCGTGCAGGAAAAGAGAACCTTTGCGACAATCCCACTTTTACGGGATATATGGTGGACGGGGGTTATGCAGAGTATACGCTGGCGCCGGAGGGCTTTGTTTACCCACTCCCCGAAAGCTTGACGGACCTGCATGCCGCCCCGCTCTTATGCGCAGGCATCATCGGTTTTCGCTCCCTGCGCCTTTCGGGTATTGAAGCGGGTGGCAAGCTGGGATTATACGGTTTTGGGGCGGCGGCGCACTTGGCGATCCAGGTGGCGCGCCATTGGAACGTTTCAGTCTACGCCATGACCCGCGACGCGCGTCACCAGAAGTTGGCGCTCGAGATGGGCGCCGTGTGGGCGGGCGGGACGGTGGACGAGCCGCCCGCAAAACTCGATGCCGCCATTGTCTTTGCTCCTGCGGGAGAAATCGTGCCGGCAGCCCTTAAGGCCTTGAAGAAAGGCGGCACCGTGGCGCTGGGCGGCATCCATATGAGCCCCATCCCTCCACTCGATTACAACTTGCTTTACCACGAGCGGGTGCTGCGCAGCGTCGCCAATAACACCCGCCAGGATGGCGAGGACTTTCTCCGCCTCGCCGCTGAAATCCCCATCCACACAGAGACCGAGATCTTCCCGCTCCGCGACGCCAATCGCGCGCTGAATTCGCTTAAGAACGACGCCATCCGCGGGGCCGCGGTGTTGAAGGTCTCCTCGTAGGCTGCGAAAAAGTCTCCCCGACCTGTCATCCTGAGCGGAGCGAAGGATCTGCATTTGCCTATTTTCACGGAGATGATGCAGATGCTTCGCTCCGCGCAGCTACAGATGGCCTCGAGCGAGTGATTAACCTCTCCCATATACGTCCGCAGAGGCACAAACCTGTAACCGCGCGCCTTGAGTCAGGGATCAGCCGGGAAAGTAGCTCGACCGATTGCGGCAGCTCATGAAATACCAGAATGTGCTGTTCAACACCCTGTCGCTCACGCTGGGCGATGTTGCGCAGCACGTAGTCATAGTCTGAAGGCTTGGGGCACTTGGCCAGGCTGCGGCCCGCGCAGAAGTAATCCTCGGAGTCAACGTCGCGCAGCGCCGGCGGCACGTCTCTGGACCTCGTCATGACGTGGTAGCCGCGCGCTTCGATCTTTTTCTGGAGCTCCGGCCAGATGGTCCAGTCCGGCGGCCGCAGATAAATGGGTTTGACGCCGGTAATGCTCAGGATGATTGTTGAGGCCCGGTCGATATCGTTCAGTACCCATTCTTCTCCGTATCGTTTCACCATGAGGCGGAAGTCGCCGTGGCCGAAAGTGTGGTTCTCGATCTCGTGGCCGCGCCGGTGCTCTTCCTCCGCAGCCTCGCGGCAAACCCCGCCATCGTCCTGGCGGCACTTCGCGTCGGCGTTTTTCGAAAGTCTCCAACCCATCACGAAGAACGTCGCCTTTACATTTTGCTTGTCGAGTAAACTGAGCAAGCTTGGCGAGGAAACTCCCTTCCCTGTGTGCGTACCCATCAGCACATACGGTTTAGGACCGTCATCGAAGGTCAGGGCAATCAGCTTCGAGCCCTGCGTCGCATCGGCATGCAAACCCGCATTGGCGAGGGTTGATGGAGTTCTCGTGGGTACGGTCGCGGCAAACGCGATCATCAACATGCAAAGTGTCGTTGTCCGTAACATGGCTTTTTATTATGCGCCCACTCCTTGGCCATGCGCCAGCGGTGCATATCTGCCCTTTCAAAAAACCGGAAGCGGGGATCCTGGATTCCCGCCGCCTCCCGAGAAAGTAAGGGAGATCCAGATGTTTGCCTTGTGCCGCAGTAACTCCCCCCAACGTTTACCACAACCGCATAAATAAAGGCCAAAAAGCAATTCCAGCAGTATTATACTGTCCACTCTGGTGTTCACGTGTGGAGGGGGTGGCAGCCAATGAGGAATGAACTTTCCCGCAGGCTGGTGATCCTGTCCGGACCATCCTGTGTCGGCAAGAGTCCACTGGAGAAGGCCCTGGCTAGATTCTATCCCGAGTTGCGCCAAGCCTTGCGGAAGCTGGTTCTTTACAACAGTCGCTCCCCTCGACCTGGCGAAGTCGACGGGGTTGACTATCACTTCCGCACTCGGAGTCAGATTGAGGCGCTGCGGGCGCAAACCCGGCATGCCGTGTTGGACGTGAGAGGGGATCTGCAAGCTTTGGATGTGGAAGAGTTGCGCGATCTTCTGGCAGAGAACTGCGCATTCTTCGAAGGGAATCCCTACGTCAGCCGAGTCCTCCAGACTCATCCCAAGTTGGCAGGTATTGATCGGCTGGCCATCTTTCTTTCGCCTTTATCGAAGGACGAGATCGTCTATCTCAGGGACACAGCGCGCAATGTTTCCCTTCCGGAATTGGTCACTGACATCATGCGGCGCAAACTGCTCCGGCGTACGCGTCGGCAGAAACTCGAACTTTCGGCCAAGGACCTCGAGAACATTGAGAAACGCGCCTCCAGCGCATATGGCGAACTCAAGGAGGCCTGGCATTTCGATTATGTGATCCCGAACCACGACGGCGAGGACAGCGACAACTGGGAAGCCTTCTATTACCCAATTGGAGACGCGCGAACGGCGCTGAATTCGTTCGCCGGACTTCTCGAAGGCAAGATTTCGCCCGCGGTCGAAAAATGGGAAGAAGGCTTGATTCCGTGAGGAGAATCTGAAAACGGCGCCAGGGGCACGCCATAGCGCCTGGCTTGCCGACAAAGCCCGCGTGTGCACAACAGTGCAAGTGTTACGGTGCCTTTGGGCGAGTCACACAGCAAGCGGAATGAATTCGATCTTCCCCTGTCTTTTCCGTCCCACGCCGCAAAATACAATTCGAGCTTGAGCTGAGGGAAGTCCTTTCGAAGCATCTTACCCACTTTGCGCAAGTCTTCTTCCTGACGCTCGCGTGGCTCAGAGGAAGTGTGAAGATGCACTGGCAGGCTCTTGTACCAGGCGCAGTCCTCATGCTGGATGAGGATGAGCCGGTCGATTTCATGGTTATCGACGAAGAAGCGGAACCACCTCCAGCTTGCCCAGGAGAACTTGGGCAGGTACTCGACGAGGGTCAAACTTTGGGGACCGCCAGGAACGACGAACAAGTCGTAGTTGCCATCCAGCCCCAGGTCGCGATTCAAGAACTCTTGGAAGGCCGCTTGAAACCGATGGTCACCGCAGTGCACCACCAAGGCGCGAGGAGCGTCGCTCTGGAGTTTGGATTCGACCTGATAAGAAGGCATGGCTACCCCCGGTAGGGGCGGCGCTTGTGGCCGCCCGCGGGCGCCCACAAGGGGTGCCCCTACAGCACGCGCCTCTAACTCTTGTTGTGCACGGCGGTCTCGTGAACTTCCTGCGCGAGGGCCTTGGGCTCAGCGCTTTGATGTTCTTTAGGCGCTTCATGCCTGCCCGTCGCCTCGTGCGATATGCCCAACTGCGACAGGACACTGGGCACGTCAAGGCCCAAGGCTTGTAACTGCTGGAGCAGGCCGAACACCAAGGCCGGTCCGGTTTTAGCGATGCGGCCGATGCCTCCCGTCCCATCACCAGCC